>NZ_NMQT01000034.1 GCF_002234405.1 Amycolatopsis thailandensis | reverse complement strand
GCCTCGACGAGCCGCCCCTTGGTCACCGCGTTGCAGCGGCAGATGACCGCCGACGCGGGCAGATCGGCCGGGCTCGACGCCGACGGCGCCCCGGCGGGCAGCGCGCGTCCCAGAAGGACGGCGAGCCGGTCTTCGGGCACCGGCGTGCCCCGGTCGTAGAGCTGGGTGATCGACGCGGCCGCATCGGGCAGGCCGAGCAGGATCGCGCCCGCCACGCGGTTTTCGCGGACGACGAGCTTGCCGTAGCGGCAGCCCACCGGGTCGCTGAAGGTGAGCACCTCGGCCGTCGGGTCGTCCGCGCCGGTCATCGTCTCGCCGAGCGCGGTGAGGTCGATTCCGCGGGCCTTCAGTCGCGTCACGGCCTGGGTGCCGCGATAGCGCGACGCGGACTTCGTGCCGGTGACCAGATCCGCGACGACTGCGGCCTGCTCCCACGCGGGTTGCACGAGCCCGCCGAACGCGCCGGGATGCTTCGCGCAGTCGCCGATCGCGTGGATCCGGCCGTCGCTGGTGCGGAGCAGATCGTCGACGACGATGCCGTTCTCGACGGCCAGCCCCGCATCCGCGGCCAGTTTCGTCTCGGGCCGGACGCCGGTGGAGACGACGATGAGGTCGGCGGGCACGTGCGTGCCGTCGTCGAGTTTGAGCCCGTCGCCGCTGACATAGCGCGCGGCCCCGACGCCGAGCCGGAAGTCGACGCCGAGTTCTTCGAGCTTCCTGGTCAGCACCCGCGCGGATTCCGCGTCCAGCTGCCGTTCCATGATGTGCGGCATCGGATGCACGACGGTGACCAGGTTTCCGCGTCCGGCGAGGCCTCGCGCGGCCTCCAGACCGAGCAGCCCGCCACCGAGGACGGCGACCGGCGCGCCCAGTTTGGCGGCGTCGAGGATGCGGGCGCAGTCGTCGAGGGTGCGGAACGCGACGACGTCCGGGCCGGGTTCGAGCCCCTCCACCGGCGGCATCCACGGATTCGCGCCAGTGGCGAGCACGAGCGCGTCGTAGTCCACAGTGGACCCGTCGTCGAGGTGGATCCGCCGCGAGTCACGGTCGATCGACGTCGCGGAGACACCGCGGCGCAGATCGGCGCGGGTGCGGGACGGCCATTCGTCGTCGTGCAGCCGGACGGCGTCCGGGCGCATGGTGCCGGCGACCACCGACGAGAGCAGTACCCGGTTGTAGGCGGTGTGCTTCTCCGCACCGACGACGGTGAGCCGCACGCGTTCACCCTCGGGATCGCGGCGCTGGATCTCGTCCGCGAGCCGCGCGCCCGCCATCCCGTATCCGGCGATGACCACCGACCGGGGGCTCACGCGACGACCTCGGCCGGGGCGAGCGCGACCGCGCACACCTTGAACTCGGGCATCCGGCTGGTCGGGTCGAGCGCCGGGTTGGTCAGCAGGTTCGCCCGCCCTTCACCGGGGAAGTGGAACGGCAGGAACACCAGGTCCGGGCGCAACGACGGCACGCAGCGGACCCGCGCGACGGTCTCCCCGCGCCGGGACCGCACGACGGCGAGATCTCCCTCGGCCAGTCCCGCCCGCGCCGCGGTGTCGGGATGAACTTCCACGAAAGCCTCCGCCACGACGTCGTTGAGTTCTTTGACCAGCCGGGTCTGCGCCCCGGACTGGTAGTGCTGCAGGACCCGTCCGGTGGTGGCCTGCAAGGGGAATTCGGCGTCGGGCGGCTCGGCCGGGCCGACGTGGTCCACCGGCACGAACCGCGCGCGGCCGTCCGGATGGGCGAAAGAGTCGAGGAACATCCGCGGTGTGCCGGGATGCGATTCCGCCGGGACGGGCCAGTACAGCGCCTCGCCGTCGCGGAGCCTGTCGTAGGTGATGCCCGAGTAGTCGGCGATGCCACCCTTGGACGCGCGGCGGAGCTCGGTGAAGACGGTCTCCGCGTCCGTCGGGAACCGGCCGTCGGGCTGGCCGAACCGGCGCGCGAGTTCGGAAAGCACGCAGAGATCGGTCTTCGCGCCGGACGGCGGATCGATCGCCTTGCGCCGCAGGAGGATCCGGCCTTCGAGGTTGGTCATCGTGCCGTCCTCCTCGGCCCATTGGGTGACCGGCAGGACGACGTCGGCCATCGCCGCGGTCTCCGAAAGGACGAGGTCGGAAACGACCAGGAAGTCCAAAGAGGACACTTTTTCCTGGATGCTCCCGGCGCGGGGCGCCGAAACGACGAGGTTGCTGCCGAACACCATCAGCGCGCTCGGCCCGTCTTCGGTGCCGAGCGCTTCCAGCAGCTCGACGGCCGAACGACCCGGTCCCGGCAGGGATTCCGGCGGCACGCCCCAGACCCCGGCGACGTACTCGCGCGCGGCGGGGTCGTCGATCTTGCGGTAGCCGGGCAGCTGATCGGCCTTCTGACCGTGCTCACGCCCGCCTTGTCCGTTGCCCTGCCCGGTCAGGCAGCCGAACCCGGACCCCTTGCGCCCCGGCAGCCCGAGGGCGAGCGAGAGGTTGATCCAGGCGTTGACCATCGCGGTGCCGTTGGCGTGCTGTTCGGTGCCGCGCGCGGTGAGAACGTAGGCGTTGCGGGCGGCGGCGAGCTTGGCGGCGACGCGGCGCTGATCCGCGGCGGAGACGCCGGTGACCTGCTCGACCCGTTCCGGCCACCACGCGGCGACCGACCGCCACAGCTCTTCGAAGCCGTTCGTGCGCTCGTCCACATAGGACTGATCGAGCAGCCCGTCGGCGACGACGGCGTGCAGGATCCCTTGCGCGAGAGCGAGGTCGGTGCCCGGCGCGGGCGCCAGGTGCAGTCCGGCCAGTTCCGCGGTCGGGGTGCGGCGCGGGTCGACGACGATCAGATCCGCGTGTTTGAGGTGCTGGGTGAACGGCGGCATCGTCTCGGCCGGGTTCGCGCCGATCAGCAGGACGGCGTCGGCGTCGGCGAGATCCGTGACCGGGAACGGCATCCCGCGGTCGGCGCCGAAGGCCTTGATCCCGGCGGCGGCCGCCGACGACATGCAGAACCGGCCGTTGTAGTCGATCTGCGAGGTACCCAGCGCGACGCGGGCGAACTTCCCAAGCAGGTACGCCTTTTCGTTGGTCAGCCCGCCTCCGCCGAAGACTGCGACCGAGTCGGCGCCCTTCGCGGCCCGGATCTCGGTGAGCCGTCGCGCGACGAGGTCGAGCGCCTGATCCCAGGTCGCGGGCCGGAGTCCGCCGTCGCTCCGGATCAGCGGCGTCGTCAGGCGGGAAGGCGAGGTGAGGAGCTCCCCCGACGTCCAGCCCTTCTGGCACAGGCCGCCGGCGTTGACCGGGAAGTCACGCGGGGCGACGCGGGCGCCGTCGAGGCTCATCCCGCACTGCAGGGCGCAGTACGGGCAGTGCGTGTCCACCGCGCGGGTGGGGACAGGGGTGGCGAGCGGCACGGGCACCTCCTCCAGGCGTCGATAGCGCTTGAAGGTAGGTAGGCCGTGTTACCTGAAAACTCCTGAATGTTTCAGGCGTTTGACATTGCCCGCCGCCGATGGACGTCACACCGTGAGGTCGAGGGACGACTATTCACCATGTGTATAGACTGTGTGTATAGTCGCCCGCATGTCCATCGGGAACACCTTGCTCGGCCTGCTCGAAGCGGGCCCCAAGCACGGTTACGACCTCAAGCAGCTCTACGACAAGCAGTTCCGCCAGGACCGGCCGCTGCACTACGGGCAGGTCTACTCGACGCTGAACCGGCTCCTGAAGAACGGGCTCGTCGAGGAGAACGGCGTCGAAGCGGGCGGCGGTCCGGACCGGAAGCGGTACGCGATCACCGAAGCCGGCGTCACCAACGTCGAGGAATGGCTGAAAAGTCCGGAAAGTCCCTCGGTCTACCTGCAGAACACGCTCTACACCAAGGTCGTGCTCGCGCTTCTGTCCGGCCGCGGCGCCCAAGATCTGCTCGACACCCAGCGCGCTTCCCACCTCCGCGCCATGCGTGAGCTCACCGCCCGCAAGACCGACGGCGACCTCGCCGACCAGCTGATCTGCGATCACGCGCTCTTCCATCTGGAAGCGGATCTGCGCTGGCTGGAACTCACCGCCGCCCGGCTCGACGATCTCGCGCGGCAACTGACGCGCTGACCTGGGGACCACAAAGTGGAAACACCGTTGTTACAAGGCTCGGGCCTGCACAAGGCCTTCGGCCCCGATCAGGCACTCGCCGGGGCAGGGCTGACGCTCGAAGCCGGCGAGATCGTCGCGATCATGGGCCCGTCGGGCTCCGGCAAATCGACCCTGCTGCACTGCCTGTCCGGCATCGTGCGGCCCGACGGAGGCCAGGTGCTGTTCCGCGGCCGCGACCTCGCGACCATGCACGACGCCGAACGCAGTGCCCTGCGGCGTACCGAGTTCGGCTTCGTCTTCCAGTTCGGGCAGCTCGTTCCGGAACTGACCTGCTTGGAGAACGTCGCGCTGCCACTGCGGTTGGGCGGCATCAAGCGCCGCCCCGCCGAGCGGCTCGCGCGGGACTGGCTCGACAGGCTGGAAGTCGGCGACTCGGACGACAGCATGCCCGGCCGGATTTCGGGCGGGGAGAGCCAACGGGTCGCCATGGCCAGGGCGCTGATCACCGAACCGTCGGTGATCAGCGCCGACGAACCCACAGGCGCGCTGGACACGCTCAGCGGCGAACTCGTCATGCGCCTGCTTTCCGAGACGGCGAAGCAGACGAACGCCGCCGTCGTCCTGGTCACCCACGAACCGCGGGTGGCCGCCTACTCAGACCGGGAGATCATCGTGCGAGACGGCCGGACACGTGAACCCGTGGTGACCCGATGACCGCACGCGAAGACCTGCTGCTGGGGTTCCGGCTGGCCGTCGGGGGCGGCCGGGGCTCGATCGTCAGGCTCGTCCTGAGCGCCGTCGGCATCGGGCTCGCGGTGGCGATCCTGCTGGCCGGCGCCTCCGCGGGCACCGTCAAGGAGAACCGGGACCAGCGGGCGTTCGCCTCGTACGTGCGAAGCGAGCCGATCCCCGGTGTCGCCCCGCTGGCCTACCGCGCGGCGACGACCGACTTCCGCGGTCAAGCGATCTCGCTCGTCCACGTGCGGCCCACCGGACCGAATTCGCCGATCCCGCCGGGCGTGGACCGGTTGCCCGCGCCGGGCGAGGTCTTCCTTTCGCCGAAGCTGGACGAACTCGTCGCCTCCGATACCAGTGGTCTGCTGGCGCCGCGGCTGCCCGGCAAACCGGTCGGGGTGATCGCGGCGGGGACCATGGTCAACCCGAACGACTTGCTGGCCTACGTCGGCACGGACACTTTGCCTTCCGGGTCGATGGTCTACGGCTTCGGCGCCGAACGCGGCTACGACGTCATGCTCGAACAGGGAATCCTGGCACTGCTGCTGATCGGTCTCTTCGTCCTGCTCACGCCGGTGTTCATCTTCATCGGGACGATCTCCCGGCTCGGCGGCGCCGCGCGCGACCGGCGGCTCGCCGCGGTGCGGCTGGCGGGCTCGTCCCTCCGGCAGCTGCGCCGGATCACCGCGGCGGAATCGCTCGTGAGCGCCGTGGCCGGGCTCGTCGTCGGCGCCGCGTTGTTCCTGCTGGTACGCGGTGTGGTGCCGGACCTCCAGGTGTTCCGCTTCGGGCTCTACCCGGAGGACCTCACGCCGCCGTGGCCGCTGGTGGTGCTGATCGTGCTGCTCGTCCCCGCGCTGACCGTGGTGACGGCGTGGTTCGCCCAGCGGCACACGATCGTCGAACCGCTCGGCGTGGTCCGCGAGTCCACGCCGCCGAAGCGCCGGCTGTGGTGGCGGCTGCTGCCGGTCCTCGCCGGAATCGCTTTGGTACTCCCGGACTTCGGCGTGGCGAGCGAACTCGGCCGCTGGGCGCTGATCGCCGGCGCGGTTCTGCTGATGCTCGGGATCCCGGCGCTGCTGCCGTGGCTGCTGGAACGCGTCGTGTCCCGGATCAAGGGCGGGTCGCCGTCGTTCCAGCTCGCGATCCGGCGCCTGCAAAGCGACAGCGGGACCCCGTCGCGGGTGGTCGCGGGCCTTTGCGTGGTGATCGCCGGGGCGATCGGGTTGCAGAGCCTGATGGCGGGACAGGCGGCGCTGGGCGCATACGAGGACACGACGGACGGCCGGACGATCGTCAACACGGAGGGCCCGGTGGCGGACAAGGCGATGGCCGCGGTGCGCGCGGTGCCGGGCGCGGCCGATGTCCAGGCCATGCGCTCGATGTTCGTCACCATGGACAACGCGCTCTCGTCGTTCGCCGTCGCCGACTGCCCCACGATCGAAGCGTCGGCGGGAGTGACGGGCTGCCACGACGGCGACGTGTTCGCCGAGCCGCCGTCGTTCCACAAAGGACAGTCGCTGACGCTCACCACCCTGGACAAGAAGGAACAGCCCTGGACCGTTCCGGTGACGCCACGACCGCTCGGCTCGAAGCCGGCGGGCATCGCCCAGTACCAGGGGGTGCGCGTGTTCGCGACGCCGTCCGCGATGGCGGGTGTCGATCTGACCGCCGCCTCGCTCACGATGAGCCTGCGTGACGGGGCCGCGAATCCGGACTTCGTCGAACTGGTGCGGAACTCGGTCGCCTCGCTCGGCTGGGAGGCCAACGTGAGCGCGTACAACAAGAACCGGATCAGCGACGAGGCCAGGATGTTCGGGGACGCGCGGAACATCCTGCTCGGCGGCGCGCTGTTCGTCCTGCTGCTGGCCGGGGTGAGCCTGCTCGTGCTCGCGCAGGAACAGGTCCGCGAACGGCGGCGGGCCCTCGGCGCGCTGTCCGCCACCGGGGTCCCCGTCCGCGTGATCTTCCGGTCCCTGGTGTGGCAGAACGGGATCCCGCTGCTGCTGGGGATCGTGATCGCGACGGCGACCGGGATCGGCATCGCCGCGGTGGGCAAGCGGATGTTCTGGAGGTCGCTGTACATCGACTGGGCCGCGGTCGGGGTGCTCGCCGCGGCGGCGATCGTGATGGTGCTGCTGGTGACGGCGTCGACGCTGCCGTCCGTGCGCTCGGCGGCGAAGACGGAGAGTCTGCGCACCGACTGAGCCCGTTCCCGTGGAGGCCTCTTGTCCAAGGGGCCTCCACGGACTCACAGCACGGCGCTGACGTCGCGGGCGGCGGCGCGGAGACCGTCGTGCGCCGCTCGCGTCGATCGCGGGTCGAGAGCGTTGGCGGCCAGGCGGAAAAGGACCGCGCGCAGCAGGAGCTGAGGCCATTCGGGCAGATGCGCCCAGCGTTCGAGAAGTTCGATGGTGGCGCCGCCCCAGGCCAGCGCGTCGACCGCGACGATCGCGGCGCCCCACTCCCCAGGCCGGTAGTACGGCACGAAATCGACGATGCCGGGGGCCTCGGCGCCGTCGAAGAGCACCCCGGCGAGCAGCTCCCCGTGGACGACCTGGTCCGGCAGTTTGACCGGTCTTCGGGAGCCCGCCAGCACCTCGAACCAGCGGCCGCCCTTGTTCTCGTCGAGGGACATGTCCGCCTCGCCCCAGGCGAGTTTGTCGGCCAGCGCCTCGAGATCGGTGCGCCGTCCCAGGAAGTCCGGCCGCGGCAGCCCCGCCGTCGACCGGTGCAGTTTGACCGCCGCGTGCACGACCTCGTCGTAGCGGTGCTCGGCCGTACCGGACACGAACCGGTTCGCCGACCAGCCGCCGACCACCCAGCGGCCGTCGCTGGACCGGACCGGCTTCGCGACCCGCAGTCCCGGCTCGTCGACGGCTTCCAGCGCCCGGGCCGTCCACAGGGTCCGCGACTTGTCCTCGACCGGCTTGAGCACGAGATCGGCGTAGCGCCAGGCTGTGGTGCCGGGCATCGGCTCCGCGTCACCGTCACGTCCGCCGAACGCCGAACAGACGTGTTCCGGAGGGCTCTCAAGGGTGGCACGCACGGCTGGGCACGTTACCCCGTCTTCCGTGCCACGAACGAGAAGACGCGCTGGTCATCGAGTAGCGATACTCAAGACACAATCACGCCTGACCAGCCGTTCTTCCGCCGCGCTTCCCCCGACCGGCTCCGGGCTGGTCCGTGAAGGCCTCCTTGAGGGACCCAGGGTCCGTGAAGGCCTCCTTCACTACCTTCAGGGTAGGCAAGGAGGCCTTCACGACCCCTCGACGCGCGAAATATCCCTTTTGGGCTTTTAGGCTTGGGTGCGCGTGCAATGAAAGGCTCTTTCCTTGCAAATTTGGCAAGGAAAGAGCCTTTCATTGCATCAGCGACCAGGAGCCCAAACACCCGGGAGAGCAAGGGACCTTTGCTAGCGTTCGTTAGCACACTAACTAACGACAGCAAAGGTCCCTTGCTCTCTTCCCGCAGGTCAGCGACCCCAAGCCTCAGTACGTCGGCAGGCTCTGGTCGATCTGCCGCGCCCAAGCCAGCACGCCGCCACCGAGGTGGGTCGCGTCCTTGAACCCGGCCTGGTGCAGCGCCGCGAGCGCCTCCGCCGAACGCGCGCCCGACTTGCAGTGCAGCACGATCGGCTTGTCCTGCGGCAGTTCCGCCAGCGCCTCGCCCGAGAGGATCCGGTCCTTCGGGATCAGCGTCGCGCCCTTGATGTTGACGATCTCGTACTCGTGCGGCTCACGGACGTCGATGAGGGCGAAGTTGTCGCCGTTGTCGAACTTGGCCTTGAGCTCCGCCGGAGTGATCGTGCTGCCCGCGGCGGCCGAAGCGGCTTCGTCGGACACGACGCCGCAGAAGGCTTCGTAGTCGATGAGCCCGGTGATCTTCGGGGTCTCCGGATCCTTGCGGATCTTGACCTCGCGGTACTTCATCTCCAGCGCGTCGTAGCTGACGAGCCTGCCCAGCAGCGGCTCACCGATGCCGGTGATCAGCTTGATCGCCTCGTTGACCATGATCGAACCGATCGACGCGCAGAGCACGCCCAGCACGCCGCCCTCGGCGCACGACGGGACCATGCCGGGCGGCGGCGGCTCGGGGTAGAGGTCGCGGTAGTTGAGGCCCTTGCCGTTCGGCGCGTCCTCCCAGAACACGCTCGCCTGCCCCTCGAACCGGTAGATCGAGCCCCACACGTAGGGCTTCCCGGTGAGCACGGCGGCGTCGTTGACCAGGTAGCGCGTCGCGAAGTTGTCGGTGCCGTCGAGGATCAGGTCGTACTGCTCGAACAGCTCCAGCGCGTTCGACGACTCCAGCCGGTCGGTGTGCAGGTGCACCTTCACGAAGGGGTTGATCTCGGCGATGGTCTCCTGCGCCGACGCGGCCTTGAGCTTGCCGATGTCGGACTGGCCGTGGATGACCTGGCGGTGCAGGTTCGATTCGTCGACCTCGTCGAAGTCGACGATGCCGAGCGTGCCGACCCCGGCCGCGGCCAGGTACAGCAGCGCCGGGCTGCCGAGGCCACCGGCGCCGATGACCAGCACCTTGGCGTTCTTCAACCGCTTCTGCCCGGTCACCCCGACGTCCGGGATGATCAGGTGACGGCTGTACCGGGCCACCTCTTCCTTGGTGAGCTCGGCGGCCGGCTCGACGAGCGGCGGCAGCGTGCCTGACATCGGGTCCTCCATCTCGCGTGGATCGCGGGTCGCATCCCAGTATCTACAACACGAGAAGGCGGAAACGACTTCCCCTGTTTCAAATCCTGGGATATTCCAGCACGTGAGACGGCGAGGGCTAAGGTGTCTGATTCGGCCAGGAGCCCGGCTTGCAGACGAGGCCGTCCGCGGGCACTCTGCCGCGGTCGCCACCGGGGAGATTGTTCAGCTGTGCCACGAAGTCGTTGGAGACGCCGAACGTCTGCTGCATCATCACCGGCGCGATCCCGCCGTTCACCTTGCAGCCCACGTGCTTTCCGCCCAGGGCGTGCCCGACCTCGTGATTGATGGCGTACTGGCGATACCCGGTCATGTCGCTCTCGAAGGCCATCGCCCCCCGCACCCAGCGGGCGAGGTTGATCACCACGCGCTTGTCGAAACTCGACCGGTAGCACGACGTCTCGTAGGTGATCTGGAACATGCAGACGTCCGCGCGGTGCGTCGTGTTGGGTGTGGTGAGACTCACCCGGAAGCTGGGGTTCGGGAAACTCGCATCGACACGCTGGAGCGCCTTCTTGCCGTCCCACGTCCAGCTCTTGGGATTGGACAGGGTGGCCTCCACCATCGAGGCGAAGCTGTCGTCACCGCCGTAGCTGGCCGAGTCGATTCCGTCCTCGACTTCGATGGTGTACGTGTACAGCTGTCCCGTGCCGACCTTCTCGCCCTTGCCCGGCACCACGTGATAGGTGCCCTGACCGGACTCGGTGAAGACGCCGCCCTTGGGCAGGTCGGCGGTCGGGATCTTGAGGTCGACCGGTTTGGCCGGGTTCTCCGGGAGGACGTCGCCACTGCCGTCGACACCGGTGCCGCTCTCCCCGCCGTCACCGCCCGAGCTGTCGGACGAAGCGAGACTCGTGCCGTCGGAGGCGATCGGCTCGGCCGGACCGGTGGCGGTGTTGAACACGACCAGCGCGGTGATCACCACGAGGATCGGCAGCGCGTACACGCGCCAGCCGTAGGTCTTGGCGAAGTGGCCGATGCCGCCCTTGCTCTTGCGCTTGGCGGCCTTGCCCTTCGCGGCGCCGGGCTCGTGCGGCTTCCAGGACGCGCTGAGCGGCTGGGCGCTGGTCCGGCGACCGCCCGGGCGGTAACGGTCCTCGTCGAGCCGCTGCGAGGGCGGCGGTGTCGGACGGTACTGACCGGTGCGCGGGACCTCCGAGGTCCGGGGCTGAGCGCGCGACGGACGGCGGGCGGATGCGGAGTACTGAGACCGCCGACCTTCGCCCTGCGCGCCTTGCTTAACCCGATCCACGCGCACCAGGGTGCCATAACCGAACTGTGATGTTGTGAGCGACCGGCGCTTCGCGCGGCGTGTCCCGCCCACCCGAATGGGCTACCAGGTGTCCGTTTCGACCGCTTCCCACATGCCTAAAACGGCCTTCGCTACGACATTCGGGCGTTCCATCTGCGCCACATGGCCGGTTCGGGGGAGAACGAGCAACCGGGCGTGCGGAATCAGCCGAGCGGTCCGCTCCGCGCGCCGGACGGAGATCACCCGGTCGTGCTGCCCCCACACGACGAGCGTCGGCGTGGCGACCGTCGGCGCGACGGCCCACAGCGACGCGGGGCCGCGCGCGGACCACGTCCGGAAGATGCCGAACGTGCTGCGGGCCAGCGCGGGGGCGGCCCAGGCGAACTCGGCGCGGGCGCTGTGCTCCTGTTCGAGCTCGTCCAGCCTGCTTTCGGCGAAGCGCGCCGGGTCGGCGAAGCACAGCTTGATGACCTGCATGGCGCGTTCGCGCGGGCCGAGCGCGGCCAGCTGACGGCGCACCCGCGGGCCGATCAACGGCAGGTAGGCGAACGCCATCCGCGGGTCGGACAGCCGCTTCATGCTGGGCCGGAGGTCCGGCATCGCGGGAGAGATCAGCGTCAGCGTCTTCACCAGCTCCGGACGGCGGGCCGCGACGAGCAGCGCGACCGCACCGCCCATCGAGTTGCCGAGCAGGTGCACGGGCCCGGTTTCGAGGCTCTCGATGTGGTTCGCGACCACTTCGGCGTGCGCGTCGAGGCTGAAGTCGAAGTCGTCGGCTGGCTCCGAATAGCCGAAGCCCGGCAAATCGACCGAAGTGCCGCCCGCTTCGGGCGCCAGCAGCGCGGCGAGGTCGGTCCAGTTCGTGGACGAGCCGCCGAGCCCATGGACGTAGACCGCCGTCTCCGGGCCGCCCGGCGTCCGGCGGATGTGCAATTTCACCCCGCCGACACCTATTGTTTCCCCGGGCCAAGGTGGCGGCGTGGGGTCCAGCGACGGCATCGACCTGCGCGACAGCGGCACGTGGGTCAGCGGCGGACGACCCCGGGCGGCACGGGAAACTGGAGAAGGCACAGTGCCAAGGATGCCCGACCCTTGGCGGTCCGGCCGTACCGGCGAGTAATCTTGAGCTCACTTCACGCGGCGGTGACCCCGCCCCGCGGAGCCCGCTCGACTGCGCTGATGAGTCAGGCTGACGCGTTCTCGGCGGAGACGAGTGCCTCGAACTGGAGGAACGATGACAGAAATGGCGCGACTGGCCCGAGGAGTCCGGCTGCCCAGGACGGAACGCCGCGCCCAGCTGCTGGCCGCCGCGCAGCGTGTGTTCGCCGCGAACGGCTACCACGCCGCCGCGATGGACGAGATCGCGGAAGAGGCCGGGGTCAGCAAGCCGGTCCTCTACCAGCACTTCCCCGGCAAGCTCGACCTCTACATCGCGTTGCTGGAGAGCCACGTCGACGAACTGGTGCGACGGGTCAAGGAGGCGCTCGACTCCACGACGGACAACAAGCAGCGCGTCCCGGCGACCGTCGGCGCGTTCTTCGACTTCGTCAACAACGACGCCGGCGCGTTCCGCATGGTCTTCGAGTCCGACCTGCGCGGCGAGCCCGCCGTGCAGGAGGCGGTGGACCGGGCGACGTCGGCCAGTGTCGACGCGATCACCGAGACCATCACCGCCGACGCGGGCCTCGACGAGGACAAGGCCCGGCTGCTCGCCGTCGGCCTCGTGGGCCTCTCGCAGGTCAGCGCGCGGTTCTGGCTGGCGCACCACAAGTCGATGAGCCGCGAAGAGGCCGTCGCCCTCACCGCCAACCTCGCCTGGCGAGGCATCGGCGGTGGCTTCCCGCTCCAGCACTGATCCCTGCGTTTCGTCCTCTGAATGCGGTCC
Source organism: Amycolatopsis thailandensis (assembly GCF_002234405.1). Classification (GTDB taxonomy): domain Bacteria; phylum Actinomycetota; class Actinomycetes; order Mycobacteriales; family Pseudonocardiaceae; genus Amycolatopsis; species Amycolatopsis thailandensis. The sequence continues at coordinate 69,798 of NZ_NMQT01000034.1, read as the reverse complement.
TTGCGCAGGCAACTACCGCATTCAGAGGACGAAGTGCGCGGGGTTACTGGGGCAGCAGCTTCTTGATCCGGTCCGCGGCGGCCTGGGCGTCGGCGACGACCTTCGCGGTGTCGATGCCGACAACGCGCCCTTCGCGCTTGAGAGCGCGGCCGTCGACGAAGACCCACGAGACGTTCGCGGGCTGGGTGTTGAAGACCAGCTGATTCACCCAGTCCACCTTCGGCGCGAAGTTGACCGCCTGGGCGTCGACCAGCTGGAGGTCCGCCCGCTTGCCCGGCGTGAGCGACCCGATCTCCTTGTCCATCCCGAGCGCTTCCGCGCCGCCGAGCGTCGCCATGCGCAGGACGTCGGCCGTGGTCGGGTAGACGGCCGGATCCGTCGCGATCGCCCGCTGGAGGCCGACGGCCGCTCGCATCACGTTGAACATGTCGCTCGTGTCGTTGGTGCCGCCGTCGAGCCCGAGCCCGACCTTCATCGCCCGCTTCTTCATCTCCGGCAGCCTGATCACGCCGGACGCGAGCCGCATGTTCGACAGCGGGTTGTGCGCCACGCCGACCCCGGCGGCCGCGAGTTCGTCGAGATCGGCGTCGGTGGCCTGGATGACGTGGTTCGCCACCAGCCCGGGGTGCAGCGCGCCGGCCCGCCGGAGCGCGTCCATCTGCCCCGCGGTCAGATCGGCCTTCGATTCGAGCAGGTGCACGTTCAGCGAGACACCGAGCTCGCGCGCGAGCTTCTCCGACGCCTCGGCACTCGGGAAGTTCCCGGTGGACGGATGCGTGCCGATCTGGAGGCGCGCCAGCGGATTCGGGTCGATGACCTCCCGCTTCACCCGGCGGATCTCGTTTTGCAGCGCGGTATCGGTGGTTCCGTTGTAGGAGTAGAGGAAACGCAGTTTCGACTCGCCGAGCGCGCGGAGGCCGCCCTTGGCGAAGTCGGTGTTGAACGCGTGCGACCAGTCGGTGACCGTGGTGATGCCCGTGGAGACGACGTCGGCGGCCGCGAGCTTCGTCCCCGCGTACGCGTCCGCGTCGGTCACCGGCGCCCGGTACAGCGGGATGACGCATTTGCCGAGCCAGCCGATGAGTTCCTTGTCGGCCGCGCAGCCGCGGATGAGCGACTGCCACAGGTGGTTGTGCAGGTCGACGAACCCGGGCAGGACGATCTTGCCGCGCCCGTCGACGACTTTCGCCGAGCCCGCGTCGAGGTCCTTGCCGACCTGTTTGATCTTGGCGCCTTCCAGCACGACGTCGGCGTCGGCGAGGGCGCCGAGCGGTCCTTCGCCGAGGCTGGGGTCCATCGTGAGCACCATCGAGGCGTCACGGATGACGACGCGGCCGGCACCGGTGAACTCCGCTTCGCTCCCGGCTTCGGTGTTCCCGCCGCCGAGACCGCCGAGCAGGGCGGCGCCGAGGCCGACGGCGAGCGTGAGGCTGAAGACGGACAGGACGGATCTGCGCTGTTTCATCGTTTCAACTCCCCAGTCGAAAGCAGCGTTGCAAGATCACGCTAGCGCCTCCGGGGAGAGCAAGGGACCTTTGCTATCGCTTTCGGCCATCCAGCGGAAGCCTGCCCGGCCCGGTTTCGGTTTGAATCGGGCGACCGCGTTGCCGATCCGCGAGGAGTAGTCCATGCCCCACATCGCGCTCGACGAGAACCTGCCCGGCATCTCCGCGTTGTTCGCCTACCGGCCGGAGACGGCGGCGCCGCTCAAGCAACTCGCCGAAGTCCTGCTTCGCGGCCCGAGCAGCCTCAGCGTGGGTGAACGCGAGCTGATCAGCGCGGTCGTCTCGCGCGGCAACGACTGCACGTTCTGCTCACGCAGTCACGCCGCCATCGCCGCCGAAGCACTCGAAGGCGGCATGCCGGTCGTCGAAGCCGCTTGGGCGGACGTCGACGGCGCGCCCGTTTCGGCGAAGGTGAAGGCGCTCCTGCACGTCGCGCTCGCCGTCCGCGAAGGCGGGAAATCCGTGGGCGAAGACCTGATCGCCGTCGCCCGCGCCGAGGGCGCGACGGACGTCGAAATCCACGACACGGTCCTGATCGCGGCCGCGTTCTGCATGTTCAACCGGTACGTCGACGGGCTGGCCACCATCGCGCCGGACGACCAGGAGGCCTATCAAGGGATGGGCGCCCGGCTCCTCCAAGAGGGCTACACCCGCCTCTGAACGGAGCAAGGGACCTTTGCTCACGTCGGTTAGTGCACTAACGAACGTGAGCAAAGGTCCCTTGCTCCCTCTTCAGACCCTCGCGGCGCGGCGGACGAGGGCGGCAATACGGTCTGAGACTTCCTGCGCCCGTTCCTGCGGAAGCATGTGCCCTGCTCCCGGATAGCGCACGAATTCGGCCTCCGGCAGCGCGTCGGCGATGACCTTGGCGTGCGGGGTCGGGCAGAGCCGGTCCCGCTCCCCCGACAGCACGATCACCGGTTTCCCCTGCAACGCGGCCAGCGTGACGCGGCAGTCGTGCCGCGAGATCGCGTCCTGGAATCCGGCGACGCTCGCCGGATGCGCGCACAGCAGCTGCTCGGCGACCGAGTCCACATCGGCCCGCCGAGGACGCCGCCCGAAGACGAGCAGCCGCGCGCCGGGGCGCACCACGGACAGCGGCAACGGCAAGGCGTCCCGGCGGTTCTTCGCGAGCAGCTTCGCGAGCCTCCGTTCGAACCTCGCCGCGCCACTGCCCGCGATCCCCGGCAAGCCGAGGGTGATCCGGTCCATCTCACCGGAAGATGTGGCGACGAACGCGACCCCTGCGACGCGCCGGGCCACGAGTTCGGGGTGCCTGCGGGACAGTTCCATGATCGTCATGCCGCCCATGGAGTGACCGGCGAGCACGAGCGGCCCGTTCGGGACGCGCTCCTGGATCAGCTCCGCGAGATCGTCGGCGAGGGTCGCGATCGTGGCCGTGCCCGGTTTCGCCGGCGCGGAGCCGCCGTGACCGCGCAGGTCGTAGCGCAGGGTCCGGACGGAATCGCCGAGCCGCGACGTCACGCCGTCCCAGGTCCGGTGGTCCTGGGTCCAGCCGTGCACAAGGACCAGTGTGAGCTCGGAGTCGGCGGGACCGCTCGTCTCGACGTGCAGGGCGGTGCCGTCGGCGGTCACGAAGCGGTGCTCGCGCGACGGATCCCAGGAGACGGTGCCGCGCTGCTTGACGCCCCTCATCGCTTCCCCGGCAGCAGGAAGGACTTGCGCCAGAAGTACATGCCGGGCTTGCCGACCAGACCGGATTCCTGGAGGAACGGCATGATCTTCTCGCCCGCCCAGCGCACGCTCTCCTGCCAGTTCGGGTTGTTCATCGCGGCTTCCACACCGTCACGCGGCCGGATGCCGACTGCCTTGTAGACGCGCGGGTTGATGAACGCCCGGGTCACGAAGTACGAAATCAGCGCGATGATGAACTGCTGATAGATGATTTCTTTCTTCGTCAGCTTCGCCATCCCGCGAGTGACCTCTTCGCGGGCGAAGGTGACGTGCCGGGCTTCTTCGAGAACGTGGATCCGGTTGACCATGCGCACCAGCGGCTGGATGTCCGGGTCGTTCATCTGCTCGCGCTGAAGCCGGTCGAGGACCTCTTCGGCGACAAGGATCGCGCCGTAACGCGCGGGGCCGTAGCTGATCGACGGCATCAGTTTCGCCAGCCGCCGCAGCCACGGCACGGGCCCGTAGGACGGGCAGCCGATCCGCGAAGCCATCCGCGCGAACATCGTCGAGTGACGGCATTCGTCCGCGATCTCGGTCAGCGCGTACTGCGCGTGCGAACTGGTCGGGTCCTCGTCGTAGACCTCTTTGAGCAGCATCTGCATCAGGAGGATTTCGAACCACAGCCCGGTCGTGGCGACACTCGCGACCTCGTGCTTGCCCAGTTCGATGCGCTGCTCTTCCGACAGCGAGTCCCACAACTTCGTGCCGTAGAGCGAAGAACGGTGTGCCGGGATGTAGCGCTTCCCGTCCACGAGCGGAGCGTTCCAGTCGATGTCGACGTCGGGGTCGTAGAACTTGTTGGCGGAAGACTTCAGCAGCCGCTCGGCCGTCTTCTCCCGGTCTGTCTCTTTCAGCGCCCGCGTCATTGCCGACACACCCCTATCTGTAACTCGTGGTAACAGTTACCTCTGGTAGCATGACTTGGGTGATCGAACGTGTCAAGCGCAACAGCAAGCAGTCGAGCAAGCACCCCACGGCGGGTGAGGCCGACACGGGTGACGCCCGTCGCGACCGCTGGCGCAAGCACCGGATCGCGCGCCGCGCGGAGTTCGTCGAGGCCGCCCTCCGCGCCCTCGACACCCACGGCCCGGACCTCGGCATGGAGGACGTCGCCGCCGAAGCGGGCGTCACGAAACCCGTGCTGTACCGGCACTTCGACGACAAGGCGGATCTGTACGTCGCGCTCGGTCAGCGCGGCACGGAGATCCTCTTCCAGCGGCTGATCCCGGCGATCAACTCCGAGCTGGCGCCGGTCCCCCGGATCCGGATGGCGCTCGACTCGTTCTTCAGCGTCATCGAGGAGCACCCCAACCTGTACCGCTTGCTCGCGCGCGGCGGACTGCAGGAGAAGGTGCTCGTCAAGTCCGACGTCGTCGCCGAGGACAAAGAACTGATCGCCACCGCGCTGACCGCGCTGCTCGGCGACTACATGCGGATGTTCAACATGGACTCCGGCGCCGCCGAACCGTGGGCGCACGGCATCGTCGGCATGGTGCAGAGCACCGGCGAATGGTGGCTGGACCGGCGCTCGATGGGCCGCGACAGCGTCGTCGAATACCTGACGCAGATCATCTGGGCCGCGATCGACGGCCTCTCCCGGCAGCAGGGCATCGTCATCGACCCGAATCTGCCGCTCGAAGAGAACAAGGTCGTCCAGATGCGGAAGACCGAGGAAAAGCAGGTGGAGGGGCAATGAGCGAGCACGACGAAGACGGCTACGCCGGCGAAGCGGTCCTCGTGATCGACGGAGCCGAGATCGCGGCCACGGTCGACCTGCGGGGCTACTTCCAGCCCATCGACGGGTACTACCGCTGGTACGGCCGCGTGGCGACCAACGAGCAGGTGTCCGCGGCAGCCGGTGGTAAGAAGACCGCCGTCGAGATCCGCGCGGGCGAGTACAGCGCGAAGGGCGAACTCTCCGACCCGGACCCGTGGGACCGCTACCGCATCATGGGCACCAGCACGCCTCCGTTCCACGTGCCGACCAGCCTCGAAGAGCTGAACGAACTCAACGCCTGAGGCCTTTACGGACTTCCGGGCCCCGCGCGACAGCAAGGGACCTTTGCTCTCTTTGGTTAGCGTGCTAACGAACGGGAGCAAAGGTCCCTTGCTCTCTTTCCGCAGGTCAGCACGCCGGCAGGAGGTTGCGCCGCCACCCCAGGAGCGCGCGAAAACTCCCAGCTGAACCGAGCAATCTCGACCTTCACACCTCGAGAAGTACATGAAGGCCCCTTGCTTGCGCTAGGCGCAAGCAAGGGGCCTTCATGTACAGCAAGCCACAGGTACCGCTTCGGCGCCTTGCCCCTCAGGTTCCCAATGTCGCATTTGAGACGCTGAGCGTCTCAAATGCGACATTGGGAACCTCGGAACGACCCTCAGCCCCGACGCTGCGCAGGCACCCGCGCATCGGCGAACAGATGCTTCGGCCAGCTCGACAGCTTGTTCATCGCCCATTCCAGCGGCCCGCGCCCGACGAACTTCCGCCACAGCACCGCGCCGGTCAGCGCGACCACCGAGAACTCGACGAAGTGCAGCACGCTGAAGATCGAGTCGCCGTCGCTCCCGTCCCACAGCAGCGCGATCGCCACGAAATGCAGCACGTACGCGCTCAGCACCCGCCCGCCCAGGTCCGAAAGCGGCCGCAGCACCCGCTCGAATCGCGGCATCAGCAGCTGGCAACCACCGATCACCGCCGCCGCGATCCCGATCGAGATCAGCAGGTCGAACGGCGTGTACGAGGTCCCCGTCGGCAACAGTTCCCAGGCCCAGCTGGTGGTCGGCGGCGTGCCGTGGATCCAGGTCTGGTGCAGCCGGAAGAATTCCTGCGGCGTCATCCCCATCTGCGCGGCCGCCGGTTCGAGTGACCGGTAAACGGCCTGCATGCCGCCGAGCGGCCCGGTCGCGATCCAGGACACGAGGTACCCGCCTACCGCGAGCGCCGACCCGCCGAAGAACAGCCTGCGGCACACGCTGCGCGAAGTCAGGTCCATCCGCCCGATCGCCATCCCCGCGAACACGTACGCCATCAGCGTCAGCGCGGGGAACGTCCCGGTCAGGACGAGCACGGTCGCGGCCTTCAGCAGCCCGGTCGACGTGACATCTTCCGCGGTCAGGTCCGGCGCGAAGAAGAGCAGGTCACGGGGCAGCAGCTGGATCCGGATCAGATGCGACAGCAGCGGGCCGGCGATGGCGACGACGACCGAGGCGATCGCCAGCGCCTTCGCGCCCGCGCGCAGCCAGGGAATCGCGAAGAGAAAACAGGCCCCGTAGTAGGCCAGGATGACCATGTAGCCGGTCTCGAGGCTGGTCAGCCACAGCCCCAGCGCCACCAGCAGCGGCGCGCGGGTCGCCAGCTTCAGCGCGACACGCGTGCGGTCGCGGCCCACTTTCGGGCGGCGACCCCCGGACATCAGCGCGATGGAAACGCCTGCCAGCACCGCGAACAGCGCCGCGGAGTGGCCTTCGAACGGTTTGAACAGCACCCCGACGCCGCCTTTGGCGGGTTCGGGTCCGACATGCACCGCGTACATGCCGAGTACGGCCAGGCCGCGGGCGACGTCGATGCCGGTCAGCCGCCCCGCGGCCCGTTTGCCTTGTCCGGGAACAGTTCGCGCGCTGTCGACCAGCGCGCGGTCCATCACAGTGACGCCGTCCACCTCATTTCTCGGCTAGCCCCCTGCCGTCCCCGCCTTAGCGTGACGATCAAATCTGAGAGCGAGCTGAGACGCAGCGGTGACGCCACTGTGACATGCGACTATGACCCGATCGGGTCAGCCACCGACGGCGAAACCGACCTTGCGGACGTCCGACGGCGCGATCTCCACGTAGGCGATCCGGTCGGTGGGCACGATGTACTTGCGGCCCTTTTCGTCGTCGAGGCGGAAGATCCCGTCGCCGGCCCTCAAGGCGTTCGCGACCAGTTCCTCGACCTCGTCGGGCGACTGGCTGCTGGACACCACGAGCTCTCGCGGCGTGTCCTTGATGCCGATCTTGACCTCCACGTGGGACCTCCGCTTGAAAGTTCGAAAATTACTGGTGCGCCAAGGCTAGCCGAAAGGCTCAGCCGAGCCCCAGCACCTGCATGCGCTTGGTGTGCCCCTGCTGCAACCGGCGGAACAGCGCGGCGATTCCCGAAAGGTCGCCCGAGCCTTCGACGATCAGTTCGGCGAGCCCGTCCCGCTCGGCCACGACGTACTGGGCTTGCGTCAGCGCCTCGCCCAGCAGGCGGCGGCCCCACAGCGCGAGCTTGTCCCGCGCCTTCGGGTCGGCCTGGATCCCGGCGGCGACCTCGCGCTCGGCGAACGCCGAATGCCCCGTGTCGGCGAGCACGGTGAGCACCAGCTCCTTGGTCTCGGGGTCGAGCCAGCTGGCCATCTCGCGGTAGAGATCCGCCGCGAGCCCGTCGCCGACGTAGGCCTTCACCAGCGACTCCAGCCAGGAGCGCGGCGCCGTGGAGGCGTGCCAGGCGTCGATGTGCCCGACGAACGGCCGCATCGCGTCCTCGATCGCGACGCCGTGCCCCGCGAGATGCCTGGTGAGCAGGTCGTAGTGCCCGATCTCGGCGGCCGCCATGGACGCCAGCGCGGCCCGTCCGGACAGCGTCGGCGCGGTGCGCGCGTCCTCGGCCATGCGATCGAATGCGGACAATTCCCCATAGGCGAGTACGCCGAGCAAATCGACTACGCCTTCACTGATCTGCTTTGCCTCGGTCACGGCGGAAAGAGTATCGCCGAACACACCTTCGGGGAGGTGAAGAGACCGATCCCACCCTCACCGGCGCGGCGGGGACTTTCCTAAAACCGCAGACCAGGTACACTGACGGCCGGATACGACGGATCTTCCGTCCCGGATCGGGACGCCGCTGCGGCTGAAGGACAGCCGGTGTGGCCCCGGTCAGCACAAGAATGATGTGCGTGCACGCCATCCTGCGGCATTCCCACGAAGGGCCGCTTCAGCGCCAGTAGCGCGGAGCCGAGCGAATTTTCGTGGTCGAGTGTCGATCGGTGACCAGGGCAGTGCGCGCTGGTCACGAGAGAGGCGAGCACCCTGACCACGAACGAAACCACAACCGAAGAGAACACCACCACCGGCGTCCCGGCCGCCGTCGCGCTGGAGCACAGCGAGACAGGCCCGGCCGCGCTGGACACGTCGCACCCGCTGCAGGCGGGCGCGCCGGTGGAACCCGAATCCCCCACCTTCGCCTCCTTCGGCGTCAAGCCGGAGATCGTGAAGGCCCTCGGCGAGGCGGGCATCGAGCGCACCTTCGCCATCCAGGCGCTGACGCTGCCGCTGGCCATGGCCGGCGACGACCTGATCGGCCAGGCCCGCACCGGTATGGGCAAGACGCTGGGTTTCGGCGTCCCGCTGCTGCACCGCGTCGAGGTCCCCGGCGACGGCACCCCGCAGGTGCTGGTCGTCGTGCCGACCCGTGAGCTGTGCATCCAGGTCGCGAACGACCTCAAGGGCGCCGGCAAGCACCTCGGCATCCGCACGCTGGCCATCTACGGCGGCCGTCCGTACGAGCCGCAGATCGCGGCGCTCCGCAACGGCGTCGACGTCGTGATCGGCACCCCCGGCCGCCTGCTGGACCTGGCCGAGCAGAAGCACCTGGTGCTGGGCAAGGTCCGCGGGCTGGTGCTGGACGAGGCCGACGAGATGCTCGACCTCGGCTTCCTGCCGGACATCGAGCGCATCCTGCGGATGGTCCCGGACAAGCGGCAGACGATGCTGTTCTCGGCGACCATGCCGGGTCCGATCATCACCCTGGCCCGCACGTTCCTGACCCAGCCGACGCACATCCGCGCCGAGGAGAACGACGCCGGCGCGATCCACGAGCGCACCACCCAGTTCGTCTACCGGGCGCACTCGATGGACAAGCCCGAGCTGATCGCCCGCGCGCTCCAGGCCGAGGGCCGCGGCCTGACGATGATCTTCACCCGCACCAAGCGCACCGCGCAGAAGGTCGCCGACGAGCTCGTCGAGCGCGGCTTCGCGGCCGCCGCCGTGCACGGTGACCTGGGCCAGGGCGCCCGCGAGCAGGCGCTGCGCGCGTTCCGCTCCGGCAAGGTCGACGTGCTGGTCGCCACCGACGTCGCCGCCCGCGGCATCGACATCGACGACGTCACGCACGTGATCAACTACCAGACGCCGGAGGACGAGAAGACCTACGTCCACCGGATCGGCCGCACCGGCCGCGCCGGGCGCACCGGTGTCGCGATCACCCTCGTCGACTGGGACGAGGAGCCTCGCTGGAAGCTGATCTCCGACACCCTCGGGCTCGACATGCCCGAGCCGGCCGAGACGTACTCGTCGTCGAAGCACCTGTTCAGCGACCTGGGCATCCCCGAGGGCACCACCGGCCGCCTCCCGCTGTCGAAGCGGACCCGCGCCGGTCTTTCGGCCGAGGCCGAGGAGGACCTGGGCGGCAAGCGCCGGGGCCGTGGCCACGGTCCGAAGGAGGACGAGGCTCCCCGCAAGCGCAATCGCGCGCCGCGCAAGCGGACCCGCGGCGGAGCCGACTCGGCCGCCAAGATCGAGGCCGCGGACGCCGCTGCCGCATCGGCGGAAGGCACCGGGACCGAGGCCGCCGAGACCTCTTCGGAAGGCCGGACGCGGACCCGCCGCCGCAGCCGCGGTGGCGCGAAGCCGAGCCCGGAGGTCAGCGGTCCGGCGGTCGAGAAGGAGGCGGGCGACAGCGCCGAGCGTCCGGCTCGCCGACGCCGCCGTCGCCGTCCGTCGGCGACTTCTGATACACCTGCGTCGGCAGACTGAGCTTTCATTCCGCGGACGTGGGGGGCTAGGGCACGTGAGCGAACGCTGGGACGCCGCGCCGGACAACGATCCGGCGCGGCCCGTGCCCGCCGAACCAGAGCAGACGCCGAACGACGTCGAGCCGGGGACGGCTGAGAACGCGATCGGCGCGGAAGACGTGCTGGACGCCGAATCCGCGCCGGTGGCGGCCGGCGAGCCGCCACTGGCCGGGAAACGCGCCCGGCGCTCGCCCTGGAACCGCACGCGGGATCGCGTGATCGCCGCGGCGATCGTGGCCCTCGTCGCGGTCACCGGCGTCGTCATCGGCGTGAACAGCGACAGCGCGGCAACGGTCACGCAGGTCGCCACGACCTTGCCACCCGGGCTCCCGCCCGCACCGGCGCAGGTCCCCGGCTCGCTGACCGAGCTGTGGCAGGCGCCGAGTTCGTCGACGCCCGTGCCGATCGGCGAGGCCAACAGCGTCGTCACCGCCGAGAAGGGCGAGGTGCTCGGCCGGGACCCGTACACCGGCGACGTCCGCTGGCGCTATTCCCGCGATCTCGAACTGTGCACGGTCGCCCTCGCCGGGATCAAGGTGGACGCGGTGTACCGCAAGGACACCGGGTGCAGCGAGGTCACCCAGCTCGACACCGGCACCGGGCGCCGCACCGCGCAACGCAACGGCGACGCCGAGTTGGGCACCCGGCTGGTCGTCGACGGCTCGCACGTCACCACGACCGGCAAGAAACTGCTCAACACCTGGCGCGACGACCTGGTCAAGAGCATGGAGTACGGCCAGGTCCCGGCCATCGTGAACGCGAACAAACAGCCGAGGACGGGCTGCACCTACGGCACGGTGGCCGCCGCGGCGGGCAAGATCGGCGTGATCGAACGCTGCCCCGGAGACCCGGCCGACCGTTTCACCGTCTACCGCGCGACCAACGACGAAGCCGACGACCCGAAGGTCGACTACAGCACCGTCCTCGCCGGCAAGAACGCGAAAGTCGTCGCGATGTCCGGCGACCTCGCGCTGATCGTGCTGCCCGAAGAGAAACTGCTGGTCATCTACGGTGGCGACGGTGTGCAGAAGTCCGCGTATCCGCTCGACGCGCCCGCCGCGGACCTCGCGCAGGATCCCGAAGGCGGCATCATGCCGATCGCGTGGACCGCGCAGGGCGTCTACTGGTTCACCGGCTCGAAGACGATGGCGTTCTCGCGGGACGACCTCACCCCGCGCTGGTCGCTGAACGGCTCCGTCGGCCCCGGCGTGACCTTCGGGGAGCAGCTGGTCGTGCCGATCAAGGGCGGGCTCGCCGTGCTCGACGAGCTGAGCGGCACCACGATCCGCACCGTCGGCATCGACAGGCGCGGCTACAACGGCCCGGTGCAGCTGTCCTCGGTCGGGCCGGTGCTGCTGGAGCAGCGCGGCCCCACGCTGGTCGCCCTCAAGTGACCGCCGGGCGATAGCAAAGGTCCCTTGCTCCCGCCGCCGTCAGCGCGTCGTCGTGGTCGTCGAGGTCTTGGTGCGGAACCGGCCGATCTCCTTCCAGCACCACTTCTCGCCCTCGCGGGCGAGCGTGCCGGTGCCGGTGCGGGTCCGCCCTTCGACGTTCAGCGTGACGGACATCGTGAACTCCGTGTCGGAGGCTTTCGTGGTCTCGCCGAGCGCGGCGTCCGAAACTTCGCTGACGTGCTCGATGGCCTGCGTGACGTCCTTGTCCGCGTTCGCGCACTTGAGCGCCGTCAACGCGGGCCCGTCGTGGGCGTTGATGCCGTCGATGATCGCCTGCGCGGTCGCTTCGGGACCGGCTGCCTTGTCCTTTCCGAGAAAGAACCCGGGAGCGACGAACCCGGTGATGGCCAGCGTGACCAGCACGACCACCGCGGCGGCGATGCCCACCAGCAGGCCGGTGTTGCTCTTCTTCGGCGGGGCGGGCGGCCCGCCGAAGCCCTGTCCGTACTGCTGGTTCTGACCGGGATACTGCTGGCCGTAGCCGCCGGGGTACTGCTGCTGCGGAGGGTACTGCTGCTGCGGGTACGCGCCGCTCTGGTCGTAGCCGCCCTGCTGATACTGCTGCTGCCCTGGGTACTGCTGCTCCGGGTGCTGCTGCCCGTCATGGCCGTACTGGGGCTGTCCTGGCTGGGGTGGGTAGGTCATAACGGTGCCCTTCGTCCTCGCTGCGCGGCGGGTTGTTCGTCTACGACGCGCCCAGTGAGTTCAAAGTTTCGTCGTGCCGGAGCTCTTTTCCGATCACATGGCAGTTTGCTGCCGTCAGTTCCACCAGAACAGGCTCAGCGCGGCCATCACGCTCACCACGACGCCGAGCCCCGCGAAGCCCGCGACGCGGCCATTACGCGAATCGGCGATGCGTTGGGCCAGCAAGGCGACCACCGCCGCGACCGGATGTCCGATCAGCATCAGCGGCCCCGGTCCGGGAGCGCCGGTGAACAGGCAGATCGCGGCGATCGCGAGGACGATGACCGCGAGCACGACCATCCCGGCCGCGAGCGAACCGGTCAGCCCGCGCCAGAACCGGCCGCGTTCGGGCGCCACGGGCTCACCCGGTCCCGCGGGCGGCGGCGTGGTCGCGAGTTCTTCGGTGTCCGGTGACGACACGTCCTCGCCTGTCCAATCGTCTTGTCTCGGGATCTAGGGCGCCAGCAACTCCCACGGCTGAGCCGCGGGCCCGGCTTCCTGGCCTGCCGCGCAACTGGGCCGGAAGTCGCACCAAGAGCATCGGCGGCTCGGGCGGGCGGGGAACAACACGTCCTCGTCGCCACCGGCGTTCAGCGTATCCGTTGCCAGCCTCAGGTCTCCGGCGGTCTCGTCGGCGCGTTGGAGATGCCGTTTGAGGCTCTGCTCGGTGTGTTCGGCGGCCGCGACGGTGCCAGTGGGCACGTGGTGCAGCTCGACCTGGTAGCACGGCGTCCGCAACGTCCTGGCGGCCGCGACCGCGTACAGCGCCAAAGCCTGCGATGAGCGCGCCTCGTACTCGTCCGGCTCACGGCGGCCGGTCTTGTAGTCGATGATCACCAGTTCCCGGCCGCGCTGGTCGATCCGGTCGGCGCGGCCCTCGATGATGAGGCTGGGCCCGCTGCCCGGCTCGAGCGTGACCGGCGCCGAAACCCAGCGCTCCAGCCCGACCGGCTCGATGCTGACGTCGTTGTGCTCGACGTACTCCGCGACCCACCCCTTGGCCCGCGCTCGGTACCGGGCGGCCTGATCGGAGTCTTCGAACCCGGCGTCCTTCCAGTGCTCGGCGACGAGCGCCATCGCCCGCTGCGGCACGCGCTTGATCACCGGCAGGTCGAACAACGCCCGCAAAGCGTTGTGCACCACCGCGCCCAGCGTGCTGTGCGCCCACGCGCCGGTGCGTGTCGGGGACGGGCGGTCCAGATACGACATGCGATAGCGGCGCGGGCAATCTTCGAACGTCGCGAGGCGCGCGGGCGAGACCTTCGTCAGCTTGCGCGGCGCTTCGACGCCGAAGTCGAAACCAATCTGCTCCATCGGATCACCCCGCCCGCAACGCTACGCACCCCCACCGACACTTTTCGAGGGGATCCCCGCCGAAGAGAGCAAGGGACCTTTGCTATCGCCCGCTTGGGACCGCGGGCTCGCGCGGGGTTCGTGTGGGTCGGGCGTGCAATGAAAGAGCCTTTCCTTGCAAATTTTGCAAGGAAAGGCTCTTTCATTGCATCGCGCGGGTGGGAGCGCGAGGCGGGAGGAGCAAGGGACCTTTGGTATCGCCGCACCGCTGGAGCAGGTACATGAAGGCCCCCTTCACTGCGCCTGGCTCCGTGAAGGACCCCTTCATGTACTTGGGGCCGCGGTGAAGGGCGAGTTTCCTCCGCTGAGCCGAGGGAAGGCGGCCTTCACGCGCGCCCGCTGTGGCATGTGGGGTTTCTGGGGCGCCTGAGGTTCCTGTGGCGCCTGGGGCGGAGCGGCGGTCCGTGAAGGTCGCCTTGAGGGACCCAGAGTCCGTGAAGGCCTCCTTCACTACCTTCAGGGTAGGCAAGGAGGCCTTCACGGACTTACATCTCTCTCAACATTGAGACAAGCGATAGCAAGGGTCCCTTGCTATCGCTTGTCTCAACGTTGAGAGAAACGATAGCAAGGGACCCTTGCTATCGCCGCGCGAAAGCCGAGGGCCGGTTAGGTGCCCGAGATGAAACCCTTCACCGAGTTCGCCACCAGTTCGACCGCGATGGCGGCCAGCAGCAGACCGGCGATCTTCGCCAGCAGCGTGATCCCGCTTTCCTTGATCAGCCGGATCACCACGCCCGAGTACCGCATGCACAGGTACAGCACGAAGTGCACCGTCACGATCGAAAGCGCGAGAGCCACGTACGCGCCGACGTGCCCGTCGGCCTGTCGCACGAAGACGATGGTCGCGGCGATCGCGCCCGGGCCGGCGAGCAGCGGCGTCCCGAGCGGCACGAGCGCGACGTTGACGTCGTCGCCCGCCGCCTCGGCCTCGCCACCGGTCTTGCCGGTCAGCAGCTGCAGCGCGATGAGCAGCAGCAACAGCCCGCCCGCGCCCTGCAACGCCGGGATCCCGATGCCGAGATACGACAGGATCGCTTGTCCCGCAACGGCGAACAGCGAGATCACCAGCAGCGAGACCAGCACCGCCTGCCGCGCGGCCTTGGCGCGGAACGCCACCGACTTGCGGCCGGTCAGGCTCAGGAACACCGGCACCGTGCCGGGCGGGTCCATGATGACGATCAGCGTGATCGTCGCGCTCATGAACAGGCGCGCGTCGAAGAAGTCCGTGATCGTCACCGCGTCACGACCTGGTACCCGGTCGACCGCGCGACGAGTTCTTCGAGCGCGAGCGGGTCGGTGGTCTCGTCGCCGAGATCGATGGTCTTGTTCGTGCCGTGGTAGTCGCTCGACCCGGTGCGCACGAGCCCCAGCTCCCCCGCCAGCCCGTGCAGCCGGACGCGGGTCTCCTCGTCGTGGTTCGGGTGGTCGACCTCGACGCCGGTGAGCCCGTGCCCGGCCAGTCCGGCCAGCACGTCGACGGTGATGGTCGCGCCTCGCGTGTAGGCGAAAGGATGCGCGATCACGGTGACGCCGCCCGCTTCCGCGATCATGTCGATCGCGTCCTCCACGAGGGTGTCCTGCCGCGCCACGAAGTACCCGCTGCCGTTGCCGAGGTAGCTTCCGAAGGCCTCGTTCACCGACGAGACGACACCGGCCCGCACGAGGGCCTGCGCGAGGTGCGGGCGTCCGGCCGAACCGTCTTCGGGCAGCAGCGACATGACCTCGTCGGGGTCGACCGGCAGGCCGTCGGCCGCCATCCGCTCGGCCATCACGCGCAACCGCCAGCGCCGCTCAGACCGCAGCCGGGTCTGCTCGGCGACGACCGCCTTCGACTCCGGGTCGAAGAGGTACGCGAGCAGGTGGACACTGACGTGCCGCCCGGACACCGGATCCACGGAGATCGTGGACAGCTCGGCGCCGGGCACCAGGGAAAGCCCCGGCGGGAGTGCCTCGGCGGCCGGGGCCCAACCGGCCGTGGTGTCGTGATCGGTGATCGCGACTACGTCGAGGCCCGCCTTCGCGGCGGCGGCGACCAGCCCGGCAGGGCTGTCGGTACCGTCGGAGGCGGTGGAGTGGGCGTGCAAGTCGATGCGCATCGCCGCTCAGTATCGACGATGCTCCAGGTCACAGCGACTCCGGGACCTGGGCTAACCGACCTTCTTCTTGCCGCGCGCCGCACGCTGCGCCTTGATCATGGAGAAGCGCTCGGCCTGCTTCTGCTTGTCGCCGAAGACGAGCTCGGAGATGGTGTCGTAGAACTCTTCCGGCTTCGGCAGGTAGTCGATGCGGTTCAGCGCCTGGATCTGACCGGCCGACTCGACCACCATGGTCCCGTACCCCATCATCCGGCCCCACGCCGAACGTTCGTAGGTGAGGTCGGTGACCTTGGTGATCGGCATCATCAGCACTTTGGTCGTGTAGACGCCGGTGGTCATCACGAACCGCTTGTCCGTGACCACCAGCCGCTCGACCCACCACTCCATCACCACATACGCGAAGCGCAGGATGACGAGCAACGCGGCGTACCAGAGGATGTTCTGGATCACCCACGCGGCGGGCGGCAACAGGTAGGACACCAGGACGCAGATGGCCAGCAAGGCCACCGCCTCGAAGGTGTCCCACAACAGCACAGCCCAGTGACGGCGGATCCTGATGACCCGTCGCTCGGTGTCGAGGAGATACTCGTCTGGATCGCGTGGGGCGAACATACCGATAGAGTATCCGCTCCCCCGCTAGCTGAAGACGTTGCTGACGAAGGTGATCACCGATTCGGCCGAGTCACGCAGGAAGCCGATGATGTTTCCCACGAGGCCCGCGGCCTGACCTGGCTGCGCGATCACGAAGAACAGCACCAACGCGATTCCTGCGAAAGTGAGTAGCTTTTTCGCGTTCACGGCGATCAATCCTGTCTCTTACGGTGACTGACTGCGGATACTGGCTATTCATTTTGTACCGCACCTTCCACCGGCGCGGGAGGGAAGTCCCGCGCTTGGGTCAGCCGGCGAGGTGAAGTGTACCGTACGGCTACTCTCCGTGTACAGGACAGCCGTTGTCAGGAAGCCGGTGTCTACCATTCGGGAATGAACACCGTTTCGGACAGCACCGTCCGCTGTGTCGGCGGCATCGTCCACGACCGACTGGGCCGGATTCTGCTGATTCAGCGCGCGAATGAACCCGGACGTGGACTCTGGTCGGTCCCTGGCGGCCGCGTGGAACCAGGCGAAACGGACGAAGTGGCTGTCATTCGCGAGATGCGCGAAGAGACCGGTCTCGACGTGATGCCGGGCACATACGTCGGCAACGCCGTCCGCGGCCGGTACGACATCCACGACTACGCCTGCACGGTCACCGGCGGCACTCTCCGTGCCGGTGACGACGCCGCCGACGCCCGGTGGATCGACGCCGAAACCTTGATCGAACTCGACAAAGGCGGCCGGTTGGCCGAACTCTTGTTCGTCACTCTCCGCGACTGGGGAGTGCTGCCGACCGGGCCCCGCTCGGAGGCTTGACACGTGTCGTGTCCGAATCGGCGAATGCCGCGGGGATAAAGCACCGGGTGAGGTGAAAATTATCCTCCCCGATGCTTTCCCGACATGTCCGCCGGTCGCGCGAAAAGCTAAACCGCGAGCCAGGTCATCCGCTGTCCGTGCGGAGCCGTCCTGGCCAGCGCGCGCACGTCCGGGACGCCACCGTCCCAGCGGACCAGCCCGAGCACGGCCTGGTCCGCGGGTTCGGCCAGATCGGTCCTGCCGGGCACCAGCGGTTCCAGCGCGGCTGCGTAGAACTCCTCGCTGACCCACCACAGCGGCCGGGACGCGGCGAGTTCCCGCAGCGCGTCGAGGAAGTCCACCCGCCGCTCCCCCAGATACGCCAGCACATGGCTGGTCAGCACGACGAGCGGAGCGTCGGCGGGCAGGGTGGCGGCCGCCGAAGCGAGATCGTCGACGGCGTCGCCGGTGATCAGTTCCGGCCGCTGTTTGCCCTGCGCGGCCGCGGCCGTGCGCAGGAGCCGGATCCGGTCGGGCTGGTCGGCCCAGACACAGGCTTCGAGCCAGGCCAGCTCGTCCTCGTCGGCGAGGTCGACCGGAGCGCGGTCGAGACCGGCGCGGGCGGTGATCGTCAGCTTCTTCGGCACCTTCGGCGTGACTGCGCCGATCGCGAGGTCCAAGGCACAGTGCAGGCCGACGGCGGTCTTCGCCGGCCCGGCGGTGAGCTGCTCGCCGCCGTCGCACTGGTAGCGGTAGGCGTATTTGTCCAGGCCGAGGAGCAGCCCGGCGCTACAGCCGACCTCGAGCAGCGCGATCTTGCCGCCCGCCTCCTTCGCCGCCGCCGTCACCGCGGGATAGAGCAGCGCGGCGCGGCGGACCTCGTTGGTCTGTGTGTACCGCGAGGCGATGATCGCCCTGGCCTTGTCCGCCCGTTCCAGCAGGAACGAACGGAAGAGCGGCCACGTCTCCGAGTCCACCCCGTCGAAACCGCCGACGGACGGGTAGTACCGCGAGAGCGGGTGGATCGGGTCGGCCTGGATGAGCCGGTGCGCCGTCGCCATCAGCAGCGTTCCGCGCGCTTCACCGCCGCGGGCGTCCGTCAGCAGCCCGGCGATGTCGTCGTCCTCGGCCGCCTTCGCCGCCAAGTGCTCGTACAACGGCGAAACACCGGCCGCCTCGACCGTCGCGAACTTCCACAGGCGGCGTTTGATCTCATCCAGCCCGATGGGCATCGACGCGCTCCCTCTCCTGACAGTCGTTATTCGTGCGGCACGGGACGACCTGGCTGCTCGCCGCCCCTGGCGTCACCGTAAGACCGCTTCGGCACCATCACCTTGCGACGGAACACACACACGATCGTGCCGTCCTGCTTATAGCCTCGGGTCTCGACGTAGACGACGCCGCGGTCGTCCTTCGACTTCGACGGCGTCTTGTCCAGCACCTCGGTCTCGCCGTAGATGGTGTCACCGTGGAAGGTCGGCTTCACGTGCTTCAGCGATTCGACCTCGAGGTTCGCGATCGCCTTGCCGGACACGTCGGGCACCGACATGCCCAGCAGCAGCGAGTAGATGTAGTTGCCGACCACGACGTTCTTGCCGAAGTCGGTGGTCTCCTCGGCGTAGTGCGCGTCGAGATGCAGCGGATGGTGGTTCATGGTGATGAGGCAGAACAGGTGGTCGTCGTACTCGGTGACCGTTTTGCCCGGCCAGTGCTTGTAGACGGCACCGACCTCGAACTCTTCGTAATAGCGACCGAACTGCACCCATTCCTCCTGCACGAGTAACGCGGCGTGAGCCTGGGACGACAGGCATTCGTGTTGAGGAGTACCCTCGACCATTGGTGTCGGGTCGTCAACGCGACCCACACCACTGCGTAACCGTCCGCCGAGCCGAAGGAGGTGAGGAACCCGATGTCCAGTGGCGATAGTCCGCTTCCTAGTAGTCGCAGCGTTTCCGCCTTCACATCTCGCCGGATCCCCACCTGGCAGGGCTGACGAAACCGGGAACGCTGGCCTAGCCGAGCGGTCCCCCGGCCGTTTGGCCCGTCGTCTTCGCGCACAACGCACGACGTCTGCCCAGGAGATCCCCATGCCTGCCATTCCCTCGCTCGGCGGCCTTCGCGGCCGGAGCAACGGCCGCGCCAAGAGCGTTCCCGAACGCCCGCTGCCCGTCCCCCTTTCGGCGTACGTCGTCGACTGCGCGGTGTACGTGGAGGGCAAGCGCCTGCCCGGCCGCTGGACGCACGCCGAGGCGATCAAAGAGGTGCGCAAGCGGCACGCGGGGTTCGTCTGGATCGGCCTGCACGAGCCGGACGCGGTGCAGATCCAAGGTGTCGCGGAGACCTTCGGCCTGCACGAGCTCGCCGTCGAGGACGCGCTCGAAGCGCACCAGCGGCCCAAGCTGGAGCGTTACGACGACACGCTGTTCATGGTGCTGAAGACGGTCCGCTACGTCGAGCACGAGTCGCCGACGACGGCGAACGAGATCGTCGAGACCGGCGAGCTGATGGCTTTCCTCGGCCGCGATTTCGTGATCACCGTGCGGCACGGGAACCACTCGGGGCTCGCCAGGCTGCGCCGCGAACTCGACCAGGACCCGGAGCGGCTCGAACTCGGGCCGTCCGCGGTGCTGCACGCGATCGCGGACCACGTCGTCGACCACTACCTGGACGTGACCACGCGGATCGAGTCGGACATCGACGAGATGGAGACCCAGGTCTTCGCGCCGCGGTCCAAGGTCAGCGCCGAGCAGATCTACTTCATGAAGCGCGAAGTGCTGGAGCTGCGGCGTTCGGTGATGCCGCTGGGGACGCCGTTGCAGCGGCTGGCCGAGGGCTACACGCGGCTGATCCCGGACGAGGTCCGGTCCTACTTCCGTGACGTCTCCGACCACTTGACGACCGTTTCGGAGCGGGTCGCGAACTTCGACGAGCTGCTGACCACCCTGGTGGACGCGACACTGGCGAAGATCACGCTCCAGCAGAACACCGACATGCGCAAGATCACCGCGTGGGCGGCGATCATCGCGGTCCCGACGGCGCTGGCCGGCATCTACGGGATGAACTTCGACTACATGCCGGAGCTGCATTGGCGCTTCGGCTACCCGCTGGCGATGACGATCATCTTCGGCGTGTGCATCCTGCTCTACCGAATATTCCGGAAGAACCGCTGGCTCTGACCTTTCTTCCCTTTCCGGTAGTTCTGGAGTTCCTCATGCCAAGGATGCTGACCAACCTCAAGTTCTGGGCCCTCGCCTTCTGCCTCGTCTGGCTGGGCATCGTGATCGCCATCATCGCCAAGGACCCCGCGTTCGCGCACGGCCCCAAGTAGCGCTTCCGGCATTACGCTGGAGCGTGTGAAAGCGCTGGTCGTCGCGGACGAGGTCGAAGAGCGGTTGTGGACGTCCGCCGTCCACAACCACCCCGCCGACCTCGTGATCGGTGCCGGCGACCTGCCGTACGCGTACCTCGAATTCCTGGCGAGCGCGCTGGACGTTCCCTGCGTGTTCGTCCCGGGCAACCACGATCCCGACCTGTCCGGCTACACCCGCTACGGGGGACTGTCCATGAAGGACGGTTTCCCCGCGGAGTGGCCGGGCCCGGCGGGCGGGGTGAACGCGGACGGCCGGATCGTCGACATCGGCGGGCTCCGCTTCGCCGGGCTCGGCGGTTCCGTCCGCTACAACGACGGCCCGAACCAGTGGACGCAGCGCCAGCAGGCCCGGCGTGCGCGTCGGCTGGTGCGCCGGGCCCGGTTCCGCCGATGGCGGGACGGGCGGGATGTTGACGTACTGCTCACTCACGCGCCACCGCGGCACTGCGGCGACCGCGAGGATCCGCCGCACCGCGGGTTCGACTGCCTCCATCGCACGATCGAGTTGTTGCGCCCGAAATGGTTGCTGCACGGGCACATCCACCCGCACGGTGAACCCGTGCCGGACCGGGTGGTCGGCGGGACGACGGTACGCAACGTCGTCGGGCACCGGATCATGGAGTTACTGTGAAGGACACCGGTTTTCCCAGGGCTGACGCGGAACACGACTTCCTCCGCGCACGACGGCGTCAGGTGTTGTCGCGGCTGGCGAACTGGCTGCGCGGTGAACCCGACGACGTCAACATCATGCTGCCGTTCCACGAGGTGGTCGACGCGCTCGGCTATCTCGGCGAGCGGAAGATCGGGGCGCGGGTGATCCGGCTCGATTCGATCGTCGGCAGTGTCGACCGCGGCCGGGACTTCGACCGCCGCTTCCGCCCGACGTCGGGCCGGGTCCGCGAGCGCTGGGAACGGCTCGCGCTGGCGACCAGGCGCGGCGAGTCGATCCCGCCGATCGAGGTGTACCGCGTCGGCGAACTGCACTTCATCATCGACGGGCACCACCGCGTTTCGGTGGCGCACGCGATGCGACTGTCCACAATAGAGGCGATGGTCACCGAGGTCCGGACCAAACTGGACCCGAGCGGGATCCGGTATCGCGGCGACCTGATCGTGAAGGACTACCGGCGGCTGTTCCTGGAGCGCGTCCCGCTTTCCGGGCAGTCGCGGGCTTCCGTGGTGTTCACGGATCCGTGGGACTACGCGCGGCTCGGTGAGCACGTGGAGGCCTGGGGTTTCCGGCTGATGCAGGACGAAGGGACCTTCTCGGACCGCGCGACGCTGGCGCAGCGGTGGTTCGACGAGGAGTTCGGGCCGGTGGTGGCGATGCTGCGGCAGGCGGACCTGATCGGATCGCGGACCGACGCCGAGGCTTACCTATGGGTCGCCTGCGAACGGTACCGGCTGATCCGGACGCACCGGTGGGACGACGAGGTCTTCGAAGCCGTGCGGTCACAGTCCCGCTGACGCTCCCTCCGCGCGCGTGTCATGAGGGGTCCCCATAGGACAACTTTCGTCCCATGGGGACCCCTCATGACACTTCGCGACCTACATGTGCACGGCGACCGGAGCACCCTCCGAAGCGCCTTCAGGAGCGCGAGCCGGGGCACCGGACCGCAGCAGCAGCCCGCAGATCACCGCACCGATGACGAAGATCCACCCGCCCCACACGAAAGCGGTGGTGTAACTGTGCACCGCCGCTTCGGCCGCGAGCTGCGGCGTCGGCACCTTCCCGACGAGGAACGACGTCGCCGCGTTACCGGCCAGCGTGCTCAGCAGCGCGGTCCCGATCGAACCGCCGACCTGCTGCGCGGTGTTGACCGCCGCCGACGCGACACCGGCGTCGTGCGTGTCGACGCCGAAGGTCGCGACGCTCATCGCGGGCGCCATGGCGAGGCCGATACCGACGCCCATGACCATCAGCGGGAACAGCACCCCGCTCGCGTACGTGCTGCTGGTGTCGATGGCCGAGAGCCAGAACAGCCCGGCTCCGGCGATCAGCATTCCCAGTGACACCAACGGTTTCGCGCCGAACTTCGGCAGCAGGATCGCCGTCGCCGACGTCGCGCTGGCCATCAGGGTGGCCACCATCGGCAGGAACGCGACCCCGCTCTGCACCGGCGTGAACCCGAGGTTCAGCTGGATGTAGAAGGTGAGGAACAGGAAGATCGAAAACATCCCGATGGCGAGCAGGAACATCGCGAGGTACGAGCCGCCGCGGTCGCGGTCGAGCAGCACGCGCAGCGGCAGGAGCGGGTGCTCGGCCCGCTGCTGGATCACCACGAACGCGGCGAGCAGCGCGACACCGGCGGCGAGGAAGCCCCACACCGAGATCGAGGACCACGAGTCGCGCTCGGCGTTCGCGAAGCCGTAGACCAGCGCGAACAACCCGGCCGACGCGGTGATCGTGCCCGGGATGTCGAGCTTCGGGCGCGGGCCGTCGGTCTCGGAGTTCTTCAGCAGCACGAACGAACCGGCGAACGCGATCACCGCGAAGATGATGTTGACGTACATCGACCAGCGCCAGTCGAGGTACTCGGTCAGCACGCCGCCGAGCAGCAGGCCGATCGCCGCCCCGCCACCACCGATCGCGCCGAAGACGCCGAAGGCCTTGCCGCGCTCCTTCGGGTCGGTGAAGGTCGTGGTCAGCAGCGAAAGGGCCGCCGGGGCGAGAAGGGCACCGAAGACACCCTGCGCGGCGCGGGCCACGAGCAGCATTTCGATGCTGCCGGCGGCGCCGCCGATCGCGGACACGATGGCGAAGCCGGCGAGCCCGACGAGGAACGCGCGTTTGCGGCCGAAGAGGTCCGCGAGCCGCCCGCCCAGCAGGAGCAGGCTGCCGAACGCGAGTGCGTAGGCGGTGACGACCCACTGACGGGCGTCGTTCGAGAAACCGAGGTCCTGCTGCGCCGACGGGAGCGCGATGTTCACGACGGTGGCGTCGAGCACCACCATCAGCTGGGCGAGACCGATCATCACCAGGATCAGCCATCTCCTGGCGTGATGCGGGTTGGGGTGCTGCGCGGCCGCGTCCCCCGGCGGCGTGGCGACAGCGGTGGATGACTCAGACATACGGGCGGTTTCCTCACCGATAGTGACGAAGAGGCTATGTGGAGTAGGTATCTCCTCTTTCGCCGCCCAAGGTACACAAGAAGTGGAGAACTGTCCTCTACTTCATTTGTTAAGCTGGACGAATGGCTCGGGACCTCGCTCCCGCCGCACCGGCGCGGCCGTTGCGGCGCGACGCTGAACTCAATCGGCAGCGCATCATCGCGGCGGCACGCGATGTCTTCGGCGAGCGCGGACTCGAAGCGACTCTCGACGACGTCGCGCATCACGCCGGCGTCGGCGTCGGCACCGTCTATCGCCGTTTTCCGAGCAAGGAACACCTGGTCGAGGCCATGTTCGTCGACCAGTTCGAGACGATCCGCGAGTTCGCCGAAGAGGCCCTTCGCGCCGAGGATCCGTGGGACGGCTTCGCCGATTTCACCTGGCGCGCGGCCGAACTCCACGCCGGTGACCGCGGGTTACGGGAAGTCATGCTGTCGAACGTCTTCGGCCAGGAACGCGTCGCCGAGGCGAAAGCACGCATGGTGCCGTTGATCACACAGCTCGTCGAGCGGGCTCAGTCGGCGGGGGTCCTCCGCGCGGACATCGTGCCGACGGACATGCCGCTGCTGCACCAGATGATCGGTTCGGTCATCGAGTTCACGCACGGTATCCAGCCGGACCTGTGGCGCCGGTGCCTCGCGATGCTGCTCGACGGCCTTCGCGCCGAACCCGGCCGCGCCACCCCGCTGCCGCATCCGCCGCTGGACGTCGAGGCGCTGGAGGAAGTCATGTGTTCCTTCCGCCTGCCCAAACTGCGCTGACCCGCCGCGTTTAGTCCTCTGGATGCGGCGGGGCACCGATCTCGCGTGCTTGGAGCCGGAACACGCGTGATCAGAGGCGGAACTCACACGTCGCGGAGCGAGGTTCACGCGTTTAGTCCTCTGAATGCGGTACTTGCACGCGCAAGGAACGCATCCAGAGGACTAAACGCGGGGTGGAGGGCTCAGGGGAGCTTCGGGAAAACGGCCACCGCGACTTCCCGTGCCGCCGTGCACGTGGCGTCCTCCGGCGCGCCGTCGACGCCGACCACCGAGAGCGTCGCCTGTTCGACCCGGTCCGGGGTGCCCGGGATCGGGCGGTGCGTGGTCACCTGGCAGAACGCGCCCGACGTCGTCACCTGGACCTGCCGCCCGCCCAGGGCCTCCGTCGCGCCCGGCGTGGTGTCCGCCACCACCGACAGCGAGAAGCTGACCTTGCCGCGGATGCAGTTGTGCCCGGACAGCGCCGGGGCGGGTTTGGTCTCCGGGCCGGCGGCGGCGTCGAGTTCGTGCTGATCGAGCGGCGCGCACGGAGCGACGCGGCCCCAGGAGCGCTGGTCGAGATTCAGCCGCCCGACCTTGCGCGCGGTGATCACCTCCGCCGCGCCGCCCACCGCCGCGTCGGCGACCCGGCAGCGGTCGAGCTGGTCGGCCGGAGCCTTGTCGTCGGAGGTGACGGCGATGGCCAGCCGGATCCCGTCGGCGAAGGTCAGCAGCCGGGTGCAGGTGGTTTCCTCGTTGAACGTCGACTGCTGGACGCTGACACCCTCCGGCAGCGGCCCGGCGTATTCGTAGGGCCGGTTGTTCGGGTCCTGCCCGGAAGTGATCGGACCGGTGGTCACGGTGTAGCGATTGGCGCCCTCGACGAATTCCAGCCGGCAGGAGTCGAAAGAACTCAAGGGCGGCTTGACCGCGTTTCCGCCGCCGATCACTTTTCGCTGGTCGACAAGGCTGCAATAGTCGAGTGACGGGTACTCGCCGAGCGCCTCGGACGCCGTCAGGGCCTCGTCGCCCGCCGTGGTCGGTGACGGTGGCGTCGCCGGTTCCGGCGTGGCACAGGCCGAGGCGAGGAACAGGCCACAGAGTCCTGCGATCAGTCTCTTCGGGGGCACCGGAGCAGTATCGTCAAAAGATCCCGGAACACCACCCCCTACGGGCGAAGAACACAGGGTCCGCCGCGTTTTCCCAGGTGAATGCTTTACCGCGATTTCACGCCCTTAGGGGTGCGTTTCGTTCCGCGGTGGGATGCGGTCTCGCCGTCGGGCGACGAAAATGGGTTTCACACAACGTGACGACCGAGAGGGAAGAACCGTGAGCCACCCCGTAGCCGCCCGCCTGACCCGACCGCGACAAGGCCGCATGATCGGCGGCGTCTGCGCCGGGATCGCCAAACGTTTCGGCACCACACCGGGCAAGGTCCGCCTGCTCGCCGTGCTGTCCTGCCTGCTGCCCGGCCCGCAGTTCATCGTGTACCTCGTGCTGTGGCTCGCCCTGCCCGAGAGCGAGTACTGATCCCGGGCAGGACGAGCGCGCCTCACTCGGTGTAGGTCAGGTTCTTGCCACTGGCCCCGTCGAACAGCTTGATCTTGTCCGCGTCGAACCAGAGCTCGATGTTCTGGTTTTCCGCGGCCGAAGACGCCGCCGAGAGCCGGGCCACGATCTGTGACTCCGAGCCCGGGACGTCCGAGGATCCGCTGTCGGCGGCGAGATCCGCGAGGTCGGACGACGACGCGACCTCACCTTCGACCGAGAAGTGCGCGAACTTCTCGGAACCCATCGATTCGAGGACGTCCACGTGGGCGGTGAACGTCGCGCCGCCTTCGCGAGCGGACGCGTCCACCAGCGCGGCGTCCTCGAAGTGCTCCGGCCGGATGCCGACGATGACCTCACGCGGCGCGTCGGCGGCCTCGACCAGCTGCCGCACCCGGTCGGTGAGCGGGATGTCGCCCAGCGCGCTGCGGGCGGTGCCGTTCTCCAGCGTGGCGGGCACGAAGTTCATCGACGGGCTGCCGATGAACCCGGCCACGAACAGGTTCGCCGGGTTGTCGTAGAGGAACTGCGGCGACCCGATCTGCTGCACGTAGCCCGCCCGCAGCACGACGACCCGGTCGCCGAGGGTCATCGCCTCGGTCTGGTCGTGCGTGACGTAGAGCGTCGTCGTGCCCAGCTGCTTCTGGATCTTCGACACCGAGGTCCGCATCTGGCCGCGGAGCTTCGCGTCCAAGTTGGACAGTGGTTCGTCCATCAGGAACGCTTTGGGGTTGCGGACGATCGCGCGCCCCATCGCGACGCGCTGCCGCTGCCCGCCGGACAGGTTCGCCGGTTTGCGGTCCAGATGCCCGGTCAGATCGAGGATCTGCGCGGCCTCCTCGACCTTGGACCGGACGATCCGGTCGTCGACCTTGGCCAGCCGCAACGGGAACGCCATGTTCTCCCGCACGCTCATGTGCGGGTACAGCGCGTAGGACTGGAACACCATCGCGATGTCACGGTCCTTCGGTGCCTTCTCGTTGACGCGCTGGCCGTCGATGCGCAGTTCACCCGAGGAGATGTCCTCCAGGCCCGCCACCATGTTCAGCGTCGTGGACTTGCCGCAGCCGGACGGGCCGACCAGGATGATGAACTCGCCGTCGGCGATCGTGATGTCCACTTCGGACACCGCGAGGGCGCCGTCCGGGTACTTCTTGGACACTTTTTCGAGAACGATTTCAGCCATGGGTCAGCCCTTCACCGCACCGGACGTCAGCCCCGCCACGATGCGACGCTGGAAGAACAACACGAACAGGATGATCGGGACGGTGATCACCACGGCGGCCGCGGAGATCGTCCCGGTCGGGTCTTCGAACTGCGACGACCCGGTGAAGAACGACAGCGCCGCCGGGACCGTGCGCGAGGCCTCGGTCGAGGTCAGCGAGATCGCGAACAGGAAGTCGTTCCAGCAGAAGATGAACACCAGGATCGCGGTGGTGAACACCCCCGGTGCCGCCAGGGGCGCGATCACCTTCCGGAACGCCTGCGCCGGGGTCGCGCCGTCCATCTTCGCCGCTTTTTCCAGCTCCCACGGGATTTCCCGGAAGAACGCGGAAAGCGTGTAGATCGACAGCGGCAGCGCGAACGTGATGTAGGGCAGGATCAGCCCCGGCCAGGTGTCGAACAACCCCAGCTCACGTTCGATGTTGAACAGCGGTGTCACCAGCGACACCTGCGGGAACATCGCGATCAGCAGCGACATCCCGACCAGCACCTGCTTGCCGGGGAAGTCCAGCCGCGCGATCGCGTACGCCGCCATCGTGCCGAGGACGACCGCGATCACCGTCGCGATGATCGCGATCCCGATCGAGTTCACCAGCGCGCGGATGAACTCTGTGGTCTCGAAGATGTCCGCGTAGTTCTGCCAGGTCCATTCCGTCGGGATGAAGCTGCCGTCGTTCAGGGTTTCCTTGGTCTTGAACGAAAGCGAGACCACCCAGAGCACCGGGAACAGCGCGAACCCCAGGACCAGGACGTCGACGAGGCCCCATTTGACCTTGCGGCCGGGAGTGACCGCTCCACCGATGGCCATCAGCGCTTACCCCCATTGTCACTGCCGGGTGCGGCCGTGCCGAACACCTTGATGAAGATGAACGCGATGATCGCCACCGTGATGAAGATCAGCACCGCCATCGTCGACCCGATCCCGAGGTTCAGCCCCTTGACCAGGTTGTTGTAGGTCTGCATCGACACCGACGACGTGTCCTGTGCCCCATTGGTGAGCACGAAGATGTTGTCGAAGATGCGGAACGCGTCCAGGGTGCGGAACAGCAGCGCCACCAGGATCGCCGGCTTCATCACCGGCAGCATCACCTTGGTGAACCGCTGCCACGCCGTCGCGCCGTCCATCGCCGCGGCTTTCAGCAGGTCGTCCGGCACCAGCGCCAGCCCCGCCATGAGCAGCAGCGCCATGAACGGCGTCGTCTTCCACACCTCGGCGAGCACGATGATCGCCAGCGACGGCCAGTACTCGGTCAGCGGCGCGGCGTCCGGGAAGAACAGGTTGGCCAGGTAGCCCGTGTCCGGCGTCCAGGCGTAGTACCAGGAGAACGCCGCGACCACCGTCACGATGCCGTACGGGATCAGGGCGACCGTCCGCACGAGGCCCCGTCCGACGAGCGTCCGGTGCATGATCAGCGCCAGGCCCATGCCCAGGACGAACTCGATCACCACCGAGACGATGGTCAACCCCATCGTCGTCCCGAACGCCGTCCACCAGTAGCCGTTGGACAGCACCGAAACGTAGTTCTCGAGGCCGACGAACTCCTGCTGCGCCGGGAATCGGAGGTCGTAGCGTTGCAGCGAAAGCCAGATCGAGTAGATGATCGGGTACCCGGTGACGGCGATCATCACGAACGCGGCCGGGGCACACAGCCACAGACCGAGTCTGCGCTCGGCCTTCTTTCCTTCACTGAGAACGGGTTTCACCTTCTTGCCCGGCTTGCTCTCGGTCGCCGAACCGGCGGTTTCCTGCACGGTCACGGGATCACTCCCTTCGACTGGAGCGCGTCGGCGAGCTGTTCCTTCAGCTTCTCCGCCGTCTTCCGCGGATCGATTTCGGAGGGCGGGGAAAGCACCTTCGACAACACTGTCGACGCGTTCTGGTACGCGGGCGTCAGCGGGCGCACCGCGGCGTCCTTGAGCGCGTCCAGAATCGTTTCCCGCATCGGGTATTTCGTGTCCATGCTCGGGTTGTCGTCGCTCACGCCGGCCGTCGCGTCGAGGGGGACCGTGTCGGTGTAGAGCGATTCGAGCGTCGGCGGGACACCGTCCTTGAGCGCGGAGAACTTCTGGTTCTTCTCGTTGCGCAGGCACAGCGCGGCCTCATAGGCCTCGGCCTTGTGCTTCGACGTCGAACTGACCGCCAGGTTGTAGCCACCGATCGTGGTCTTGGCGGGCTTGTCCGCGTCCAGCCGCGGGTAGGTGGTCCACTTGAAGTGCTGGAGTTCGGCCTTCTTCTCCTTGGCGTAGGAGGCGTAGACGAACGGCCAGTTCAGTTCGAAGGCGGCGTTGCCACGCTGGAAGGCCTGGCGGACCTCGTCCTCCTTGGAGTTGGTCAGCGACGGGTCGGTGATCCCGGCCGTGGTGACCTTCTTGAGCATCTCCAGCGCCTTGATCGCGCCCTCGTCCATCACCACGGACTTGCCGTCGTCGGAGAGGATCTTGCCGCCCGCCGACTCGACGAGCGTGTTGTAGATGACGACGAGGCCTTCGTACTGCGCGCCGGTGAACACGACGTTCGCCGGTTTGCCCTGTGCCTTGAGCGCCTGGGCCTGCTGGATCATCTCGTCCCAGGTCTTCGGCGGCGTCGGGGTCAGCCTGTCGTCGTACCAGAGCAGCTGGACGTTGGTGTTCTTGGTCGCCGCGTAGAGCTTTCCGTTCCACGTGGCGGTTTCGAGCGGCCCGGGCAGGACGCCCGCGGTCGCCTCGGCTTTGGCCTCACCCGTCCATTCGTCGACCCAGCCCGCCTCGGCGAACTCGGACACCCACGTGACGTCCAGCCCCAGGACGTCGAGCGAGTCGTCGCCGGCGGCCAGGCGGCGCACCATCTGTTCCCGCTGGCCGTCGGCCGGTCGCGGGAGCTTGTTGTAGACGACCTCGTACCGCCCGCCCGAGGCCTTGGTGCAATCGTCCACAACGGACTGGAAATTGTCTTCGGGCGCGTAATAGACGTTGATCTTCAGGCCGGCATCCGCACCGCAGCCCGCCAGCAGGCCGACCGTCAGCGCTGTCGCGCCGAGTAGCGAGCCGGTGCGGCCTGGTGAGCGACCCCTTCGGCTCGCGCTCATCCTCTTCCCCATGAGGCCTCCTCACCCGCGCACGCCTGGGGAACGGCGGCACTAGGACGCGTTGAAGAAGCCCGCGCGCCAGCACCCCGACGTGCTAGTGCTCGGGCGGACACGCTGGAGTACATGACCGCCCGACTGGTGTTGTGCAACCTATTCCGGGCGATCACCGCCCGCAAGCAGTATCGGTAACGATTCAGCGGACCGCACGACGAACAGGTGAACCAGTACCGCCGAATGTCATCCGGCGGGGCGGCCGCCCAACGCCAGCTGGGCCAGGAGCTCACGGCCCTGTTCGGCCGAACGTGGCTGACAGAGCACGTCGTACCGGCCGGCGACCAGTTGGCTCGCGGAGGAGAAGTCGCGGCGCGACATGCTGTAGCTGATCGCCGCGAAGACCGTCCACGCCAGGATGCCGAGCACGAGCCCGCCGATCATGGGCTGCCAGGCGAACCCCTGGTTGTTGAACATCCCCAGCAGCAGCCCGATGATCAGGCCGAACCACGCGCCCGACACCGCTCCGGTGCCCAGCACGCGGCCCCAGCTCAGCCTGCCGAGGATGCGTTCCACGAGCATCAGGTCGACTCCGACGATGGTCACGTCGGCGACCCCGAATTCCTTCTCCGCGAGAAAGTCGACGGCGTGCTGCGCCTCGCCGTACGTCGCGTAGGAGCCGATCGGCCAGCCGGAAGGCGGGGTCGGCAGCCTGGGCAGCCCGCCCGCGGCCCGGCCGCCTCCGCCAAAGGGAGCACTCACGTAATCACCTCTCGCCCGTCCCGGTCCATCTTCTCAAGGACGGGCGAAAGGCGCGAACGTTCAGGAGCGGGACTTGTACTCGCGGAGCAGACCGCGGCTGATGATGGTCTTCTGGATCTCGCTGGTGCCCTCGCCGATGAGCAGGAACGGCGCCTCGCGCATCAGGCGCTCGATCTCGTACTCCTTGGAGTAGCCGTAGCCGCCGTGGATGCGGAACGAGTCCTGGGTGACCTCGGCGCAGTACTCGCTGGCGATCAGCTTCGCCATGCCCGCCTCGACGTCGTTGCGCTCGCCCGAGTCCTTGAGGCGGGCGGCGTTGACCATCATCAGGTGCGCGGCCTCGACCTTGGTGGCCATCTCGGCGAGCTTGAACGCCACCGCCTGGTGCTCGGCGATCGCCTTGCCGAAGGTCTTGCGCTGCTGGGCGTACTCCACCGCCAGCTCGAACGCGCGGATCGCGATGCCGCAGGCGCGCGCGGCGACGTTGACCCGGCCGACCTCGACACCGTCCATCATGTAGGCGAAACCCTTGCCCGGCGCCTCGCCGAGGACCTTGTCGGCACCGATCTCGTAACCGTCGAAAACGGCCTCGGTGGTGTCGACGCCCTTGTAGCCCATCTTGTCGATCTTGCCGGGGATGGTGAGGCCGGGCGCGACCTCGCCGAAGCCCTCGGGCTTCTCGACCAGGAACGTGGTCAGGTTCTGGTGGGCCTTCTCGGCACCCTCGTCGGTCTTGACGAGCAGCGCGATCAGGTTGGAGCTGCCGCCGTTGGTCAGCCACATCTTGGAGCCGTCGATGACGTAACCGTCGCCGGTCTTGCGGGCGCGGGTCTTGATCGCGGCGACGTCGGACCCGAGGTCCGGCTCGGACATGGAGAAGGAGCCGCGCACCTCGCCGGTCGCCATGCGGGGCAGGAAGTGTTGCTTCTGCTCCGGCGTCCCGTGACGAGAGATCATGTGCGCCACGATGAAATGCGTGTTGATGACGCCGGAGACGCTCATCCAGCCGCGCGCGATCTCCTCGACCACGAGCGCGTAGGTCAGCAGCGATTCGCCGAGGCCGCCGTATTCCTCCGGGATGGTGAGCCCGAACAGGCCCATCTCCTTCATCCCGTCGACGATGTCGGCGGGGTAGGTGTCGGAGTGCTCGAGCTCCTGCGCGCGCGGGATGACCTCCTTGTCCACGAACTGGCGGACCGTGGCCAGGATTTCGGACTGCACGTCGGTCAAGCCGGCGGTCTGGGCGAGGCGAGCCATCGCTGCTCCCTAAATTCGCGCGCACCGGGCTCCCGGCGCTGGGTTACCGGTGAGTATGACGCCTGACCGGGGACCTCGCTATGAGCGCAGTCACGCGTACGCCATCCGTGACCCTGGCACTACAGTGACAAGCCGATCACAGTCCGAGGGGGACGAAACGTGGCTCAGCAGCCCTTTGGTGGATTCCCACCGCAACAGCAGTACGGCTTTCCCAACCAGGCTCCGGCCCGGAGCAAGGACTCCGGCCTGGCGACCGCCGCCCTGATCTTTTCACTCTTCGGGCTGATCGGACTGGTGTCCGTGATCCCGGGGATCGTCCTGGGCCATGTCGCCTTCGCCAAGGCCCGGCGCGGCGAAGCGGGTGGCAAGGGCATGGCGCTGGCCGCGTTCATCGTCGGCTACCTGATCATCATCCTGTACGCCATCGCGATCCCGGTCCTGCTGAACGTGGCCGCGAAACACGGGGCATTCCGCTGACGACTACGGTCCGAAGCCGCCTTCGAGGGGGAACTCGATGACCAACCC
The DNA here is from genome assembly GCF_002234405.1 of Amycolatopsis thailandensis. Classification (GTDB taxonomy): domain Bacteria; phylum Actinomycetota; class Actinomycetes; order Mycobacteriales; family Pseudonocardiaceae; genus Amycolatopsis; species Amycolatopsis thailandensis. Next base: position 37,217 of record NZ_NMQT01000034.1, on the reverse strand, counting down.
GCACGACCCGTATGGGCGGCAACAGCCGTCCGGGCAGTTCCAGCAGCCGTACGGTCTCCAGCCGTATCAGCCTCAGCAGCAGTTCTACGTCCAGCAGGCCTACGTACGGCCGCCGGATCAGGGCATGGCGGTGGCGTCGCTGGTGTGCTCGCTGATCGGGCTGGTCATGTGCTTCCCGGCGATCCTCGGGATCATCTTCGGGCACATCGCGCTCGGGAAGGCCAAACGCGGTGAAGCGGGCGGCCAGGGCATGGCGCAGGCCGGGATGATCATCGGTTACGTGATCACCGCCCTGTGGCTGATCCCGATCATCCTGTGGTTCGTTTTCGTGGTGCTCGCGATCGGTGCCGCGGGCGTCGCGTGAGCCGTCCGGGGATACGGTGGTGTCCCGCACGAACCAGGGGGCCAACCGGATGAGCAGTTCCGACTCGCAGGACACACCGTCGACGTCGTCCTACACCGACTCGAACACTTTCTCGGACCCGACTTCGGCGTCCTCGCCGTCCGAACCGGTGTCGAACCCGTCGCCGTCGGAACCGCAGCAGTTCCAGCCGCCAGCGCCGTTCACGCCGCCTCCGCCGTTCGAGCCGCCGGCGCCGTTCCAGGTTCCTTCGGGCGAGACTCTGTCCGTCCCTGAGCCGACTTCCGTCCCTGTCCCGGAAGAGACGTATGGGCAGGCCATCGACCCGCTGACCGCCGAGCCCGTTCCACCGTCCTTCGCGGCTCCGGACGCTTCGGCTCCTCCGGTGTACACGCCCGCACCCGTGCCTGTCGCGTACCCGTCGCAGCCTTATGTCCAGCCGTACAACCCGTACGCGGCGACCGCGGCGCCGCGGTCGCAGGACAACGGGATGGCGATCGCCGGGCTGGTCTGTTCGCTCGTCGGGATCTGCTCGTGCGTGACCGTGATCGTCGGGCTGATCCTGGGGCACATCGGGCTGGCGAAGGCGAATCGTGGCGAGGCGGGCGGGCGCGGCATGGCGCTCGCGGCCGTGGTCATCGGGTACATCGTGCTCGCGCTGTACGTCGGGTTCTTCGGGACGTTGATCATCCTGGGTGTCAACGGGGAGCTCGATTAGCGTTGGGGCTCGTGAGTGGCAAGGCTGGTTCTAACCGGCTTTACCACTCACGACCTCTCTTTCCTCAACGTCGAGCACGACACCTCTGCCTCACTTTCGGGCTGGCGCCGCGTGTCGTCCGTCTGATCACGCGAGCCGTCCACCCAGTCACGTGTGTCGTCCGTACGGTCACACGAAAACCGCCGGACCGTAGGTACTCAAGACACGATCGGCTCTAACCGTCCTTGCCACTCACGAGGCTTGACCCGCGTCGTCCGGTTCCCGAGGCGCCGGCGCGACCTGGCCGTTGTTCGCGGGCTTCTCCTCCTTCTTCGGCGTGTTCGCGTCGAGGAAGCGCAGCAGCTCCACCGGGAACGGCAGGACCAGCGTCGAGTTCTTCTCCGCCGACACCTGCACGACCGTTTCCAGCAGCCGCAGCTGCAACGCCGCCGGGGTGTCGGCCATGGTCGCGGCCGCCTGCGAGAGTTTGTACGACGCCTGCAGTTCACCGTCGGCCGAGATGACCCGCGCCCGCCGTTCGCGTTCGGCTTCGGCCTGGCGTGACATCGAGCGTTTCATCGACTCCGGCAGCGCGACGTCCTTGATCTCGACCCGGTCGATGTGGATGCCCCAGTCCAGCGCCGGGCTGTCGATCATCAGCTCCAGGCCCTCGTTGAGCCGTTCTCGGTTGGACAGCAGATCGTCCAGGTCGCTCTTGCCGATGATGGACCGCAGCGAGGTCTGCGCGACCTGGCCCACGGCCGAGCGGTAGTCCTGCACGTTGACCGCGGCCAGCACCGGGTCGATCACCTTGAAGTACACGACCGCGTCCACCCGCACGGTGACGTTGTCGCGGGTGATGCCGTCCTGCGCGGGGATCGGCATCGTGACGATCTGCATGTTGACCTTCTGCAGCCTGTCCGCGAACGGCATCAGCAGCGCGAGCCCCGGCTGCCGGATGGCCGGGCGCACCCGCCCGAACCGGAACACGAGACCGCGTTCGTACTGCTTCACCACGCGAAGGCTGGCCGCGACCCAAGCACCGCCCGCGACGGCGACCGCACTGAGAATCTCCACCACCATGGCTGCTCCCAGGGTTGTTCTCCCTGTTCACGGTACGCCCGGCGGGTCACGGGCGAAACACGGTGGACAGGCCTGCGAAGGTGGATCCGTGACCGGTTTCAAGATCCCGCCCAAGTTCCTCGACCGCGCCGCCGAGCTCGGCCCCGGAGCCGCCGAATGGCTCGACTCCCTCCCGTTCCTCGCCGAGAAGTACACCGCCAAGTGGCAACTCGAGTACGACGGCGAGGCCATGCACGGCTTCGTCGGCGTCGCCCAGCCCGTGCGCCGCGCGGACGGCTCCTCCGCGATCCTCAAACTCGGCTGGCCGCACGAGGAATCCGACGACGAACCGCTCGCACTGTCCACTTGGGCCGGTCAGGGCGCCGTCCTGATGTACGACAACGTCGCCGAGGACGGCGTGCTGCTCCTGGAGCGGCTCGATGCCACCCGGTCGCTCGAAACCGAGCCGATCCGGCAGGCCGTCGAGACGGTCGGCGCGCTGGCTCGGCGGCTGGCCGTCCCCGCTCCCTCGGCGTTGCAGCGATCTCTTCGCGAGGAAGCCGCGGAGCTGGTCACCGAACTGCCGGAGACCTGGAGCGAACTGGGCGAGCCGTTCGAGCGCAAGTACATCGACGCGGCCGTGGAGATCTGCGTGCACCTCGGTCCGGAAGCCGGTGAGCTGATGGTGAACGAGGACCTGCACTTCGAGAACGTCCTCGCCGGCGAACGCGAGCCGTGGCTGGTGATCGACCCGAAGCCGCTTTCGGGTGACCTGGAGTTCGGCGCGATCTCGATTCTCTGGAACCGCGCGAAAGAGTCCACAATGGACGACAAGATCGAGTGGTTCAGCGCGGCGGCCGGTGTCGACGCCGAACGCGCGCGGGCGTGGACACTCGTGCGCGCGGTGCAGAACTGGGCCTGGTTGTACGAGGACCTCGCCGAGGGTGCCTCACGCGAGAGCCTCGCCGAAGACCCGGCCTACGCCGCCGTCCCCGAAATCGCCGCGTGGGCATTGCGGTGATCACACGAATCGTCTCGGGCCCCCGGAGCCGATAGCCTTCGGGCATGGCAGCCGTGAACAGGGTATTCGCAGCTCAGCTGGCCGGTTTGCCGGTTTTCGGACCCGATGGCGAATCGATCGGCAAGGTCCGCGACCTAGTCGCGGGCCTGCGCCTCGACCAGCAGCCGCCGCGGATCCTGGGCATCGTGGTCGAGCTGACGACGAGGCGCCGCGTGTTCGTGCCGATGTTGCGCGTGACGTCGATCGAGCCCAGCGCGGTCACGCTCGCCACCGGATCGGTGAACATGCGGCGCTTCCATCAGCGGCCCAACGAGGTGCTGGTGGTCGGGCAGCTGTTCGACGCGTACGCCACGCTCGCGGGTTCCGACACCCGGGTCACCGTCGTCGACGCCGGCATGGAGCCGACGCGGACGCGGGACTGGGTGCTCGCGAAACTCGCGATCCGCGAACGGTCCAGCAGGCTCGGCCTCGGCAGGCGTCGGTCGGCGATGCAGGTGCTGCCCTGGTCGGAGGTGTCCGGGCTCGGGCTCACCGACCTGACCGGCCAGACCCAGGGCGCGGCGCAGCTGCTGATGCTGTTCGACACCATGCGCCCGGCCGACGTCGCCGCCACGGTCCGTGACCTGCCTCTGAAGCGGCGGCACGAAGTCGCCGACGCGATGGACGACGAGCACCTCGCGGACGTCATCGAGGAACTGCCCGAGGACGACCAGAAAGAACTGCTGTCCTACCTCGCCGAGGAGCGGGCGGCCGACATCCTCGAGGCGATGGACCCCGACGACGCCGCCGACCTGCTGGCCGAGCTGGCGCCCGCCGAGCAGAACCGGTTCCTGGAGCTGATGGAACCCGAGGAGTCGGCGCCGGTGAAGCGGCTGCTGGAGTACTCCTCCGACACCGCGGGCGGTCTGATGACGCCTGAGCCGGTGGTGCTGACGCCGGACGCCACGATCGCGGAGGCGCTCGCGCACATCCGCAACGCGGACCTCCCGGTGGCGCTGGCGAGCATGGTGTTCGTCTGCCGTCCGCCGACGGAGACGCCGACAGGGCGCTTCGTCGGCGTCGTCCACTTCCAGCGGTTGCTGCGAGAACCGCCCGCGGAGATGGTGGCGAGCGCCGTCGACTCGCAGTTGCCCGCGCTGCGACCGAACGCCACCTTGTCCGAGGTCACCCGCTATTTCGCCGCCTACAACCTCACCTGCGGGCCGGTGGTGGACACCGAGGACCACCTGCTCGGCGCGGTCACCGTCGACGACGTGCTCGACCACCTGCTCCCGGAGGACTGGCGCGAAACCGGCCTGCACGACATCACCGGCGAGATCACCGAAGAGACCGAGGAGGCCGAACGTGCCTGAACTGACATCCGGGCGGCGGCTCGACCAGCCCCGCGGCCAGAGCCGGTTCAGGCTGAACATCGACCCCGACTCGTTCGGCCGGTTCACCGAACGGATCGCGCGGTTCCTCGGCACCGGCAAGTACCTGTTCTGGCAGACGCTGATCGTCATCGTCTGGATCGTGCTGAACCTGGTCGCGGTCTCGCTGCAGTGGGACCCGTACCCGTTCATCCTGCTGAACCTGGCGTTCTCGACGCAGGCCGCGTACGCCGCGCCGCTCATCCTGCTGGCGCAGAACCGGCAGGACGACCGCGACCGCGTCTCGCTGGACGAAGACCGGAACCGCGCCGCGCAGACGAAGGCGGACACCGAATACCTCGCGCGGGAGCTGGCGTCGCTGCGGATCGCGCTCGGCGAGGTCGCCACGCGGGACTTCCTGCGGGGTGAGCTCGACAGGCTCCGAGAGGATCTTGACGTCAAGCCGCGCAAGGCCAAACCCGACCGCACGCCTACCGGTACGTAACATGGACGCTGTGACCAGTACGCAGCAACTCCCCAGCGTCGACGATGTCCGCACCGCGCTGAAGGCCGTGTACGACCCGGAGATCAAGAAACCGATCACCGAACTCGGCATGGTCAAGGACGTGGAGGTCGGCTCGGACGGTGTGGTCGTCGTCGGGATCTACCTGACGGTCGCCGGCTGCCCGCTGAAGGCGACGCTGACCAACGACACCACCGAAGCCGTCAAGAAGCTCCCCGGCGTCAGCGACGTCCGGGTCGAGCTCGACGTGATGAGCGACGAGCAGCGCACCGAGCTGCGAAAATCGCTGCGCGGTGACGCCGCGGAGCCGGTGATCCCGTTCGCTCAGCCCGGCTCGCTGACGCGCGTCTACTGCGTCGCGTCGGGCAAGGGCGGCGTCGGCAAATCGTCGGTGACGGTGAACCTCGCGGCCGCGATGGCCGAACGCGGACTTTCCGTCGGCGTGGTCGACGCGGACATCTACGGGCACTCGGTGCCGCGGATGCTCGGCACGCGGGAGAAGCCGACCAAGGTCGACACCATGATCATGCCGCCGCAGGCGCACGGCGTGAAGGTCATCTCGATCGGCATGTTCACCCCGGGCAACACCCCCGTGGTGTGGCGCGGGCCGATGCTGCACCGCGCGCTGCAGCAGTTCCTCGCCGACGTGTTCTGGGGCGACCTCGACATCCTGCTGCTGGATCTGCCGCCGGGCACCGGTGACATCGCGATCTCGGTGGCGCAGCTCATCCCGAACGCGGAGATCCTGGTCGTCACCACCCCGCAGCAGGCGGCCGCCGAGGTGGCCGAGCGCGCGGGCGCGATCGCGTTGCAGACGCGGCAGCGGGTCGCGGGGGTCATCGAGAACATGTCGTGGCTGGAGACGCCCGACGGGCAGAAGATGGAGATCTTCGGCGCCGGTGGCGGGCAGTCCGTGGCGGACTCACTGTCGAAGTCGGTCGGCTCGACCGTGCCGCTGCTCGGGCAGGTCCCGATGGACCCGCGCGTGGTCTCCAACGGCGACTCGGGCACGCCGATCGTGCTGGCCGAGCCGGACGCCCCGGCGTCGCTGGTGCTCAAGGAGGCGGCGAAGAAGCTGACCGTCCGGGCGCGCGGGCTGGCCGGGATGATGCTGAACGTCACCCCCGCGGGCCGCTGACCCCGCTCCTCCCCATGCATTTAGTCCTCTGGATGCGGTACTTGCACGCGCAAGGATCGCATCCAGAGGACTAAATGCATGAGGGCGAAAGCCTGGGTCAGGTGGCGTCGGGGTCGATCGGGGGGCGTTCACCCGGCTTCAGCGGCTCGGGCTGCGAAGCCGTCGCCGGGTAGCCGTTGGGCTTCGACGCCCCGTTGGCACCGTTCGTGCCATGGGAACCGTTGGCACCATTGGTGCCGTTGACGTTGTTGAGCCCCAGCGGATCCGTGTCACCGTCGAACAGGTGCTGGGTCACGACCCGCTTCGGGTCGAAGTTCCGCAGGCCTCGCAGGTCCTCCAGCGGCTTGCGCAGCTGGTCGAACTCCGGGCCCATCTCCTCGCGCAGTTGCGTCTTGGCCCCGGTCGCGAAGTCGCGGACCTTGCGGACGCTCTTCGCGACCCAGGCCGCCGCTTCGGGCAGCCTTTCCGGACCGAGGATGAAAAGACCCGCGACGACGATGATGAGGATCTCTCCCCAGCCGACACTCTCGAACACCCGTGTGAACCTCCGCCTCGGCGTCTTCCCGTTCAGGGTACCCGCACGGACTCGCTAGTCCGAGGCCAGTTTCACGTCCACCATCAGTGAAGACCCATCCCGGACAAGGCGGACAGGAACCACTTCGCCGACTTCGCGCGCGCGGACCGCGACGAGCAGTTCCGCCGAGTCGCGCACGAGCCGACCTGCGACTTCGGTGATCACGTCGCCTTCCTTGATCCCGGCCGACGCGGCGGGGCCGCCGGGGGCGACGTTGCGCACCTGCGCGCCCATGGTGCTGGAGCCCGCGACAGTGGACGAAGCGTTGATGCCGATGTCGGGGTGGACGACCTTGCCGTCCTTGATCAGTGTTTTCGCGATCTTCACCGCGTAGTCACTGGGGATGGCGAAGCCGATGCCGATGCTGCCGCCCTCCGCGCTCGACGAGCGGATCGCCGAGTTGATCCCGACCAGCGCGCCGGTCGCGTCGACGAGCGCGCCGCCCGAGTTGCCGTGGTTGATCGCGGCGTCGGTCTGGATGGCCTCGTAGATGACCGGTGCGCTGCCGCCGTCGCCGCCCGCGGTCACCGGGCGGTTGAGCGCGCTCACGATGCCGGCGGTGACCGAGTTCTGCAGCGCCAGCGGCGAGCCGACGGCGATCACCGAGTCGCCGACGGCGAGGTCGGCCGACTTCCCGACCTGGAGCGCGGTCAGGTTCTTGACGTCGACCTTGACCACGGCCAGGTCGGTCTTGGCGTCGGCGCCGACGACCTTCGCCTCGACGCGCTTGCCGTCGAAGAACACGGCGGTGACCTTGGTGGCCGAGTCGGTCGTCGCGGCGGAGATCACGTGCTCGTTGGTGAGCACGTAGCCCTGGTTGTCGATGACGACGCCGGAGCCCTGCTGACCGGCGTCCGCGCCGGGCTTGAACACTTCGAGCGAGACCACCGCGGGCGCCACCCGGTGGGCGATGTCCGCGATCGAGCCCGCCGGACGCTCCTTGGCCGCGTCGGCCTCGGAGATGCTGGCCTGACCGGTCAGTTCGGTACCGGTGTCGGCGAACCACCAGCCGATCAGCCCGCCCGCCGCGCCGATGACCAGCGCGACGGCGGCGAGCATCGCCAGCGCCTTCGTCTGCACACGCCGCCCGAAGAGGACCTCGGGAAGGCTCAGCAGCGCACCTTGCGGGCGCTTCGCGTCCTTCTCCTCGTCCGAGTCCTGCTGCACGGCGGGTCCGGCGAGCACCGCGCCGGAGCCGGGATCGCGCCACGGGTCCGAGGTCGTGGTCCAGAGCGGACCGTCGGCGCCGTCCGCGGCCGGTTCGGATCCGTTGGTCCCGTGCGGCCGCTCCAGCACGACACCTTCGGCGCCCGGCGGGCGACGGAAGGCCTCGGCGAGCGATTCCGGTGTCGGCGGCGCCAGGTTCAGGTTCGACGCGGCCTGACCGTTCGAACCGGGCTGGTACACCCTGTCGAAGGCGCCGTCGACGCCGCGCGGCCTGCCGAACGTGGCCGCCTGCGCCGGATCGACGGCGGGCCGGGCCAGCGGGCGCGGCGCCAGCCGATCGCCCGCCGGTTCACCAGGCTGCTGCGGATTCGCGTTCGGCTGCTCGGTCATCATTCCCCGGGGCTGAGATCAGGTTGGCCGACGCGAGAGTACGCCAAGCCTCGACCTGGATTCTGCCGTGACCACGGTGAAGTGCGCGTTGATTCCCCGGAACGGCCAAGAAATGTGACACTTCGAGACAGCATGTCTCACTTGTGGCACTCTGACGGCCATGTCGGAGAACCCCGGGGCTCCTTTCCCGCCCCAGAACGCCCCTCACCAGCAATGGCCGCAGCAGCAGTGGCCCCAACAGCAGCAAGGCTGGCCACAGCAGCCGCCCAAGAAGAAGGGCTTGTCCACCAAGGTGAAGGTGCTGCTGCTGGTCGCCGCGCTCGTCGTGGTCGGCGGCGGGCTCGGCCTGATCTTCGTCATGAAGGCGGTCTCCGGCCCGGAGAAGCAGGCGGGGAAGCTGACCGAAGGCGACTGCGTCGTGCTGACCGGATCCGGCAAGGAGGCCGACGCGGTCAAGACGCCGTGCGATTCGCCTCAAGCCCCGTACGCGGTGAGCCTCACCGGCAAGAACAAGGGCGACTGGGACTGCAAAGAGGGCTTCTACAAGTACGCCGTCCCGACGCCGCTGCGCGGGGAGGGCGTCGCCCTGTGCCTGGCGATCAACGCCAAGGTCGGGTTGTGCTTCGACGACATTTCGGGCAAGACCCCGCCGCCGCTGAAGGACTGCGGCTCGGCGCGGCTGAGGATCAGCGAGGTCTTCCCGCAGATGAGCGTGGTGAACAGTCCGTGCCAGGAAGGCACGGCTGAAGTCATCTCCTACGCCAGCTACGGGACTTCGAAGTTCAAGAGCGCGACGATCTGTTTCGTCAAACCCTGACGAAGCGGGTCAGCGTGCCGACACGGGCACGGGCACGCTCGACGTGCTCGGGCTCGTGGTCGTGCTCGGCGCGGGGCCGCGCGGCGATTCCGGCTTGGCGCCGCCCAGCTGCGCGGGCAGCAGACCGGCGTTGACGCCCTGCGGCGGCACTAAACCCGTGCTCGGCTGCTCTTCGCTGCCGTCACCCGAGGTCGCGACCAGGGCCAGGGCGCTCAGCACCAGACCCGAAACGACGACTCCGGCGCCCTGCGCGTATTTACGCCGGGCGAGGCCGAACCGTCCGCCGCCGAGGACGTTCGGCGACTGGCCCAGCGGCGTCGACGATCCCAACGGCGCTGTGCCTCCCAGAACCCCGTTGCCGGTCAGTACGCCGGTGTCGCGGAGGCCGGCGACCCTGTCCGGCCGCTGGATGGCCACGAGCTGGCCGTCCGCTGTCATCGCCAGGTTGTCCGGCGTGCCGGGGAGTTCGGTGTTCTGCGGGATGGAGCACAGGCTGGCCAGGAATCCCGCCGACATCGACGGGGCTCCCGCCTGCTTCACGGCCGCGACGGCCTGGCGCTGCGCGGCGACCTCGCCCGCGCAGGACTGGCAGCGGGCGATGTGCGCCGAGGCGCGATCCTGGGCGCCGAGAGTCAGCTCTCCGTCCACGAAGGCGACGATGGCGTCCGGAAGCAGATGCGACTCGGGGAGTCCCCAGCCTCGCGGTGCGGTCATACCCCCACCTTCGCAGATTCACGCGCCTCGGCGCGACGACGCTCCAAAGAAGCACGAAGCGCCTGGCGGCCACGGTGGATCCGGCTGCGCACGGTGCCGAGTTTGACACCGAGAGTGGCGCCGATCTCCTCGTACGAGAGGCCTTCGACGTCGCACAGCACGACAGCCGCGCGGAACTCGGGCGGCAGCTCGTCGAGCGCGGCCTGCAGGTCCGGGTCGAGGTGCGTGTCCGAGTAGACCTGCTCGGGACTCGGGTCGTCGCCGACGATGCGATCGGTGTCCTCGGGGAGGCCTTCCATCCGCACGCGCGAGCGGCGGCGGGCCATGTCGAGGAAGAGGTTCGTGGTGATGCGGTGCAGCCAGCCCTCGAACGTGCCGGGCTTGTAGGACGCGAGAGAACGGAAGACCCGGATGAAGGTCTCCTGCGTCAGGTCCTCGGCGTCGTGGGCGTTACCGGTCAGGCGGTACGCCAGCCGGTACACGCGGTCCGCGTGCTCACGCACGACCTCGTCCCACGAGGGCGGCGTCCATGCGGCCTCGTCCACCGTCACCGGTGTGACCTGGTCCGCGTGCTGGTCCTGCATCGTGTCCTGCATCGGGGAAGTAGGCACCTCCATCAGCGTCTTCTCCCAACTACTCCACCCAACGCGGGCGATGTGCACGGTGTTCCCGTTGTCGAGGACCAGTCTGTCCGGCCTGCTTATGTTTCTAGTGAGACTGGACTGAGAAGAGGCTGAGAAGTCGGTACCAGGGAGTCTTCGCTCTTTTGACGATAGGCAGCGCTAACCTCCGCGTGTGAATTCCGGGACGCATGCGGGCTCGGCTGCCGAGGCCGCCGACGCCGACCTCGTCGACGGGTACCTCCCCGACGACGAGGTACTGGCCACCGCGCGGGCGCGGTCGGCCGATCTGGGATGCGGTCCGCTGAGCGCGGGCGCGGGCGCGACCCTGCGTTTTCTCGCCACGACGCTGCGGGCGAAAGCCGTGGTCGAGGTCGGGACCGGGGCGGGGGTGAGCGGGTTGTGCCTGCTCAGGGGCATGGTCGACGACGGGATCCTCACCTCGATCGACATCGAGCCCGAGTACCACCGGGCGGCGCGGTCGGCGTTCCGCGAGGCCGGGTACCCGCCGGGACGAACCCGGCTGATCATGGGCCGCGCGCTCGACGTCCTCCCCCGGCTCACCCCGGGCGGCTACGACCTGGTGTTCGTCGATTCGGCGCCGATCGAGTACCCGAGTTGCTACGAGAAGGCCGTCGCGCTGCTGCGGCCCGGCGGGATACTGGCTTTTCACAACGTCTCGGGCACCAGGGTGACCGATCCCTCACGACGCGATCCGGACACGCTCGCGCTGCGCGAGGTCGCGCGGGCCTTCCGGGAGGACGAACGGCTGGTCCCGGCGCTGCTGCCGGTGGGCGGCGGGCTGCTGGTCGCCGCGATCGCGTAGCAAGGGACCTTTGCTATCGCCGGGGCTCAGAGGCGCTCCGCGAAGCCTCCTTCCCTACTTTGAGGGTCAGGGCCCCGGCAAGGGTCGCGTAAGCGGGTCGTGAGTGGCGTTTCGGGTTCTGGCGGACTCGTATTTGGCTACCGATTGGTGTGACCGGCGAGTGTGGAGGATCCGGGACGTTCAACGTCCCGGATCTTCCACGCTCGGTCTGGTTGGTGAGGGAGTCGGGGCCGTGCACGTCCTGGGTCTGTCGTCGGTGGGGCCCTGTTTCGTCGTGGTGCTGGATGATGGCGTGGTCGCCGGGGCGACCCCACGGTGAAGGAATTGGGACGTTCAACGTCCCAATTCCTACATCGTCGCGCCCTGGCAGCCGCTGAACCACCACTCTCGCCCAGTTCAGGCGTGGGTAGGTAAATACCGGCCCGGTTCTAACCCGAAACGCCACTCACGACCACCCGGACCGACCTGGCGAGGGAGGTGTCGGGATCGCGCGGTCCGGCGGCCGGGGGGGGGCGTTCAGTGGGCCCAGTGCGCAGTGTTGTGAAAGCCACTTTCGCAACCTTCAACGTTGCGAAAGTGGCTTTCACAACCTCCCTGACCAGCGAAGAGGCAACTTCGCCGAGCCCCTGACCCTGAAGGTAGGGAAGGAGGCCTTCACGGACTTGGGGACCACCGCGACCACGGCCGCCGCGGCGAGGGCCAGCCAGCCGGCGGTGAGCACGATCAGCCAGGTCCAGCCGGAGTGCCCGTAGACGGTCGCGCCGACGGCGCCACCGATGCTGCTGCCGAGGTAGTACGAAAGCGTGTAGAGGCCGCCCACCTGGCCTCGGGCGTTCTCGGGCGCCTCCGCGGCGGCCCAGCCGTTGGCGACGGCGTGCGCGGCGAAGAACCCGCCGGTCAGCACCACGAAACCGGCGACGACCAGGGGCAGCGAGTCGGAGAGTGTAAGCGCGGCGCCGGCGATCGTGAGCAGCAAGGCGCCGACGAGCGACCCGCGACGGCCGAACCGGCCGACGAGCTTGCCCGCGGTCGCGGACGAGACCGAGCCCATCGCGTAGGCGAGGAAGACGAGCGACGCGATCGCGGGCGAGAGGTTCAGCGGCTCCCCGGTCAGGCGGAAGCCGGCGGCGTTGTACAGCGCGACGAACGAACCCATCGCCAGCAGCGCGACCGAGTACTGGACCAGCAGGACCGGCTTCCGGACCGCGGCGCCGAGGCCCGCCAGCACCGCCCGTCCTTGCTCGCGAAGCCGCTCTGACCTGGGCCGATCCGCGGAAGTGACAGCAAAGGTCCCTTGCTTCCCCGGCGGCAGGGCCAGCACCGTGACCACCGCGCACACCAGGCCGATCGCCGCGACCACGAGCAGCGCGCCGTGGTACCCGAACGGACCGGCGGTGAACCCGGCCGCGAGCCGCCCGATCATGCCGCCGACGGTGTTCCCGGCGATCATCGCGCCCACCGCCGCCGCGAGCCCGGCCTTGCCGAGCCGTTCCGCGAGGTAGGCCGCGGCCACTCCGGGGAACCCCGCGATGGCGACCCCTTGCAGCGCCCGCAGCACCAACAGCGCCGGATAGCTGGGCGCCAGCGGCAGCAGGAAACCGAACACGACCGACGCGACCACCGAAGCGACGATCACGGGACGCCGGCCCACGACCTCCGAAAGCGCCGCGATCGGCAACACGGCGATCGCGAGCGCGCCGGTCGCGACGCTCACCGCCAGCGAAGCGCCACCGGGATCGAGGTGGTACTGCCCAGCCAGCTGCGGCAGCACCGGCTGCGGCGCGTAGAGCAGGGCGAACGAGGAGATCCCGGCCGCGGCGACGGCGATCGTCACCCGGCGGGTGGTTCCGGTGGCAGACACGATCCTGAAGCTAAGCCTGGCTAAACGATACGTCTAATACGATCATCTGACACAATCGATACCGTGCTGAATGAAAGGATGACCGCCCAGCTAGCCCCCCAGCTCGCGCTGCTCACCGCACTGCGCCGCACGACGAACGTCACACGCGCGGCCGAACTGCTCGGCGTCCCGCAGCCCACGGTAAGCCGCCGGATCTCGGCGCTCGGCGAGGCCCTCGGCGCCCCGCTGACGGTCCCCGACGGCCGCGGCATCCGGCTCACCCGGGCCGCCGAGCTGCTGGCCGACGCCGCCGAACGCGCCCTCGCCGACGTCGACGCCGGAGTCCGCCAGGCCCGCGAAGAGGTCGATCCGGAATCCGGGCACATCGTCCTCGGCTTCCTGCACCTGCTCGGCCGGTCGCTGGTCCCCACCCTGCTCCGCGGTTACCGCGCGGACCATCCGGGAGTCCGCTTCACGCTGGTCCAGGGCTCACGACAGGACATGGTCGACAGGCTGACCAGCGGCGAGCTCGACCTCGCACTGCTCGCCCCCGCCCCCGTCGACGATCCGCTGCTCGACACGGCCGTGCTCTCCGAGCAGGAGATCTTCCTCTCCGTTCCGACGTCGCACCGCCTCGCCGACCGGGAATGCGCCGCCATCGAAGACCTCAAGGACGAGGAATTCGTCCTGCTCGAAACCGGCTACGGCCTCCGCACCATCACCGACGAGCTGTGCGCCGCGGCCGGCTTCCAGCCGAAGATCGCCTTCGAAGGCCAGGAGTCCGACACGGTCCGCGGGCTGGTCGCGGCCGGGCTCGGGGTGGCGCTGCTCCCCCGGTTCGAACCCGGCAGCCCGGCGGGCGTCGCCGAAGTCCCGCTGGTGCCGCCGGTGGGACGGACCATCGGGCTGGCGTGGCGCAAGGACGTCGTCCTGCCTCCCGCCGTCATGCGGTTCCGGGAGCGGGTCCGCGCGCAGCGGACGTGACGATCGTCAAGGGCGATCCCTGACGATGGTGCAAGGCGGCGCGACTGTCGGTTTCGCTAACTTAGGGTGAATGTACGACGACATCGTGGAGATGGCGGGCGAGAGCCCCAGCTGGCTTCAGGCCTCAGGCGTCCTGTTCACCGACGCGGGCATGCTGATCTTCGCCGCCCTGATGGTCTGGGTCGCCTGGCGGGCCCGCACCTCGCCGACCAGGCTCGCGGTGTCGCTGCTGGTACCTGCCGCCGCGGCGATCGCGTACGTGATCAGCGAAGGGGCGAAGAGCGTGATCCGCGAGGACCGGCCGTGCCGGGGCCTCGTCACCCTCGTCGACTGCCCGGCGGTCGGCGACTGGTCCTTCCCGAGCAACCACTCCACGGTCGCCGCGGCGGCCGCCGTCGGACTCGCGCTCGCCTGGAGACGGCTCGCGCCGTGGGTACTCCCGGGCGCCCTGCTGATGGGCTTCTCGCGGGTGTTCGTCGGCGCTCATTACCCGCACGACGTGCTCGCCGGGCTCGTCCTCGGCTCCGTGACGGCGTGGCTCGTGTTCCGCTATCTGAGCGGCCCCGTGACCAGGATCGCCCGCCGCCTCACCGCGCATGCCGGCGACGCGCCGACCCAGCCCATGCCGAGGGTGCGCCCGCGCGGCGACAGCAAAGGTCCCTTGCTACCGCCGCGCAGGTAAACCGCAGGTCAGACGTAGGAAGCGACCAGCTCGACCAGCGTCCGCGCGGCGAAACCGGTGGCTCCCGGCACGACGTCGGCGTAGGTCTTGTCGGCTCGTGCCGGGCCTGCGATGTCGAGATGCGCCCACGGCACGTCGCCGACGAACTCCCGCAGGAACAGTGCCGCGACGATCCCGCCGGGACCGCCCGGCGCCTGCCGGATGTCGCCGAGCGAACCCTGCACGGTCTCGGCCAGGTCCTCCAGCAGCGGCATCCGCCACCACGCCTCGCCGACCCGCTCGCCCGCCTTCGTGACCCGCTCCGCGAGCACGTCGTCGGTGGCGAACACGCCGCCGGTCCGGACGCCGAGCGACACCTTCATGGCGCCGGTCAGCGTCGCCGCGTCGATCACGGCGTCCGGCTTGTGCTTCTTGATGCCGTAGGCGAGCGCGTCGGCCAGGACCATGCGGCCTTCGGCGTCGGTGTTGCCCACCTCGGTCGTCTTGCCGCCGTAGTGCCGGACGATGTCCCCGGGCCGGTACGACGAACCGGACACGTGGTTCTCGGCGGCGGGCACCAGCCCGGTCACCTTGACCGGCAGGCGCAGCGCGGCGATCGCGCGGACGGCGGCGATGATCGCCGCGCCGCCGGCCATGTCGGTGCGCATGAGGTGCATGCCGTCGGCGGGTTTGATCGAAAGCCCGCCGGTGTCGAAGGTGATGCCCTTGCCGACCAGCAGCAGATGCGTCGCCGCCCCGCGCGGCCGGTACTCCAGCTCGATCAGCCGCGGCGGCGCGGCCGAGCCGCCACCGACGGCGAGGACGCCGCCGAAGCCCTGTTCGGCCAGCCACTTCTCGTCCCGGACCGTCACGTTCAGGTTCGGGATGCCGCCGGACGCGCGCGCGGCCGTGTCGGCGAGCCAGGCGGGGGTCTTGACGTTCGACGGCGTGTTCGCCAGGTCGCGCGCGAACGAGGCGGCCGCGGCGAGCTCGCGGACCCGCTCCAGTGCCTTGTCGTACGCGGGCACGGCGCGTTCGTGACGTGTGAGCAACCGCACGGTCCGCAGGCTCGGCTTCGGCTCCTCGGCCGTCACCGTGAACCGGTAGCCGCCGAGCAGCAGTCCGAACGCGAGTTCTTCGAGGTGTTCGGCGCCCGCGTCCTCGGGCAGCTCGACGGCGAAGCCGCGGAACGCCTTCCGGCCCGCTTTGACGTCTTCTTCCAGCGCCGCCGAAACGGCGCGGACCAGCGCGGCACCGGCCTTGCGGTACTGCCGCGGTTCGCCGTCTCCGACGCCTGCCAGCCAGCGGGTGGCGCCGGTCGGCACGGTCTGCACGTCACCGGCCTTGCCGGAGGGCCGCACGCCGCCGATCTCCGCGAGTCCGGCGTCACCGTCCTCTTCGGAGGGCGCCGCGATCAGCGTGGCCAGCGGCGTACCGCGCCGCAGGTCGTCCGAGACCTCGAGTTCGAGCAGCTTCCCCGGAACGGGGGGTAGCGGGTTACGCACAGTGAGCGACCTCCGGGCACAGATGAACCGCGACCCCGGCCTCCGAAGGGAGACCGGGGTGCGGGTGGTTGAACGTTGGTGCGGTCCGGCTCAGCCGGTGACCTCCTGCAAGGCCGCGCCGAGATCCTTCGCTTCTTCCGCGGAGAGTTCGACGACGAGGCGCCCACCACCCTCGAGTGGTACGCGCATCACGAGGCCCCGCCCCTCCTTAGTCACTTCGAGGGGACCATCTCCGGTCCGGGGCTTCATGGCCGCCATAGCGTGCTCCCTCCGTCTCAACCGGCGCGCCCGGGTCGCGCTCGTCAAAGCCAGCCGGGTCTACTGTCCATTGTCCCTCATCAGCGGCCGAGCGCGAACGCGGACCGATCTTTTGCCGCCGTATCGGTGCTGGTATGCGGCTCGCGAGGCTGAAAGACTCAGTCTTGACCGCAGTTTCGCCGACTAGGAGATCCCGTGACCACATCCGACGTTCTGCTGACCGCCGACGCCGATGGCGTGCGCACCTTCACGCTGAACCGGCCGCAGGCGTACAACTCGCTGACCGTCGAACTCAAGGAACTGCTGCTGGCGGGCCTGACCGAGGCCGCGGCCGACGACAGTGTCCGCGCGGTCGTCCTGACCGGTTCGGGCAAGGCGTTCTGCGCCGGGCAGGATCTGAAGGAGCACGTCGGACTGCTTCAAGCGGGTGACCCGGCTCCGCTACACACGGTCAAGGAGCACTACAACCCGATCGTCAAGGCCATCGTCGGGATGCCGAAGCCGGTCATCGCCGCGGTGAACGGTCCGGCGGCCGGCGCGGGCGCCGCCTTCGCCTACGCGAGCGACCTCCGGATCGCGGCGACGTCGGCGAACTTCCTGATGGCGTTCGCGAACGTCGGCCTCGGCCCGGACTCGGGCGCGTCGTGGACGCTGCAGCGGCTGATCGGTCTCGGCCGCGCGGCCGAACTGATGCTGCTGGCGCGCACGGTCGACTCCGCCGAGGCACTGACGCTGGGACTGGTCGGCGAGGTCGTCCCGGACGAGGAACTGGCCGCCCGTGCGCAGAAGGTCGCCGCGAAGCTCGCGGCCGGTCCGACGGTGGCGTACGCGAAGATCAAGAACGTCCTGTCCGTCGCCGCCGAGTCGTCGCTCGAAGAGGCGCTCGACGCCGAGGACGCCGCGCAGTCCGCGCTGGGCGCGACCGCCGACCACACCGAAGCGGTGGAGGCGTTCGTGGGCAAGCGCAAGCCAACCTTCCAGGGCAAGTAGCCCTCCCCCACAGCGTGAGATGAAGGACGCTTTCATAGCAAATTTTGCAATGAAAGCGTCCTTCATAGCGCTCTCGGGACCGGTACCCGACCGGCGCGGTTAGCGTCCCGCGGTGATCCCGCCCCACCTCAGGACGCAAGCCGCCGAGCACGACCTCGGCGAGTTCGTCCGCCGCTACCGACGCCGCCCAGGCGTCATCGGTACCTTCGTCGCCTTCGCCCCACTCGTGGGCGCGCTGGTCCTGGGGATCCGGGAAAGCGACCCGACGACGACCCTGGGCATCCTGGTGTTCCTCTGGCCGCCGCTGTTCCTGACCTGGTGTGTCTCCACGCGAAGGCGCCTCGACGGCGGCGTGTACCTCTTCACCGGCGGTTTCGCCGAGGTCCACGGCCGCAAGGTCCGCTACGCCGTCCCATGGGCCCGAGTCCGCGAAGTGCGCTACAAGAGCGTCGAGCACTGGCTGAACTTCATTCCCGTCGCCTACATCGCGAAGTGCATGATCACCTTGGACAACGGTGGGGTGATCGAGCTCGACGGCAGCTACCGATCCCTGGAACGACTGGCGCAAGACCTCGGAGCGCACTAAGCGGCCCGGAAGCAGTCCTTCACGTGGTCGTCGACCATCCCCGTCGCCTGCATCAGCGCGTAACACGTCGTCGGCCCCAGGAACACGAATCCGCGCTTCTTGAGTTCCTTCGCCATCGCCTTCGACTCGTCCGTGATGGCAGGGACGTCGCCCATCGTGCGCGGCCGTTTCTGCCGAGCCGGCGCGAACGACCACAGCAGCTCGTCCAGCGAACCGTCGAGTTCCGCGATCGCCCGCGCGTTGTTGATCGCCGCCAGGATCTTCGCCCGGTTCCGCACGATCGACGCGTCTTCCATGAGACGGGAAACGTCGTCGTCGGTGAAGACGGCGACCTTCTCCGGCAGGAAGCCGGCGAACGCCTTCCGGAACGACTCCCGCTTACGCAGGATCGTGATCCACGAAAGCCCGGACTGGAACGACTCCAGGCACAGGCGCTCGTACAGTTCCTCGTCGCCGTGGAGCGGGACTCCCCATTCGGTGTCGTGGTACTCGACGTAGTCCGGGGCCGAGTTGCCCCACGAACACCGCTTGATCCCGTCCGCCCCCAGCAGACCCGCCTCAGCCAACCCGGTACCCCTCCGCGTACTTCACGAATTTCTGCAGGCTCAGCCGCAGTCCCAGTTCGAACCCCGGTTTCGCGACCGGCCAGCCGAGCCGTCCGACGACGCCGAACGGCGGCCGCAGATGCTCCGCCCAGACGAACGTCGACGAATGCGGCCCCTTCTCGATCACCTGGAACACCCCGGTGCCCTGCACGATCTTGCCGAGATGCGTCACGACGCACCGCAGCGGTGGCTCCCAGGTGGTGATCTCCATGGTGTCGGTGAACCCGATCCCGGCGACGCCGGTGAAGGCCGACAGCTTCGAGCCCACGCTGCGCCCGTTGCCCTCCACGACCTTGACCTCGGTGCCGAGCATCCACTCGCCCTGACGTTCCCAGTCGGTCAGGGCGAGCCAAGCCGTCCCGGCCGGTACCGCGACGTCGACGGAGACGACGACATCGGTCACCTGGCGCCCTCGCGGTCGGCCTCCAGCTCGGCCACCTTGGCGCGCAGTTCCTCGATCTCGACGCCGAGCCGCCGCATCACCCAGTCCACTTCGGACATCTTGTAGCCGCGCAGCACCATTTGATAGCGGACGGCGTGGACGTCCTCGGCGGTGATGTCTTCGGCGGGCAGCCTGGTCGGCGAACTGCCGGGCGGCAGCGGGGCGAGCTCCTCACCCCTGCCGAACACCACGGCGGCCAGCAGAAACACCACCGCGGCCACCAGCAGCATGACTACGAGATAGATCAGGGCGGTCGTCACGCCACGATCGTGGCACACGAACGCCACGATCGTCGCGCCAGCAACGCGAGTCGCACGCTGAGCACCACCCAAAGCACCATCAGGATGCCGCAGGGGACCGACAGGAACAGTCTCGACGCGTCGATCAGGCCGGTGGCGATCACCAGCAGCGCCACCGAAAGCAGATTCAGCCCGACGGCCTCGCCGATCAGCACGCTGATGCTCTTGACCAGCTTGACGCCGTCCATCCGGCGGGAGAGCCAGCGCATGCAGACCAGCGCCAGCACCCCCAGCACCGGCACGATGAACACCGAACCGTGGGTGAACTGGGCGATGTACCGGTACCAGCCCGGGGTCGGCGCGAGCTGCGACCAATCGCCGAAGGTCCACTTGCGGGCGAGCTCCCAGGCGATCTGCATCATCGGCACGCCGAGGATGAGCTTCCAGAGCGTGCGCGTCCCGCTGTGCATCCCCAATTCGGCCTGATAGTCCCGGGCGATCAGGTGCACCGGCCCGAAGTCTTCGACGGCGCGGCGCTGCGCGTCGTGCTCGCTCCAGCCGCCCTCGCGGTAGGCGTCGGCGGCGTCGTTGAGCCCGTCCCGCGCTTCGCGCAGCAGATCCCGCTTCGCCGTCACGGGGCCGTCCAGCCGCGTCCGCAGCTCGCCGAGATAGGCCTCGATCACCGTCATGCCGTCGCTCTCCGACTCCGTGCGGCGACCGTGAGCCGCATGCTGAACAGGATCCACGTCGCGGACAGGAGCGCGCACGGCACGCTGACGATCAGGCGGGCAGGCTCCAGCAGCCCGGTCGCGCCGCCGTAGGTCGCGACCGCGAGCAGGTTCAGCCCCACTGCCACGGCCAAGGACCACGAGACCACGCGAGCGGTGGACGGACCGCCCGGCCGCCGCGAAAGCAGCCGTGCCGCGATCAGCCCGGCGATCGCGATCATCGGGGACAGCGCGGCGAGGGTGTCGGCCGTGCCGATCACGCGGAAGTACCAAGAAGGGGGCTGCCCGAGCCGCGACCAGTCGCCGGAGCTGAACACCCGCGCGAGATCCCAGCCGAGGATCAGCAGCGGGACACCGACGATCAGCTCCCACAGGACGCGGATGTCGCGCCGCAGCCCCAGTTCCGCCTGGTAGTCACGGGCGATGAGGTCGGCCGGGCCGAAATCGGCGACGGCACGGGATTCGGCTTCCGCCTCGTCGAAGCCACCTGCGCGATAGGCCTCGGCCGCGTCGGTCAAACCGTCCTTCGCCTCGGTGAGCAGATCGGCCTTCGCCCCCGCCGATCCGCTCAGCCGCCTGTCCAGGTCGCCGATGTAGGCCTCGATGGCGTTCATGCGGCGATCAGGGTCCGCGACCGGAAAGCCGGCGCGAGCAGCCAGATACTGAAGGCCGCCCAGCCGATCGCCAGTACGTTGCACGGCAGGCTCACGTTCAGCCTGGCCGGATCGAGGACCGACGTGCCCACCGTGAGCAGCAGCAGCGCCAGCAGGTTCGCGATCGCCGCGGCGCCCACCGTCCACCGCGTCACCTTCCCCAGGCGCACGCTGTCGAGCCTGCGCCCCAGCCGTCGGGTGCCGAAGAGCGCGACCGCGCCGATCACGGGCGAAACGACGACCAGGACGCCGAAGAGTTCGATGACGGACACGTACCAGCCCGGGATCGGCTTCCCCGACCGGCTCCAGTCGCCGTGGGTCCAGATCCGCGCCAGCTCCCAGCCCACCTGGATCAGCGGGACTCCGACGATGACCTTCCACAGGGTGCCGATGTCGGCGCGCAACGCCAGTTCCGCCTGGTACTCGCGGGCGATCACGGCGGCGGGACCGAAGTCGGCGACGGCACGACGTTCGGCTTCCTTCTCGCCGGTACCACCCTCGCGATACGCCTCGGCCGCGTCGGTCAAACCGTCCCTGGCTTCGGTGAGCAGATCGGCCTTGGCCCCCGCCGACCCGCTCAACCGTCTGTCCAAGTCGCCGATGTAGGCCTCGATCGCGCTCATGCGGTGCTCCCCCCGAGGACACCACCGATCACGGTGGTGAACTCCTGCCACTCCGCCCGTTCCGCCGCCAAGGCCTTCTGCCCGGAGCGGGTGAGCTTGTACGTACGACGTTTGCGGCCGGACACGACGTCCCATTCGCTGGCGAGGAACCCGGCGCGCTCCAACCGGCGAAGCGCCGGGTAGACGGTGCCCGTCGGCAGGTCGAGCGCACCGTCACTGCGGAGCTGGAGCGCCTCGATGATGGCGTACCCGTGGAGCTTCCGGCCGTCGAGGACGGCGAGGAGCAACGCGTCGAGGTGCCCGCGCAGGCTGTCGGCCTTCATAGATAGACAGTCTACACATCGCCGATCAACAGGGTAGTCGGGTCTTTCCACTGGTCACCTCAGGGAATTACCCCGAGATCGCCCCGATTTCATAGATTTTGTGCCTACATGTAGACAGGCTACGTATACAGTGCATCGGCATGGACGCACTCCCGATCGCGAGACTCCAGTTCGCGACGACGACCTCGTTCCACTTCCTGTTCGTGCTGCTCACACTGGGGCTCGTGACACTCGTCGCGGTGATGCAGACACGCTCCGCGTTCGGCGGCAAGCCGGAACTCACGCGGATGACACGCTTCTGGGGCAAGCTGTACGTGATCAATTACGCGCTGGGGATCGTCACCGGAATCGTGATGGAATTCCAGTTCGGACTGACCTGGACAGGCCTGTCCGCCGTCGCGGGCGACGTCTTCGGCGCCCCGCTGGCCATCGAGACACTGGTGGCGTTCTTCGCCGAATCGACCTTCCTCGGCCTGTGGATCTTCGGGTTCGGCAGGCTCAACAAGTGGGTCCACCTGACGCTGATCTGGCTGGTCACGCTGACCGCGTACGCCTCGGCGCTGTTCATCATGGTGGCCAACTCGTTCCTGCAGAACCCCGTCGGCACCCACGTCGAGAACGGCGTGCTGAAGCTCGACGACTTCGGCGCGCTGTTCACCAACCCGGCGCTGGCGATGTCGCTGCCGCATGTGCTGAGCGCGGCGCTCATGACCGGTGGCTTCTTCGTGGTCGGCGTCAGCGCGTATCACTTCATCAAGCGCACCAAGGAGATCGAGTTCTTCCGGCGTTCGATGCGGGTCGGCGTGCTCACCTCGCTGGTGGGCAGCACGATGGTGATCGGCTTCGGCTTCGCGCAGTTCGGCCCGCTCGGGGAGTACCACCCCGGCAAGCTCGAAACGGCGGAACCGCTGGTCGGCGCCCCGCTGGGGCTCATGATCCAGATCGGCTTCATCGCCTTCCTCGCCTCGAGCCTCGGCACGCTGCTGCTGTTCCGGAACTGGATCACCAAGGTGCGGCCGCTGCTGTACGTGATGGTGCTGGCGATCCCGCTGCCGTTCTTCGCCGCGATCTCCGGCTGGCTGGTACGGGAGATCGGCCGTCAGCCGTGGCTGATCCGCGGCCACCTGACCACGGCCGACGCCGTCGCGTCGATCCCGGCTGGGCAGATCCTGTTCTCCTTCATCGCTTTCACCCTGCTGTTCCTGGTGCTCGCGATCGCCGACTGGGTGCTGATGTCGCGGGTCGCCAGACGCGGCCCGGAACCCGAAGAAGAGGCGACCGCGCCTCGTGCCGAACTTCCCGTCCTGAGCGGAGTCTGACCCATGGTGATCCTCTGGTGGTGTGTGCTCGGTTTCCTGATCTCCGGCTATTTCGCGCTGGCCGGCTACGACTACGGCGTCGGGATGCTGCTCGGCAGGCTCAGCCGTGACGAGGCCGGACGACGGCGTGTGCTCGGCGCCTTCGGTCCGTTCTTCCTGGCCAACGAGGTCTGGCTGGTGGCTGCGGTCGGCGTCCTGTTCGGCGCTTTCCCGCATCTGGAAGGAAAAGTGTTCTCCGGGGCGTACATCCCGGTCGTCGCGCTGCTGCTCGGGCTGGTCACGTTCACCGCGGCCGTGCAGTTGCGCAGCAGGCGACCGGACGCGGGCCGCGGCGCCTGGACGCTGGGGATCACCGTCGGCGCGTGGGTGACGGCGGTGTCGTGGGGCGTGTTCCTCGGCAACCTCGTCCTCGGCCTCCCGCTCGACGCTTCCGGGAAACCCGCCGGTGACGTCCTCGCGGTGTTCAGTCCGTACGCGCTGCTCTGGGGCGCCGGGTTCGTCGCGCTGTTCGCCTTGCAGGGAGCGGCTTTCCTCGCCGTTCGAGCACCCGCCGAATTCACCGCCCGCGCGAACCGGATCGCCAAGGCCCTCACCGCGCCCGCCCTCGCGTTCCTTGTCGTGGCGGTCGTCTGGGGCGCCTTCGAGACCTCCGCGTCGTGGTCCGTGGTGCCGTCGATCGTGCTGGCGTTCGGCGCGTTGGGTGTGGCGTCGGCGGCGTTGCGCGCCGGGCGGCACAAGGTGGCGCTGATCGCCACGATGGCGCTTTCCGCGTCACCCGTGCTGGCCGTCGGGACCCTCCGCCTGCCGGACGCGCTGACGTCCTCTGTGGACGGCGGGTTCTCGTTGAGCCTGACGGAAGCCGCCACCAGCACCGAGATGCTCGGCCTGCTCACCTTCGTCCTGCCGCCCGCGCTCGTGGCGATCGCCGCCGTGCAGTGGGTGACCTGGCGCAGGCACGACGGCCGGGTCGACCAGCGTTCGCTGCTGCACTTCTAGGAGCTCGTGATGCCTCCCCTTCCCGGACTGCGGCGCCACTTCGGTGTGCTGGGCGTCCTCGGAACGCTGACCGCCGCGGCGATCCTCGTCCAGGCGGACGGTCTCGCGACGCTGCTCACCGGCGGCGGCGTGACCTGGACCCTCGCGGCCGCCATCGCGGTCCGGGTGCTGCTCGCGGCCGTCCAGGGTTCCCTCGGCGGCCGGTTCGCGGCGACGGTCAAGGCCAAGCTGCGTCAACGGCTTCTCGGCGCGGAAGCGGAAAATCCCGGCGAGGTCGCGACCTTGGTGACCAAGGGGATCGACGCGGGCGACGCCTACCTGACCGGCTACCTGCCGACGGTGGTGTTGTCCGCGATCGTCCCGGTCGCGGTGGTCGTCCGGCTGTTCGCCGCGGATCTGTCGTCGGCGCTGATCATCACCGCGACGCTGCCGTTGATCCCGGTGTTCGCCATCCTGGTCGGGCAGCACACCAAAGCGAAGACGGCCAAGCAGTGGCGGCTGCTTTCCCAGCTGGGCGGGCATTTCCTCGACGTCGTGCGCGGGCTGGGCACGCTCAAGGTGTTCGGCCGCGCCGAAGCCCAGGCGAAGACGGTGCGGGCGATGGCGGACGCGCATACAGACGCGACGATGCGCACGCTGCGGGTCGCGTTCCTGTCCGCGCTGGTGCTGGAACTGGTGGCGACGCTTTCGGTGGCGCTGGTCGCGGTGCCGATCGGTTTCCGCCTGCTGGAAGGCGGAATGGTCGTGCACACCGCGGTGCTGGTGCTGCTGCTGGCGCCCGAGGCCTACCTGCCGTTGCGGGCGGCCGGGGCGAAGTTCCACGCCAGCGCGGAAGGCCTCGCCACCCTCCGGGAAGCGCTGAACGTCCACTCCGAGGACGCCGTGCGCGGTTCGCGGGTGGCCGGTCAGGGTGCGCCGAAGATCGTGCTGGAAAAGGTGAGCGTCGCGTACGGCGAGGAGATCGTGCTGTCCGAAGTGGACATGACGATCGAGGCGGGTGAGCACGTCGCGCTCGTCGGCCCCAGCGGCGCCGGGAAGAGCACGTTGCTGGCGGTCCTGCTGGGTTTCGTCACACCGATGTCCGGCCGGGTCCTCGTCGACGGCGTCGACCTGCGCGAACTGGATCCGAGCCGATGGCGGGCCGGAACGGCGTGGGTGCCGCAACGGCCGACGTTGTTCACCGGGACCGTCGAGGAGAACATCGCGATGGGCGGGGTGCCGGACGTCCAGGCGGCGGCCCGCGCGGCGGCGTTCGACGAGGTCGTGCGCGGGCTGCCCGGCGGCTACCGGACGCGGATCGGGGAACTGGGCGCCCCGCTGTCCGCCGGGCAGCGGCAACGGCTCGGCCTCGCCAGGGCACTGGCCCGGACCGAGGCGGGTCTCGCGCTGCTCGACGAACCGACCGCGCGACTCGACGCGGGAACCGAAGCGGCCGTGCTCGACGCGACCCGCGAACTGCTCACCGGCCGGACCGCGGTGCTCGTGGCCCACCGGCCCGCGATGGCCGGCTTGGCCACCCGCGTCCTCGAAGTCCGGGATGGCGCCGTGAGAGAACGGGAACTGGTGTGAACGTCTGGGGTGTGTCCACAAAGGACGTCGTCCGGCTGGTCCGGGCCGGGCTGATCGCGGCCGGGGCGGAGCTGGCCGGGCTGGCGCTGATGGCCACCGCCGCGTGGCTGCTGCTCAAGGCGGCCGAGCAGCCGCCGCTGGCGTCGCTCACGGTGGCGATCGTCGCCGTCCGGACGCTGGCGTTGCTGCGCGGCGGGCTGCGGTACGCGGAACGGCTCGCCGGGCACGAGGTCGTCCTGCGGTATCTCGGCGCCCTGCGGACCCGCGTGTACACGTCGTTGCTGCCGCAGCGGGTTTCCCGGCATTCCGGCGGCGACCTCGTCACGCGCCTGGTGTCCGATGTGGACGCCGTGCAGGACGCGATCCTGCGCTGCCTGCTGCCCGCCGGTGTCGCCGCTTTCGTGGGCGCGGTGTCGACCGCGTTCGCACTCGTCGTCAGTCCTCTGGCCGGTCTCGTGCTTGCGCTCGGGCTCGCCGTCGCGGGGATCGGGCTGCCGTGGCTGTGCGTGCGGATCACCCGCGCGGCGGCGGAACAGAGCGCCCCGGCACGGGCCGACCTCGCCGAACGGTCGGTCGAGCTGATCACCGGACGCCGGGAGCTGATCGCGTACGGCGTCCACGAGTCCACTGTGGACGCCGCGCACGTCGCCGTCGACGCGCTCGCCGTCCGGGACCGGAGGACGGCGAACCGGACCAGCCTGCTGACCGCGGCCGGGATGCTTGTCCAGCTGCTGACCTGCGTCACGATCGCCTTGGTCGCCGGGGTTTCACCGCCGGTGACGGCGGCACTGGCGCTGGGGGCGCTGGCCGTGTTCGAACTGGTCCTCCCGCTGACCGCGGCCGCGCAGCGCTGGGTCGAGGTCCGGGCGTCGGCGGAGCGGGTGCGGGCGCTGCTGACCGAGCCGTCGCCCACGCGGGGAAACGCGGTGCCCGAGCCGGGACATCTGCGACTGGAACGGGTCGGCGTTCACTTCGAAGGCCGGGCTCCGGCGCTAGAGGGCGTCGACCTCGACCTGCCGCCGGGCAAGCGCGTCGGGATCCTCGGGCCGAGCGGGGCCGGGAAGACGACGTTGCTGAACGTCCTGCTCGGTTCCGTGGCACCGACGTCCGGCCGGGCGGTCTTGAACGGCAGGCCGCTCGACGAGTACGACCCGGCGTTGCTGCCGTCGGTGGTCTCCGGCGCGCTCGCGGACGCGCACGTCTTCCACACGACGGTCCGGGAGAATCTGCTGCTCGCGAAGCCCGGCGCCGCGGACGCCGAGCTGCTCTCGGCGTGCGAAACGGCCGGTTTCGACCTGCCTCTGGATCGCGAAGTCGGGTCCGACGGCGACGCGTTGTCAGGCGGGCAGCGCCAGCGGCTCATCCTTGCGAGAGCAGTGCTCTCGGCACCACCGATCCTGGTGCTGGACGAGCCCGTCGAGGGGCTGGACCCGGAGCACGGCGACGCCGTCCTGGCCGACGTTCTCGCGGCGGCTCGTGGCACCGTCGTCCTGGTGACCCATCGCGAGTCGCAGGTGGCGGGCTTCGACGAGGTCCTACGACTCGGATAAGCCGCGGACTTCGCGCATCGGCGGCCGGTCGCTGACCGAAACCTCGGCCACCTCGGGCAGCCATTCGTCCCCTACCTGCGCGAACTGGGTGAGCTGGGCCGGGTCGTCGGACTTGATGCCGCAGCGCGCGAGCGCCGTCCCGAGGATCTGCCGCGCCATCACGCCCAGCTGAAGCAGCGAACGGTTGCGATGCTTGCGTACGCCGAGGTTGACCTGCGCGAGCCCTTCGAGGCCGTAGCGCGCTTCGGCGTCGAGGATGAGTCCGATCTCGACGCCGTACCCGGCCGCGAAGGGCACTGACTCGAGGAACTCGCGCGTCGCGGCGTACTCGCCGCCCAGAGGTTGGATGAGCCCGGAGAGCGACGGGCGCAGCGCCGAGAGGACCGGTCGCGCCAGCAGCTCGGTGACCCGGCCGCCGCCGCTGCTCTCCAGCCGCAGCGGGCGCCGGTAGAAGCCCTTGACCAGGTGGACGCCTTCTTCGCAGAGCAGGGGCCCGAGCAGGGTCGGCACGAACGCCGGATCCGGATCGACGAGGTCGGAGTCGAGGAACACGACGACGTCACCGGTCGTCGCGGCCAGCGACCGCCACAGCACCTCGCCCTTGCCCGGCACCGGCGGCAGCTCGGGAAGCACGTCCTCGCGGTGCACCACCCGCGCGCCGGCCCGCTCGGCGAGCTCGGCGGTCGCGTCGGTGGACCCGGAGTCCATCACGACCAGCTCGTCGACGACCGTGCCCAGCAACGGGCGGACAGTTCCGACGACCTCGGCGACGGTGTCCTCTTCGTCGAGTGCCGGTAGCACGACCGAAACCGTGCGGTCACCCTTCGCAGCGACGATGTCGTCGAGCGTCCAACCGGGGTTCTGCCACGTGCGCCGCTCGAACCAACTCATGAGTAGTGATCGTGCCATGCTGGAGTCCGACACTCTGTCGATGGAGGAACCTTGCTACCGCTGCTCGTCCGATTCGTGCTGGGTCCGCTGGTCAGGGCGCTGTACCGCCCCGAGATCCGCGGCGTGGAGAACATCCCGGCCACCGGCCCGGTGCTGCTCGCGCCCAACCACCGGGCGGCCCTGGACACCGGAGTGATCACTTTCACGGCGATGCGGCCGGTCAAATTCCTCGGCAAGGCGGAGTACTTCACCGGCCGCGGGCTCAAGGGCAAGATGATGGCCGGTTTCCTGGGCGGCCTCGGCTACGTCCCGGTCGAACGCGGCAACGCGCAGGCCGGTCTCGCCGCGCTCGAAGCGGCGCGGAAGGTGCTCGACGCGGGCGGCGCGTTCGCGATCTATCCCGAAGGCACACGCTCGCTGGACGGGCGGCTACACCGCGGCCACACCGGCGTCGCGGCCCTGGCACTGGCGACCGGCGCGAAGGTCGTCCCCGTCGCGCTTTCCGGCACCGAGAACCTCCAGCCCGCGGGGAAGCGGATCCCGCGGCGGGCGAAGATCACGGTCACCTACGGCGCGCCTTTGGATTTCTCGCGGTACGAGGGACAGGACTCCTCGCCGGCGATCCGGCGGTCGGTGACCGACGAGATCATGTACGCGATCCTGGAGCTTTCGGGGCAGGAGTACGTCGACTCGTACCACAAACGCCCTGATCAGAGCGCCGCCTGACGCCTCGTCGATGCTCGGGCGATAGCAAAGGTCCCTTGCTCCCCCTGCTGCCCGCGCTCCCTGTAGACGCGTGCAATGAAAGGCTCTTTCCTTGCAAATTTTGCAAGGAAAGAGCCTTTCATTGCATCGGCGGGCGGGCGGGCGCGCGCACGGCCGAAAGGGAGCAAGGGACCTTTGCTGTCACGCTCCCCCGGAGGGCGACAGCAAAGGTCCCTTGCTTCTCTCACGGCCTGGACGACCTTGCCCGTTCACTTAGAATTCATCTTGTGACAGCCGAGACCCTGCCGCGCAAGAACGTCCCTTCGACCACTCCGGCCGCGCTCGGGCTCGGCGACCGCCCCGCGAAAGCCGGGCCGGACGATCCGGCGGCCACCCACGTCCGGGTCAAACTCGACGTCGAGATCCGCGCGCTCCTCGCGCACGAACCGGGCACCAAATCCGGCGCCGACCCCGAGGACCTGCACCAGATGCGGGTCGCGCTGCGCCGCATGCGAAGCGTCCTCAAGCTTTCGGGCCGCCTCGTCGGCCCCGACGCCGAGCCCGTGCGCGCCGAACTCGGCTGGCTCGGCCAGTCCCTCGGCGACGTCCGCGACTACGACGTCCTCATCGGTCACCTTCGCGACGTCGTCGCCGACTTCGAGGTGCGCGACCAGCCCGCCGCGCGCCGTCTGGTCTCGAAGTTCGTCACCGAACGCGGGGTCGCGAAGCGGCGGCTCACTCGCGCGCTCACCAGCCCCCGGTACGCCTCGATGCTGCAGGGCATCGGCCGTCTCGCCCGGCAGCCCGCCACCGAGGAAGCCGACGAGAGCCCCCAGACCTCGGCCGATCTCGTCGCCGGCCTCGCGAAGCCGCATCGAAAGCTCGCGAAGGCCGTGAGGGCACTTCCCGCCAATCCCCCGGACGACGACCTTCACGCGCTTCGCATCTACGGCAAGAAGCTCCGCTACGCCGCCGAGATGGCCAAGCCCGCCGCGAAGAAGAAGCAGGCGGAGCGGATCCAACGGCTGATCAAGGCCACGAAGAACTTCCAGACCGTCCTCGGGGACCATCAGGACGCCTGCGTCGCCGCCGATCGCATGCGAGGAGCCCTGGACACGACCGATGTCGAAGTCGCCTTCATCGCGGGCCGGATCGCGGAGAAGGAACTGCTGCGCCGCGCCCAGGTCCGCGCCGTGTGGCGCGAGGTCTGGGCGGAGGTCGACGCGGCCGCTCAGGCTGTCAGCCCGCGGATGTAGCCGTCCGGGCGGATCGACACCTGCCGCCCGTTCCCGGCTTCGTACGCGGCGAAGGCGTGCCCGCCGACGTCCTCGAAGTCCACATCGGACAGTGCGCTGCCCGCGGGCAGGATCCGCCGCGCGCCTTCGGGAGCGGGACCGTCGCCGAACACCAGCACCGTCGGCCGCGGGCCTCGCATCAGTTCGAACAGCCGCACGGACTTGCCGTTCGCGTCCTTCAGCGGCGCGTCCGGGGCGCGATCACCGGGCCGGATCCGGCCGGTCGCCTCGGGCGCGAGCGGACCGCCGCGGTAGCCGATGTCGAGCTGGCGCGTGTTCTCGCCACGCTCGTGGGCGTCGTCCGCGCCCTCTTTGTACTTCTCGAGGATCTCCGTGCTGATCTTCAGCACCCGCGCGGCGTTCCCGCGACGCTCGGGCTCGTAGCTGTCGAGCAGTTCCAGCGAACCGTCGGCGAGCTTCCAGCCCAGGTTGTACGCGTCCTGGACACCGGTGTTGAGCCCCTGCCCGCCGGTCGGCGGGTGGACGTGCGCCGCGTCGCCGGCGAGAAAGACCCGGCCCTCGCGAAACCTTTCGGCGAGCCGGATGTTGGGCCGCCACACCGTCGACCAGGCGAGGTCGTGCAGCCGGATCCCGCCGCCGGACAGCTCGTCGAGCCGGGACTGCAGCGTGGCCAGTGACGCCTCGACCTCCTCCTCCCCCAGCGGCGCGCCGAACTGGAAGTGCGGCACTCCCGGCAACGGCGTGAGCCCGATCCCCGACATGGGGTTTTCGGGCTTCGCGAACCAGTGCCCGTAGGCGCGATCGAGCCCTTCGGCCTGGACGTCGCCCAGCAGCATGCGGATCGATTCGTCGGTGGTCCCCTCGAACGCGATCCCGAGCGCCTTGCGCACGAAGCTCTTCCCGCCGTCTGCGCCGACGAGGTAGCGGACCCGGATCCGCTCGCCCGGCAGCTCGGCCGTCACGCCGTCGGCGTCCTGCTCGAAGCCGAGCAACGGGGTGCCGACCTCGACTCGGACGCCGAACTCGGCGAGCCGGTCGCGCAGGATCCCCTCGGTCCGCGACTGGCCGAGGAAGAAGCCGTTCGGGTAAGGCACCTCCGGCGTCGGTTCGGCGAGCTCGGCCATCATCCGCTCGCCGACGACCTCGCCGCCCAAGTGGATCTTCATCGGCACCGGCGGCATCCCGGCGGCCAGCACCGCGTCCAGTACGCCGAGATCCTCGAAGACCTCCAGCGTGCGCGGTTGCAGGCCGTCGCCGCGCGACCCCTCGAAGAACGTCTCGGTCTTCTCCACGATCCGCACGCCGACGCCGCGGCGCGCCAGGTCGATGGCCAGCGTGAGCCCGGTCGGGCCGGCGCCCGCGATCAGGACCTCGGTCATCTCTCCTCCAGTGAATTAGAATTCAGTGAATCTGTATTCACTATGATCGTTGCTAGCCTTCCGTGTCAAGGAGGTGCCGATGACGGCGACGAGCCGCAAGGAGAAGGCGGCGGAGACCGAGGCCGCCCTCAAGGACGCGGCGAAGCGCGTTTTCGCGGCGAAGGGGTATCTGAACACCAAGATCACCGACATCACGGCCGAGGCCGGGCGCGCGGCGGGATCGTTCTACAACCACTTCGCGGGCAAGGAGGAGCTGCTCGAAGCGCTCCTCGCGGACCTCGCGGCGGCGAGCGACGTCAACGCCGCCCTGCCTGGGCACAAAGCGGACTTCACCGACCCGGACGCGGTGCGCTGGCACGTCCGCGAGTACTGGAACTTCCATCGCGACAACGCCGCGACGATGCTCGCGCTGCGCCAGGCCGCGATGGTCAGCGACGACTTCGCGCGCACGTACGCGCGTTTCGGCGCCACTCAGGCGGAGGACATCCTCGGCCACCTCGGGTACATCACCGCGGCGGGAATGGAACTCCCGGCCTCGGAGCGGCTCACTCTCGCGATGATGGCCGAGCTGGTCAACGGCTTCGCGCACACATGGCTGGTCGACCCGTCAGCGGTCTCCGAAGAGGAAGCCGTCGAGGCGCTGACGCGGTTCATCTACCGGGGATTCACCGGCCGCGACGTGGGCTGAAGGGGCCCATGGCCGCATACGACGCGGCGAAGGGCGCTTTCGCCACGCCACCGATCCACCAGACCGCGCCAGACCGAGGGGGTCGTGAGTAGCAAGTCGCGTTCTCTTGCGGGGCAGGGCTAACGTGTCGGCGTGCGTGTCCCGAGCGCCACGCTGGGGACGCTCACCGTCTCGAGCGTGGCGCTCGAGACGTGCTGCTTTGACGTTCGGGGCGACCGGGAGAACCGGCAGCCGCGACGAAGGCTCTAGGCGGCGAGGCGTTCCACCGCGGCATCGATCCGCTCGTCCGTCGCCGTCAACGCGATCCGGACGTGCCGGCCACCGGTCGGCCCGTAGAACGTGCCCGGCGCGGCGAGGATGCCGCGCTCGGCGAGCCAGTCGACGGTGTCGAGCGCGGATTCCCCGCGCGTCGACCACAGATACAGCCCCGCCTCGGAGTGCGAGATCTCGAAACCGCTGTCCAGCAACGCCTTCCGCAGCACCAGCCGACGGCGCGCGTAGCGTTCCCGTTGCACGACAAGGGCTTCGTCGTCCTTCAGCGCGGCGACCATGGCCTCCTGCACCGGCCGCGGCACGATCAGCCCGGAGTGCTTGCGGATCTCCAGCAATCCGGCGACGAGCTTCGGGTCACCGGTGACGAAACCGGCGCGGTAGCTGGCGAGGTTCGCGGACTTCGACAGCGAGTGGACGGCCAGCAGACCGTCGAGGGAGCCGCCGTGCACGGACGGGTGCAGGATCGACACGGGCTCGCTTTCCCAGCCCAGCGCCAGATAGCACTCGTCGGAGACCACGACGACGTCGCGTTCCCGTGCCCATTCGACGACCTTGCGCAGGTGGTCGACGCCGAGCACGCGCCCGGTCGGGTTGGACGGCGAGTTCAGCCACAGCATCGCGGGCTTCTGCGGGCCGAGCGCGAAAGTGCTGTCCGCGCGCAGCAGGGAAGCACCCGCCATCAGCACGCCGACCTCGTAGGTCGGGTACGCCACCTCGGGGATGACGACGAGGTCACCGGGGCCGAACCCCAGCTGCCGTGGCAGCGAGGCGACCAGTTCCTTCGAGCCGATCGTCGGGAGCACGGCCGCTTCGGGAACGCCTTCGATGCCGTGCCGCCGCGAAAGCGCTTCGATCGCGGCGGCCCTCAGCTCGGGAATCCCGTGCGTGGTCGGGTACCCCGGGATCTCCGACACGGACGCGAGCGCCGCGCGGATACTCTCGGGGACCGGGTCCACCGGCGTGCCGATCGACAGGTCGACGATGCCGCCGGGGTGCGCCTGGGCTTTCGCCTTCGCTCCGGCGAGGGAGTCCCAGGGGAAATCAGGAAGAGCGACCCGGCTCATTCGCCCTGCGGGGGAAGAGCCTTGATGAAGGCGGGGTCGTGGCTGGTCTTGCCGACCTTGGAGGCTCCACCGGGCGAGCCGAGTTCGTCGAAGAAGTCGACGTTGGCCTTGGTGTAGGGATTCCACTCGTCGGGGACGTCGTCCTCGTAGTAGATCGCCTCGACGGGGCAGACCGGCTCGCAGGCACCACAGTCGACGCATTCGTCCGGGTGGATGTACAGCATGCGGTCACCCTCGTAGATGCAATCCACGGGGCACTCGTCGATACACGCCTTGTCGAGCACGTCGACGCAGGGCTCGGCGATCACGTAGGTCACTGCGTACTCCTGCTTATCTCTGCTTCACCAGTCTGCAACGGACATTACGCGCCCACGGGCGCGCCAGGCCCGCTTAGGCCACCCTTATCCGTACCCCGGGTATGGGCTTTCAGCGGTCCCTGCGGCGTGGCGGCGGAGTGGCCCTGCTGTCCCCAGTGATGACGAACTGCGGCGCGGCGGGCTTCTCCGCTTCCTCGTTCTTCTCCTCGACTGCCTTTTCCGCGCCCAACGCCCGGTTGAAGCCGTCGGAGATCTCGCGGACCAGGTCTTCGTTGTGCCTGTCGTCTTTGCGCGCGATGCTCATCGGGGTCCCTCCACTGCCTTCCTTGGCACAATCTAACCGTGAACAGTGCGGAAATGCTCGAGCTCACCTGTAGCCAGGCCTGGACGCCCCTGCTGGAGCGCCGGATCGGCGACTGGAGGCTGCGCTGGGCGGACGGGTTCACCGCCCGCGCCAACAGCGCGCTGGCGATCGGTGACCCGGGAAAACCGCTGCCAGACGCCCTGCGGGCGGTCTGTGACTTCGCCCACCATCATGCCATCCCGCCGGTCGTTCAGGTGATCCAGAACACGTCCGTGGAGGACGAGATCGCCTCGACGGGCTGGGTCCAGTATGTGGAACACCGGCCCGCGCACGAGGTTTCGGTGCTGACCGGGCCGCTTTCGCACGGGACCTCGGCGGGAGCGGTGATTCTCGACGAACCGACGTCCGGATGGTGGGAAATGACGACGGGAAGCGCCGAGCCGGCCGAGGCGCCACGGCATGTCCTCGGCACCGGAAAGGTCGGCTTCGGGGTCGTCGAAGTCGACGGCGTCACGGCCGGGGCGGTACGCGGCGCGGTCGTCGGCGAGTGGCTGCACATCGGCAGGCTGGAGGTCCGGGCGGAGTTCCGGCGGCGGGGGCTGGCCCGCGGGCTGATGAACGCGGCTGGCGGCTGGGCGGCCGCTCAAGGCGCCACCGGGGTCGTTCTCCAGGTCGCGGTGGCGAACTCCGGCGCGCTGAAGCTGTACGAGAACCTGGGCTGTACGGAGCACCACAGCTACCGCTACTGGGCCCCGGGTCCCGGCGCGTGCGAGGATCGCCCGTCGTGAAGGTCGTCATTTTGGTCGGCGGAGTGGGCGGGGCCCGCTTCCTGCTGGGGGTCAAGCAAGCACTGGGTCTGCCCGCGATCGGTTCCGCGCCGGAATCGCCGCACGAGGTGACCGCGCTGGTGAACACCGGGGACGACGTGTGGATGCACGGTCTGCGCATCTGCCCGGACCTGGACACCTGCATGTACACCCTCGGCGGGGGGATCGACAAAGAGCGCGGTTGGGGCCACTCCGGTGAGACCTGGACGGTCAAGGAGGAGCTCGCCGAATACGGCGCCGAGCCGACGTGGTTCGGCTTGGGTGACAAGGACATCGCGACGCATCTGATCCGTTCGCGGATGCTGCGCGCGGGTTACCCGCTCTCCCAGGTCACCGAGGCGCTGTGCGACCGCTGGCAGCCGGGGGTGCGCCTGCTGCCGATGTCGGACGACCGCGTCGAAACGCACGTCGTGATCGACGATCCGGAAGACCCGGACCAGCGCAAGGCGATCCACTTCCAGGAGTGGTGGGTGCGCTACCGCGCCGAGCCGAAGGCGCATTCGATCATCGCCGTCGGCGCCGACGAGGCGAAGCCCGCGCCGGGCGTGCTCGACGCGATCGCGGGCGCCGACGTCGTGCTGTTCGCGCCGTCCAACCCGGTGGTCTCGGTGGGCACGACCCTCGGCGTCCCGGGGATCCGTGACGCGCTGCGGAAGACCCGTGCCAAGGTCGTCGGTGTCTCGCCGATCATCGGCGGGAAGGCGTTGCGTGGCATGGCCGACGCGTGCCTGAGCGCGATCGGCGTGGAGACCTCGGCCGAGGCCGTCGGGCGGCATTACGGTTCCCGCAAGGAATCCCCGGACGGCGTACTCGACGGCTGGCTGGTCTCCGAGGGCGAAACCGTGGACGTGCCGGGTGTCGCCGTCCGCGACGTCCCCCTGCTGATGTCCGATGTGGACGCGACCGCGGCGATGGTGCGCGCAGCTTTCGACCTGGCGGGAGTTTCCGTTGACTGACCACGCTTCTTCGAAGATCGAAATCCTGCCCGTCGACGGTCTCCCGGAGTTCCGGCCCGGCGACGACCTGACCGGCGCGATCGTCACGGCGGCGCCGTGGCTGCGCTCGGGCGACGTCCTGGTCGTGACCAGCAAGATCGTCTCCAAGACCGAGGGCATGCTCATCCGCGTCCCGGCCGATCCCGAGGAGCGCGACGCCGCCCGGCGCAAACTCGTCGAGGAGGAGTCCGTCCGCGTGATCGCGCGGATCAACCGGACGGTGATCACCGAGAACAAGCTCGGCATCGTGCAGGCCGCGTCCGGGGTGGACGCGTCGAACGTGGCCTCCGGCGAGGTCGCGTTGTTGCCGTCCGACCCCGACGCCTCCGCGCTCGCGTTGCGGAACGGGCTGCGGGAGCGGCTGGGTGTCGAGG
Source organism: Amycolatopsis thailandensis (assembly GCF_002234405.1). Classification (GTDB taxonomy): domain Bacteria; phylum Actinomycetota; class Actinomycetes; order Mycobacteriales; family Pseudonocardiaceae; genus Amycolatopsis; species Amycolatopsis thailandensis. The sequence continues at coordinate 1,014 of NZ_NMQT01000034.1, read as the reverse complement.
TCGCGGTCGTCGTCACCGACACCATGGGCCGCGCGTGGCGGGTCGGGCAGACCGACGCCGCGATCGGCGCGTCCGGGCTGCGGGTGCTGCATTCGTACGCGGGCGAGGTCGACAGCCAGGGCAACGAACTCGCGGTCACCGAGGTGGCGATCGCCGACGAACTGGCCGCCGCGGCGGATCTGGTCAAGGGCAAGCTCGGCGGGACGCCGGTCGCGGTCGTGCGCGGCCTTCAGCTCACGGACGACGGTTCGACCGCCCGCAAGCTGCTCCGGCCGATCGAGGAGGACCTGTTCCGTCTCGGTGCCAACGAATCCCTCGCGCAGGGCCGTCGGGAAGCCGTGCTCGCGCGGCGTTCGATCCGGTCGTTCACCGACGAGCCGGTCGATCCCGGAGTGCTGCGCCGAGCCGTCGGAACGGCGTTGACAGCGCCCGCACCGCATCACACGAAGCCGGTCCGGTTCGTGTGGCTGCGTGAGGAAGGCTTGCGCCGCAAGCTTCTCGACGCGATGAAGGCGTCTTGGCAGGCCGATCTCGAAGGCGACGACTTCACCGCCGAGCAGGTCACGAAGCGCCTCAGCCGCGGCGACATTCTCTACGACGCGCCCGAGGTCGTGGTGCCGTTCCTCGTCGCCGAGGGCGCGCACACCTACCGCGACGACCGCCGAAACGCTTGTGAGCACACGATGTTCACCGTCGCCGGGGGCGCGGCGGTGCAAGGTCTGCTGGTCGCGCTCGCCGCCGAAGACCTCGGCTCGTGCTGGATCGGTTCGACGATCTTCGCCGCCGACATCGTGCGCGAGGTCCTCGGCCTGGACTCGCGCTGGGAACCGCTTGGCGCTGTCGCGATCGGCCATCCCGCCGCCCTGCCGCCCGCGCGCGGTCCCGTCGAACCCGGTGAAGGACTTCTCGAGCTGTGACTTTGCACGACGACGTTGTGTCCACTTTGTCCGGTTGGCGACCGGCGGACGCCGCTCAGGAATCCTTGCGCCAGGCCTATCTCGGCTTCCTCGCCGC
>NZ_NMQT01000339.1 GCF_002234405.1 Amycolatopsis thailandensis | reverse complement strand
CGGCGCTCTTCCGATCTGCCCCCGCACACCCCGCGGGGACTCCGACCAGGCGCACCGGCGGGGGTTACCCGCCGCGCCGCTACGCGGCGCGCACGGCAACACCGCGCCGTGCCCGCACCCGCCGCCGACCCAGACCCGGAGCCGCACCATGCACACCGCCGCCGCACTGATCAAGTACATGGACGACCGCGAGCACGTCGCCCGCGCCCTTGCCGCCGTCGCGGCCCAGCACCGCGCGAACGGCGACGTTAAGGCCGCGCGAACGGTAGACCGCTTCGCCGCGTGGGCATTCGCCCAGGCCGTCGGCATCAGCCTCATGCTCGGCGGCATCAAGGCCACCTGGACGGTAAGGCCCGACGACCCCCGAAGCCACGGTGTCACCCTCCCTGACGGGCTCTTCGTCCCGACCCGCCCTCATGCGAAGACCGCCGCCCTTGTCCTCAACGGCACGCGCGTCCGCCGGGTGAGGCTTCACGGCTCCGACAGCGCCCGCTACGTCTCCGCCGTCATCTGGGAAGCCATGCAGAAGCTCGGCTCCCCAGCGGCAGACCACCCAGACGCCGTCGCCTGACCGCGCGGCCCGACGAATCAATGCGACCGGCATCGAGCCGGCGCCGACCGCCGTCCCCCATCCCCAGGAGACTTCCGTGACGCGAGACAAAATTCTCCCCTACACCTTCGCGACTCTCGCCGCGACCGCCGTCTACAAGGGACTGTCCGTCCTGGTTCACCATCCGATCTCCTGGCTGCTGGCACTCGTGCTCGGCATCGCCACCGTCTTCGGCGGCGTTCTATTCTTCGACAGCGACTGGTAAATGTTGCGCAGTAACGCAGGCCATTCTTTCCGGCTGCCCGAAAAGAATGGTTCACGAGTAATTGCGCTGGAAATATCAGTGCGGCCAATCAGTTGTCCCGGGGGGCGTTCGCCACCCCCCGGACCCCCCAGGCAGGCCTCGGGAATGGAGCAGAAAAGCGGCGGTTCGGTGGGTCTTTGTGCTTCATTCCCTCGGCCTTCCTGATGTCTACCAGGGGAGTCAAGGGAAAAGCGCCCTTGACACCCCTGGCTTAACGACATCAGGCCGAGGGAATGAAGCACAAAGACCCCCCTTTGCAGGCAAGGGCTAAAAGCAAAACAGCCTACAATAATCCGGTCTCATGTGCCGAAAATAGCTCAAAATAGTTACCTGATAACCCCCAAATTCGGCCTAATTCGGGTAGTATTGGTCTTGTCAGGGGGAAACGAAAACCCCACCCGGAGCCCGCAAACTCCGGACGCCAAACCCGCAACAGTTAAAAGGAATCGCAACCATGACCACCACTGTCGTCGCTCCCGCGAACGCCCACCTCAGCATTGCCAACGGCCCCGTCGAGACCTGCTCGAACCCCGAATGCAACCTTGAACTGTCCCGCACCGAGAAGGCCCGCAGCGTCCGTCAGAACGGCCTCTGCAACGGATGCGTCGCCGACGGCGTCACCGCCCCCGAGCTGCCCGCCGCGCCGGAGGCCGCCGCGCTGCCCGCGCCCGCCGAAGAGACCATCGCGCCGGAGGCCATCACCGAAGCCGCGCCCGTCGAGGAGACCGCCGAGGAGACCGCCGCCCGGCTTCACTCCCTGGGACTCGACCCCGAGACGTGCGAGCCGTACCGTTGCGGCCATTGCAACACCAGCATTGCCGCCACCCCGGACGCCGAATATTGCACCCCCGCCTGCGAGGCCGCCGCCGTGAGCGCGAAAGCGCTGGAAATCGCCGTTGACGTCGTCCGGTTCGCGTACCCGGAGATCAGCGCCTACGAGGCCGAGACCGGCCTTACGAGCGCCGTCAAGCACTGGAGCAACGGCCGCGTCGCGGGACAGGGCATCGCCGCCGCCGCCCGTGCCTGGAACCACGACTACAAGGACATGAAGTTCGCCGAGCAGGGCCAGGCCAACACCAAGGCCCTGCCAATCCTCAAAGCCGCCATCAGGGCCGCCCAGGAGTTCGCCAAGGCTCACCGTCCCGCCTGACACCCGCGACCGGCGGCCGGAAACCCGGCCGCCGGTCCCGCCCAAGCACCGAGACGGAGACACCAGTGAGCCACGTCAAGACCCAGCCGCACCCATCCGTTGGCCAGCCCGGCGAGCACGACAAGCAGCCCCCTAAGGCGAAGGTCGGCTATCGTTCCAGCCCGGAAGCCGACGCGGCAGCCGCCGAACGTTTCCCCAGCGCTACCGCGATAGTCCGCAAGATGAACGCGGAGAACCGCACCCCGCCCACCCAGGCCAGGCCCCACACGTGGCGCCCAGACCCCTACTACGGCGGGTTCGTCTGCGAAGAGGAGTACGGAGGGTGCGCGCTCTGGGTGAGCGAACACGCCTACATCCTCGGATCCTTCCCGCGTGACTGCCATTGGCTGCCCGCGCTGCACTGCGAAGCAGGCTCAGGCAGCGGAGGCGCCTACAACCCCCACGACGTCGTGACCCTCTCGCCCACCGGACCGTCACACGGGATCTGCGTCGAATGCGAACAGCGTTGGACGCCCGAAGGAAAAACCGTCCCCGCCCCAGCCACACCCGCCCCGCCGTGTGAATTCATGGGCGACAACGCCGAGGACTGCCTAGAAAGTCAAGGGCACACCGGCGCGCACCGCATCCCCTGGGAGCGTGAAGACCGGCCCGGCGAACTCTGGTACGTCTACTACACCGACAGCGGAACAGTGATCACCACCGAGGACTCCCAACAGCGTTACAGCCCCCTGTTTGTGTGGGACGAGGAAGACCGCGAGGTCCGCCACCGCGAACCCGCCGACACCGATCCTTACTACGTCCCGCTTTTCTAGCTCATCGAGCGCGGGCAGCGGCCAGGGCAGCGCCAGCCCCAGGCCGCCGCCCGCCGCGCGCGTGGCATCGGCGCACCGGGCATCGAGCCCGGCACACCGATTTGAGGGGGCCTCGCGCCCCCCTCAAACTCCCCCTGCGCCCACCCGCCCACCCGGCCCTCCTCACGTCGGGCACGGAATCGGGCTCCGGCGCCGGAGGCGCCTCCGCCCTGATGCTGCGCATCCTGGCGTTGCCGGCGCCCGGGGCGCCGACAACGCGTGCTCCGCGCCTGGCGGCGCTACGCAAAAAAACAACACACCGCACCCGTACCGGCCCGGCAACGCACCGCGCCGACACCCGACGACGCAATAGCGGCGAGGACGACGCCCGACTCTCCGCTGGCGCGACCCGGCGGCTCTGCCCAGACCCGCGAGGCTCGCAGCCGCGCCGGTGAGCCCGGAGCCGACGAGATCCCACAGCGCCGCACGCGGCCGCCACCGCGCCACAGCGACGCCAGACCGACCCGGCGTCGCCGTCGAACGACCACCACGCCACCAGCGGCGGACGTCGTCGAACCGCCCCGAGCGCACCACAGCGCGGGAGAGGCACGCGGCGATGAACCCGCCCGGCAGGCCGGGTGACCGTCCTCGCTGCGCTGCGGGCCACCCGGCCTGCCGAGCAGAACCCCCGCCGTCCTGACGGACCCCTCCCGCCCCGTGCTGGACACAGCGCGTTCCACCGACACCCAGCCCGCCAGGAGGCACCGTGTTCACCGACCGCGACAACCCCGGATTTCTCCCCAACGGCAAGCTGCGACGCAACACCACCCAATTCGTCGAGTCCGGCACCGCCGTCATGGCCGAGATCGAGCGCATCGGCAACCACGCCGGCTGCCAGCCCGCCAGCTGGACCTGGGACTCCCAGCGCAACGCCACCACCAAGATCCCCACACCCGGCCCCGCGCTGCGCGGAATCATCCACAACCGACGCCCCGCCGCCGCCCGCCAAGCCGCCCTCCAATGGGCCAACGCGCTCGGTCTCACCCCCGACGACAACGCCTCCCGCGGCACCCTCAGCTTCACCGGCGAAATCGACAGGCTCCCCATCGAAATCTGGACCGTCGTCGACGACAAAGCCTTCCGCGGCAAATACGCCACGCTCAAGCTCTACGGCCCCGACTGGATCCTCACCAGCCTCTTCACCATCGCCGCCACCGTCGCCGCCGTCGCGCTCAAACGCCACCGCGCGCTCACCAAAACCCTCACCCGCTGAATCCCACGGGTGCGCCCCGGCCGGACAGCCAGCCGGGGCGCCCCCGCGCCGAGGCCGCCCGTCCGTCCGTGCCCCGGCACG
>NZ_NMQT01000338.1 GCF_002234405.1 Amycolatopsis thailandensis | reverse complement strand
GGGCCTTCATGTACTTCGCGGACCGGACCGTAGAGCAGGATCAGGGCAGGGCGTTCAGGAAAGGCTCGTGGGCGTTCTGGAACTCCCAGCCGTAGTACCGGTCCCAGTTGATCGACCACGTCATCAGACCGCGCAACGCCGGCGAAGCACCACCACGCAAGGAATACGACCCGCAGCCGGAGTTCTTCACCAGGCAGTTCAGCGCCGAGTGCACCGCCGCCGGCGCGGTGTGCCCGTTTCCGGCGCTCACCGCGGCGGGCAGGCCGAACGCGATCTGGTCCTCACGCAGCCCCGGGAACCGGAATCCGGTCGAGGCCACCGTGAAGCCCGCCTTGATCATGTCGGTCATCGCGATGTGGAAGTCCGCGCCGCCCATGAAGTGGTACTGGTTGTCCAGTCCCATCACCGGCCCGGAGTTGTAATCCTGGACGTGCAGCACGGTCAGCGCGTCCCGCATAGCGTGGATCACCGGAAGATACGAACCCGTCCGGTTGTCGGCGCCGCCGAGACCGCC
>NZ_NMQT01000337.1 GCF_002234405.1 Amycolatopsis thailandensis | reverse complement strand
CTGCCCAAAGGAAATGCCCCGGTCCGGGAAACCGGACCGGGGCATCGAAGCATCCCGAAAGCGACAGGCTCAGAAAGGCAGCGCCTGAGCCAGCGCCTCCTTCTTCACTTCAGTCACCGAAGACGGCACCTCGGACTTGGGAGCCGCGGTGGCACCGGCCGGGACCGGCTGCGGGACCGGGGTGCACTGCACGTCCGAACCGTTGCCCGGCTTGCGCACCGGCAGCTTTCCGGTCAGCAGGTAGTCCGCGATCTTGTCGTCCACACAGGACACGCCGGACAGCGAACCCGAGTGCGTCGTGCCACCGGGGGCGCTGATCAGGCTGGAGTTCGGGTAGCGCTTGCGGACCTCGAGGCTGCCGGGGTACGGCGTCGCGGCGTCGTTCTCCTCGTTGACCAGCAGGATGCCCGGAACCTTGCGCCCGTCGATCTCCACCGGCTTGCCCGGCTTCGCGGGCCAGTCGATGCACGGCGCGTTGAACCAGGCGTTGCCCCAGGTTTCGAACGGCGCGCGGAAGTGGGTGACCCAGTTGTCGAACTTCCAGCGGTTCCAGCTCTGCGGCCACGCCCCGTCGTCGC
>NZ_NMQT01000336.1 GCF_002234405.1 Amycolatopsis thailandensis | reverse complement strand
CACCGGCGTGGTCGGGTTACGGAAATCGTTGTCGCCGGAATTGAGGTACAGCGAGTGTCCCTCGAAGTCGATGTCGAGCCCGTTCAGCCCGTACCGGTCGATGATCGCGGAAACCGAGTTGACGAAGGCGTCGCGCGCGGCGGTCGTGGTCAGCTGGACCTGGCCGTTCTGCCCGCCGATGGAGATCAGGACCTTCTTGCCCTGCGCCTGCTTCGCGCGGATCGCGGCGATGAAGTCCGCGTCGCTTTCCACCGTCGGGCATTCCGCCACCGGGCACCGGTTGAACCGGATGTCGCCCGAGGTCACCGAAGTCGGTTCACCGAACGAAAGGTTGACGATGTCCCACGCGGCCGGGACGTCGGCCATCCGCGTGTACCCGGAGCCGTTGGCGAAACTCGCGTGCAGGTAGCCGATCAGCGCGTGCTTCGGCAGGCCGGTGTCGACGCAGCCGGCAGTCGTGGCGCCCGCCTCCGTGCTTTTCGGCGATTCACCCGCGCTGTTGTACGCGGCCACCGAATAGTTGTGCGAAGTACAGGCCGTCAGCCCGGAAATCGTCGCCGAAGTCCCGGTCACCGTCGCGACCACGTTCCCGCCTTCGTACACGCGGTACCCGGTCACCGTGCCCGCCGAGGCTCCCCACGACAGCGCGATCGATGTGTTCGTCACCGTGCCCACGGCCGGATTTCCCGGTGCCGGAGGCGCCCCCGGCGTCCCTCCGCCAGGCCCGTCGAGGCTGATGTCGTCCGCGAGGAAGGTGCCCGACCCGTACCAGCCGTGGACGTACACCTCCGCCGTCGTCTGTGTCGCCGACGTCGTGAACGACAGCGAAAGCTGCGTGTACGACGTCGCCGCGGTCCAGGTCGACGGCCCGCCGGTGACCCCGAGGTACACCGGATTCCCGTTCACCCAGGCGGAAACCGCGTAGGTCGTGCTGGGCTTGACGGATACCGTCTGTGCGCACTTCCCGATCGTCGAGCCGGGCGTGACCGAGACGGCGTAACCGCCCGAACGGACCGGTGTGGTGACGGCCGAGCCCGCCGCACAGGACCAGCCGGACGTGGAACCCGCCTCGAAGCCGGGATTGAGGAGCAGGTTGGCCGCGTTCGCGGTGCCGCCCCCCGTTATCAGCCCGGCGAAGGTGAGCACCA
>NZ_NMQT01000335.1 GCF_002234405.1 Amycolatopsis thailandensis | reverse complement strand
TAGCGACCTGCGCAGAAGCAGGGGACTCCGCACCTGGTGAAGTCGGTCACCGTACGCGGTCAGACGGTGTTTCCACGGTGTGAGACCGCACACCGGAGACCCAGTTCGCCGCCTCTTCCAGGCTTTCGAAGGCGTTGTCGAATCCGCTCGGGCCGTTACCGACCGCGAAGAGAAGGACGTCCGGGAGGGCATCGGCGAGCCCTTCCGGTTCACTCGCGCCACGCACGACGCCGAGGATGTCCGGATCCTCCTGTTCGACCGTCCGGAGTAGTTGCTCGGCGGTGTCGAGGCGCCCGGCGTAGACGACCTCGATCCCGTCGTCGCGCAGCGCTCTCCCCAGCGCGACCGACGCGCCTTCCTCGACATCGAACTCGGCGAGCACGACACGAAGGAGACGACGTGTCACGCGGACCGCCGCGAGCCCGCGACGGCCATCCCGGCCGCGACGAGGGAGACGACGGCGGCGCCCAGCGCGAGCCAGAACCCGATCCCCGCCGAAGAGCCGTCGTACTCCGAGCCGACGAGCGGCAATTCCGCCGCGCGCAGGCCGAGCACCAGCGCGGCACCGGCCAACGCGGCCGCCGCCGCGATCGGCCGCGAACGCGGGACGAGCGCGTACAGGCCGAGGACGACCGCGAGCGCGCCGAGCAGGCCCCACGACGCCGCGCCGAAGTCCGACCACAGACCCGGAGCGGTGTAGCCGGGCGCGGCGAACACCGGTGTGCCGAACGCGGCGATCGCGAGCA
>NZ_NMQT01000334.1 GCF_002234405.1 Amycolatopsis thailandensis | reverse complement strand
TCGGCGAAGCGCTCGTAGAAGCGGCCCAGCAGGGTGACGTCCACGGCCGCGGCGACGCCGTGGTCCCAGTCCCGGTCCATGATGACCGTGAACAGGTGCTTGTGGATCTCGTCGACCTCGTCGTCGTCCGACTCGATCGTGCGGGCGGCCTCGACGTCCTTGGACTTGATGACCTGCTCGACCTGGCGGGCCAGGTTCACTCCGACCTCGCCCATCTTGGCGAAGTCGCCCCGCACGGCCTCGGGGAGCACGGGGTCCGGGTGACGGCGGCGCGCGGCCTTGGCCACGTGCAGCGCCAGATCGCCCATCCGCTCCAGGCTCTCCGCCGCGTGGATCGCGGCGAGGACGGTCCGCAGGTCGGTCGCGACGGGTGCCTGCAGGGCCAGCAGGGCGTACGCCTGCTCCTCGCATTCGGCGCGCGCGTCGTCGACCTTCGCGTCGTCGCTGATCACCTGCTCGGCGAGTCCGAGATCGACCTCGAGCAACGCCCGGGTCGCCCGCTCCATCGCGTCGGCGACCTGGAGCGACATGCTCGCTAGGTTCTCGGCGAGCTGTTCGAGTTCGACATGGTAAGCCTCACGCATGGCCCAACCCTACGGGGAAGAGGGTCCAAAAGCCGCATCCCAGAGTGAACCTGACGTGAACCCGGACTAACGAATGATCCTCAGCCTGAGCTGCTGCTCTTCTTGGCGCCACCGGACTTGGCGGAGCTGGTCGGAGCGGTCTCGGTTCCGCCC
>NZ_NMQT01000333.1 GCF_002234405.1 Amycolatopsis thailandensis | reverse complement strand
GATGTCCCCGGGAAGTGATGGATCCCGGACGGTGTTTTCCAGCCGGAACCCGCAGACACCCGGCTGGTTACCCCTCGGATTCGCTCCCACACCACATCTTCGCCTGTTTCGGTGCGCGTGAGTCCTCAGCCCGACTGCGGGTCGGTGTCGTCGTGCGGGTCGCCGGAGGACGTTCCTTGTTCGCCACGGATTTCCTCGCGTTCGGACGGCTCCGTCTTTCGCTCGGTGTCGCCCGCGCCACTGGTCTTTTCGTCGTCGTTCTTCATGACTCCGGATACCCGTCCAAGGCCGCGTCAACCCTTGCCGCGTCCCGCGGTCGGTAGGCCACAGTGGACGTTTGGCACCGCACGACCGGGGTAGCCCTGAACATCATCGGCGTATCGGAGGGCTCATGACCGCGATCACCAATCCAGCGATACCACTCGCCCCGGCGCGGCCGCGCCTGCTGCGACCGCCGGGGGTGTACCGGCCGCAGGACGACACCTGGATGCTGGCGAACGCCTTACGGGACTCCGGAATGCCGCGTGGCGCGAGAGTGCTCGACCTCTGCACGGGCACGGGTGCCCTCGCCGTGACAGCGGCGAGACACGGCGCCGCGTCGGTGATCGCGGCGGACATCTCCAGGCTCGCGCTTGCCACCGTGTGGGCGAACGCGCGGTTGCGCGGACTGCCGATCCGGCCCCTGCGTGGCAGTGCGGCCGCGGCCACCCGAACCGGTCCGTTCGACGTCGTGCTGGCGAATCCGCCGTACGTGCCGTGCCCGGTGCCGGCGAGCGGCGCCGCACGAGCCTGGGACGCGGGTCCGGACGGCCGGGTCGTGCTCGACGAGATCTGCGCGCTCGCGGCCTCTTTGGTGGCACCGGGCGGGTATCTGCTCATGGTCCACTCCGCGGTCGCCGGCCCCGAGAAGTCGCTGGCACAGCTGCGCGAAGCCGGGACGACCCCCGCGGTGGTCGCCGCCCGGTCGCTTCCGTTCGGCCCGGTGATGCGGGCGCGGGCCGGCTTTCTGGAGGCCGTCGGCCTGATCACGGCCGGGCAACGGCACGAGGAACTGGTGGTGATCCGTGCCGACCGGCCGTAGGACCCGGGTGCGGATCGAGCCCGGCGGGCCCCTGCTGGTCGAGGGGCCCGTCGAGATCGTCACGCCGGACGGCGAGACGGTGGAGTCCGATCGGTTCGTGGTCGCGCTGTGCGCTTGCCGCCGCAGCAAGCGCTACCCGTTCTGCGACACCAGCCACCGCCGCCGGTCACGGCAAGGGACGCAGCGGCCTGAGGAGTGAGGTTTCACCGGCCGACCAGGTACCGAGAAGGTGCCGGGTCAGCCGGTTCTCCAGCAGGTCGGTGGCCTGGATGCCCAGGACGATGTCCGCGGCCAGCTCCGGCTC
>NZ_NMQT01000332.1 GCF_002234405.1 Amycolatopsis thailandensis | reverse complement strand
CATCGGACAGTGCGATCGCGTCGGGCCGCTCGGCGGCGCGCTCCGCGAACACCTCCGGGATGCGGCGTGGCGTGGTGCTCGGGGCGCGCGACGGGCGTCCGAGCGCCAGCACCTGTTCGCGCTCGGCCTCGTCGAAGATGTCGTTCCCCGCCGTCCGGTGGGCTTCGACCAGATGCCGGACGAACCGGGTGGCGACCGGCAGGCTCACCGCGCCCGGCCGGTAGTGGCACCGCAGCCCGCCCGCGCGGCCGACCGTGACGGTCAGCGGGAACGGCGGCGCCAGACATGGCACGTACTCCCCTGTATCACTGGAATCATGGCCGTCGAGGTCGAACAGTATCCCCGCACCGGCGAGCCGCTCCCCCGGCTCATACCGTGCGAGGACGGCGGCGAGCGCCGCCTTCCACCCTTCCGGGTCGCGGTCGGTGCCGGATGGCAGTGACACCCGGAACTCGGCGGGCTCGTAGTGGCCGAGCCCCCGGTCACCCAGTCCCCACACCGGTACGTGGTCGGCGCCGGACGGGCGAGCCGTTGACCGCTCGGGGCCCGGTCCGCCCTCCGCCGCCGCGGTGGCGAGCAGGCGAAGCGCCGGGCCGTCGAAGGCGGCCTGGTGCGCGACGATCACCAGATCCGCCCGGCCGTCGGGGTACTCGATCAGCGCGCCCCGCGCCCC
>NZ_NMQT01000331.1 GCF_002234405.1 Amycolatopsis thailandensis | reverse complement strand
GTCGTTCCAGGCGAGCACTTCATAGGTCGCGGACAGCACGATGGCCGCCGCCTGCGGAAGACGGTGCAACAGCGCGAGAATGCTCGGCCGGACCTCACGCGACGGGCCGGGCGGCGGTCCCGGCGGAGCACCGGCGAGATGGTGCAGGTGATCGCGTTCCACATCGGACAGTCGTAGCGCCCTGGTCAGCCCGGCCAACACTTCGCGGGAAGGCCGTGGGCCGCGAGCTTGCTCCAGCCGCGTGTAGTACTCGGTCGAGATGAACGCCAGCTGCGCCACTTCCTCGCGACGCAGCCCCGGCGTCCGGCGCCGCGGCCCGGCGGGGAGGCCGACGTCGGCCGGGGTGATCCGCTCGCGCCTGCTGCGCAGGAAGTCCGCCAGTTGTCGTCTGTCCACCACTCCAGTGTGGACGATGCCGGGCCCGCATCCAGGTACCGCCGATGCCTGGATAGGCACCGGCCGCGGGGGAAGCCTCGGTGCCATGACCAACACAACGACAGTTTCGGGCCTGCTGGACGGCAAGGTCGCTTTCGTCACCGGTGCCGGACGCGGTATCGGAGCCGCCGCCGCGCGGCTGTTCGCCAGGGAAGGCGCCCGTGTCGTGCTCGCCGC
>NZ_NMQT01000330.1 GCF_002234405.1 Amycolatopsis thailandensis | reverse complement strand
GGTCGAGGCGAAGCGGAACCCATCGCTGGCAAGGAAGTACCTCGCCGAGGCCGCCTCGGTCTTCGCCCAGGCCAAGACCGAGAACGTCGGCGAACTGGTCACCGCGTTCCCGCACGCGTACTACCCGGAGTCGTCCTGGCGGGACGACATGGAGCTCGGCGCGACACAGCTCGCCTTGGCGGGTAAGGCTTTGCGGGACCCGAGGGCGGGTGATTGGACGCGGCAGGCGGCGCACTGGGCGAAGGCGTACATCGATCTCGAAGAGAAGAGCACGCTCAACCTGTACGACACCAGCGCGCTGGCGCACGCCGAACTGGCGAAGCTCCTGCGGCACGGTGTCCCGGATGCCGCGCTCGGGCGTGAGGAACTGATCGGCGACCTCCGGCGTCAGCTCGACGAAGGCGTCGCGAGCGCGGCGAAGAGTCCTTTCCGGACCGCCGTGTCGGTCAAGGACTTCGACGCCGCCAGCAAGAGCTTCGGGTTCGCCGCGACCGAGCGGCTGTACGCGGACGTGACCGGTGACCGGCGGTACGCGGCGTTCGGTTCTCAGCAGCGGAACTTCACCCTCGGCGCGAACGCGTGGGGAGTCTCGCTGGTCGTCGGCGTCGGGACGATGTCACCGAAGTGCCCGCACCACCAGGCGGCCAACCTCGCGGGTGAGGCGAAGGTGCTCTACGGCGCTGTCGTGAACGGACCGAACGGGGCCGAGCACTTCGCGGACCTGCCGTTCCCGGCTGGGGCGAAGGAGTGCACGAAGCCGTTCGACGCCTTCGACACGACCGAGTCGCGCTACACCGACGACCTGGCCTCGTGGCCGAGCAACGAGCCCGCCATCGACTTCACCTCGA
>NZ_NMQT01000033.1 GCF_002234405.1 Amycolatopsis thailandensis | reverse complement strand
GCCCCTGACGAGCCTGGCCGCCCTTGGGCGCGCCTTCGCGACGTCCGGTGGACTCGCCCGCCCGACGGCCCTGACCGGCGGAAGCGCCGCCACGGCGGTCTCCCTCGGAGCGGGGCTGACGCGTGCGGCCGTCCGAGGAGCCACCGCGACGGCCACCGGAAGCTCCACGGCCACCGGCCGAAGGACCACGGCCGCGACCGCCACGGGCACCGCGGCCACCGGCGCCGCGACCGGCGGGACGCTCTTCGTCCTCACCCTTGGCCGGGATGGCCTCGCCGGAGGCGGTGACCTTCTTCGGCCGGGTGTCCACGATCGGCCGCCGCGGCGACGCGGTGAACGAGCGCTCGCCGGGCGCCAGCTCCGACAGCAGCGGATGGCCGGGGCCGAGCTGCGTCGTGGTCGGCTTGATGCCCGCCTTGCGGGTGAGGTCGCGGACGTCGCCGACCTGCGCGTCGGTCATCAGCGTGACGACGGTGCCGGACGCCCCGGCCCGCGCCGTCCGGCCCGAGCGGTGCAGGTACGCCTTGTGCTCGACCGGCGGGTCGGCGTGGATGACCAGTGTGACGTCGTCGACGTGGATACCGCGGGCGGCGATGTCGGTCGCGACCAGCGTCTTCGCCGCGCCGGAGGCGAACGCCTCCAGGTTGCGGGTGCGCGCGGTCTGGCCGAGGTTGCCGTGCAGTTCGACCGCCGGCACCCCGGAGGCCATGAGCTTGCGCGTCAGCTGCTTGGCGCGGTGCTTCGTCCGGGTGAACACCAGCGTGCGGCCCGGCGCGGCGGTGAGGTCGATCAGCACCGGCAGCCGGTGGGTCTCCTCCAGGTGCAGCACGTGGTGCTTCATGGTCGAGACCGGCGACTGCGCCGAGTCGACGCTGTGCGTGACCGGGTCGTGCATGAAGCGCTTGACCAGCACGTCGACACCCGCGTCGAGGGTCGCGGAGAACAGCAGCCGCTGCCCGCGCTCCGGGGTCTCGGCCATGATGCGCCGGACGTCGGGCAGGAAGCCGAGGTCGGCCATGTGGTCGGCCTCGTCCAGCACGGTGATCTCGACGTGGTCGAGCTTCGCCTCGCCGGAGCGCATGTGGTCGGCGAGCCGGCCGGGGCAGGCGACGACGATGTCGACGCCGTCACGCAGCCGGGTGATCTGCGGGTTGGGGCTGACGCCGCCGAAGATGGTCGTGACCTTGAGGCCGAGCGGCTTGGCCAGCGGCAGGAAGGACGCCTCGATCTGGGTGGCCAGTTCGCGGGTCGGCGCCAGGACCAGCGCGCGAGGGCGGCCGGGGCGGCGCCGGGTCGGGCCCGCGGCGAGCCGGGCGAGGACGGGCAGCACGAAGCCGTAGGTCTTGCCGGAGCCGGTGCGGCCGCGGCCGAGGACGTCCCGGCCCGCCAGCGAATGCGGCAGTGTGGCGGCCTGGATCGGGAACGGGCTGGTGACGCCCTGTTCGGCGAGCGCGTCCACGAGAGTTCCGGGCAGGCCGAGTTCGGTGAAAGTAGGTGTGCTCATAAGCGTATGGGCGCGGGTGCGCCCTGGTGTCTCCGTAAGGATAGAAAGGGTTGTCCTGCCCGGCGCAGACCTCGGGGGCCGCGGCGCGTGGTCTTCGACAACGAAACGCGGCCCGAGGCAGAACTGAGCGGACCGCAACATCAGTGTACCCGGTTCGTGATCTCCCGGGCTACGTGATTTCCCCCGCACGCGGATCGCACCCACCGACGAAGCGGGCGGGCGATGTTCGTCGGTTTCCACGATTCGGCGGGGGTGCCGCGGTGAAACGCTGGCCTGACCGGACGAAAGGGGACACGGGTGTCGAACGTTCAGGAACTGCAAGGGGTACTCGACGAGGAGGCTCGCGGGGCGGCCGTCCCCGGGGCCGTGGTGGGGGTGACGTACCGGGGCGAGGAGTCGGTGTTCGCCACCGGAGTGTCCAGTGTGGACACCGGACTGCCGGTCGATCCCGGGACGCTGTTCATGATCGGCTCCACCAGCAAGACCTTCGCCGCGGCCGCCGTACTCGCCCTGGTCGAAGACGGCGCGCTCGACCTGGACAAGCCGGTCGTCGAGTACCTCCCGGATCTCCGCCTGGCGGATCCGGAGGCACGCGGGAAGGTGACCCTGCGGCATCTGCTCACCCATTCCGCCGGATTCCTCGGCGACGTCGACCTCGCCACCGGATGGGGTGACGACGCGCTGTCCCTCGCCGTCGACCGGTTCGGCGAGTTGCCGCAGAACTTCGCCCCCGGCGAGGTCTTCTCCTACTGCAACGCCGGATTCCAGCTGGCCGGACGGGTCGTCGAGGTGGTGGCGGGCGAGGCGTTCGAGGACGTGGTCCGCGTCCGGCTGCTCGAACCGCTCGGCATGACCGAGTCGTATTACCTGCCGTGGGAAGTGCTCACCCGCCGTCACGCCGTCGGTCACGTGGTGCGTGACGGCGCACCCGCTGTCGAGCACACCGTGGGCCTGACCCGTTCGAGCAGCGCGAGCGGCGGCCTGTGGTCCACGGCGGGCGACCAGCTGAAATGGGCCCGGTTCTTCCTGACCGGCGAGGCCGAGGGCAAGCCGCCGATCAGCGATGCCACCCGTGACCTCCTGCGCGCGCCGCAGCGCGGGGCGGCGCTGCCGTTCGAAGAGGTCGGGCTCAGCTGGCTGCGTACGCGTCACGGCGACGCGCGGCTGGTCCGGCACGGCGGCAACGTGAGCAACCTCCAGCTGTCGGAGTTCGTGACCCTGCCCGAAGAGGACTTCGCGGTCACCGTGCTGACCAACAGCGTGGGTGGCGGGGTGCTCGGCCCCCGGGTCGTCGACTGGTGCCTGGAGAACCTCGTGGGACTGCCGCCGATCGCGAGCGCCGCGCCGGTGCGCCTGCCGGACTTCGCCGACTACCTCGGCCGTTTCGAGACCGGTGACCTGGGGTTCGAGGTCACCGATCGCGACGGCGCGCTGTGGGGGCAGATGGTCGTGAACGTCGAGGACATCCCGTCCCCGCCCGCCTTCGAGGTCGTCTTCGTCGGTGAAGACGTGCTGGCCAAGGCCGCCGACCCCCGCAAACCCGCCGCCCGCTTCCTGCGCGACGAGCGTGGACGGGTGACTTCGATCGAGTTCGGTGGCCGGACGGCGAAGCGAGGCGCTACGGTTACCGGGTAGTAACTTCGGCTGACCAGGAGTGACCATGAGCGAAAAGGCGACCGCGTTGTTGCTGAACCCGGGTGGGTACGACCCACGGCAGTTCGACCCGGAGACGCGTCGCCTGCTGCGTGCCACCATCGAGTGGTTCGAACAGCGCGGCAAGCGCAAGCTCGTCGAGGACTATCACGACCGGACCTTCTACGCGGACTTCATCGAGTTCGCGGGCAAGGAAGGCTTGTTCTCGACGTTCCTCACTCCCGGCGCGAACGCCGAGGGGAACCCCGACAAGCGCTGGGACACCGCGCGGGTCGCGGCCCTGTCGGAGATCCTCGGCTTCTACGGCTTGAACTACTGGTACCCGTGGCAGGTCACCATCCTCGGCCTGGGCCCGGTGTGGCAGAGCGCGAACGAGGCCGCCCGCAAACGCGCGGCGGACTCGCTCGCGGCCGGCGGCGTCGCCGCGTTCGGACTGTCCGAAAAGGAGCACGGGGCCGACATCTACTCGTCGGACCTCGTGCTCACCCCGGACGGTGCGGGCGGCTACCGCGCGAACGGGTCGAAGTACTACATCGGCAACGGGAACTGCGCGCGGACCGTGTCGGTGTTCGGCCGTATCGACGGTGTCGAGGGCCCGGACCAGTACGTGTTCTTCTACGCGGACTCGGAACACCCGAACTACCGCGTGGTGAAGAACGTCGTCCCGTCGCAGATGTACGTCGCCGAGTTCGAGCTCGACGACTACCCGGTGTCCGAAGAGGACATCCTGCACGTCGGCGCCGAAGCGTTCTCCGCGGCGCTGAACACGGTCAACATCGGCAAGTTCAACCTGTGCTTCGGCGGCATCGGGATGTCGACGCACTCGCTGTACGAGGCGATCACGCACGCGCACAACCGGGTGCTCTACGGCAAGAAGGTCACCGATTTCCCGCACGTGCGCCGGGAATTCGTCGAGGCCTACACGCGGCTCGTCGCGATGAAGCTGTTCTCCGACCGCGCCGTGGACTACTTCCGCAGCGCGAACGCGGACGACCGCCGGTACCTGCTGTTCAACCCGATCACCAAGATGAAGGTGACCACCGAGGCGCAGAAGGTCATCGGCCTGGTCGCGGATGTGGTGGCGGCCAAGGGGTTCGAGGCCGACACCTACCTCGCGATGTCGAAGAACGACATCGACGGCCTGCCGAAGCTCGAAGGAACGGTGGCGGTGAACCTCGCGCTGATCGCGAAGTTCGTGCCCGCGTACCTGTTCGCGCCGCAGGACTACGAGCCCGTGCCGACGCGGACCGACGCCGCCGACGACGAGTTCCTGTTCCGCCAGGGCCCCGCGCGCGGGCTGTCCAAGGTGCGGTTCCACGACTGGCGCCAGGCCTATGCGAAGGCGTCGGCGATCCCGAACGTCGCGCGGTTCACCGAGCAGGCCGAGGCGCTGGTGAAGCTGTTCACCGACGCGGCCCCGGACGAGGCGCAGCAGCAGGACCTCGACTTCGGGCTCGCGCTGACCGAGCTGTTCACACTGGTCGTCTACGGGCAGCTGGTGCTGGAGCAGGCGGAGATCACCGGCATCGAGACCGAGGTCGTCGACCAGATCTTCGGGATCCTGGTGCAGGACTTCAGCGTCGCCGCGATCGACCTGCACGGGAAGTCTTCGTCGACGGAGGCGCAGCAGGCGCTCGCGCTGGCGTCGATCCGGAAGCCGGTCGTGGACGCGGCCCGCTTCGACCACGTGTGGTCCCTCGTCCGCGATCTCTCCGGTGCCTACGCGATGAACCCGTAGTCCGAGTACATGAAGGCCCCCATCCTTGCGCCTAGGTACAGGATGGGGGCCTTCATGTACTTCTGAGCCCTACTTGCCGAAGCCGGCCTTCCGGAGCGCGTCCGCCATGGCGCCACCGCCGCCACCGCCGGAGTTCCCGCCCCGGCCGCCGCGGTTGCCGCCACCCTGGCGCTGCCCGCCCTGGCCGCCGCGCTGTCCGCCACCTTGACGCTGGCCGCCTTGGCCGCGGTCACGGCCGCCCTGCTCGCGAGCGGGCTTGCCGGGCTCGTCGTCCAGGCGCAGCGTCAGCGAGATCCGCTTGCGCGGCACGTCGACCTCCAGCACCTTCACCTTGACGATGTCGCCCGGTTTCACGACCTCACGCGGGTCCTTGACGAAGTTCTTCGACAGCGCCGAGACGTGCGCGAGCCCGTCCTGGTGCACGCCGACGTCGATGAACGCGCCGAACGCGGCCACGTTCGTCACGACGCCTTCCAGCCGCATCCCCGGCTTGAGGTCGCCGATCTTGTCGACGCCCTCGGCGAAGGTCGCGGTCTTGAACGCCGGACGAGGGTCGCGGCCCGGCTTGTCGAGCTCGGCGAGGATGTCGGTCACCGTCGGCAGGCCGAAGGTGTCATCGACGAACTCGGTCGGCTTCAGCGCCTGCAACGTCCGCGTGTTGCCGATCAGCGAACGGATGTCCGTACCGGTCGAGGACAGGATCCGCCGCACCACCGGATAGGCCTCCGGGTGCACCGAGGACGAGTCGAGCGGGTCGTCGCCGTCCGGGATGCGGAGGAAGCCCGCGCACTGCTCGAAGGCCTTGGGGCCGAGCCGCGCGACCTCCTTGAGCCCGGTCCGGGTCTTGAACGGCCCGTTCTCGTCGCGGTGCGCGACGATGTTCTCCGCCAGCGTCGTCGTGATGCCCGAGACGCGGGTCAGCAGCGGCGCCGACGCGGTGTTGACGTCCACGCCGACCGCGTTCACGCAGTCTTCGACCACCGCGTCGAGCGAACGCGACAGCGAGATCTCCGACAGGTCGTGCTGGTACTGCCCGACGCCGATCGACTTCGGGTCGATCTTCACCAGTTCCGCCAGCGGGTCCTGCAGCCGCCGCGCGATGGACACCGCGCCGCGCAGCGAGACGTCCATGCCCGGCAGTTCCTGCGACGCGAACGCCGACGCCGAGTACACCGACGCGCCCGCCTCGGAGACGACGGCCTTGGTCAGCTTCAGTTCCGGGTGCTTCTTGATCAGCTCGCCGGCGAGCTTGTCGGTCTCGCGCGACGCGGTGCCGTTGCCGATCGAGATCAGGTCCACGTCGTGCCGTGCGCACAGGGCGGCGAGTTCGGCGATGGACTGGTCCCACTTGTTCGCCGGCTGGTGCGGGTAGATCACGTGGGTGGCGACGACCTTGCCGGTCGCGTCGACCACGGCGACCTTGACGCCGGTGCGGAAACCCGGGTCGAGGCCCATCGTGGCGCGGGTGCCCGCCGGGGCGGCGAGCAGCAGGTCGCGCAGGTTCGCGGCGAACACGCGGACGGCGTCGTCCTCGGCGGACTGACGCAACCGCATCCGCAGGTCGATGCCCAGGTGCAGCAGGATCTTCGTCCGCCACGCCCAGCGGACGGTGTCGCCGAGCCACTTGTCGCCGGGACGGCCTTCGTTGGCGATGCCGAACTTGTGCGCGATGCGGTTCTCGTACTCGGTCGGCCCGGTCTTCGGCTCCTCGGAAGGCTCCTCCGACTCCATCGTGAGGTCGAGGATCTCCTCCTTCTCGCCGCGCAGCATCGCGAGGATCCGGTGCGAGGGGAGCTTGGTGTAGGGCTCGGAGAACTCGAAGTAGTCGGAGAACTTCGCGCCTTCTTCGGCCTTGCCGTCGCGGACCTTCGAGGCCAGGCGGCCTTCGGACCACATCTTCTCGCGCAGCTCGCCGATGAGGTCGGCGTCCTCGGCGAAGCGTTCGACGAGGATCGCGCGGGCGCCGTCCAGCGCGGCCTGCGCGTCCGCGACACCCTTGTCGGCGTCGACGAACACCGCGGCGGCGGCCTGCGGGTCGGTGTTCGGGTCGTTCATGAGCCCGTCGGCGAGCGGCTCCAGACCGGCCTCGCGGGCGATCATCGCCTTCGTCCGCCGCTTGGGCTTGTACGGCAGGTAGATGTCCTCGAGGCGGGACTTGGTGTCCGCCGCCATGATCGACGCTTCGAGCGCCTCGTCCAGCTTGCCCTGGCTGCGGATCGACTCCAGCACCGCGACCCGGCGCTCGTTGAGTTCCCGCAGGTAGCGGAGGCGTTCTTCGAGCGTGCGCAGCTGGGCGTCGTCCAGCATCCCGGTGACTTCCTTGCGGTACCGGGCGATGAACGGCACGGTCGATCCGCCGTCCAGCAGGTCGACGGCCGCCTTGACCTGCCCCTCGCGCACGCCGAGTTCTTCGGCGATCTTCTGCTCGACTGTCTGCAGGCCCTGCACGCTCACTCCCACGCTCCTGAATCCGCCCTCGGGTGCTCTCGGACCCTGCATTCTGCCGCTCGTGCCGAGCCGACTTTCGTATGGCCTCCCCTAAGCGAACCCTTGACAGGTGGATTGGTCTGTACCATTTTGATGTGGCCGACATCACCCGTTCGTGGAGGCCAGTAGTGAAAGTCAAGCCGAAACACGCGTTCCTCGCCCTGCTGTCGTCACTGGCCGTGTGCCTGGGGGTGACTTTCGCGGTCTCGGGCAGCGCCTCGGCCGCCAACATCCTGACCAACCCGGGCTTCGAACTCGGGACCACGAGCGGCTGGAACTGCTCCGGTACCTCCTCGGTGGTCAGCACGCCGGTCCACTCGGGCAGCCGCGCGCTCAGCGCCACCCCGGCCGGACAGGACAACGCCCGCTGTTCGCAGAGCGTGTCCGTCAAGCCCAACACCGCGTACACGCTGTCGGCCTGGGTGCAGGGCAGCTACACCTACCTGGGTGTCACCGGCACCGGAACGGGTGACAAGAACACCTGGACCCCGGGCGGCGCCAGCTGGTCGCAGCTGTCGCTGAACTTCACCACCGGCGCGTCCACCACCAGCGTCGAGATCTACCTGCACGGCTGGTACGGCCAGCCCGCGTACTTCGCCGACGACGTCAACCTCGACGGCCCGGGCGGCTCGCCCACCACGACGCCGACGACGACCACGTCGTCGCCCACCACCAGCACCTCGCCGACCACGTCGAACCCGCCGACGACCACGACGACCAACCCGAACCCGGGCGACCTGCCGAAGCACGTGATCACCGGGTACTGGCAGAACTTCTACAACGGCGCGAAGGCGCTCAAGCTCGCCGACGTCCCGACGAAGTACAACATCATCGCGGTGTCCTTCGCGGACGCGACGACGACGCCGGGCGCGGTCACCTTCACCCTCGACTCCGGTCTGTCGAGCCAGCTCGGCGGCTACACCGACGCGCAGTTCAAGGCCGACATCAAGACGGCGCAGGCGCGCGGGCAGAAGGTCATCCTGTCCGTCGGCGGCGAGAAGGGCACGATCCGCGTCGACTCCTCGGCCGCGGCGACGAACTTCTCCAACAGCATGAAGTCGCTCATCGCGAACTACGGCTTCGACGGCGTCGACATCGACCTCGAGAACGGCGTCAACGCCACTTACATGGCGCAGGCGCTGCGGGCGATCCACGCGGGCGGCGGCACGGTCATCACTATGGCGCCGCAGACGATCGACATGCAGAGCACCGGCGCGGAGTACTTCAAGCTGGCGCTGAACGTCAAGGACATCCTGACGATCGTCAACATGCAGTACTACAACAGCGGCGCGATGCTCGGCTGCGACCAGAAGGTCTACTCGCAGGGCACGGTCGACTTCCTCACCTCGCTGGCCTGCCTCCAGTTGCAGGGCGGCCTGCGACCCGACCAGGTCGGGCTCGGCCTGCCCGCCTCGGGTTCGGCCGCGGGCGGCGGCTACCAGGCGCCCGGCAACACGGTCAACGCGCTGAACTGTCTCGCGAAGGGCACGAACTGCGGTTCGTTCAAGCCGTCGACGACGTACCCCACGATCCGGGGCGCGATGACCTGGTCGATCAACTGGGACGCCTCGCAGGGCTACGCGTGGTCGAACACGGTGAGCGCGGGCCTGGCCGGCCTCCCGTGATGATCGCCTAGACCGGGGCGGGGCACCGTTGTCGCGCGGGCGACGGTGCCTCGCCCTTTCCATTTCACGCGTTTCGTCCTCTGGATGCGGTAGTTGGCAGGGCGAACTACCGCATCCAGAGGACGAAACGCATGCGGGTCAGAGGGGCGTGAGCGGCAACCGCAGGGCCGCCGGGGCCTCGGGAGGAACGACCGGCTTCAGCGGAGCGACGGGGGACAGCCGCCGGTAAGGGGAGCCGAGCGGCGGCCGCGGGTCCGCCTCACCTTTGTTGGGCCACAACGACATCGCGCGTTCCGCCTGCGCGGTGATGGTCAGCGACGGGTTCACCCCCAGGTTCGCCGAGATCGCCGACCCGTCGGCGATGTGCAGCCCCGGGTAGCCGTGCACCCGCTGGTACGGGTCGACGACGCCGGTCTCGGCGCTCTCGCCGATCGCGCACCCGCCGATGAAATGCCCGGTGATGGGGATGTTCGCCAGATCCGTCCACGCGCCCTGCGCGAGCCCGCCGATCTTGTCCGCCACCCGCCGGGTGACCTCGTGCCCGGCCGGGATCCACTCGGGGTTCGGGTCGCCGATGCCCTGTTTCGTGGTCATCCGGCGGCCGAAGGGCCCGCGTTTCGTGTACGTGGTCACGGAATTGTTCAGCGTCTGCATCACCAGCAGCCCGACCATCCGCTCCGACCAGCGCCGCGGGTTGTGCAGCCGCACGAGGTTCCGCCGGTTCCGCCACAGCTCGCGCACGCCGAGCGCCCACCGGCGCTTGCCCGGTTCGGCGTCGACGAGCACCGTCGTCAGCAGGCCCATGAAGTTGCTGCCCTTGCCGTAGCGCACCGGTTCGACGTGCGTGACGGCGTCGGGATGGATCGACGACGTGATCGCGACGCCGCGGGTGAAGTCCGTGTCCTTCCGCAGCGACCGCGCGGCGAGCACGGCCTCGGAGTTCGTCCTGGCGAGCAGACCCAGGCGCGGTGACAGCCCCGGCAGCGTTCCGGAGTCCTTCGACGAGTGCAGAAGCCGTTGGGTGCCCAGGGACGCGGCGGCGAACACGACCTGCTCGGCGGTGAAGGTCCGGCGGGCCCAGCGCCCGGTCCGGACGGTGTCGATCGCGTACCCGCCGTCGATCGGCCGCACCGACACCGCGGTGGTCAGCGGATGGACCTCCGCGCCCGCTTTCTCGGCCAGGTACAGGTAGTTCTTGACGGTCGTGTTCTTCGCGCCGACACGGCAGCCGGTCATGCACTCGCCGCAGTGCGTGCACGGATTCCGTCGTGGGCCCTCGCCACCGAAGTACGGGTCGACGTCACGCTTCCCGAAGTACACGCCGACCGGGGTCGGCCGGTAGGTGTCCGCGATGCCCATGTCCTCGGCGACCTCGCGCAGTACGTTGTCCGCCGGGGTGACCAGCGGGTTTTCCGTCACGCCCAGCATCCGCTTCGCCTGGTCGTAATGCGGGGCGAGCTCGGCTTTCCAGTCGGTGATGTGGGCCCACTGCGGGTCTTCGTAGAAGGTGTCCGGGGGTTCGTAGAGCGTGTTCGCGTAGACGAGCGAACCGCCGCCGACCCCCGCGCCGCTCAACACGAAGGTGTTCTTCAGCAAGGTCAGCCGCTGGATCCCGTAGCAGCCCAGTTTCGGGGCCCACAGGTACTTCCGCAGCCGCCACGAGGTCTTCGCGAACTCGTCGTCGGCGAACCGGCGGCCGGTCTCCAGCACACCGACGCGGTAACCCTTCTCGGTGAGCCGCAACGCGGTCACGCTGCCGCCGAAACCGGAGCCGATCACCAGCACGTCGTAGTTCATCGCGGTCCCGCCGTCCGGTAGTCGCCGAGGTCCAGCGTCTTCGTCCGGCGGTCGTACTCGGTCACCAGACCCGGCCAGTTCGTGCTCACGCGGCCGTCGTCCTGGCGGTACCAGCTGGCGCAGTCCGTCCAGACACTGTCGCCGAGCCGTCCCTGGACCTCGTCGTCGTACCGCTGCTCGACCTCCGGGACGACGTCCATATAGGACACTTCGGGGCGGCTCAGGTGCTCGACGGCCTGGCGGATGTAGCGGGCCTGCCGTTCGATCATGTAGATGATGGAGCCCGCGCCGAGGTTCGTGTTGGGCCCGTAGACGCAGAACAGGTTCGGGAACCCCGGCACGGTCATGCCGAGGTACGCCCGCGCGCCGCCTTTCCACGCGTCGGACAGCGACCTGCCGCCGAGACCCTCCACCTTGATCTCGCCGAGGAAGTCCTTGGCCGCGAATCCGGTCCCGTAGACGATGACGTCGGCCTCGTGCTCGACACCGTCTTCGGTGAGCACTCCGGACGGCGTGATCGCGCTGATGCGCCGGGTCTCCACGGCGACGTTGTGCTGTGCGAGCGCGGGCAGGTAGTCGTTGGTGAACAGGATCCGCTTGCAGCCCAGCGGATAGTCCGGGGTGAGTTTCTCGCGCAGCGCCCGGTCCTTGATGTGACGGCGGCGCAGCTGGGCCGTCCGTAGTTCGAAGACCTTGGCCAGGAAAGGATGTTTGGTCATCGCGTAGGTCGCGTACTCGGCGAGGAGGAAGATCCGGAGCCTGCCGAGCAGTTGCGTGGCCGGGAGGTGCCGGAACAGCCGCTGCTGCCAGCGCCGGTAGTGGGTGTCCCGTTTGGCCATGATGTACGGCGCGGTCCGCTGGAACACCGTCAGCTCGCCCGCCTGGCGCTGGAGTTCGGGCACGAACTGGATCGCGCTCGCGCCGGTGCCGATCACCGCGACCTTCTTGCCGCGCAGGTCGACGTCGTGATCCCAGCGGGCGGAGTGGAAACTGATGCCCTCGAAGGACTCCTGACCGGGGATGTCCGGCTGGGCCGGTCGCGAGAGCTGGCCGACGGCGGGGATGAAGACGTTCGCTTCGAACGTCTCGCCGCCCGCGGTCTCGACCCGCCAGAGCCCGCGTTCCTCGTCGAAGGCCGCGCCGGTGACGCGGGTGTCGAAGCGGATGTGCGGTTCGAGACCGTAGCGGCGCACCACGCGTTTGAGGTAGTCGTGGATATCCGGTTGCAGCGAGAAGCGCTTCGGCCAGTCGGGATTGGGCTCGTAGGAGAACGAGTACAGCGGCGACGGGATGTCGCAGCCCGCGCCGGGATACGTGTTCTCCCGCCAGACGCCGCCGGGTTCGGAGGCGCTCTCCAAGATGGTGAAGTCGTCGAACCCGGCCCGTTTGAGCTCGATCGCCATCCCGACTCCGCCGAAGCCCGTCCCTACGATCAGCACGCTCGTCTCGCCCATGCCGATCGAAGGTACGCACCGCGCTCACCGCTCGGAAGTGCACAAACGGACACTCAATCGAGATTTTCGGCCACGCCCTCCTGCGTTTCGTCCTCTGAATGCGGTAGTTCGCGTTGTCAACTACCGCATTCAGAGGACTAATTGCACCGAGTGGCTCTCGGCCTTCGGGTGGGCCCAGGCCAGGAGGCGGTACGCGGAGCTTTCGAGGGTGTCCAGATCCCGCTTCGGGACGCGCTCGAACGGCGTGATCACCACCGAAGCCGCCTTCTTCACCGACTTGATCTCCCAGAAGCCCTTCACCGACCCGTCGACCAGGATGGTGCCCTTGACCAGGCCGTTCTGTGTGATGACGGTCTTGCGGTACTCGTCGCTGATCACCCGGGTGCGGTCGGCGTAGGACAGGACGGTCTGGTCGAACGGCCCCAGCAGCCGGGCCGGCGCGGGAGTGTCCGGATCCGGGCGAGGGGCATCGGGCAGGTCGAAGAGTTCGCGGCCGTTCTCGTCACGGAACGTCCGCAGTTCCGGCCGCAGCCGCTCGGCGACCTCACCGAGCTTCGTGATCCCGGCCCACGCCTGCGCGTCCTGCACACTGGCCGGCCCGAACGCGGCCAGATAGCGCCGGAACATCGCTTCGGGGGACAGCGACTCGTCCGGTTCGGCGCCGAGCCAGTCCCCGGTGGTCTGATACGTCGGCTGCCCCGACTTGCCCCAGACACCGCGCGGCGGGATCTGCACCAGCGGCAGCAGCGCCCGCGCGACGTGCACCAGCGACGACGGCGCCACGCCCTCCCAGTGCTTCGCGAGTTCGGCGCCGAGCCCGGCGGACGAAAGCGGCCGTTCGCCGAGCAGTTTGCGGGCGGTGCGGGCGATCTCCTGGTGGTCGAGGTCCTTGATGTCGGGGCCGAACTGGGTGTTGCCGAGCACCGCGCGGTCGTAGAGGGGCTGCACGATCGGCCGCCACGCCAGCGCGTCGGACGGCGTCACCAGGTGCACCGTGCCGCGCATGAGCGCGATCCGCACGACACTCTTGTCCAGCAGCAGGCTCGCCAGGTCTTCCTGGCTGAAGCCGTGCAGCCGCGTCCACAGCGCGAAGTACGGCGGGTTCGGCGCCTGCGCCTGCAACCCGGCGAGATGCTCGACCGCTTCGAGCGCGGTCATCTTCGAACGCCGGAGCAGCAGTTGCCGGTCCAGCATGGCGCGGTTCAGCGCGCGCCTGCTCAACGTGTCGGACATGCCGCTCACCCTAATCAGGATCAAGGACAGTTATGGTCCTCAATGCGCCGGTCGTTGCCCGGGGATCCATAATCCCGGCCATGGAACTACCGCCGCCGGTGATCCGCGACTGGGACTACCCGCGCGGGACGGCGAGCATCGTGCTCATGGCCCGCTTCGCCGCCGAGAACGGCGTCGCGGGATTGGAGTCCTACGAGCACGCCCCGATCGACGGCCAGGTCGACGCGCGCCAGGAGTTGGCGGTGGTCCGGAGCCTGGTGCGCGGGCTCGGCGGCGGGGACGACGTCGCGCTGCGGCTGAGCAGGCGATACCGCGTCAGCGCCTTCGGCATCTTCGGTTTCGCGTGCATCAGCAGCCCGACGCTGGGCGACGCGATGCGGTTCGCCCTGCGGTACCTGGACCTGAGTTTCACGTTCTGCATCCCGCACGTGACCGTCGAAGCCGGGCGGCTCGCGCTGACCATGGACGACAGCCGCGTGCCGGGCGACGTCGCCCGTTTCCTGGTGCTACGCGACCTCGGCGCCATCCACACCGTCATGCGCGACATCCTGCCGGAAATCTCCCTGCGCTCGCTGGCTTTCCGGCACGACAAACCCTCCACTGTGGACGAATACGTGCGGACCTTCGGGCTCGCGCCGTCGTTCTCGGCGTCGTCACAGGTCGCGACCCTGGATCCGCTGTTCCTCGACAAGCCCCTGCCGCAGGCCAACGATCAGACGGTCGCGGTCTGCGCCGCGCAATGCGATCTGCTGGTGTCGCGGAAACGCGAGCGATCCGGGATCGCCCAGCAGGTCCGGGAGCGGCTGGTGCGCCTCGGCGGGGTCGACGCCGGGATGGAGGAGGTCGCGCGGCGGCTCGCGCTCAGCCCGCGCACGCTGCGACGCCGGCTGTTCGAGGCCGGGACCGGCTACCGCGCGCTGCTGGACGAGGTCCGCCAGGCCCTCGCCGAGGAGATGCTGGACACCGGCGCGCTCAGCGTCGAGGACGTCGCGCTGCGGCTGGGCTACGCCGAGGCGTCGAGTTTCATCTACGCCTTCAAGCGCTGGAAGGGGATGACGCCGGCGGCTTACGCCCGGCGGAACGCGTTGCGAGCACGGCCGGGTAGGTGACCCGCAGCAGGTGCAGGATCGAATCGGTGAGGAAGACCCGCAGCTCGTCCCGGCCGAGCGTGCCGCGGACCAGCCATTCGCGTGACGCGGCGCGCAGCATCCCGCCGTACGACCGGATCATCGCGCGGAGCTCTTCGCGACCCTCCGTGACGTCACTCATCAACGCGGCCGCGAGCACCCTGTCGGCGGCGATCTCGTCACCCTCCAACATGATCCGCTCGATGTCCGGGTCACGGCCGACGGCCTCCGGCCCGATCGCCGTCAGCCACGCCTGTTCGTTGCGCTCGACGACCTCGATCCAGTGCCGGACGCTGATGGCGAGCCGCTCCTCGGCGGTCGTGTCGGGGAGGTTCTCGATCACCGGCGCCGGGACGATCATCATCTGCCGGACGACTTCCAGGTACAGCTCGCGCTTGCCGCCGAAGTAGTGGTTGATCAGCGGCCTCGCCACCCCGGCCGCCTTCGCGATTTCCGAGGTCGAAACCGATGCGTAGGTGCCCTCGCCGAACAGCCGCCGGGCCGCCGCCAGGATCTCGGCGCGCCGGGCCGCCGGTTCGAGGCGGCGCCGACCTGAGAGAACGGGTGTCTCCGGATCGGTGTTCACGGTCCGAGCGTAACTGTTTCAGTCCGCCGCCTGCCGTTACTCATTCGGAACGACCCGCAGGTAACTCCGAGAGGCTTCGAACCGACGTTCGGGGCGGGGGGACCGGGTGCCATGGGTAGGGACGAATGACCAGTGCTGAACGCGATCCGGTTCGCCGCGTCGGGCGGTGGGTCAGTGTCCGGTTGCAGCATCGTGACGTCCGGATCCAAAGTGACACCGCGGAAGAGAGCGTCTCCTACGCGGGGATCGTCATCACCAGTTTCGAGAACGGGGTCGAGGTCGGCGAACGCTGGATCCCGCTCGGGGGCGATCCGTCGGAGGCCGACGACGAGCAGCTCATCCAGCAGTTGCGTGACGCGCTGATCTGGCAGGCGCGACGCCCGCCCACGGCCGCGGGGGAGTGACTGAAGGCGGAACTCGCGTGATCAGAGGCGGATCTCGCGTGCTTGAAGCCGTGACTCGCGTGCTTGAAGCCGTTCCGGCTCCAGGCACGCGAGATCCGGCTTCAAGCACGTGTGTTCCGCCCTCAAGCACGCGAGTCACGGCCCTCGGCACGCGAGATCCGGTTGGAACCCCGGCTGAAGCTAAGCCCGCAGGCCGTCGAAAGCGATCTTGCACACCGCGTCCGCCAGTTCCGTCCCCGCCGAGCCCCGGCGCGGCCGGTACCACTCGATCAGCGAGTTCACCATGCCGTACAGCAGCCGCGCGGTGACCGCGGGATCGATGTCGGGCCGCACGTCGCCCTCGGTTTCGGCCTGTTTCACCAGGTCCGTCACCAGCCGGTCGAATTCGCGCCGCCGCGCCAGCGCCGCCCGTTCGATCTTGGTGTTGCCGCGCACCCGCAGCAGCAGCGTCACGAACGGCAGCTGCTCGATCAGCACGAGGACACTGCCCCGCACCAGATGTTCGAGCTTTTCGATCGCCCGGCCCTCGAACGACTCCGTCTCCAGAGCGACGGCGAACAGGCCGTTCAGCGCGCGGTCGACGGCGAGCCGCAGCAGTTCCTCCTTGCTCGGCACGTGGTGGTAGATCGCGGATTTCGTGATGCCGAGCTTCCGGGAGAGGTCCTCCATGCTGGTGCCGTCGTAGCCGCGTTCGTTGAACAGCTTCACCGCGACCTGCAGCAGCGACTCGAGGTCGTAACCGGGCCGGCCTCGGCGGGCGGGGGTGCTCACCCGCGGTCCCGTTCGTCGAGAACGCGGCGCATCTTGCCCAGCGACCGCTCCAGCGTGTCCGGGTCGACGACCTCGACGCCGACGCTCACGCCGACCCCGTCCTTGACTCCCGCGATCAGCCGGGCGGCGGCCTCGGCGCGCTGGTCGGGGTTCGCGTCCGGGCGCGCCTCGACGCGGACGGTCAGGTGGTCCATCCGGCCCTTCGTGGACCGGATCAGCTGGAAATGCGGCGCGAGCGCGGGGGTCACCAGCACGACTTCCTCGATCTGCGTGGGGAAGACGTTGACGCCACGCAGGATGATCATGTCATCGCTGCGCCCGGTCACTTTCTCCATCCGCCGGTACGCCGGCCGCGCGGTGCCCGGCAGCAGCCGGGTGAGGTCGCGCGTGCGGTACCGGATGATCGGCAGCGCCTGCTTCGTGAGCGACGTGAACAGCAGTTCGCCCTCGGCGTCGGTGGGTTTCTCGGTGAACGGGTCGATCACCTCGGGGAAGAAGTGGTCCTCCCAGATGTGCAGCCCGTCCTTGGTCTCGACGCATTCCTGCGCGACGCCGGGGCCCATCACCTCGGACAGGCCGTAGATGTCGACGGCGTCGATGCCGACGCGCTCCTCGATCTCCGTGCGCATCTGCTCGGTCCACGGCTCGGCGCCGAAGATGCCGACCTTGAGCGAGCTCGCCTGCGGGTCGATGCCCTGCCGTTCGAACTCGTCGAGCAGCGTCAGCATGTACGACGGGGTGACCATGATGATCTCGGGTTCGAAATCGGTGATGATCTGCACCTGGCGCGCGGTCATGCCACCGGACGCGGGGATCACCGTGCAGCCCAGCTTTTCCGCGCCGTAGTGCGCGCCGAGCCCGCCGGTGAACAGGCCGTACCCGTAGGCCACGTGGACCTTGTCGCCCGGCCGCCCGCCCGCCGCGCGGATCGACCGCGCCATCACCGTCGCCCAGGTGTCGATGTCCTCGGCCGTGTACCCGACGACGGTCGGTTTCCCGGTGGTCCCGCTGGAAGCGTGGATCCTGCTGACCTGCGATTCCGGGACGGCGAACATGCCGAACGGGTAGTTGTCGCGCAGGTCCTGTTTGGTGGTGAAGGGGAACTTCGCCAGGTCTTCCAGCGCCTTGCAGTCGTCCGGGTGAACCCCGGCCTCGTCGAACTTCCGGGTGTAGAACGGCACGTTGTCGTAGGCGTGCCGCAGCGTCCACCGGAGGCGTTTCAGTTGCAGCGCCTGGAGTTCGTCGATGGTCAGGTTCTCGGCTTCGTCGCTGAAAGTCATCGTCACGCCTTCTGGATGGTGCGGCTGCGGCCGCGGAATTCGGCGACGACCTCCGGCCCGTCGGGGGTCTCCCGGTGCACGGTGACGTCGTAGATGCCGTTGCGGCCGTAGCGGGTCCGCTCGGTGGCGGTGGCGATGAGGTGGTCGCCGAGTTTGCCCGCGGCGACGAACGAGATCTCCGCGCCGGACGCGACGGTCACCGGACCGTGGCTGTTGCAGGCGCACGCGAACGTCGTGTCGGCCAGCAGGAAGACGTAGCCGCCGTGCGCGATGTCGTGCCCGTTGACCATCGTCTCGGTGATCCGCATGGTGGCGACGGCGTGCCCTTCGGCGGCCTCGACCAGCTCGATGCCCAGCGCGTTGGAGGCCAGGTCGTCGGCGAACATCGTGTGCGCGGCGTTAGTCAAACCGAAACCACCTAGTTACTGACCGAACGGACGGTTGTTAAAGAGTGTCGCCAGTAAAGGCGTGTTTTCGGGCAGATGTCAAGGGTCCACCGCCGTCAGGGGGTTTGCAAGACCCCGGTCACGAGCTACAGTCAATTACTGAACGGACGGTCTGTAAATACCACCACTGAAGGGTCGGCCCTCATGGCATTGCTGCGCAGCTACGTCTCCGGCGGGTGGCACACGGCGGACACCGACGGCGTACCGCTGCACGACGCCTCGACCGGCGAGGAGGTCGCCCGGGTCTCCTCCGACGGCATCGACTTCGCCGCCGCGCTGGAGCACGGCCGCCGCGTCGGCGGCCCCGCGCTGCGCGAGCTGACCTTTCACCAGCGTGCCGCGTTGCTGAAGGCCCTGGCCTCCCACCTGCGCGAACACCGTGAGGAGCTGTACGCGCTCTCGGCCAGGACGGGCGCCACCAAGGGTGACTCGATGGTCGACATCGACGGCGGCATCGGGGTGCTGTTCGCCTACTCCAGCAAGGGCAAGCGCGAACTCCCGAACGACACCGTCTACGTCGACGGCAACGTCGAG
Organism: Amycolatopsis thailandensis; assembly: GCF_002234405.1. Classification (GTDB taxonomy): domain Bacteria; phylum Actinomycetota; class Actinomycetes; order Mycobacteriales; family Pseudonocardiaceae; genus Amycolatopsis; species Amycolatopsis thailandensis. The sequence continues at coordinate 71,831 of NZ_NMQT01000033.1, read as the reverse complement.
CCGCTGAGCAAGGGCGGCACCTTCGTCGCCCAGCACATCGCCGTCCCGCTGCGCGGCGTCGCCGTCCAGATCAACGCCTTCAACTTCCCCGTCTGGGGTCCGCTGGAGAAGTTCGCGCCCGCGTTCCTCGCCGGTGTCCCGAGCCTGATCAAACCGGCCAGCCAGACGGCGTACCTCACCGCGCGGCTGGTCGAGATCATCATCGAATCCGGCATCCTGCCCGAGGGCACGCTGCAGTTCGTCGCGGGCAGCGTCGGCGACCTGCTCGACCACGTCACGGCGCAGGACCTCGTCTCGTTCACCGGCTCCGCGTCCACCGCGCAGAAGCTGCGCGCGCACCCCGCGATCGTGCGCAACTCCGTTCGGTTCAACGCCGAGGCCGACTCGCTGAACCTGTCGATCCTCGGCCCGGACGCCAAACCCGGCACCACCGAGTTCGATCTCTTCGTCAAGCAGCTGACCACCGAGATGACGGTCAAGGCGGGCCAGAAGTGCACCGCCATCCGCCGCGCCTTCGTCCCCGCCGACCTGCTGGACGCCGTCGCCGAGGCCGCGAGCGCGCGGCTGGCGAAGACCACCGTCGGCAACCCGACCGCCGAGGGCGTCCGGATGGGCGCCCTGGCCAGCCTGGAGCAGCGCGAGGAGGTCCGGCGGTCGCTCAAGGCGCTGCTGGACGTCGGCACGGTCGTCTTCGGTGACCCGGAGCAGGTCGACGTCGTCGGCGCGGACGCCGAGCGCGGCGCGTTCATCTCGCCGGTGCTGCTGAAGGCGGATCCGGAGCGTTCCGAGCCGCACGAGGTCGAGGCGTTCGGTCCGGTCTCGACGCTGCTGCCCTACACCTCGACCGAGCAGGTCATCGAGCTCGCCGCCCGCGGCGGCGGCAGCCTCGTCGGTTCGATCGTTTCCGCCGACCAGGGATTCGTGCGTGACGTCGTCCTCGGGGTCGCGCCGTATCACGGCCGTCTGCTGGTGCTGGACGCCGACGACGCCAAGGAGTCCACCGGCCACGGTTCGCCGATGCCGCAGCTGGTGCACGGCGGCCCCGGCCGCGCCGGTGGCGGCGAGGAGATGGGCGGCGTCCGCGGCGTGCTGCACCACATGCAGCGCACGGCGGTCCAGGGCTCGCCCGCCGTGCTGAGCGCGGTCACCGGCCGCTGGGTCACGGGTGCACCGCGCACCGAGGGTGACGTCCACCCGTTCCGGAAGTCCTTGGCGGAGCTGAAGATCGGCGACTCCGTCGTCGCCGGACCGCGCGAGGTCCTCCAGTCCGACGTCGACCACTTCGCCGAGTTCACCGGCGACACCTTCTACGCGCACACAGACCCCGAAGCCGCGGCGGCGAACCCGCTGTTCGGCGGGATCGTGGCGCACGGATACCTCGTGGTCTCCTTCGCCGCCGGCCTGTTCGTCTCGCCGGAACCCGGCCCGGTGCTGGCCAACTACGGCCTGGAGAACCTGCGGTTCCTCACGCCGGTCAAGGTCGGCGACACCCTCACCGTCACCTTGACCGCCAAGCAGATCACCCCGCGCATCGACCAGGAGTACGGCGAAGTCCGCTGGGACGCCGACGTCACCAACGCCGACGGTGACTCGGTCGCCAAGTACGACGTGCTGACCCTGGTGGCGAAGGAGCAGTCATGACCGCGACGTTGCCGGAAGAAGACCTCGAAAAGCACTTCGAAGCGACCATCGAGCGTGACCAGCGCATCGAGCCGCGCGACTGGGTGCCCGAGGGCTACCGCAAGACGATGATCCGCCAGATCGCGCAGCACGCGCATTCGGAGATCATCGGCATGCAGCCCGAGGGCAACTGGATCACCCGCGCGCCTTCGTTGCGGCGCAAGGCGATCCTGCTCGCGAAGGTGCAGGACGAGGCCGGACACGGGCTGTACCTGTACTCGGCGGCGGCCACCCTCGGCGCCGACCGCGCGGACCTGACCGACAAGCTGATCAACGGCAAGCAGAAGTACTCGTCGATCTTCAACTACCCGACGCTGACCTTCGCCGACGTCGGCGTGGTCGGCTGGCTGGTCGACGGCGCGGCGATCTGCAACCAGGTCCCGTTGTGCCGCAGCTCGTACGGGCCGTACGCCCGCGCGATGATCCGCATCTGCAAGGAGGAGTCCTTCCATCAGCGACAGGGCTTCGAACTGCTGATGACCATGATGCGCGGCACGCCGGAGCAGCGCGAAATGGTGCAGGAGGCGGTGAACCGCTGGTGGTGGCCGTCGCTGATGATGTTCGGCCCGCCGGACGCGGATTCGCCGAACACCGCGCAGTCGATGGCGTGGAAGGTCAAACGCCACACCAACGACGAGCTTCGGCAACGCTTTGTCGACATGTCCATTCCGCAGGCCGAGGCGCTGGGTGTCACCTTCCCGGACCCGGACCTGAAGTGGAACGCCGAACGCGGGCACTACGACTTCGGCGCCGTCGACTGGGACGAGTTCAAGAATGTGTTGAAGGGCAACGGCCCCTGCAACGCCCAGCGCGTCGCGCACCGGCGGCGGGCCCAGGAAGACGGCGCGTGGGTGCGGGAAGCCGCGGCCGCCCACGCCGCGAAGAAGGGTGCCTCGGCATGAAACACGACTGGCCGCTGTACGAGGTGTTCGTCCGGGGCAAGCGCGGGCTGAACCACGTCCACGTCGGTTCGCTGCACGCGGCGGACGACGACATGGCTCTGCACCACGCGCGGGATCTGTACACCCGCCGCAACGAAGGCGTGTCGATCTGGGTCGTGCGCGCGTCCGACATCACCGCGTCCTCGCCGGACGAGAAGGACCCGTTCTTCGCGCCCAGCGGCGACAAGGTGTACCGGCACCCGACGTTCTACGACATCCCCGACAACGTTCCCCACATCTGACATGAGCTTCGACAACGCCTACGAGGCGATCACCGAGGAGAACGACTCCCGCTGGGCCTTCGGCACCGGCTTCGAGGACCCGCTGTCCGGTGTGGACACCACGGTCCCGTCCGGTGTGGACGGCGCGCGCCTGGCGGCCTACTGCTTGATGCTCGGCGACGACGCGCTGATCTTCTCGCACCGGCTCCAGGAGTGGTGCACGAACGCGCCCGAACTGGAGGACGAGGTCGCGATCGCCAACATCGCGCTCGACCTGCTCGGGCAGGCGCGGCTGCTGCTGGCCCGCGCGGGCAAGGCCGACGGCAGCGACCGCACCGAGGATTCGTACGCCTTCTTCCGGAGCGAGCAGGAGTACCGCAACGTCCGGCTCGCCGAGCTCGAAGGCGGGCACTTCGGTCACCTGATCGCGCGGCTGCTGGTGTTCTCGATCTGGCGCCTCGCTTTGCTGCAACAGCTTCAGTCCTCTGTGGACCCCGTGCTCGCGGCCATCGCGGACAAGGGCGTCAAGGAAGTCGCCTACCACCGCGACTACGCCGCGCAGTGGGCCGTCCGTCTCGGCGACGGCACCGAGCTGTCCCACGAGCGCATGCAGGAAGGCCTCGACGCGGTCTGGCCTTACGTGGGCGAGCTTTTCACCGCGCACGAGGCCGAGTTCGTCGAGTCGCCGTCGCTGCGGCCGGAGTTCGACGCGATCCTCGACCAGGTGCTGGCCGTCGCTCACTTGACACGGCCCGAGGTCGGCGCGCTCGCCGGTGTCTCCGGCCGGATGGGCCGCGACGGCGTGCACACCGAGCGGATGGGCTACCTGCTGGCGACCCTGCAGAGCGTCGCCAGGGAACATCCGGACGCGACATGGTGACCGCGTACGCCGTGGCGGCCACGGTCACCGACCCGGAACTGCCGATGCTCACCCTCGCCGACCTCGGCGTGCTGCGCGAAGTGTCCGAAGAGGACGGTCGCGTGGTCGTGGCGATCACCCCGACCTACACCGGCTGCCCGGCGATGGACACCATGCGCGACGACCTCGTGCACGCGCTCACCGGCGCGGGCTACGGCGACGTCGAGGTCCGCACGGTGCTGCAGCCGGCGTGGTCCACCGATTGGATCACCGAAGACGGCAAACGGAAACTGGCCGAGGCCGGGATCGCGCCGCCGGGGGCCGCGCCGCGGCGGACCGGCCCGATCCCGCTCACGCTGAGCCCGGCGGTGTCTTCGGTCCGCTGCCCGCACTGCGGTTCCGCGGACACCGAAGAGCAGTCTCGTTTCAGCGCGACGGCGTGCAAAGCCTTGCGCCGCTGCCGGTTCTGCCTCGAACCGTTCGAACACGTCAAGGAGATCTAGTGACCGCGATCCTGCGCCGCACCGGGTTTCACACCCTGAAGGTGGCGGACGTCCAGCGCTTGTGCGACGACGCCGTCGCGGTGACCTTCGACGTCCCCGAAGACCTCGCCGAGACCTTCCGGTTCAAGGCGGGCCAGTCGCTGACCCTGCGCCGCGAGGTCGACGGCCGCGACGAGCGCCGCTCGTACTCGATCTGCGCGCCCGCCGGTGCCGCGCCGCGGGTCGGCGTCCGCGAGGTGCCGGGTGGATTGTTCTCGTCCTGGCTCGTGCGCGACGTGAAACGCGGCGACGAGATCGAGGTCGCGCCGCCCACCGGCAACTTCAGCCCCGAACTGGACGTTCCCGGGCATCACGTGCTGATCGCGGCCGGATCCGGGATCACGCCGGTGCTGTCGATCGCGTCCTCGCTGCTCAGCGATTCCGACGCCACGGTGACCGTGCTCTACGGCAATCGCCGCACGGACACCGTCATGTTCGCCGACGACCTCGCGGACCTGAAGGACCGCTATCCGGCACGGCTCGAACTCGTCCACGTGCTCTCCCGGGAGCCGCGCGAGGCCGAACTGTTCACCGGACGCCTCGACGTCGAGAAGCTGCGGCGCCTGTGCACCGTGCTGATCCCGGTCGAGGACGTCGCGCACTGGTGGCTGTGCGGGCCGTTCGAGATGGTGACCGGTGCGCAGGAATTGCTGCGGTCCCTGGACGTCGCCGAGGAGAAGATCCACCAGGAACTGTTCTATGTGGACACTCCGCCGGAGCCGGTGCACCACGTCGACCCGGCCGTCGTGGGTTCGTCCAGCGAGGTGACGCTGGTCCTCGACGGCCGGTCGACGACGATGACGCTACCGCGCAACTCCTCCCTGCTCGACGGCGCGCAGAAGTACCGCCCGGACCTGCCGTTCGCCTGCAAGGGCGGCGTGTGCGGGACCTGCCGGGCGAAGATCTGCGACGGCAAGGTGGACATGCGGCGCAACTTCGCCCTGGAGAAGGTCGAGGTCGACGCCGGTTTCGTGCTCACCTGCCAGTCCGTGCCGGTGTCCGAAGCCGTCACCGTGGACTTCGACGCCTGACCACCCGCAATTCGTCCTCTGGATGCGGTAGTTGCGCGCGCAAGTACCGCATCCAGAGGACTAAACGCGGAGAGGGAGCCATCGGGTGATGCCGATGTCGGCGAGGAACGGCCGGTCGTGGCTCGCCACGATCAGCGCGCCCCGATAGGCCAGCAACGCCTCGGTGAGCCGGCGGACACTCGCCAGGTCGAGGTTGTTCGTCGGCTCGTCGAGCAGCAGCAGTCGCGGCGTGGGTTCGGTCAGCAGCAGTGTCGCCAGCGCCGCCCGGAACCGTTCCCCACCGGACAGCGACGCCACCTCGCGGTCGGCCGTCGTTCCCCGGAACAGGAACCGCGCCAGCCGCGCGCGGATCTCGTTGTCCGTGAGCGACGGCGCGACCAGCCGCACGTTGTCCACAATGGACAGTGCGTCGTCGAGGATGTCGAGCCGCTGGGGGAGCAGCCTGGCGGGGACGAACAGCCCGACTTCGCCCGATTTCGGCGGGAGTTCGCCCGTGATCGTGCGGAGCAGGGTGGTCTTCCCCGAACCGTTCGGGCCGGTGAGCGCGATCCGTTCAGGGCCCATGACGTGCAGGTTCACCGGCGGGCCGAACCGGGGCACGGCATCGATCCGGAGCACGTCCGTCCCCCGGAAGACCGTGGTCTCCGGCAGTTCGACACGGATCTCGGCGTCCTCGCGCACCAGTTCCCCGGCGGCCTTGAGCGCTTCGACGGCGCCCTCCAGCCTGTCGGTGTGCAGGTTCCGGTGCTTGCCCGCGGCGATCTGCGCGTCCTCCTGACGTTTGCGCATCCGCACCTTGGGTTCCCGCTTCTGGTCCCACATCTTCTGGCCGTAGCGGGCCCGCCGGGCGAGTTTGATCCCGGCTTCGATCAGCTCCCGCTTCTGCCGCTTGACGCACGCTTCCGCCGCGCGCAGATGCCTCCGCGCGGCCTCCTGGGCGACCTCGACGGCGTGCTCGTAGTCCGCGAGATCGCCGCCGTACAGGGTGACCTCGAGGTCGCGGACCTCGGCGATCCGGTCGACCAGGCGGAGCAGTTCGCGATCGTGCGAGACGACCACGAGGATCCCGCCCCAGCCCGCGACCTCGCGGTGCACGAGTTCGCGCGCCCGCAGGTCGAGGTTGTTCGTCGGCTCGTCGAGCAGCAGCGCGGCGGGACGGCGCAGGAGCAGGGCGGCCAGCCCGAGCAGCGTGAGCTCGCCACCGGACAGCTCACCCGCCCGCTGGTCCAGCCGGACAGCGCCCAGGCCGAGCCGGTCGAGGATCGCGCGGGTGCGCTCCTCGACGTCCCAGTTGTCGCCGATGGCGGCGAAGTGCTCCTCGGTTGCCGTGCCGCTTTCGACGGCCCTGATGGCCGCGCGGATCGCGGTGACGCCCAGCACGTCGTCGACCCGGCGATCGGTGTCGAGGACGAGGTTCTGGGGCAGGTAGCCGAGTTCGGCGGGCGCGGTCACCGAGCCCGTGGTGGCCTCGAGGCGGCCGGCGAGCAGCCTGAGCAGCGTGGACTTACCGGAGCCGTTGGTGCCGACCAGGCCGGTGCGACCGGCCCCGATGGTGAGCGAAAGGTGCTCGAACACCGGGACGCCGTCGGGCCAGGTGAAGGTGACGTCGGAAAGCGTCAAGGAAGAAGACATGAGACTCCCTGCGAAGGAGGTGGGATGAGGGCGCAGGTTCGTCTCACAAGATCATCGGGCCACCCTAGCCCGCGCGCGTCCGAGGTGCGACCGAATTTCGCGGGGGCATACTGGCGGACGTGATCGAACGACCCCACATCCTGTTGTCCGCCGCGGTCTCGCTGGACGGCTACCTCGACGACGCGACCGACACCCGCCTGGTGCTGTCCGGCGACGAGGACTGGGCCAGGGTGGACGGGTTGCGCGCGGCGTCGGACGCGATCCTCGTCGGCGCGAACACGGTGCGCGCGGACAACCCCCGCCTGCTGGTCCGGTCGCCGGAGCTGGTCGCGGAACGGGTCGCCGCCGGACGTCCGGAGCAGCCGGTCAAGGTCACCCTCACCCGGAGCGGGTCACTCGATCCGGCGGCGCAGTTCTTCACCGTGGGGGAGGCGGAGAAGCTGGTCTACGCTCCGCCTGGCGTCGTCACGAGCGTGAAGGCGACCGTCGTCGAACTGGTGGATCTGCGCGGCATGCTGGCCGACCTCCACGCGCGCGGCATCCGGCGGCTGATGGTCGAAGGCGGCGGCGCGATCCACACGCAGTTCCTCACCGAGGGGCTCGTCGATGAACTGCACCTGGCCGTCGCGCCGTTCTTCGTCGGTGACCCGCGGGCTCCGAGGTTCACCGGCCCGGGCGCCTTCCCGCGCGGGCTCAAGCTCGTCGACAGCACCCGGCTGGGTGACATCGCCGTGCTGGAGTACCACGCGACACCGGAACCGTCCGAAGTGGACATTCTGCGGCTGCGTGAGGCCATCGCGCTGGCCGAGAACTGCCCGCCGCGCACTTTCCGCGTCGGCGCTGTCATCACCGACGCCGACGGCGAAGTGATCTCCACCGGTTACTCGGGCGACGGCGATCCCACCGACCACGCCGAAGAAGCCGCGCTCGCCAAACTCGAACCCGGAGACCCGAGGCTGGCGGAGGCGACGATGTACACGTCGCTGGAGCCGTGCAGCTCGCGGACGTCACATCCGCGAAGCTGCACCCAGCTCATCCTCGACGCCGGCATCCCGCGTGTCGTTTTCGCCTGGCGCGAGCCGTCGGTGTTCGTCGACTGCGTCGGCGCCGAGACACTGGAGGCGGCCGGACGCCGGGTGATCGAGGTAGGGGCCCTCGCCGCCGACGTCCGCCGCGCGAACACCCACATAGCGGGTGTCCGCCCCTGACCTACTTGCAGGCGTCGCAGCAGCCGCAGCCCTGACCGGTGCACGCCGAGCAGCAACCGTGGCGAAGCACGACCTTCAACAGACGCTTGATCATCGCTGTCCTCCCGATCGTTGTCATCCCACCGCCCTTGTCACGCTAAGTTCTGCGCATACGACAGTGGTACCGCCGGGAGTGCCATGCCCTCGCTCCAAGGGGTGACGTCAGGATTCGAGGTCCCCCTCAAGCGATAAGTAGACCTCGCGCAGCTGAGCCAAAAGGTCGGCGTCCGGCTCCGCCCAGAGCCCCCGATCGGCCGCCTCGTTCAGCCGCTCGATGATGCCGCGCAACGCCCACGGGTTGGCCTGGCGCAGGAACTCCTGGTTGACCTCGTCGAGCACGTAGGACTCGGTGAGCTTCTCGTACATCCAGTCGCCGACCACCCCGGCCGTGGCGTCGAAACCGAAGAGGTAGTCGACCGTCGCCGCCAGTTCGAAGGCGCCCTTGTAGCCGTGCTTGCGCATCGCCGAAAGCCAGCGCGGATTGACCACGCGGGCCCGGAAGACACGGGCGGTCTCCTCGCCGAGGGTGCGGGTGCGGACCGCGTCCGGCGTGGTGCTGTCGCCGACGTAGGACGCCGGCGCGGTGCCGGTCAGCGCGCGGACGGTCGCGATCATCCCGCCGTGGTACTGGAAGTAGTCGTCGGAGTCGGCGATGTCGTGCTCTCGGGTGTCGGTGTTCTTCGCCGCGACCACGATCCGCTTGTACGAGTTCTCCATGTCCTCGCGCGCCGGCCTGCCGTCGAGGTCGCGGCCGTAGGCGAACCCGCCCCAGACCGCGTAGACCTCGGCGAGATCCTTGTCGTCACGCCAGTTCCCGGAATCCATCAACGGCAGCAGACCCGCCCCGTACGCGCCGGGCTTGGAGCCAAAGATCCTCGTGGTGGCACGGCGTTCGTCGCCGTGCGCGGCCAGATCCGCGCGGGTGTGGGCACGGACGAAGTTCTGCTCGTCCGGTTCGTCCAGGTTCGCGACGAGGCGCACGGCGTCGTCCAGCAGCGTGATCACGTGCGGGAAAGCGTCGCGGAAGAAGCCGCTGATCCGCACGGTGACGTCGACGCGCGGGCGGCCGAGTTCGGCGAGCGGGATGGCCTCGATCCCGGTGACGCGCCGCGACGCCTCGTCCCAGACCGGCTGGACGCCCAGCAGGGCCAGGACCTCCGCGGCGTCGTCACCCGACGTGCGCATGGCCGACGTGCCCCAGACCGAGAGGCCGACCGAACGCGGCCAGTCGCCGGTGTCCTCCTTGTAGCGACGGAGAAGCGAGTCCGCGAGGGCCTGCCCGGTCTCCCAGGCGAGGCGGCTCGGGATGGCCTTCGGATCGACGGTGTAGAAGTTGCGGCCGGTCGGCAGCACGTTGATCAGGCCGCGCAGGGGAGAACCGCTGGGGCCCGCCGGGATGTAGCCGCCGTCGAGGGCGTGCAGGACCGCGTCGATCTCGGCGCCGGTGCCCGCCAGCCGCGGCACGATCTCGGTGGCGGCGAAGGTCAGTACGCGCGCGACTTCCTGGTGTTCCGGCACTTCGGCGACGACCTCGGCGACCGCGGCGGGGGACCAGTCGCGGGCCTCCATCGCCTCGACGAGCGATCGGGCCGTCTGCTCGATGGAGTCCACTTCGGACAGTGGGGTGTCACTGTTTTCCTTGAGGCCCAACGCGGAACGCAGACCGGGCACGGCACCCTGCTTGCCGCCCCACATCTGCTGGGCGCGCAGCATCGCGAGCACGAGGTTGATCCGCGCCTCGCCTTCCGGCGCCGCGCCGAGGATGTGCAGGCCGTCGCGGATCTGCGCGTCCTTGACCTCGCACAGCCAGCCGTCGATGTGCAGCAGGAAGTCGTCGAACTCCGCGTCGTGCGGGCGTTCCTCGACACCGAGGTCGTGGTCGAGTTTCGCGGCCTGGATCAGCGTCCAGATCTGCGCGCGGACCGCGGGCAGCTTCGCCGGGTCCATCGCGGCGATGTTGGCGTGCTCGTCGAGCAGCTGTTCCAGGCGGGCCATGTCGCCGTAGCTCTCGGCGCGGGCCATCGGCGGGATCAGGTGGTCGACGATCGTGGCGTGCGCGCGCCGTTTCGCCTGCGCGCCCTCGCCCGGGTCGTTGATCAGGAACGGGTAGATCAGCGGCAGGTTGCCGAGGACGGCGTCCGGCGCGCAGGAATCCGAAAGACCAGCGGTCTTGCCGGGAAGCCATTCCAGTGAACCGTGTTTGCCGAGGTGGACGACGGCGTGCGCGCCGAACTCCTCCTCCAGCCAGCGGTACGCGGCGAGGTAGTGATGGCTCGGCGGGAGGTCCGGGTTGTGGTAGATCGCCACCGGGTTCTCGCCGAACCCGCGCGGCGGCTGGATCATCAGGATCACGTTGCCGGACTGCAAGGATGCGAGCACGATGTCGCCGTTGTCGACGTACAGCTCGCCGGGCGCGGGGCCCCAGTGTTCTTCCATGCCCTCGCGAAGTTCGGCGGGCAGTTCGGCGAACCACGCGCGGTACTTGTCGGCGGGGACACGGATCGGGTTGCCGGAGAGCTGTTCCTCGGTGAGCCACTCCGGATCTTGGCCGCCCGCGGCGATGAGCGCGTGGATCAGCGCGTCGCCGTCCGGCTGGTCGGTGCCCGTGGGCTCGACGCCGGGGAACGGGTCTTCGCCGAGGTCGTAGCCGCGGTCACGCATGCGGCGCAGCAGCTCGATCGCGGACGCGGGCGTGTCGAGGCCGACCGCGTTGCCGACGCGGGAATGCTTCGTCGGGTACGCGGACAGCATCAGCGCGATGCGGCGCTCCTGAGGCGGCGTGTGCCGCAGCCGGGCGTGGGCGAGCGCGATCTTGGCGACCCGTGAGGCGCGTTCGGTGTCCGGAACGTACTTGGGGAGGCCGTCGTCGTCGATCTCCTTGAACGAGAACGGGACGGTGATGAGGCGGCCGTCGAACTCGGGGACGGCCATCTGGTTGCCCGCGTCGAGCGGGGAGAGGCCGTCGTCGTTGGCGGACCAGGTCTCGCGGTCGCTGGTGAGGCACAGCGCCTGGAGGATCGGAATGTCGAGCGCGGCCATCTCGGCGACGTCCCATGCCTCGTCGTCCCCGCCCGCGCCGACCTCGGACGGCCGGGTGCCGCCGGCGGCCAGCACGGTGACCAGGAGCGCGTCGGCCTTGGCCAGCTCGGCCATCATCTCCGGCTCGCGGGTGCGCAGGGACGCGCAGTGGATCGGGAGCGCGCGGCCCCCGGCGTCCTCGATGGCGTCGGAGAGGGCGTGGACGAACTCGGTGTTGCCGGACAGGTGATGCGCGCGGTAGTAGAGGATCGCGATGACCGGGCCGTTCGTGGCTTTCGGCTCGCGTTCGAGGACGCCCCACAGCGGTTGCACGGCGGGCGGCTCGAAGCCGTCACCCGTGAGCAGGAGCGTGTCGCTCAGGAACCGGTGCAGCTGGGTGAGGTTGGCCGGGCCGCCCTGCGCGAGATACGCGTGCGCCTCCGCCGCCGTGCCCGCCGGGACCGTGGACAGCTTCATGAGCTGCGCGTCCGGCGTCTGCTCGCCGCCGAGGACCACCACGTGCGCGCCGCTCGCGCGGACCGTGTCGAGCCCCTCCTGCCAGCTCCGCTCGGATCCGAGGATCCGGACGACGACGATCCGGGCGCCGTCGAGCAGGGTGGGCAGCTCGGCAAGATCGAGCCGAGCGGGGTTGGCCAGCCGATAGTCGGCCTCGCTGGCACGAGCGCTGAGCAGGTCGGTGTCCGAAGTGGACAGAAGCAGGATCACGGCAGTCCTCACTCGGGGTGTCCGCGCCCCGGGTCGTGCGGTCGCGACGGCCGGAGTTCCTGGCTTCCCCTCGCTTGGCTACGAGGGGTGACAGTGGCGGGACCGCCCCGGACTCTCACCGGGTTCCTCCCTCTGCCGTCGCGTGGGTTCCCGCTCACTCTCCGGTGCGGTCCGGCGGGAGTCAAGGTGATGTGCCCGGCAGGCGGGTTTGCGCTGGTCGGGGTGGTCGTGAGTGGCGGGCTCTGACAGTCTCGCGGGTATGCGATCGGTGTTCGTGTTCCCCCGCTTGGACCAGGTCGACACCTTCGCCGTGCTTAATGCGCTTTCGCCAGGTCAGAACGCGCCCTGGCTGGTGGAGGACGTGCTGTACTGCTGGCTGGAGACCGAGGACGGCAGTCTCTATCGGGGCTGGGAACAGGAAGCCGACGAGCGCCTGATCCCCGCGATCGGTCACCGTCCGGCCTGGGCGATAGAGATCGAAGTGTCCGGCCGGGTCGATGGAACGGAGCAGCTGCGGCGGCTGGTCCTGACTCTGCTCGAGCATGGAGGTGTCGTGGTGGACGACTACAGCGACCATGCGTGGACAGCGGGCGAGATCCGGGCCCACACGCGATACGAAGGCTTGACCTTCTTCGACTTCCGAGGTTCGTACAACCGGCTCATCTAGCTGCGGGCATGCCGAGGGGCCCGTCGCCGGTGTGGCTGGCGGGCTCCTCGGGTGATGCAGAGGTTCAGGCGCGGTGGAGGGTGTTGCGCCGGATTCTTCGTAGCGGATCCAAGTACTGGGGTGGGATGAACTCTGGTAGCCCGTCGGCGGCCATGCGGACTTGCCAGTCGCCGTGGTGGATCAGGCGGTGGTGGAAGCCGCAGAGGAGCACGAGGTTCCGGAGGTCGGTGGGTCCGCCGTCTGCCCAGTGGTGAATGTGGTGGGCGTGGCAGTTCTTGGGTTTTCGGTGACAGCCGGGGAACGCGCAGCCTCGATCGCGGATGTTGAGTGCGCGTCTCTGGCCTGGGGTGACGAACCGTCGTAGTCGCCCTACGTCGAGGGGTTCACCAGCGGCGTTCATGACCACGGGGAGCATGAGGCAGTCGCAGGCGGCCATGCGCGCGTCGCGTGCGGTCATGGTGCCGACGAAGTCGAGGCAGGCTTTCCCGATCCCGGTCTTGAGCTCTTCCAGACCGATGGTCACGTGCACCAAGGTCCGGTACCCGCTGGTACCGGGCTGGTCCGGGCAGGCGATCGCCAGATCGAGAAGCTCGGCCCAGGCGTCGCCCTGGCGTTCGCATTTCATCCGCAGGTCGGCTTGGCCGAACTCGTCCACCGGGCGAGGCTTCGCATACGCCTCCAGCGCAGCTGCGGTGCGAGCTCCCAGCTCGTCATCGAGAAGGCCGGTGAGTTTCCAGAACCCATCCCGACGGCGTTCCAAGGTCACTTCCCGGCGCGGCTGCTTCGGCTCGGGGTCTTTGGGTTCGTTCCCGTCGGGATCCAGCCAGCCGAGGATGTCCTCTTCGGCCTTCGCAACCTGCCGGGGCCCCGCGTCCCGGGCCAGCTCGGCCAGGACTTTCTCCGCGTACTCCCGATCCTCGGCCGACGTATCGGCCGGGAGTCTCTTCAGGATGTCCAGGATCTGGTCGATCCGGTGCTCACCGATCAGCCCCTCGGCCGCCACCGCGGCCGTGGTGGGCGCGACAGCCGGGACCTCACCGCCGTCCAGGGCCCGGGTCGGGTTCAACGCGATCGCCCGCTTCACCACCGCCTGCGCCTCACCCCGCGACAACCCCGCCACATCGGCGAACCACGCCGCCGTCGACCCATACCCATACAAGTCTTTCGGGCCCCGAGACTCGATCTCCGCCAGAAACCGCCCCATCGCGGCCGACGCCACCCGCATCACCTGCAGAAACTGCTTCACGCCATGGGCAAGCTCCAGCTCGCAGGCACGCCACAACTCCTGCGGCAGTTCAGGAAGGAAGGTCTCGGACACCCCTCCATAATACACCCACATTTCGAACACGTGTTCGTAATTTTGCGTCACCACTAACTCGCGCTTTTCCCACTTTCGTGTGATTCGGCAATCCCGCATTCAGTCGGCTGAATGCGGGATTGCCGACCCCCTTTTTTCACGGTGGCGGGTGAACCGGCTAGTCGTCCACGACGCACGTGCTGGGGACGTAGGCGTCACGCCGGCTGTTGCCATCGCGGTCGATGGGGATCCAGCCGTTGGCGCCGGAGTACCCGCACAGGTCGTATCTGGAGCCGTGGGCCTCCACCGGGAAACAGGACAACCGGTGTCCTCGCTGAAGCGCCGGACCCACGGGGGGATAATTCAGGCCCGGCCCGGAACGCATGCTCAACGACTGGGCGATGACCCTCACCCAGCCGTAATCGGCGCACTTCGCGGGCGCGAGAAGGGCGGTGCCTTCCGGCGTCGCGGTGGCTCCCGGTGCGGCGGTGGCTCCCGGACCGCTGGTGACCAGCAGACCCGCCGTCGCGAGTAGCACCGCCGCGGCGAATCGGCGCGGTTTCGCTTCGAACGTCATGAGCAATCTCCTCTGTTCGGGTGATCGTTGTGCTGTCAGCTCTTGAGCGGGACGACGAAGACATGGCTCATGCCCGCGTTGTGCGTCGTGGCCGACCCTCGCGAGTCGGTCAGGCCGATCGCGGTGCCCTGCACCCCGCCGTCCATGCCGTCCTGCCACTTCACCAGGACGTAGGCGTTGAACCGTTGTTCGCAGTCGGTTCGGACCTTGAAGTCGGGCAGGTGCAGCGCCACGTAGTGGTGGTGCACGGAATAGGACATCCGGCGGGTCGTCGTGGTGGCGTTGCTGCTCTGGCAGAGCCGGTCGCCGTTCCATTGGTTGACGAACAGCGTGAACGTGGCCGTCGACGACGGTGGTTTGGTGCAGTCCTTGTCCTTTACCGGGTAACACGTCTTGTATTCGGTGTCGGCGAAGACGCTGAGTTTCGTGAAGCCCGGCGCGAGGGTGAAGTACGGCAGCGCGGGCTCGCGCGCCACGACCTGGGGATCCGGCCCGACCCGCACGAGGCCGCGGGGGGTGGCGCGCTGGGCGGGCAGGCCGTCCGCGGTGTTGGCGACGGAGGTGGCCGCGAACTCGAGGAAACCTTCGTGCAGCTGGAACCGGGCGTCGAGGGTGTCCCGCATCGTGGCCGCGCGGACGTACGCGGTGCAGGTGACCTTCGTGGCGACGCCGGGGTGGACCAGGAAGCGGGTGGTGAGCTGGACGTCCTCCTTCTCCGGCTCCAGTGACGCGCCCTGCTGCAGGACGTTCTGTCCCGTCACGTAACTCTGTTCACCGCCCGGCCAGGTGCACCGCACCTCGTTGTCGAACAGCGAGCGATAGGTGGCCGAATTCGCGCGCATGACCGACCTGACATACGCCGTCTGCGTCGCCGACATCTCCAGGGCGACGCTGCCCAGAGCCTTGACCTCTTGGTCGATCTTCACCGGCTCACCCGGCTTCGTCGCGGGTACCTTCGGCGCGAGCACGGGCTGTGGCGTGAACCTGACTTGGGTGACCGTGCTCGCGTTCGCCGGAGCCGCGAGCACGGTCAGCGACAAGGCGCCGATGACAAGGAACGCTATTCGCCGCACCCGAGGTCTTCTTCCCCGGAAAATCGTCATGAGTCATCCCCTCGTTTCCGGAAGTTCTGTCCGGGGCAACGGTAGGAAGCGTTCCGGTGACGGGGGAAGAGCGGTTCGGCCTTGGCGTCGAATTACGGCCAAATTCGGGTGTTCGCGCAGTTCAGCGTTTTGGCTCGCGGCGCCGTCCGGTCAAATCACGGCCTGGCGGAGCCGGTGCAGAACCAGTACGCGCCGGGCAACGCCGAACTGTCCTGGCTGCTGTCGCCGGCGCGAATGTTCCCGATGGCGGTTTTCGCCGAGTCGTAGAAATGACCGGTGATGGGAAGATTGTTGTCATACGAAAAGACCGCGTCCTGCAGATGGTAATCGGCAAGGCGCCAACACGTGTTCTGCCGCTGGGTCCGGAAGTTCATGTCGTCGAAACCGATGTTGCGGTAGAGGCACAACCACGTCGCCGCGCACGGCTCGGCGATCGTGGCGGGCACCGGTCTTTCCGGGGCCGGCCACATTACGACGACCAGCGTCGCCCCGATCGCGACGCCCGCGCCCAGTGCCCACCACCGGTGCCGCCTGATCCACGGCGGCGCCGGAGGGGGTTCCACCGGCTCGGCGTGGACCTGGATCGCGGCGGAAGCCTGGTCCCACCACAGCCGCCACTGCGCCCGGACCCGTTGTTCGTCCTGGCCGAGCACGCCGACCGCCAGCGACCGGACGAACTCCCAGGTCGTGTCCCAGGAAGGAAGTTGCGCGCCACGGGCGGCCGCCGACAGCACCGATTTCGAGACGAGCGCGCCGTGATCCTGGCGCATGGCGTCGTAGGACGGATTCCCCGCGGCCTGCTTGAGCTCCCACAGGCGCCGGGCGAAGACCGCCGCGGGTTCGTCACCCTCGGGAGCCTTGGCGATTCGCCCCCGGCGTCCGGGTTTGGTCGTGTCGTTGCCCATGGCGCCCCCCACGTGACGGTCCGACAACGGCAGTATGCCAGCCCGCGCGCGAGGAGCCTTTCCCCCGATCGATGGTTCAGGCCGACCGCTCCGACGAGGAATCGCCGATCCGCGGGAAAGGGGCGGTGGAGAAGATGATCTCCACCGCCACCTCGAAGAATTCCGCGATCCGCAGCGCGAGGTAAAGGCTCGGGCTGTACTCGCCGCGTTCGAGATAGCCGATGGTCTGGTAATGCACGCCCAGCGCATCGGCGAGCTCGCGGCGGGAGATGCCCCGTTCCGCCCGCAGCATCGCGATCCGGTTGTAAACGACCTCGCTCATGAGCTAGCCAATTCGCTGCATCGCCTTTTCCCGTCGTGCCGCCACCGAGGACCCGGATTCGCGGCGCGCCATGCGCCGCAGGACCACCGGGGCCAGCACCAATCCGATCACGGCCCAGACGGCCAGCACTCCGAGGGTCTCCCAAGGCCGCCAGGACTGCCCGATCTCGATCATCACCGTCGAGTCCGGCAGCAGCGCCGACCGCATGCCGAGACCGAGCCAGTACATCGGGAACACCTGGCCGACGCCTTGCAGCCATTCCGGCAGCGCGGTGATCGGGTAGAAGATCCCGGAGATCGCGCCGATGCCCAGTGTCGGCAGCATGATCAGGCCGATGCTGCGCGCGTTGGTGGTCAGCGAGCCGAAGATCGCGCCGAGCGGCATGGTGGCGAGCAGGCCGAGCACCAGCACCCACAGCAGGCCCAGCCAGGACGTCAGTCCGCCCGGGGCGATGCCGTCGAACAGGATGAGGCTCGGGATCAGCACCAGCAGCATCCCGATGACCGTGCTCAGCGACACCGTGACGACCTTGCCGACGAGGTAGCCGACCATGCCGTTCGGGGTCGCCTTGGCGCGCAGGAGCGTGCCGTCCTCGCGCTCGACGGCGAGCACCCCCGCCATCCCGAGCATGCCGCTGAACACGATCGACGCGCCCAGCACACTCGGCACGGTCGCGGCGCCGAGCGAGAACTCCGTGCCCGGCAGTTTCGCGTCGCGCATGAAGAACATGACGACGACGAAGATCGCCGGGAAAAGGAAGGTGTTGAACAGGTCTTCGCGGTTGGTCATCATCTGGCGCGCTTCGAGCCAGCCTCGTGTGACGCCCATCCGGACACTGTGCTGAACCGGGTTCATCGCGCACCCACCTCCACGAGCGGGGATTCCGCTTGGCGCACCAGGGTCATGTAGGTGTCTTCGAGCGACGCCCGCCGGACCTCCAGGTCGCCGACGGCGTCCCCGTGCTGCTTGAACAGTTCGTGCACGTACTTCGTCGATTCCGTCGTCGAGTGGACGAACCGCTGGCCGTCCAGCGTCCAGCGCACCTCGGCCTCTCCGGCGATCTGCCTGCTCAGCGCGTCGGCCGAACCGTCGGCCACGATCCGGCCGTGGTTCAGGATCAGGATCCGGTCGGCCAGCTTCTCGGCCTCGTCGAGGTCGTGCGTGGTGAGCAGGATCGTCGTGTCGTCGTCATCGGTGAGCCGGTGCACGAGTTCGTGGAACTCGCGCCGCGCCTCCGGGTCCAGGCCGGCTGTCGGCTCGTCGAGGAACAGCAGCTCCGGGCGGCCGACGATGCCGATCGCGACGTCGAGACGGCGCCGCTGTCCGCCCGACAGCATCCGGACCCGCTTGTCCGCGTGCGCGGTCAGCCCGACCGCGGCGATCAGTTCGTCCGGATCCCACGGCCGCTTGATGCGGTCGGTGGAGTACGGCGCGTAGTAGCCACCCAGGTGCTCCAGCAGTTCCCGGACCCGCCACTTCGCGTGGTCGCGCCAGGACTGGAGGACGACCCCCAGCCGCGCCCTCCAATCCTCGTCCGCGTGCGCCGGGTCGATGCCCAGCACGCTGACCTCGCCCTCCGATCGCATCCGGAAGCCTTCGAGGATCTCGATCGTCGTGGTCTTGCCCGCCCCGTTCGGCCCCAGCAGGCAGATCACCTCGCCGCGGTGCGCGGTGAAGTCCACTCCGTGGAGGACGTCGTTCGTCCCGTACCGCATCCGGAGATCTTGGACGGAGATCATCACGTCGTGTGGATCTCTCATAGGTCACCCCCATCTCAGTGCTGCGATCGAATGTAGCACACCTACTACATTCGATCCGACCATTACTCTCCTCGAAATCGGCCATCTACAGTGAGCGCATGTCCGCGAGCGCACGTGTCCGAGCCGATGCGTGCCCCGGTGTTTTCGCCACCCACGACGCGGCGGACGGTCCCCTCGCCCGGGTCCGGCTGCCCGGTGGCGCCATCACCGCGGACAGGTTCAGGGCTCTCGCGGACGCCGCCGACGACCTCGGCGACGGCGCTCTCCATCTCACTTCGCGCGGCAACGTCCAGCTCCGAGGCGTCACCCGTCCCGGTCTCGCGACCAGGCTCTCCGCGGCAGGGCTCCTGCCTTCGCCGTCGCACGAACGCGTCCGCAACATCCTCGCCTCGCCGCTGAGTGACGTCGCCCAGGAACTCGCCGCCGCGCTCGACAAGGCCCTGTGCGCAGACCCCGAGCTGGCCGAACTCCCGGGACGCTTCCTCTTCGCGCTCGACGGCGGTCAAGGTGACGTCGCGGGAGAAGGCGCCGACGTCTGCTGGCGCGACGGCGCGGTGCTGCTCGCCGGCGAAGACACCGGCCTGCGCGTCGGCCCGGAACACGCCGTCGACGCGCTGATTTCGATCGCGCGCGCGTTCCTTGGGGCCAGGGGAGCGGCTTGGCGGGTCAGCGAACTTCCCGACACGGAACCGCTGCTCGGCGACGTCCCAGGGGAACGAACCCGGCCGGAGATCTTCGCGACGAAGCCTGGCCTGCCGATCGGGCCGATCGGTGACGCGGTCGCGGTCGCCCCGGTCTTCGGTCGCCTGACCTCGGCTCAGGCGCGTGCGATCGCGCGCGCCGGGGACGCCGTGGTCACCCCGTGGCGGTCGATCCTGGTCCTCGGCCCGCTGGAAGCGGACACGGGCCTGATCACCGATCCGGACGAGCCGTCGCTCGGGATCAGCGCCTGCATCGGACGCCCGGGCTGCGCGAAGTCGCTGGCCGACGTCCGGGCCGACGCGTCGCGGGTCGGCAAGGCCCCGAGGGCCCATTTCGCCGGTTGTGAACGGCGATGTGGAAAACCCGCGCACGAGCACGTCGACGTCCTCGCGACGGAGGACGGCTATCTGGTCGACGGGGCGTTCGTCCCGGTCGGCGAGCTGGCGAGGACGTTGGCGGAGAAGGACAGCGCCGAATCGAAGGGACAGCAGTGATCGACTACATCCGGGACGGGGCCGAGATCTACCGGCATTCGTTCGCCACCATCCGCGAGGAGGCGGATCTCGCGATCCTCCCCGAGGACGTCGCGGTGCTGGCCGTGCGGATGATCCACGCTTGCGGGATGGTCGACCTGGTCGACGACATCCGCTACAGCCTGGACGTCGTGGAATCCGGCCGCGCGGCGCTCGAAGCGGGCGCGCCGATCCTCTGCGACGCCAACATGATCGCCTCCGGCGTGACCCGCAAACGTTTGCCTTCCGCCAACGAGGTGCTGTGCACGCTGTCCGACCCGAAGGTGCCGGGGCTGGCCGAGCGGATGGGCACCACCCGGTCCGCGGCCGCGCTGGAACTCTGGCGCGACAAGCTGCCCGGTTCCGTGGTGGCGATCGGCAACGCGCCCACCGCGTTGTTCCGCCTGCTGGAACTGCTCGACGAGGGGGTCGGCGCCCCGGCGGCGATCATCGGTGTCCCGGTGGGTTTCGTCGGCGCCGCCGAGTCCAAAGTGGAGCTCGTCGAGCGGGCACCCGCGCCCTATCTGGTGGTGCACGGACGACGCGGCGGCAGCGCGATGGCCGTCGCCGCGATCAACGCGATGGCGAGTGAGGTCGAATGAGCGGGCTCGGGAAACTCTGGGGTGTCGGGCTCGGGCCGGGTGACCCGGAACTGATGACGGTCAAGGCCGCGCGGCTGATCGCCGAGGCCGACGTCGTCGCCTACCACAGCGCGCGGCACGGCCGGAGCATCGCGCGTTCGGTCGCCGAACCGTACCTGCGGGACGGCCAGGTCGAGGAGAAGCTGGTCTACCCGGTCACCACCGAGACCACCGATCACCCCGGCGGCTATGAAGGCGCCATCGCCGACTTCTACGAGCTGAGCGCGAAACGGCTCGCAGAGCACCTCGACGCCGGACGCGACGTGGTGGTGCTCTGCGAAGGCGACCCGTTCTTCTACGGCTCCTACATGTACATGCACGAACGGCTCGCGGACCGCTACGAGGCGACCGTGGTGCCCGGCGTGACGTCGGTCAGCGCCGCGTCGTCGGTGCTCGGCCGCCCGCTGGTGCAGCGCGACGAGGTCCTCACCATCCTGCCCGGCACCCTGCCCGCGCCGGAACTCGCGCGGCGCCTCGCCGACACGCAGGCCGCGGCGGTGCTCAAACTCGGCCGCACGTTCGGCAACGTCCGCGAGGCGCTGGCCGAGGCCGGGAAACTGGACGACGCCTTCTACATCGAACGGGCGACCTGGCAGGCGCAGCGCGTCGAGCCACTCGCCGACGTCGACCCGGACTCGGTCCCGTACTTCTCGCTGGCGCTGCTGCCCAGCCCGGCGTACGCGTCCCGGCTCGCCGACGAACCCGAAGTCCCCCGGAAGCCGGAAACGCACACCGGCGGCGAAGTCGTGGTCGTCGGCCTCGGCCCGGCGGGCCCCGGCTGGCTGACCCCTGAAGCGGCAGAGGAACTGGCCGCGGCGGAGCACATTGTCGGCTACGGCCCCTACGTCGCGCGGGTTCCGCAGCGCGCGGGCCAGCAGCGGCACGCGTCGGGCAACCGGGTCGAGGCCGAACGCGCCGTCGAAGCGCTGGAGCTGGCCGCGAACGGCGCCAAGGTCGCGGTGGTCTCCTCGGGTGATCCCGGGGTGTTCGCGATGGCGTCGGCCGTGCTGGAGCAGGTCGCGGCCGGGCACGGCGCGGGTACGCGGGTGCGGATCGTGCCGGGCGTGACAGCCGCGCAAGCGGCCGCGTCCCGGGTCGGGGCGCCGCTGGGCCACGACTACTGCGTGCTTTCACTGTCCGACCGGCTCAAGCCGTGGGAGATCATCGAACGACGGCTCGACGCGGCGGGCGCGGCGGATCTCGTGCTCGCGCTGTACAACCCGGCGTCCCGCACGAGGACCACGCAGCTCGCGCAGGCCCGTGACGTCCTGCTCCGGCACCGCGCCCCGGAGACACCGGTGGTCGTCGCCAGGGACGTCGGCGGGCCGGAGGAGGACATCCGCGTCGTCACCCTCGGCACCCTGGATCCCGCGGAAGTGGACATGCGGTGCCTGCTGATCGTGGGTTCGTCGAAGACCCGCGCCGAGAACGGAGTCGTCTGGACGCCGCGCAGCTACGAATGACGGCCCAGCCCGGCGTTCCGGGCCTGGCCGAGCAGCACCTCGCGGTCGTCCGTGCCGGCCTTGGCGTGGATCGACGACACGACGTTGCGCACGGTTTTGGGCGCGAGTCCCAGCTGCCGTGCCACCTGGGCGATCACCAGCCCGCCGGCCAGGAGGTCGAGCACCTCGTGCTCGCGTGAGGTCAGCCGGGGGAACACCCGGACCGGCTGGGAAGCGGCCAGCAGGCCGTAAAGCCGGTCGGCGGCGCGTTCGCCGAACACGACCGCGCCCGCCGCGACCCCGCGGATGAACCGGATCAGGTCGTCGGGACCGGCGCTCCGCGACAGGACCCCGCGGGCGCCCGCGAGCATCGCGGCGACCACGAATTCGCCGTCGCCGGGCGGAGTCAGCACGAGTACGGCGGTTCCCGGTACGCGGGAAGACACTTCGCGCGTTATGGCGAGCCCGTCGAGCGCGGGCGGGTGAACGGACAGGACCAGGACGTCCGGGCGCAGCGCGGTGGCGAACCAGACCGCTTCGCGTTCGTCGGGGGTATGGGCGAACACCTCCAGCTCAGGGGACACGGGCGGCTCGGGGACACCGGCGAAGACCACGCTCACCACTGGGGTTCGAATCGGCACGCGTTCGGTTGTAGCGCAGAACTTTTGTACAGTGTCGGGCCGTTTTCGGTGAACAATGTCCATTCGATAACGCTCGACGAATCAGGGGGGCCTGGTGCCGAGACGTGAGCGTCCGCTGGGACCGGGCGAAGACGTCGTCGTGGAGTTCGCGGCGGATCTTCGCCTGCTTCGTGAGCAAGCCGGAGGGCCGACGTACCGCGAGCTTTCGACCCGCGCCGGTTACTCGGCCGCCGCGCTGTCCGAAGCGGCGGGCGGCCGGAAACTGCCAGGGCTGGCGGTCACGACCGCGTACGTCACCGCGTGCGGCGGCGACGTCGCGGCCTGGGAGGAACGCTGGCGCGCGGTCGCCGCCGGGCTCGCGGCGGCGTCCGAGGTCCCTGACGACTGTGTTGCCGCTGAACTCCCGTACCTGGGGCTGGCCGCGTTCCAGACCGCCGACGCCGCCCGGTTCTTCGGCCGCGAGCGCCTGGTCGCCGAGCTGACCGGCAAGCTCTCGGAACGACGGCTCGTCGGTGTCTTCGGCGCGTCCGGTTCGGGAAAGTCGTCCGTCCTGCGGGCCGGGCTGGCGGCGGTGAGCGAACGTCCTGTCGTTCTCCGCACGCCTGGCGCGCACCCGCTCGAAGAAGACCTCGACGCCGAGGGACGGCTGCTGATCGTCGACCAGTTCGAGGAGGTCTACACGCTTTGCGGCGACCAGGCCGAACGGGAGAAGTTCGTCGACGCGCTGCTGGCGCTCGCCGGCGACGAGCACGGGACCCGGGTCGTCCTCGGCGTCCGCGCGGACTTCTACGGTCACCTCTGCCGTCACGCTGGGCTCGTCGAGGCCCTGACCGACGCGCAGGTGATGGTCGGCCCCATGACCGCCGACGAACTCCGGACCGCGATCGTCGAACCCGCCGTCCGCGCGGGCTGCCGGGTCGAGGCCGCGCTGGTCACGACGCTCGTCGCCGACGCCACCGGCCAGCCCGCGATGCTCCCGCTCGTCTCGCACGCGTTGCTGGAGACCTGGCGGCGGCGTCAGGGGATCACGCTGACCAGCGCGGCGTACGAAGCGGCGGGCGGGATCCTCAACGCGATCGCCCAGACGGCGGAGGCCGTTTACACGGATCTGGAGCCGGACAGGCGGAGCGTCGTCCGGCAGATCTTCCTGCGGATGACCGCGCCCGGCGAAGGCACTGAAGACACGAAGCGCCGTCTCAACCGGCGCGAGCTCGACGACGATCCGGCGACCAGGGAGGTCCTCGAACGCCTCGCCGACGCGCGTCTGCTCGTCCTCGACCGCGACGGCGTCGAGATCGCGCACGAGGCCTTGATCCGCAGCTGGCCGAGGCTGCGCGACTGGCTCGCGGAGGACCGCGAAGGGCACCGCCTGCATCGGCAGCTGGCCGAGGCGACCGATCTGTGGGAATCGCTCGATCGCGACAAGGGCAGCCTCTATCGCGGCACGCGGCTGGGTCTCGCGGCCGAATGGGCGGCCAGGGAGCCGGACGCGCTGAGCACGCGCGAGCGGGAGTTCCTGGAGGCAGGGCTCGACGCCGAAGCCGAGGAGACCACCGTCGTCCGCAAACGGACCAAGAGGCTGCGAAGACTTGTCGCGCTCCTTCACGTGCTGCTGGTGCTGGCGGCGGTGGCCATCGTGTACGCCGTCGATGCCGAGAACACCGCGACCGATCAGCGGAACGTGGCGCTCGCGCGCAAGGCCGTGGTCGACGCGAAGACGTTGCGGGAGTCGAACCCGGCGCTGTCGACGCAGCTCAGCCTCGCCGCGTACCGGCTCGCGCCGATCCAGGAGACCCACGACGGCCTGCTCGCGTCCATGGCGGCGCCGTTCGCCACCCGGATGACCTTCGACCCCGGAGACGTCACCGTGGTGCTGAGCGGGCAGCTCATGATCACCTCCGACTCCTACCGGTCGACGCGGGTGTGGTCCATCGCCGATTCGCGGCGTCCGGCGCTCCTGTCGACGTTGCCCGGTTCGGGGGAGGTTCGCGGGCCGCTCGCGTTCAGCCGCGACGGACACGCTTTGGCGACCGTCACCCGGGATCACCGGGTCCGGCTCTGGGATCTGACCGAGCCGCGGCGCCCGGTGCGGAAGGCCGACGTCACCGGTCATCAGGACACCTTGCTCTCCACCGATTTCAGCCCCGACGGCCGCGTTCTGGTCACCGGTTCCGTCGACCGCACCGTCCGGCTCACCGACGTCGCCGACCTCGGCGCGCCGAAACCGCTCGGCGGGATCCCGGCCGAGCGGCTCGAACGCGCGGTCTTCAGCCCCGACGGCAAACTGCTCGCGGTCACGAACACGAACTGGACGGCGGAACTCTGGGACGTCACCACGCCGTCCGCGCCGCGGCGGCGCTCCGTCCTTTCCGGACACCAGGACCTCCAGCTCACCCCGTCGTGGAGCCCGGACGGCAAACGGCTGCTCACCACGAGCTGGGACCGCACGGCGAAACTGTGGGACGTCGCGGATCCGGCGGTGCCGCGCCCGCTGACGACGTTGACCACCCCGGCCGTCGTCTGGGCGGCGGGGTTCAGCCCGAGCGGGAGGCTCGTGGTGACCGCGGGCGACGACCAGTCCGTCCGCCTCTGGGACGTCACGGGACCGGCGAAGGAACTGCCGCCGCTGTCCGGGCACACGAACGCGATCTGGTGGGCGGCGTTCTCGCCGGACGGCAAGACGATCGTGTCCACCAGCGCCGACCGGACCGTCCGGCTGCAGGACGTCGGCGAACTGGCGCTGGCTTCGAGCGCGGGCTGGAACGTGGGCCTGTTCACCGAGCAGGGCCGGATCCTCGTCACCTCCGGGGACGACGTGCGGCTCTGGGCGATGGACGACCTCCGCGCCCCGAGACAGCTCGCGAAACTCCCCGGCCCGGCCACCGTCACCGCCGTGGCGCTGAGCCCGGACCGCCGCAGCCTCGCGCTGGCGGCGCACGACGGTGCCGGTGTCGGCGGGAAGTTCGTGCTCCAGCGCTGGGACATCGGCGATCCGGCCGCCCCGAACCTGACGGCGTCGACCACGGTCTTGCCGACCTACTCGCTCGCGTTCAGCCCGGACGGGAAGACCTTCGCCTCCGGCCACGACGACGGGCCGATCCAGCTCTGGGACGTTGGCGATCCGACGCGCTTCGCCGAGCCTCGAGTGCTGCCGGTCGGTGACGGCACGGTCTGGTCGCTCGCGTTCACCCCCGACGGGCGGACGCTCGTGTCCGGTCAAGGCCCCGACTCGTCCGCCGTGACGCTGTGGGACGTCGCCGACCCCAAGCGACCGGGGCTGGTGTCGACCCTGTGGCCCGACAGCGGCACGTTGTTCAAGATGGCGCTCAGCCCCGACGGCCGCACGGTCGCGGCGGGCAGCAGCGATCGGAACGTCTACCTGTGGGACATCACCGATCGCGCGCACGCCGTGCGGCTGGCGAAACTCGGCGGCCATCCCGAAGGCGTCGGGCCGCTCGTGTTCGGCCCGTCCGGGAAGGAACTGGCGGCTTCGGCGTTCCGGACGGTGCGCGTCTGGGATCTGGCCGATCCGCGGAATCCGGTCGAATCGGCGCAGCTCACCGGCTTCGCCGCGACGGTCAACTCGCTGGCGTACCGGGACGACGGGCATACGCTCGCGATCGGGAGCAGCGGTGTCCAGCTGTGGCAGACGGACACCGCACGAGTGGGCGAGGAGATCTGCCGGCTGGCGACGCCGAGGATCACCAGGGAAGAGTGGGAGAAGTACTTTCCGGGGCTCGAATACGCGCCGCCGTGCGGGGAGTGACGAGCGGCCCAGGTGGCGAGTTGCGAAAGCCACTTTCGCAGCGTTCAACGTTGTGAAAGTGGCTTTCGCAACGTTGGCGGAGCTCGCGCGAGACCGGACCCGAGCGGCCGAGACATGAACGGAGTAACTCCCTCCGTAATAAACATATAGCGCATGGGGGGACTTGCCACAAGACCCCGGTCATGCTTCAGACTCACTCGCCGTAGCCGAAACCTGGCGAAATGGGAGTCTGTGTCAACTCAGGGTCATGAAGAAGAGCTCCGGTCCGAACGCGACTACGTCGCCGGGCTCTACGCGCGCCTGGACGCCGAACGCGTGCGGGTGAAGGGGGAGTTCCAGGCCGCGCTGGGCGGGACCGGCGGCACGGCCATGGAACGCGACGTCGAGGTGCGCGCGCTGGGCAGGGAGTCGCGGCGGCTGGACGTCGTGGACAACGGCCTGTGCTTCGGCAGGCTTGACAGCCTCGCGGGGGAGACCTCCCACATCGGCCGCATCGGTCTCTTCGACGAGGAGAACGACTACGAACCGGTGTTGCTCGACTGGCGTGCCCCGGCGGCGCGCCCGTTCTACACCGCGACCGCCGCGACGCCGGAGAAGATGCGCCGTCGCCGTCAGTTCCACACGCACGGGCGTGAGCTGCTCGGGTTCACCGACGAGGTGTTCGGCCGTCCCGGCGGCGACGCGGAGGGTGACGCGGCGCTGCTCGCGGCCGTCAACGCGCCGCGTGGCGAGGGGATGCGCGACATCGTCGCGACGATCCAGGCCGAACAGGACGAGATCATCCGGCACGAGCACCCCGGGGTGCTGGTGATCGAGGGCGGGCCGGGCACCGGCAAGACCGTGGTGGCGCTGCACCGCGTCGCGTACCTGCTCTACACGCAGCGCGAGCGGATGGAACGCCACGGTGTGCTCGTGGTCGGGCCGAATCCGGCGTTCCTGCACCACATCGGGCGGGTCCTGCCATCGCTGGGCGAGACCGACGTGGTGTTCATGACCACCGGTGATTTCGTGCCCGGCAAGCAGGTCACCGCCGAGGACGGTCCGGAGGCGACGAGGCTCAAGGGGTCGCTGAAGATGCTGGACGTCCTCAAGGCCGCCGTCGCCGACCGTCAGCGGCTGCCGGAGGAGCCGGTGCTGATCGAGCTGGCCGACGTCACGGTCCGGATCGACGCCGAGACCGCGGAATGGGCCAGGGACGAGGCGCGCAAGAGTGGCTTGCCGCACAACGAAGCGAGGGTGACGTTCACCGACATCGTCACCTACGTCCTGACCGAGCGGGCGATCGCGCGGATCGGCCGCGGCTGGCTCAGCCGGGACGACCGTGACGAATGGGAGCGGCTGCGGAAGGACTTGCTGAAGGAACTGGCCGAGAGCGAGACGTTCACCACCGCGCTCGCCGAGCTCTGGCCGATCCTGACGCCCGAAAGCCTGCTGGGGTCGCTGTTCTCGTCCTCGGAACGGCTTCGCGCGGCCGGTGCCGATCAGGCGTTGCTGCGCGCGGACGGGGAAGCCTGGACGGTGTCGGACACGCCGCTGCTCGACGAACTCGTCGATCTGCTCGGCCGTGACAAGACGGCGGACCAGGCGGCGGAGAAGGCCCTCGCGCGGGAGAAGAAGGCCGAGGCCGAGTACGCGGAAGGTGTGCTCGACACGATGAAGCTCGACCGCGAGGAGATGGACGAGGACGTCATGCTGTCGGCGGAGAACCTCCTCTTCGCCGACGAACTCGCCGACCGCTTCGTCGAGCACGACACGCGCAGCCTCGTCGAGCGTGCCTCGGCGGACCGGGACTGGACGTACCGGCACGTCGTGGTCGACGAGGCGCAGGAACTGTCCGAAATGGACTGGCGGGTGCTGATGCGGCGTTGTCCCAACCGGTCGTTCACCGTCGTCGGGGATCTGGCGCAGCGCCGGTCCGAGGCCGGGGCGCGGACGTGGGGCGCGATGCTGGAGCCGTACGTGCCTGGCCGGTGGGTGTACCGGTCGCTGACGGTGAACTACCGCACGCCGTCGGAGATCATGGCCGTCGCCGCGTCGGTGCTGGCCGAGTTCGCGCCGGACGTCCGGGCGCCGGAATCGGTGCGGTCCAACGGTGTCCGGCCGTGGGCGCGGCAGGTCTCCGCGGACTCCCTGGCCGGCGCCATCGAGGAGTTCGTCAAGGACGAGGCCGGGCGTGAAGGCACCAGCGTCGTGATCGGGCCGCCGGGGGTGCCGGGCACCGTGCCCGCCTCGGAGACGAAGGGGCTCGAGTTCGACGCCGTCCTCGTCGTGGACCCGGAACGGATCCTGGCCGATGGCCCACGCGGTGCGGCTGAGCTCTACGTGGCGCTTACGCGCGCTACGCAGCGGCTCGGCGTCCTCCACGAGGGCGCCTTGCCGCCCGCTTTGACGGGGCTGAAGGACGCTTTCCCCGCATAAGACGCAGCGAAGCGGCCCTTCACCGCGTCTCATGCGGTGAAGGGCCCCTTCAGCCCCTAGCGGGTCGGGTCCTTGCCGTTCGGCTGCCGCGGTCCGGGACCCGGCGACCACCAGCCGGGCACGACCTTCTCGCCGTGGATGATCGTCGGCGCGATGCCCTCGGTGAACGGTTCGACCTGCAGCAGCTGGCCCCAGGACTGGCTGGGCTGGCCGATCAGGTAGCTGGGCACCTCGGGTTCGGCGGCGACCTCTTCGAGCCAGCCGATCGGGCCGCCGTTGGTGCTGGACGCCCAGTTCGCCTCGTCGGCGACGGCGCCCGCGGTGATCCGGTACTCGGGCATCTTCGAGATGCCGTCGTGCGAGGTCACCGGCTCGACGCACGGGTAGACGAACGACGCGGGCCAGTCGACGTACACCGGTTTGCCCGCGATCTTCTCGGTCAGCGTGGTGAACGTCGGTACGCGCGGCGCGGACGCGGCGATCCAGCCGTCCTCGGTGAGGTCGTTGTCGACGATGTTGATCCGCACGGACGTCGTCTCGGCCGGGAGGTCGCGCAGGTTGATCCGGGTGTCGTTCCAGCCGTTGGTCCCGGCACCCGGCGGCAGCACGAACTGGCTGCGGACGACCTTCACGCCTTCGGGGGTGTTCACGCCGTAGTCGAGGCTGACCGACGTCGGCCGCCGTGCCGCGCCCGCGGTGGCGACCACGATCTGGCCGTCGGCGGGCTTTTCGGCGAGGGCGTACCAGTCGCTGCGCAGCCGTCCGGCCCGCGTTTCGGGGTCGAGGAAGCTGCTCCACATCGGCACCTCGTCGGGCTTGAAGCCGTGCGGAGGTTCCGCGAGCGGGTCCTTGTCGTCGATCGCGCGGGTGTGGAACCCGGTCTGCACGCGGCCGTTGTCCTGCTCGGGATCGGGCAACGGCGGCGGAGTCTGCCCGGCGGGCGGCTCCTCCTTTTTGACCGGCACCGTCCGCTGTTCGGGCTGGGCCCGAAGGATGCTGGTCGCGGCGTCGCGTTCCACCATCACGTGGTCGGAGAGGTTGCAGCTCTTGCCGAACAGATGCCCGAAGTTCGCGGCGCCGAGGCTGTAAGACCCCTGCTGGTTGTGGATCGCCCACGCCATGCTGACGAACTCGCCCGTCGCCATCAGACCGCAGACGACCACCAGCGAGAGGGACCCGAGCCGCAGTGACCGGCTCCGGCCCTCTTGCGGTCCCGCCTGCTGACCGGGCCGGTGCGCGCGGACGTTCTCCACGAACGCGTAGATCCCGGAGATCGCGGCCGCGATCAGCAGGATCGTCGACAGCGGGATCCCGCCGATCGACGGCGCCACCGCGGTCCACTGCACGCCGAGTTTCGAGACGAACCAGAACGAGTTGGGCCCGGTCGCGGCCAGCGCGCCGACCACGAGCAGCCCGGCGAGGAACGCCGCCCGGTTCCGTCTCGACCGCAGCACCGTCGAACTCGTCGCCAGCGCGGTCAGCGCCGCCATGGCCGCGCCCACCGCGGCGAACGCGCCGAAGTGGTGCGTCCACTTGGTCGGGGTCAGCGCCAGCAGCAGGAAGAACAGCGCGACCGTGCCGATCAGGCGACGGCTGGGGCCGAGCGCGGCGCCGGGGATCCGGCCGCGGCGCAGCAGCACCACCAGACAGGTCCCGGTGCACAGCAGCACCAGCAGCACGGGGAACCGGCGTGGCACCGACCCGTCCGGCAGGCTTTCGAAGAGCAACTGGTAGCGCGCGAGTTCCTGGAACCACGACAGGTTCGGGCCGACCAGGGTGCGGATCCGGGTCGCCTCCTGCACGGTGGCGAAGGTCTGGTCGGCGAACACCACGACGAGCACCAGCAGCCCGGCGGCCAGCACCGGCGCGAGCACCGGCAGCCAGCCGTTCTCGGCGCGCTGGCGGACCAGCTTGAACAGCGGGCGCGCGGCGACCAGGAACGGGGCGACCGCGATCAGCCCGGTCGGCGTCGCGGCCAGGGTGAACCCGGCGGCGGTCAGCCCGAGGCACAGCGGCAGCAGACGGCGGGTCACCAGCGCGCGTTCGACGGCGCAGATCGCCAGCAGCGAGCCCAGCGCGGCGACCGGTTCCGGCCGGACACCGTTGTTGAACGGCATCCACCAGACCAGGAACACCGCGGCGGCGGCCCAGCCGGCCGCGCGGCTCATCCGGACCTGGGTGCCTAGCCGGGGCATGACCTCGCGGCTGATCAGCAGCCAGCTCAGCACGCCGAGCAGGAACGACGGGAGCCGGATCCACGGCGGCACCGTGCTGACGTGCGCCATCAGCTGATACACGTGGTAGAACCAGCCGAACGGGGCCTCGGCGACGCCGAACCACCGGTGATAGTTCGTGAGGTAGCCGGTCTCTTCGGCCACTCTCGACATCGTGAGGATGTAGCCGTCGTCGGAGGTGACCGGGCCGATGAAGACCCACGCGCCGAGCGCGATGATCACCGTCGCGTCGCGGGCGGTCAGCCGCCACCAGCCGACCGGCGCCCAGCGCGGCGCGCGGCGGGCGGACCCGGAGTCCATCCGCCACACCGCGATCAGGCAGCCGATGAAGCCGAGCGCCGCGAGCACGCCGACGATCCACTTCAGCACCGTCGGTGACGTCTGGTAGCGGGTGTCCGGGACGACGGAGACGTGTAGGCCGGCGATCGGGTCCTTGCCCGCGTTGATCGACGAGTAGATCCCGACCAGCCGAGGCCGGACGTCACCCTCGGCGTGGAACACCACGGTCTCGGCGACGGTCAGCGTCATCTGGTTCGCGTCGGCCGAAAGCTTGATGTCGCATTTGTTTTCGGGCAACGGCTGCTGCACGATCTGCTGTCCCTGACTGGACGCGAGCAGCACGCCGTTGTCGATGCGCAGCTGCAGCCCGACACCCTTGCCCGCGCGCGGGTCGGTGCGGCCGTCGGGCACGGTGGAGAACAGCAGTGCCTGGCCCTGCGAACGCGCGTCGAGCGACCGGACGGTCGTGCACGGCAGGTCGACACGGAGGTCCTGGGCCCAGTACCCGGTCAAGGGCGCGTTGACGGAGCGGGTGTCGCCGCCCGTTGGCCAGACGACCTCCGCTGTGTCCTGCACCACCGGCAGGAAGGGGAAAGCCAATGCGCACAAGGCGGAGAGCAACCCCAGCGTGACAGCGATCAAACGCATCGGCGCAACGCTAACGGGTCTGGTCCGAACGGCTTACGCAGGGCTGCCCTTCGTCGCGACCCCGATCCAGGTTAGGGCGTCCCGAACCGACGTCACGCTGGCTATTTCGGGACGTCGCGGACGCCGGACGACGACCACCGGGAGACCGAGCCCGCGAGCCGCGGTGAGCTTCGCGGCGGTCATCGCGCCGCCGCTGTCCTTGGTCACGAGCACCTGGACGCCGTGCCGTTCCATCAGCGCGCGTTCCCTCTCCACCGTGTACGGCCCTCGGTCGAGCAGGACTTCGTGCCGCCGGGGGAGCGGTGCCTCGGGCGGGTCGACGCACCGGATCAGGAACCACAGGCCGAGGCCGGCGAAAGCGGCGAGCCCCTGACGTCCGCTGGTGAGGAACACTCGCTCGCCCAAAGCCGGCAGCAGTCGCGCGGCGTGGTCGAGGTCGTCGGCCCAGTGCCAGGTGTCGCCGGGCTGTTCGGTCCAGCCCGGCCTGGCGAGCCTGAGCAGCGGCGTTTCCGTCGCGAGTGAGGCTTCGGCCGCGTTGGCGCCGATGCGCTCGGCGAAAGGGTGGGTGGCGTCGATCACCGCGTCGACGTCGTTCTCGGTCAGCCAGCGCGCGAGACCTTCCGGGCCGCCGAAGCCGCCGACACGGGTTTCGCCGTCCGGCAATTTCGGTCGCGCGACGCGGCCCGCCAGCGAAGACACGACGTGCTCGCCTTGCTTGACCAGCGCTTTGGCCAGTTCCCGTGCTTCGCCGGTGCCGCCCAGGATCAGCAACTTCATCGCGCCACGGCCGCGCGCCACCGTTCCAGCGTGCGCAGGTTGGCGAGCGTTTCGGCCCAGGTGAGTTCGGGTGCCTGCCGGTCGGCGAGGTGCGTGGCGACGTGGTCGGCCTCGCGAGCAAAGAGGCCTTGAGTCGCTTCGACCTCGATCACCTCGGGCTCGCCACCCTCCGGCGTGAGGACGATCTGCGAGGTCTTCGGCTTGCGCATCTCGTGGATCCACGCCGGTTTCGGCACGTACAGCTGCCCTTGCGAGCCGTAGACGCGGATGTGGTCGTCCTGCGTCAGCTGAAACCCGCAGGACACCTGCGCGATGATCCCGCCCGGCAGCCGCAGCAGCCCGGACGCGAACTCGTCGACGCCGTTCGCGTCGAGCCGCGCCATCCCGAGCACCTCCTCCGGCTCGACGACGTGCTGTCCGGTCGCCGCCTGCGAGACCAGCCGCGCGAGCGACGTGCAGTAACAGCCGACGTCGAAGATCCCGCCGCCGCCCAGCGCCGGATCGGTGAGCCGGGGCACGGCGAAGTTGTAGCTGAAGGCGACGTCCACCGCGCGGACCTCGCCGATGGCGCCGCACGAGATCAGCTCCGCCAGCCGCCGGATCTGCGGATGCAGCCGGTACATGAACGCCTCCATGAGGAAGACGTCGTTGACCCGCGCCGCTTCGATGACCTTTTCGGCCTCACTGACCGACACGGTCAGCGGTTTTTCACACAGGATGTGCTTGCCTGCTTCGGCCGCCCGGATCGCCCACTCGCCGTGCAGCGGATGCGGCGTCGAGATGTAGACCGCGTCGACGTCCGGATCGGCGAGCAGATCCTCGTAGGAGCCATAGCATTTAGGGATTTCGAAGCGGCTCGCGAACTCGGCCGCCCGGTCACCGGAACGGGCGGCGACGGCTTCGAGGACACCGTGCTTGCTCTCCTCGACGCCCGCCGCGAACTCGGCGGCGATGGTCCCGGCGGCCAGCAGGCCCCAGCGCAGACTCTTCACAGTGACTCCGGTTGGTTCGCGCGATCCCTGGTGGCCGAATAGAGAAAGCTATCGGGAAATCCTTCGGCCGCAAGGACTTCTCCGACGAAGATCATCGCGGCGCGGCTGATCCCGGCCGCACGGGACTGCGCGGCGATGGTGCCGAGCGTGCCGCGCAACACCTGCTCACCCGGCTGACTCGCCAGCGCGACCACCGCCGCCGGGCAGTCTTCGGAGTAGAACGGCCGCAGTTCGTCGACCACCTGCTCGATGCGGTTGATCGCCAGATGCAGCGCGAGCGTGGTGCCGGTCCGCGCGAAGTTCGCCAGCGTCTCACCCGGCGGCATGGCCGTGGAGCGGGCCTGGGCGCGGGTGATGACCAGGCTCTGGCCGACCTCGGGCACGGTCAGCTCGCGGTTGAGCAACGCGGCCGCGGCGGCGAACGCGGGGACGCCGGGGGTGACGTCGTAGGGGACACCGGCCGCGTCGAGGCGGCGCATCTGTTCGGCGACAGCGCTGTAGATCGACGGATCCCCCGAACACAGCCGCGCGATCTCGTGGCCGCCTCTGTGGGCTTCGACCATCCGCTCGACGATCGCGGGGAGGTCGAGGTTCGCGGTGTCGACGAGCACCGCCTCCGGAGGGCAGTACTCCAGGAGCGCTGTCGGCGTCATGCTGCCGGGGTACAGGCAGGTTCCGCAGCGGCCCAGCAAGTCACGGCCCCGCACGGTGATGAGGTCGGCGGCGCCGGGACCGGCGCCGATGAAGTGGACGGTCACGGTTTGCTCCGAAGATTCCACTGTGTCACGGCTCGCGCCGGGGTCCAGCCGGTGAATCCGCCCAGCGGCGCCGCCTGCTCGACGCCGACGCGGATCAGCTCCCCGCCGTGTTCGGTGTACGCGCGGGCCAGGGCCTGTTCGGCTTCGAGGGTCACGCCGTGCGCGACGATCCGCGCGCCGGTCGCCAGGCAGGCGTCCAAGACCCCGGGCACGGTCAGCCCGCCGCCGACGAAGATCGCGTGCGGCCTGCTCAGCCCTTCGAGTGCGTCCGGGGCCGCGCCGATCACGACGTCGAGCTCCGGGACGCCGAGCGTGTGCGCGTTCCGGGTGATCCTGGCGGCTCGCTCCGGCGACCGCTCGATCGCGATCGCCCGGTTCAGCGGATGCACGCGGGACCACTCGATCCCGACGCTGCCCGCGCCCGCGCCGACGTCCCACAGCAGCTCACCGGGCGACGGCGCGAGCCTGGCCAGCGCGGACGCGCGCAGGTCGCGTTTGGTGAGCTGGCCGTCGTGCTCGAAAGCGTCGTCCGGCAGCCCGGTCAGCGGCAGTGCGGGGCCGTCGGCCTCGATGGCGAACACGGTCAGCGAACCGGGGCCGATCCGCTCGTCGGGGCCGCCGAGGTCGGACAGCGCGGTGACGCGGCTCTTCTCGTACCGGCGGGCTTTGAGCAGGTCAAGCAGGTCTTCGGCGTTCGCGCCGAGGACGAGGATCTTCCGGCCGGGCGCCAGTGCCCGGCTCACCCGGCCGATCGCGCGGCCGACGACCGTCACCACCTCGGTCTCCTCCGCCGACCAGCCGAGCCTCGCGCGGGCGAGCGTCACCGAGGAGAGCGCGGGCAGGACCTCGACGTCGTAGCCGCGCTGGATCAGCGTCGTGCCGATGCCGGACAGGAGTGGATCGCCGCTGGCCAGCACACAGACGCCGGTTCGGCCCGCGAGGAAGTCGTCGAGGGCGGGCAGGAGCGGGCTTGGCCACGGTTCGGATTTCACCCCGGCCGGCAGGTACGCGAGCTGGCGCGGCGCGCCGACGACGACGTCCGCGCGGAGCACTGCTTCCCTGGCCTGCGCGGACAGGCCGGGCCAGCCGTCGGCCCCGATACCGACGACCGTCAGGGGTGATTTTTCGCGCACGTTCGTCACGCTAGACGACGGATTTCCTGTGCGATGATCGGCCGGAGGTCGTCGACGACGAGGAGAGCTGTGAAGCCGTACCCGTTCACCGCCGTTGTGGGGATGCCGGATCTGCGCCTGGCGCTGGTGCTGTCCTCCATCTCGCCCGCCGTCGGCGGGGTGCTCGTGCGCGGGGAGAAGGGCACGGCGAAGTCCACGATGGTGCGCGCGCTGGCCGGTTTGCTGCCCGGCGTCGACGTCGTGGACGCTTGCCGGTTCTCCTGCGATCCCGTCGAACCCGACCCGGCCTGCCCGGACGGTCCGCACGCCGAGGGTTCGGCCGCGCATCGCCGTCCCGCGCGGCTGGTGGAACTGCCGGTCGGCGCGGCGGAAGACCGCGTGATCGGTTCGCTGAACCTGGAACGCGCGCTCGCCGACGGCGTCACCGACTTCCAGCCCGGCCTGCTCGCGGCCGCGCATCGCGGGCTGCTGTACGTGGACGAGGTCAACCTCCTGCACGATCACCTGGTCGACACGCTGCTCGACGCCGCCGCCATGGGCCGCGCGACCGTCGAGCGCGAGGGTGTCTCGGTGTCGCACGCCGCCCGGTTCGTCCTGATCGGCACGATGAATCCGGAGGAAGGCGAACTGCGGCCGCAGCTGCTGGACCGCTTCGGGCTCACCGTCGAGGTCGCGTCGAGCCGGGATCCCGAACTGCGCGTCGAGGTCGTCCGGCGGAGGCTCGCCTACGAAGCGGACCCCGACGGTTTCGCCGGCCAGTACGCGGCGGCCGACGCCGAACTGGCGGCCGACATCGAGGCGGCGCAACGACTTCTGCCGTCGGTCAAGCTGCCGGACGACGCGCTGCGGCAGATCGCCGAGGTGTGCGCGTCGTTCGAGGTCGACGGCATGCGTGCGGACATCGTGACCGCGCGGACCGCCGTCGCGCACGCCGCCTGGGCCGGGCGGACCGAGGTGACCACCGAGGACGTCCGGGTCGCGGCCCGGCTCGCGCTGCCGCACCGCCGTCGCCGCAATCCCTTCGACGCGCCCGGAATCTCCGAGGAACAGCTGGAGCAGGCGCTCCAGGACGCGCAACCCGAGGACCCCGGCCCCGATGACGACGGTCCCGGTTCCGGTACCCCGCCGGAGGGCGGCGAGGCTTCGGGACCGCCGCCGTCTTCGTCGGAAGGTGGCGAAGAGCCGTCGGGAGGCGGACGGAGCGGCGGTGACCAGAAGCCGGTCGGTGCCGGGGAAGCCTTTCGTGCCAGGCGTTTCGAGGTGAAGGGCACCGGTGAGGGCGCCGCCGGACGGCGGTCGAGGGCGATCACCGACAACGGGCGGACCATCGGCGTCCAGCCCGCCGGGACCAAGGACGGGCATCCGCATCTGCTCGCGACCGTGCGCGCGGCCGCGCCGCACCAGCGGTCTCGCGGCCGCAGCGGCGCCGGGCTCGTGGTGCGGTCCCAGGACCTGCGGTTCGCCCGGCGGGAAGGGCGCGAGGGCAACCTGGTGCTGTTCTGCGTCGACGCGTCCGGCTCGATGGGCGCGCGCCAGCGGATGCGCGAGGTCAAGACCGCCGTGCTTTCACTGCTGCTCGACGCCTATCAACGCCGCGACAAGGTGGGCCTGGTGACTTTCCGGGCCTCCGGTGCCGAACTCGCGCTTCCGCCGACGATCAGCGTGGACGCCGCGGCGTCCCGTTTGGACGGTCTCGCTACCGGCGGCCGGACCCCGCTGGCCGAGGGACTCCTTGAGGCGGCACGGGTTCTGCGGATCGAGGCCGTCCGTGATCCGTTGCGGCGTCCACTGCTCGTCGTCGTCACCGACGGCCGCGCGACCAGCGGTGCGGACGCCGTCCAGCGGGCACAGCAGGCGGCCGGATTGCTGGCCGGGAACGTGACTTCGGTCGTGATGGACTGCGAGAGTGGGAAGATGCGCCTCGGGCTCGCCGCGGAACTGGCGGAACACCTGGGCGCGGAACACGTTCCGGTCACCGAGGTGGCCGCCGACACGCTCGCGGGCGCCGTCCGTAGCCGCATCTCCGGAAAGGCCGCGTAATGCCCCAGGGCAAACCGGAAACGGTGCCGAACGACGGGCTCACCACCCGCCAGCGCCGCAACCGTCCCTTGCTCGCCGTGCACACCGGCGAGATGAAGGGGAAGTCCACGGCCGCGTTCGGGATGGCGTTGCGCGCGTGGAACCAGGGCTGGTCGATCGGCGTGTTCCAGTTCGTCAAGTCGGCGAAATGGCGTGTCGGCGAGGAAGCCGCGTTCCGCGCGCTCGGCAAGCTGCACGAAGACACCGGTCAGGGCGGCGCTGTCGAGTGGCACAAGATGGGCGAGGGCTGGAGCTGGGCGCGCAAGTCCGGGTCCGACGAGGACCACGCCGCCAACGCCCGCGAGGGCTGGGCCGAGATCAAACGCCGTCTCGCCGCCGAGACCCACGACTTCTACGTCCTCGACGAGTTCAGCTACCTGCTCAAATGGGGCTGGCTCGAAGTCGACGACGTCGTCTCGACGCTGACTTCGCGTCCCGGCCACCAGCATGTCGTGATCACCGGCCGGTACGCGCCGCCGGAGCTGATCGAGGCGGCGGACCTGGTCACCGAGATGACCAAGGTGAAGCATCCGATGGACGCCGGGCAAAAGGGCCAGCGAGGCATCGAATGGTGAATCGCGTGGTCGTCGCCGCGCCCGGGTCCGGGCACGGCAAGACCACGATCGCCGCGGGTCTCATGGCGGCGTTGCGCGCGCGAGGGCTGAAGGTGTCCGGGCACAAGGTCGGGCCCGACTTCATCGACCCGAGCTACCACGCGCTGGCCACCGGGCGGCCCGCCCGCAACCTCGACCCGTTCCTGCAAGGCGAGGATCAGCTGATCCCGTTGCTGCGGCACGGTTCCGCCGGGGCCGACATCGCGATCATCGAAGGCGTGATGGGCCTGTTCGACGGGGCGCTGGGCACCGAGGGCTACGCGTCGACGGCGCATGTCGCGCGACTGCTGGACGCCCCGGTCGTGCTGGTGGTGGACGCCTCGGCTGCGTCGCGCAGTGTCGCGGCGACCGTGCTCGGGTTCGCGCAGTACGACACCCGCGTCCGGCTCGCCGGGGTCATCCTGAACAAGCTGGGCTCGCAGCGGCACGCGGACGAGATCGTCACCGCGCTGGAGGCGACCGGCGTCCCGCTGCTGGGAACGTTGTACCGCAACGAAGAGATCCACGCGCCCAGCCGTCACCTCGGTCTGGTCCCGGCGGCGGAACGGGCGAGCGAGTCGGAGCGGCTGCTGCCGGAACTGGCCGGATGGATCAGCGAAGGCGTCGACCTCGGCGCCGTCGTCCAGGTCGCGCGCTCGGCGCCCCGGCTTTCAGGCGAGCCTTGGCGGCCTTCGCTCGCGCATGACGGACGGCGTTCGGTCGTCGCCGTCGCGGCCGGTCCGGCGTTCACCTTCCGCTACACCGAGGCCGACGAACTGCTCGCCGCCGCCGGTGTCGACGTCGTCGAGGTGGATCCGTTGCAGGACAAGGAACTTCCGGAGGGCTGCGCCGGGCTGTACTTCGGCGGCGGCTTCCCCGAGGTGCACGCCGAAGAGCTGTCGGCGAACGTCCCGTTGCGGACCGCGGTGGCTCGCGCTGTCGGCGACGGAATGCCCGTCGTGGCCGAATGCGCCGGGCTGCTGTACCTGTGCCAGGACATCGACGGGATGCCGATGACCGGTGTCCTCGACGCTTCGGCCACCATGACCAAACGCGGGAAACTCGGCTACCGCAAGGCTTTCTCGCCCGCGGACACCGTGCTGACCGTCGCCGGACAGCGCGTCACGGGCCACGAGTTCCACCGCACGATCGTCGAACCCGGCAGTGGTCCGACACCCGCCTGGGGCTGGGACCGCACCCCCGACGGTTTCGCGTCGGCGTCGCTGCACGCGTCGTACCTGCACGTCCACTGGGCGGGCTACCCCGAACTCGCGGAGCGGTTCGCCGCCGCTGTCCACGCCCATGGCTGACTACGACCTCTGGCACCACGGAGACCGCGAGGTCGGCGAAGGGCTCGTCGATCTGGCGGTCAACGTCCGGCTCCCCGCGCCGCCCGCCTGGCTGCGCGCCGAACTGGCGGCGGCCCTGGACGACCTGGCCGCGTATCCGGACGTCACCGCCGCGATGACCGCGGTGGCCCGGCGGCACGGGTTGCCGGAGTCCCAGGTGCTGGTGACTTCGGGCGCGGCCGAGGCCTTCACGCTGCTGGCCACGGCGTTGCGACCTGCGCACGCGGTGGTCGTGCATCCGCAGTTCACCGAACCCGAAGCCGCCCTTCGCGCGGCAGGCCATCCCGTGCACCGGGTGCTGCTTTCCGATGACGACGGCTTCCGCCTCGGATCCGTTCCCGAAGAGGCCGACCTGGTCTACGTCGGGAACCCCACGAACCCGACTTCGGTGCTGCATCCGGCCGCGGACCTGCTCGCTTTGCGCCGTCCCGGCCGACTGGTCGTCGTCGACGAAGCCTTCCTCGACGCCGTTCCCGGCGAGACCGAAAGCGTTGCGGGACAACCAGGTTTCGCCGTCCTCCGGAGCCTGACGAAAACCTGGGGGATCGCCGGGCTGCGCGCCGGATACGTCCTGGCGGAGAAGTCCGTTGTGGACAGTCTGCGCGCGGTCCAGCCGCCCTGGTCTGTGTCCTCACTCGCCGCCGTCGCCGTGGTGGCGTGCTGCCGTCCGGCGGCGCTGGAAGAAGCCGAGAAGCTCGCGGTGTCGGCGGAATCAGACCGGGAGTACCTGGTCTCGGGCCTGACCGCGCTGGGCGTCGAGGTGCCGGGGGAGCCGCGCGGTCCTTTCGTGCTCGCGCGCCTTCCCGGTGCCGACGCGGTTCGGGAACGGTTGCGGGAGCACGGTTTCGCGGTCCGGCGCGGGGACACCTTCCCGGGCTTGGACTCGCGCTACCTGCGGATCGCCGTGCGGGACCGGGAGACGGTGGACCGGTTCCTGGCCGCCCTCGCCGAGGTGTTGTCGTCCGTCTGATCACGCGAGTTCGCCGCTCAATCACGCGAGTCACGTCTCTGATCACGCGAGTCACGCCTTCCGGCCCGGTACAGGTCGTGAGTGGTAAGGCTGGTCAGTGGGCCGGGCCGCGACGCTCTCCCACCGAGGGGTATGCCCGGCGGAGGGGCATTCCCAGCACCGAGCCGTGAAGGCCTCCTTCCCTACCCTGAAAGTAGGGAAGGAGGCCTTCACGGACTTCGCGACCCGACCTGACACCTTCAACCTCGCGGCCCACCAACCCGAATCGTCACTCACGACCACACCCCGAGGTGGTTGGATGAGCCGGTGAACTTCGTGATCGGCGTCTTCGATCTCTTCGCCTACACCATCCCGGGCGCGCTGTACGTCGCGTTCTTCGGCTACCTCGGGGCGAAGCTCCACATCCTGACCGCCGCGAGCATCGGTGGCGTGCCGACCGTGATGCTGGTCGTCGTCATCGTGGTGCTGAGTTTCCTGCTGGGCTATCTGGCCTATCCGCTCGGCGAGGCGCTGGAGCGGATCGTGCCGCGCCGGCGCGACCGGAATCCCGTCGAGCTGTTCCTCCAGCGCTCGCCTGCGGCGAAGGACCGTGCGTTCCTGAAGGAGAACACGCATCTCCTGCTGTGCGCGCTGCAACTGCACGACAAGGAGGTCGCGGTCGACGTCACGAGGCTGCGCGCGTCCGGGCTCATGGTGCGCAACTGCGCGCCGCCGTTGCTGCTGGGCGCGGTCGCGGCGATCGTCGAGATCTTCGCCGGGAAACATCCGTTCGTCGCGGCGGTGCTCGCGGTGCTGCTCCTGTCCGCGTCGCTCACCTTGGTCGCGCAGGCCCGGAAGCTCAGTCTCTGGGCCGGGATGAAGACCCTCGAACTGTGCTTCTGGATCCCGGAGATCGACGAGAAGCTCACGGCCGACGCCGCCCCGGAACCCTCCTGACCCCGCGCGTAAGTGCCCCCAATGCCACATTGGGGGCATCGCGACCTCGCCGGCTCAGAAGGACAAGCCCAGCAGAACGCCCGCGACGGCCACCTCGACGCAGCCACCGAGCACGTCCCCGGTGATCCCGCCCAACCGCTGGACGCACCGCGCCAGCAGCGCCGACGCGGCCAGATACCCCAGCGCCACCGCGACAAGCCCGTGCCACCACGGAAGAACGAGCGCCGCCGCGCCCGCGAGGACGGCGAACACCACCGCGGCCGTCCACACCGGCACCGAGCCGGCGACGGTCGCGCCCAGCCCGTCCGGGCGGGCCGAGGGGACACCGCGCGCGCAGCACAGCGAGAGCACACCGCGTCCGGCGAAGACCGCGAGCGCGGCCGCCGCGACCCCGTGGCCCGCCGAGATCGCCCCGGCCAGCGCGCCGACCTGGACGAGCAGCACCAGCACGAGGGTCGCGACCCCGGTCGGCCCGGAATCCCCGCGCCGCATGACTTCCAGCGCCCGTTCGCGGTCGTAGGAGGCGCCGAGTCCGTCGGCCGTGTCGGCGAGCCCGTCCAGATGGAGCCCGCGGCTGCCCAGCGCCACCGCGCCCACCGCGAGCGCCGCCGACGCGAAAGCGGGCAAACCGATCAGCTCGCCAAGGAAGACGATCACCGCGGCGACGGCGGCGAGCGGGACGACGGCCGGCGGAGCGAGCACCATCGCGGCGCCCGCCACCCGCCGGTCGATCAGCTTCGGCGCCGGGACCCGGACCGTGGTCAGGGTCCCGACGGCCATTTTCAGCGCGTCGGCGATCAAGCCAGATCCGCCAGCAGGCCCATGTCCGCGAGGATCGCCCGCGCCGCCCGCAGCGTCGGCACCGCTTGTACGGCGCCGCTGCCCTCGCCGAGCCGCAGCCCGAGGTCGAGGATCGGCTCCAGCCCGAGCGCCTTCAACGCGTACGCCTGCGAAGGCTCTGTCGACCGGTGTCCGGCCAGCCACCACTGCTCGGCGCCCGGCGCGATCTCGCGCGCGATGAGCGCGGCGGCCCCGGAGAACACGCCGTCGAGCAGCACCGGCACCCCGCGAACGGCGGCCTGCACGAGAAAACCCGCCGTCGCGGCGAGACAGGCGCTGCCGAGAGCGGTCAACACCGCGAAGGGGTCCTTCACCGCACCGGCCCTGGTCAGCGCCGCCTCGACGACCGCGACCTTCCGCGCTCGCCCGTCTTCGTCGATCCCGGTGCCCGTGCCGACGACCTCTTCCGCCGCCAGGCCGAGCACCGAAGCGACCACGGCCGCGCAGATCGTCGTGTTGCCGATCCCCATGTCACCGGGGATGAGCAGGTCCGCGCCGCCGTCGATCTCCTCGTCCGCGATCGCCAGCCCGTGCTCGAACGCCGTCCGCGCCTCGCCCTCGTCGAGCGCGTCCTCGACGTCGATCGAACCGGAACCCCGCCGGACCTTGTGCGCGGTGACCTCGGCGGGCACGTCCGCGCCGTCCCAGTCCACGGCGATGTCCAGCGCCCGCACCTTCGCCCCGGACAGCGCGGCCAGCACGCCGACGCCGCTCTTCCCCGCCAGGAACACCCGGACCATCGCCGCGGTGACCTCGCGCGGATACGCCGACATCCCGGAAACCCCGTGGTCACCGGCGAACACGACCACGCGGACGTCGTCGAGCGGCCGCGGCGGGACGGTGCCGTGGGCCGCGCTGAGCCAGGCCGCCAGGTCTTCGAGCCTGCCGAGCGAACCCAGCGGCTTGACCAGGCCGTCGAGCCTGGCGCGTGCGGTGGCTTCGGCGGCGGCGTCCGGGGTGGGGATGGCGAAAGACATCGTCAGGCTCCCTAAGGCAGGTCCAGCATCCGTCCGGCGACGACCAGCACGGTCCGGTCGGACACGGCGGACACCCGGTTGTTCAACGCGCCCAGCACATCACGGAACACGCGCCCGGACACCGTCGCGGGCACCACACCGCTGCCGACCTCGTTGCTGACCGCGATCACCGGCACGTCGGCCTGCGCCCACGCCGCCAGGAAGTCCTCCAGCCGGTCGTCGAGCCGCCGTTCCCAGCCCTTGCGCTGCTCCCAGGCGCCGACCTCGTCGAGCACCCGGCTGATCCAGGTGCCGAGGCAGTCGATGAGCAGCGGATGCGTCGCCGTGCGCAGCACCGTGGCCAGATCGGTGGTCTCGATCGTCTTCCAGTTGGCGGGCCGTCGCGCGCGGTGCGCGGCCACCCGGGCGGCCCATTCGGGATCGTCGGCGCTCGGCGGCAGTCCGGGCGCGACGTAGGTCAGGTGCGGGTGGCGGGACGCGAGGCCCTCGGCGTGGTGTGACTTCCCAGAGCGGACGCCGCCCAGTATCAGCACCTTGCCGTCGTCGCGCGAGTAGCGGCGAAGTGCCCTCGCGAGGGACTCGAGAACCCCCGCGAGGCGATGCGTCAGCTTGGTCATACCCCGCATTCTCGTGCACGCGCTACGGTTCGCCACGTGCCACTCCGACAAGCCGCCACCGCAGCCGGACTCGTTACCGGCTACGTCGCCGACGCCGTGTTCGGAGATCCACGGCGAAGGCATCCCGTCGCGGGCTTCGGCCGCGCCGCGCAAGCCCTTGAGCAGCGGGTTTGGGTCGATTCGAAGGTACGGGGCGCGGCGTACACCGCCGTCTGCGCGGGCACCGTCACCGGATTGGGTGTCGTGGCCCAGCTCGTGACCCGAAAGCGTCCTTTCGCGCGGTTCGCGCTCACCGCGGCGTCCACCTGGGTGGTTCTGGGCGGCCGGGGGCTCGCGGCCGAGGGCGCGCACATGGCCCGGCTGCTCGACGAGGGCGACCTGCCCGCCGCGCGACGGCGGCTGTCGCATCTGTGCGCTCGCGACGCCACCGATCTCGACACCGGACAACTCGCGCGCGCCACCACGGAGTCCATCGCGGAGAACACTTCGGACGCCGTCGTCGCGCCGTTGCTGTGGGGAGCGGTCGCCGGGATCCCCGGTCTGCTGGGCTACCGCGCGCTCAACACCCTCGACGCGATGGTCGGCTACCGCTCGCCGAAATACGCCAACTTCGGCTGGGCGTCGGCCAGGACCGACGACCTGGCGAACCTGGTGCCCTCCCGCGTCGGCGCGGCGCTGACCGTGGCGGCCGCCCCGCTCGCGGGCGGGTTCGCCGGATCCGCGTTCCGTGTCTGGCGCCGCGACGGGAAACATCATCCGAGCCCCAACGCCGGCCAGGTCGAGGCCGC
This sequence comes from Amycolatopsis thailandensis, assembly GCF_002234405.1. Classification (GTDB taxonomy): domain Bacteria; phylum Actinomycetota; class Actinomycetes; order Mycobacteriales; family Pseudonocardiaceae; genus Amycolatopsis; species Amycolatopsis thailandensis. Next base: position 27,211 of record NZ_NMQT01000033.1, on the reverse strand, counting down.
CTTCGCGGGCGCGCTCGGGGTCCGGCTGGGCGGGACGAACAGCTATGGCGGCCGCACCGAAAGCCGCGGTGTCCTCGGCGAGGGCCGCGAACCGGAACCGGTGGACGTGCGCCGCGCCGTCCGGCTGTCGCGCGTGGTCGGTCTCGCCGCGCTCGCCGTCGCGGTCGCGGTCACCCGGTGAGCGGCCTGCTCGTCGCGGGGACGACGTCGGACGCGGGCAAGAGCCTGGTCACCGCCGCGTTGTGCCGCTGGCTCGCGCGCCGGGGCGTGCGGGTCGCGCCGTTCAAGTCGCAGAACATGTCGAACAACTCGATGGTGTGCGCGGACGGCGCCGAGATCGGCCGCGCGCAATGGCTCCAGGCGCGGGCCGCCCGGGTCGAACCCGAAGCCGCGATGAACCCGGTGCTGCTGAAACCCGGGAGCGACCGCCGCAGCCACGTCGTCGCGCTCGGGAAACCGTTCGGCACGCTGGAGGCGGGGGAGTACGCGACCGGCCGGGCCGGGCTCGCCGAGATCGCTTTCGACACCTTCGCCGCACTGAGGACGCGCTTCGACGTCGTGCTGTGCGAGGGCGCGGGCAGCCCGGCCGAGATCAACCTGCGTGCGGGCGACTACGTCAACATGGGGCTGGCGCGGCGCTTCGGCCTGCCCGTGGTCGTCGTCGGCGACATCGATCGCGGCGGGGTCATGGCCGCGATGTTCGGCACGCTCGCGCTGCTGTCCAAGGAGGATCAGGCGCTGGTTTCCGGCTGGTTGGTCAACAAGTTCCGCGGTGACGTGGGCCTGCTGCGGCCGGGACTGGAGACGCTGGAGAAGCTCACCGGCCGCGATGTCTTCGGCGTGCTGCCCTGGCTCGACCAGGTGTGGATCGACTCGGAGGACGCGCTGGCCGCCGCGGGCTGGGGCGCGTCCGGCGGCTCCCTGCGGGTCGCGGTGGTGCGGTTTCCCCGCGCCTCCAACGCGACCGACGTCGACGCGCTCGCGGCCGAGCCCGGTGTCTCGGTCGCGCTGACGGCCGACCCGGACACGGTCCGCTCCGCCGACGTGGTGATCCTGCCCGGTTCCCGCGCGACCGTGGACGACCTGGCGTGGTTGCGCGCCCGCGGTCTGGCGGACGCCGTGCGGTCGCGGGCCGAGGCGGGCCGTCCGGTACTCGGGATCTGCGGCGGCTATCAGATGCTCGCCGCCGAGATCGAGGACGACGTCGAATCGGGCGCGGGCACGGTCCCCGGCCTCGGCCTGCTGCCGACGCGGGTCACGTTCGGCGCGGACAAGGTGCTGGCCCGGCCCTCGGGCGAATGGCGCGGCCAGTCGGTGGAGGCATACGAAATCCACCACGGCACCGTGACCGCCACCGGCCCCGCCGAGTCCTTTTTGGACGGATACCGGCGGGGCGCGGTGTGGGGCACGATGTGGCACGGCGCCTTCGAGAACGACGGCTTCCGCCGCGCCTGGCTGGGCGAGGTCGCGGACTGGTCACCGGCCGAGGGCGCGCCCGGGTTCGGCACGCTCCGGGAGAGCATGCTGGACCGGCTCGCCGACGCCGTCGAGGAGCACGTCGACACCGTCGCTCTCTGGCGCTTGATCGAAAACGGTGCCGACGGAGGCCTGCCGTTCGTACCGCCCGGGGCTTAAGCCCGAACGGCTTCCTTGGTCTTCAACGCCTTCTCGGCCAACGCCCCGAAGGTCAGGCCGAGCGCGGTCCAGAGCACCACCTGCGTACCGACCGACGCCAGCCGGAAGGTCCACAGCGTGGAACCGGGGAACCCGTCGGGAACCTCGTCGATCGACGGCAGCAGCGCGGCCGCCACCCCGATCAGCACGATGTACCCGCCCGCGGCGATGAGGCCGCCGCGCCAGGCGCCGAGCTTGTCGGCCAGCTTCCGGCCGAACGCCGCCGCGAGCAGGCCGATCAGCAGCGAAAGCGCGACGAAGCCGAAGTACAGCGAAGTCCGGCTCCCGATCGTGCCCGCCTGGCCGACGGCCGGGGGATTCGCCGGGTACTTCAAGAAAGGCACGAGGAACACGACCACGAAGGCGCCACCGGCGAGCAGCGCCGCGGTCACCCGCGGCCGCAGGGTGCCGAGCCGCCCGTAGACGAAGGCGAACGCGAGCGAGAACAGCCCGCCGACGGCGACGCCGTACAGACCGACGCCGGTCAGCAGACCGACGGTGCTCTGCACACCGCGCGTGACGAGCTCTTCCTCCTCCGGTTCGGCCGGGGCGGGAGCGTGTTCGTGCGCACCCGGGGCACTGTGCGAATGCGCGGCGCCGCCTTCGAGACCGATGGCGGTCTCGACCGAAGGCTCACCGAGGAAGTACGCGAAAAGGGTCGCCAAGACACCGGCGATCAGGCCCGCGAGCATGCCGCGGACCAGCAAGGTCCTCATCATGGGGCCGGTGCCGCCTAGTGGCAGGGGAAGGCCAGCAGGTGCCGGCCGTCGTGGACGAACTCGTGGACGTACGAATTCGCGAACACCGACACCGCGCCCTGCTCCGCGCTGATGAAGTACAGCGTGATCAGCGAGAGGAGGATGACGAGCACCGCCCAGGGCAGGATCTCGCGGACGGGGATCCGGACGGGAACGGGTACTGCGGCTACCGCTTCGGACATGGCGGTGGGACCTCCTCGGGCTAGCGCGGCCTCTTCAGGGGTGACACGACGGCTCCGGGTCTGGCTTCCCCGAACCGGCTGGTTCGAGGTCACAGTGGCGCGACCGCGCGGAATCTCACCGCGTTCCGGGTGCCGTCGTCTGGCCGGTCGAGCGTAGGTCTCCGCAAAGCGTCCGGTCAATGTGACAATCCAGCTATGACACCTGCGGTGGCGGCACTCGATGTCGGCGGAACGTCCATCAAGGCGGCCTTGTACGACGCGGACCTGAAAGACCTGGCCAGCTTGCGCGAGCCGACGGCGCGCGGAGCGGACGGCGAGGCGCTCGCGGACCAGGTCGCGCGGATCGTGGAGACCTTGGGCAAGCAGGCGGGCACCGGGACGCCGGACGCCGTCGGCGTGGTCATCCCGGGCATCGTCGACGACGTCGAGCGCGTGGCCCGCTTCTCGGCGAACCTCGACTTCCGGAACGTCCCGTTCGGCGAAATGCTCGACAGCAGGCTGGGACTGCCGTTCGCGTTCGGGCACGACGTGCGCGCGGGCGGGCTCGCCGAGTTCCGCGTCGGCGCGGGCAAGGGCTGCACCGACGCCGCCTTCATCCCGGTCGGCACCGGGATCGCGGCCGCGCTCCAGCTCGACGGGAAGTTGTACGCGGCGGGCGGGCAAGGCGGCGAAATCGGGCATATCGACGTCGGGCACCGGCTGCCGTGCGGCTGTGGCGCCACGGGCTGTCTCGAGGCGATCTCCTCGGCGTCGGCCATCGCCCGCCGCTACAGCGAGCACACCGGACGTCCGGCCGAGGGCGCCGAGCAGGTGGTCGACGCCGCCCGGCACGGCGACGAGGCCGCGATCTCCGTGGTCAACGACGCGCTCGAAGGGCTCGGGCACGGCATCAAGACCCTGGTCACCCTGCTCGCGCCGGAGGTCATCGTCCTCGGCGGCGGCCTGTTCACCGCGGGCGACTACGTGCTCGAACCGGTGCGGGCCTGGCTGAGCGCGAACCTCCAGTTCCAGCGGATGCCGGAGCTGCGGATCGCGCAGCTCGGCGACGAGGCGGGCAGGCTCGGTGCGGCCCTCTTGGCGCTGGATCGCCTCAAGCCTTGACCACCCGCACGCCTTCCTCTTCGAAGGCGTGCACTCGCTGGGGATCCGCGCGGCCGTCGGTGACGAGGACGTCGACGTCGGCGGTCGCGCAGATCTTCGCGAAGGCGTGACCGCCGAGTTTCCCGCTGTCGGCGAGCACGACGACCTGACGGGCGCGGGCGGCCATCAGCCGGTTCGTGCTCGCGTCGCCCTCGTGGTGCGCCTGAGCGCCGTGCACCGGGTCGAACGCGTCCACCCCGAGGAACACCAGGTCCAGCGAGATCTGGTCGAGGAACAGCTGCGACAGCGGTCCGGACAGGTCGAACGACTGCTGCCGCGCGACCCCGCCGGTCACCACGATCTTGATGTTGGGCCGCACGGCGAGTTCGTGGGCGATGTTGAGCGCGTTCGTCACCACGGTGAGCAACGGCCCGCCGCTCGACTCGCCCATGTCCGGCCTGGTCGCGAGCGCGCGGCCCACCTCGGTGCTCGCGGTGCCGCCGTTGAGCCCGACCACCATGCCCGGGTCGACCATTTTCGCGGCGGCGGCGGAAATCCGCTGCTGTTCCGGCGCGTTGCGCGCCGCCTTGTGCCGCAACGGCAGGTCGTAGGCGACGTTGCTCGCGACGGCGCCGCCGCGGGTGCGGACCACCAGATTGCGCCCCGCCAGGTGATCGAGATCCCGCCGGATGGTCGCGGGGGAGACGCCGAGTTCACCTGCCGAAACCTCGACGTCGACTTTTTCCCGCTCTCCCACCATGTCCAATAAAGCCGTCAGCCGTTCATGCCGGTTCATCCGAGCTCCCTCCCCGAAGCGCGATGTCGCTTACCGCACCGGACAAAGTACTACGCGTCGCGATGCGGTCGGAGAGAAGCGGCGGGTTTGGGACGCGGGCAAGCGGGCGCCGGCCACCCCCAGTGTGACCGGCGCCCACCCGATGGCCGGCACGCCCAGGGCCGGCCCGATTCGAAAACTATCGCCGCTGACTCCGGACTGATATCCGCTTTGCGCCCGTTCCGGTGACGTTTAGCGGATAGTCCGCCATTCGGTCACCGGAACCGGCCACAGTGCGTGAAGAATCAGCCCTTGCCGAGTGCGCGCAGGAACGCGAGTGACGGCATGAAGAAGTAGTCGCCGCCCTTCAGCGTCACCGCCTGCGGGAACGGATCCGCCGTCACCGTCCGGCTTCCCGCCCAGTCCTTGGTGTAGACGGATTCCGGACGCGGGCCCTGTCCGATGACCGGATCGAGACCCGGCGGCTTGACCCCGACCGCGGGGATCGGGAACCCCGGGTTGTTCGCCCAGGTCTCCTGCGTGAACTCGAACTGGTTGCCCAGCGCCGAATTGAACGCCATGAACAGCAGCCCGACCCCGCCGCTCGGCCGGGCCGACGGCGGCAGATCGGCGTTCGGGTCGTCGGCCCGCTCGCCGTAGGGCACGCCCCGCCGCGCCATCAGGTGCAGACGTTCCCGCGGAGGCGGCTCCGCCCCGCCGCTGCCGCGCGGGTTCGTCTTCCGGATGTGGGCCTGGAACGGGCATTTGGTGCCGGAGATGTCACTTCCGTAGTCGAAGTTGTTCGGTACCGGGCTTTCCGCGCCCTCTTGCCGTTGCGCGGTCAGCGGTGTGCCGTCCTCGAATCGGCCGACGATCATCGCGCCCGCGCGCTCGCGGTCTTCACCGACGAGACCCAATTGGTCGGCGAGCGCTTCTTCCGCCTGCTTGAATCGCCGCACGTTCTGTTCCAATTTGCGGAAAACGAAGTAACTGCCGAAATGCGCCCCCGGTTCAGGGGCGGCGCGGTCGGGGACGAGCACCTGGTTCAAGGGCGCGCTCGGATCCCAGACGCTGACGCCGTCCGTTCCCGTCTTTTCCGCGTGGATGTCTTCGACCAGGAAGAGCGGCTGACTCCGGCCGTCGACGTAGCCGAAATGTTCGATCCCCTCGCCGTGGGAATTCACCCGGCCGAGTCCGGTTTCCTCGGCGACGACGGAAATCGTCGACGGAATCAACGCGAGAACCGCGTTCCGGCGCGCGGTCATCGGTGCGTCGGCCGCGTCGGCGACGATGACGACGGCGTGGATCTCGTCGTGATACCCACTGTCGAAGGTGGAGCGAGGCGGGTCGTTCAGCTTGTCGCGGGTGTCCTGGGTGCGCATGCCGCGACGGAAGGCTTCGTCTTGTGGCGCCTCGACTTTCAGGAAACGGTAGCCCGCCACGGTCAACCCCGCGCCGACGTAGGGCGACCCCTTCACGCCCTCCGTCTTGAAGCGCTCGACCTCGGTCAGGTGGGTCTTCGCCGACTTCATCAGCGGGACGAGCGACGCGAGGAACTTTTTCGCGGTCTTCTCCTCCGAGAAACGGAGGAAAAGCGCGGTGAAATGGTCGCGAGCATGCGGTTTGAGGATGTTCGGCTGAAGTTCGTCGAGCATCTTCGCGGCGTCGCCGGTCGCCGTCTTCCATTCCAAGGGAATACTCAGATCAACGGGCATGACAAGGAACCCCCTCCTTGGGAACCCCGGTCCGGCGGCCCCGGCAGGTCTTGCCGGTCCCCACCGCCGGGCGGGGACTTACTCCTTGATACAACCGATACCGAAACCCCGCTGTGATCACCCTCAAGTATGCACTTCCGGCGGTTCTTTCACTCGAAAGGACCAATGCGACGACTACGGAACGCATTCGGTCCTCTACTTGCGATAGTTCGTCGTCGAACCAGCGCAAGCAGAGGACTAAATGCGCCAGGACCGAGTCGGCCGGGGTGGCCGCGGATCCGGAATCGGCGGTCGCCACGTCCGCCGAGGAAACTCGACCCTTCACGCTGTGTGCCAGGGCGAGCTGCCGGGATCGAGCCGGCCGAGGTAGCCGTAAGTGGCGATTCGTGTCAGGGCCAAGGGGTCAGGTATCTACTGGCCTCTGGCTGCTGCCGTTGTTGACAGGTCCGGTCCGTGAAGGCCTCCTTCCCTACCTTGAAGGTAAGGAAGGAGGCCTTCACTACCTGCATGATCGCCACTTCCGCCCCACACGCATCAGTAGCCACGAAAGCCGCGCGTGAAGGCCCCCTTCCCTCGGCTCCGCCGAGGAAACTCGGCCTTCAGCGACCTTGCCCGAAGTACGTGAAGGCCCCCTTCACTGCGCTAGACGCAATGAAGGGGGCCTTCACGTACTAAACCGGCAGGAGAGCCTAGGTGAGCGGCCGGTCGGTCGGAGCGATCGGAGCGGGCAGCACGTCCCGTCCGGTGAGGAACGCGTCCACCCCGGCCGCGGCGGAGCGGCCTTCGGCGATCGCCCACACGATGAGCGACTGGCCTCGGCCCATGTCGCCCGCCACGAACACGTTGTCGACGCTGGTCTTGAACGACTTGTCGCGGGCGACGTTGCCGCGCTGGTCCAGCTCGACGTCGAGCGCCTCCAGCAGGCCTTCCCGCTCCGGGCCGACGAAGCCCATCGCGAGCAGCACCAGCTGCGCGGGCAGTTCGCGTTCCGTTCCGGGCACCGGGACGAACTTGCCGCCCTCGTTGCGCACCTCGACCAGCTTCAGCGCCCGCACCCGGCCATTGGCGTCGGCGGCGAACTCCTGGGTGTTGACCGAGTACAGCCGCTCGCCACCCTCCTCGTGCGCGGACGAGACGCGGTAGATCATCGGGTACGTCGGCCACGGGTGCGCGTCGGAGCGCGCGAGCGGCGGCTTCGGCATGATCTCCAGCTGCGTGACCGACTTCGCGCCCTGGCGGTGCGAGGTCCCGACGCAGTCCGCGCCGGTGTCGCCGCCGCCGATGACGACGACGTCGAGGCCCTCGGCGCTGATCGGCGTGACGTCCAGGTCACCGGACGCGACCCGGTTGGCGTGCGGCAGGAACTCCATCGCCTGGTGGATACCGGCGTGCTCACGGCCGTCGATCGGCAGGTCGCGCCACGCGGTCGCGCCGCCGGCGAGGACCACGGCGTCGTAGGACGACTTCAGTTCCTCGACGGTGAGGTCGACGCCGACGTTCACCGAGGTCCGGAACTCCGTGCCTTCGGCCCGCATCTGGTCGAGGCGGCGGTCGAGCCGGTGCTTCTCCATCTTGAACTCGGGGATGCCGTAGCGCAGCAGCCCGCCGATCTTGTCGGCCCGCTCGAAGACCACGACACTGTGGCCCGCGCGCGTGAGCTGCTGCGCCGCGGCGAGTCCCGACGGCCCGGATCCGACCACCGCCACCTTCTTGCCGGTCTTCGCGACCGGCTCCTGCGGCGTGACCCAGCCTTCTTCGAAGGCCCGGTCGATGATCGAGATCTCGACCCGCTTGATGGTGACGGGATCGTCGTTGATCCCGAGCACACACGCCGTCTCGCACGGCGCCGGGCAGAGGGTCCCGGTGAACTCCGGGAAATTGTTGGTCGCGTGCAGCCGTTCGGCCGCTTCACGCCAATCGTCGCGCCAGGTCAGCGTGTTCCACTCGGGGATGAGGTTCCCGAGCGGGCAGCCCTGGTGGCAGAACGGGATACCGCAGTCCATGCAGCGCCCGGCCTGCTTTTGCAGCTTCGTCGTCGCGAAGTCCTCGTACACCTCGCGCCAGTCCATCAGGCGCAGGTCGACGGGACGGCTCTTCGGCGTCTCGCGAGTGGTGGTCAGAAAGCCCTTGGGGTCAGCCATGTGCGGCCTCCATGATCGCCTCGTTCACGTCACGCCCGTCACGCTCGGCCTCGGCCTGAGCGGCGAGCACCCGCTTGTAGTCCTTCGGCATGACCTTGCCGAACCGGTCGACGGCGGCGTCCCAGTCGGCGAGCAGCGTGCGCGCCACCGCGGACTCCGTTTCGTCGTAATGCTTTTCGAGCGCCTCGCGCAGGAAGTCCACATCGGACGAATCCAGCGGGTCGATGTCGACCATCTCCGGGTTCGTGCGGTGCGCGGGCAGATCCAGCACGTACGCGACGCCGCCCGACATCCCGGCCGCGAAGTTGCGGCCGATGCTCCCGAGCACGACCACACGACCGCCGGTCATGTACTCGCAACCGTGGTCGCCGACGCCTTCGACGACGGCCAGCGCGCCCGAGTTGCGCACGCAGAACCGCTCGCCGACCTTGCCGCGGATGAAGATCTCGCCGCTGGTCGCGCCGTAGCCGATCACGTTGCCCGCGATGATGTGCTCTTCGGCGTCGTACCGCGCCACCTCGGGCGGCCGCACGATGAGCCGCCCACCGGACAGGCCCTTGCCGACGTAGTCGTTGCCGTCACCGAACAGCCGCAAGGTGATGCCCTTGGGCACGAACGCGCCGAACGACTGACCGGCGGTCCCGGTGAAGGTGACGTCGATCGTGTTGTCCGGCAGGCCTTCGCCACCCCACCGCTTGGTGAGCTCGTGACCGAGCATGGTGCCGACGGTCCGGTTCACGTTGCGGACCGGAAGCTCCAGCCGCACCTTGTCCCCGGACGACAGCGCGCCCTCGGCGAGCTGGATCAGCGTGTTGTCGAGCGCCTTCTCCAGCCCGTGGTCCTGCACCGTCTGCTGGTGACGCAGACCGGCGGGCGCGGTGTCGGGCACGTGGAAGATCGGCGTCAGGTCGAGACCGGCGGCCTTCCAGTGGTCGATCGCCTTGCGCTTGTCGAGCATCTCCGCGTGGCCGACGGCCTCGGCGATGGACCGGAAACCCAGCTCCGCCAGGTACTCCCGGACCTCCTGCGCGATGAACTCGAAGAAGTTCACCACGTACTCGGCCTTGCCGCTGAACTTCTCGCGCAGCTTGGGGTTCTGCGTCGCGACGCCGACCGGGCAGGTGTCGAGGTGACACACGCGCATCATGATGCAGCCGGACACCACCAGGGGCGCGGTCGCGAAACCGAACTCCTCGGCACCCAGCAGCGCGGCGATGACGACGTCGCGGCCGGTCTTGAGCTGGCCGTCGGTCTGCACGACGATCCGGTCGCGCAGGCGGTTGGCCAGCAGCGTCTGCTGCGTCTCGGCGAGCCCGAGTTCCCACGGGCCGCCCGCGTGCTTGATGGACGAAAGCGGGGAAGCGCCCGTACCGCCGTCGTGCCCGGAGATGAGCACGACGTCCGCGTGCGCCTTGGAAACGCCGGCCGCGACCGTGCCGACGCCGACCTCGGACACGAGCTTCACGTGGATACGTGCGGCCGGGTTGGCGTTCTTGAGGTCGTGGATCAGCTGCGCCAGGTCCTCGATCGAGTAGATGTCGTGGTGCGGCGGCGGGGAGATGAGCCCGACCCCCGGCGTGGAGTGCCGCGTCTTGGCGATCCACGGGTACACCTTCGCGCCGGGCAGCTGGCCGCCCTCGCCGGGCTTCGCGCCCTGCGCCATCTTGATCTGGATGTCGTCGGCGTTGACGAGATACTCGCTGGTGACGCCGAACCGGCCGCTCGCGACCTGCTTGACCGCGCTACGGCGCTCCGGGTCGTAGAGCCGGTCCGGATCCTCGCCGCCCTCACCGGTGTTCGACTTGCCGCCGAGCCGGTTCATCGCGATGGCCAGGGTTTCGTGCATCTCCGACGAGATCGAGCCGTAGGAGATGGCGCCGGTGGCGAATCGCTTGACGATCTCGGAGACCGGCTCGACCTCTTCGATCGGCACGGCCGGCCGCTTGCCGATCTTGAAGTCGAACAGCCCGCGCAGCGTGTACAGCTTCTGCGCCTGATCGTCGACGGACTTCGTGTACTCCTTGAAGACCTCGTACTTCCCGGCACGAGTGGAGTGCTGGAGCTTGAACACCGTCTGAGGGTTGAACAGATGCGGTTCGCCCTCGCGGCGCCACTGATAGTCCGCGCCGGTCTCCAGCTCGCGGTGGTTGGCGCGGAACCCGTCACGCGGGAACGCCCGGCGGTGCCGCTCGGCGACCTCCAGCGCGATGGTGTCGAAGCCGACGCCGCCGAGCCGGGAAGTGGTGCCGGTGAAGCAGTCCTGGATGATCTCGTCGCCGAGCCCGACCGCCTCGAAGATCTGCGCGCCGGTGTAGGAGGCCACTGTGGACACACCCATCTTCGACATCGTCTTGCGGACGCCCTTGCCGAGCGCCTTGATCAGGTTCGCGGTGGCCTGCTTGGCGGTGGAGCCGGGGATCAGGCCTTGATCGGCCATCTCCTCGACGGTCGCCATCGCCAGGTACGGGTTCACCGCCGCGACGCCGTAGCCGATCAGCAGCGCGATGTGGTGCACCTCGCGCGCGTCGCCCGCCTCGACGATGAGGCCGGCCTGCGTGCGGGTCTTCTCCCGGACCAGGTGGTGATGGACGGCGCCGGTGAGCAGCAGCGACGGGATGGCCGCGTGGTCTTCGTCGATCCCGCGGTCGGACAGCACGATCAGCCGGGCGCCCTCGGCGATGGCCGCGGACACCTCGGCGCGGATCTCGTCGAGCCGCCGCACGAGCGCCTCGCCGCCACCGTGGACGTCGTAGGTGCCCTGCACCGTGACTGCCTGGAACTCGGGAAGGTCGCCGTCGTCGTTGACGTGCACCAGCTTCGCGAGCTCGTCGTTGTCCAGCACGGGGAACGGCAGCACGATGCGGCGGCACGACTTCGCGTCGGAGACGAGCAGGTTCGGCTCGGCGCCGAGCTGGGTGCCGAGCGAGGTGACCAGTTCTTCGCGGATCGCGTCCAACGGCGGGTTGGTCACCTGGGCGAAGAGCTGGATGAAGTAGTCGAAGAGCAGCCGCGGGCGGCTGGACAGCGACGCGATGGGGGAGTCGTTGCCCATCGAGCCGATCGGCTCCGCGCCGGTGCGGGCCATCGGTTCGAGCAGGACGTCGAGTTCCTCTTCGGTGTAGCCGAAAGCCTGCTGGCGGCGCACGAGCGCGGCGTGCGGCGGGATCTCGCGCTCCCGCGCGGGAAGCCCTTCGAGCGGGAGAAGCCCGTCCTCGACCCATTCGTCGTACGGGTGCGCGGTGGCGAGCTCGTTCTTGATCTCCTCGTCCTCGACGATCCGCCCGGCGGCGGTGTCGACGAGGAACATGCGGCCCGGCTCCAATCGTCCTTTGCGGACGATCGTGGACTGCTCCAGCTCCAGCACGCCGACCTCGCTGGCGAGCACGACGAGGCCGTCCTCGGTGACCCAGTACCGGGCCGGGCGCAGGCCGTTGCGGTCGAGCACCGCGCCGATCTGGGTGCCGTCGGTGAAGGAGACCAGCGCGGGGCCGTCCCACGGTTCCATCAGCGTCGAGTGGAACTCGTAGAACGCGCGGCGCGCGGGGTCCATCTCCTGATGGTTCTCCCAGGCCTCCGGGATCATCATCAGCACCGCGTGCGGCAGCGACCGGCCGCCGAGGTGCAGCAGTTCCAGTACCTCGTCGAAGGACGCCGAGTCGCTCGCGCCGCGGGTGATGATCGGGTAGATCCGCTTGAGGTCGCCGGGGATCAGGTCGGATTCGAGCAGCGCTTCCCGCGCGTCCATCCAGTTCCGGTTGCCGCGCAGGGTGTTGATCTCACCGTTGTGGGCGACGTACCGGTACGGGTGCGCCAGCGGCCACGACGGGAAGGTGTTGGTGGAGAAGCGGGAGTGCACCAGGCCGATGGCACTGGTGACGCGCTCGTCGGTGAGGTCGGCGAAGAACTTCTCGACCTGCGGCTCGGTGAGCATTCCTTTGTAGACGATGGTCCGCGAGGACAGGCTCGGGAAGTAGACGTCGTCCTCGGCCAGTTCGTGCTCGGCGCGTTTGCGCACCACGAACGCGGCGCGTTCCAGGGCGAGGCCCGACAGTGTTTCCTGCCGCCCGGCCAGGAACAGCTGGCTGAAATGCGGCATGGTCTCGGCCGCGCCCGTCCCGACGTGTTCCGTGTGGACGGGAAGGTCGCGCCAGCCGAGCACGCGCATGTCCTCTTCGGCGGCGACGCGCTCGATGGTCGTCATCGCCCGGCCGCGCTGGATTTCGTCCTGCGGAAGGAAAGCCGTGCCGACGGCGTAGGCGCCCGGCTCGGGGAGGTCGAAGTCGACGACCTCGCGATAGAACTCGTCGGGGACCTGGATGAGGATCCCGGCGCCGTCACCGGTCTCCGGGTCGGCGCCGCGGGCTCCGCGATGTTCCAGGTTCCGCAGCGCGATCAGCGCTTTGGCGACGATGCCGTGATCGCGTTTTCCGGAGAGATCGGCGACGAACGCGACACCGCAGGCGTCGTGCTCGAACTCCGGGTCATACAGGCCTTCGGGGGCCTTGCTGCCCTTGTTGCTGGCATGGTGGGTCACGGCTGGCCGCCTCCCAAGGCGTCGGCGCGACCGGTACCACTCCGTTCGGGTGGTTCACCAGGGAACCAGTTAACGAAGTGGTCCGGGACCGCGATGGTCAGTCGAGAGGGAACGATCCCGCCCGCGAAACGGGGGCAGGCTTCGTAGAGCCGCACTGCACTGGGCGGCCGATGCGCTTATCGGTACTGCTGTGCACGTGGGTGTCGTCTGGCCACTGTGGTGGGCGGCCGACGGGTACACGTGTTACTCCCGGGTTCGCCGGTCTTATGACGATAGTGTGAAATCGCTGTTATAGACATACGTCGCTTGGTCGGGGTGGGAAATGCCACGCGGGCGTTGACTTCAAACATCATCTGCCCACTGGCTGGAATGACATGTCCACTGAGTGGGGCATCGGCGTGCTGACCAGCGTAAACGATCGCTCACGTCACCCGGAAGTGTGACCCGGATCGCGCAGTGGAGTGGGTTTCACCGGTCTCGCGGTGACCCGAGGTGACCATCGGATCGCCCGAACGGCAGAGTGGTCCGCCCGGTTTGAGAGGCTGGGCCGATGGCGGATCGTTATCTCACCGTGGCGGGCTCGGGCGTCAACGAGATCGAAATACGGCGCTCGCGCTTCCTCTGTGCCCTCGCCCCGGTCGCCTCGGAACGGGCCGCCAGGGAGGTGATCGCCGCCCGGAAGAAGGCCGATCCGGCGGCCCGGCACCACTGTCACGCGTTCGTGCTGGGCGCCGATGGGCGCACTCAACGGTCCAGTGACGACGGTGAGCCCGCGGGCACGGCGGGCACGCCGATGCTGGAGGTGCTCCGCCGCCGCGAGCTGACCGACACCGTCGCGGTGGTGACCCGGTACTTCGGCGGGGTGCTGCTCGGCGCCGGCGGCCTCATCCGCGCGTACGGGCAGGCCGTCTCGGAAGCCGTCGACGCCATCGGGGTGCGGGAGTACCGGCGGCTGCGGCTGGTGGAGGTCGTCGTCGACTACGACCGGGCCGGACGGCTGGAGAACGACATCCGCTCGTCGCCGTACCTGCTGCACGCGACGCGGTTCGAGGACGTCGCGCACTTCGACGTCGGTCTCGCGCCGGATCAGGGGGACGCCTTCCACGCCTGGCTGGCGGACCTGACCGGCGGGGAGGCTCTCACCGAGGACATCGGCGAAACCTGGCTCCCCACCCCGTGCGTTTAGTCCTCTGAATGCGGGCGGGGGCGGGCACGCCACTCGTCCAGGGTGATGGCGTACTCGACCTCGCCCTCCTCGGTGCCGGGGATCGGGTCGTCGAAGTGCTCGTGGAAGGTCCGGACGTGCCGCATCCCGATCTTCTCCATCACCCGCCGGGAGCCCAGGTTCACCGCCATGGTCGCCGCCCAGATCCGCGTCGCCCCGAATTCGGTGAACCCCTTCTCCAGCAGCGCGAGTGATCCTTCGGTCGCATACCCCTTGCCCCAGGACGACCGGTTCAGCCGGTACCCCAGTTCGGGATCGTCCGTGCGATGACCACGCAACGGACGGAAATGGAACCACCCCAGAAATACTCCGCCGGATTTCTCGATCGCCGCCCAGAACCCGTAACCGGGGAAACGCTCGTAGTAATCGAGAAAGGCGGGAAGGTCACGGTTTTCGATCTCCGCCCGATCGGCGGGTTCGCCCCCGTTGAGATATCGCATGACCTCGGGGTTGTCGTAGAGCGCGAACAGGTCGTCGACGTCGGCGCCGGTGAACTGCCGCAGCAGGAGCCGCTCGGTCTCCAGAAAGACACGCATCCGTGAAGCGTGGCCCCTCGGAGAGCGCCCGGGCAACTCGTTTAAGCGGCCACCCCAGGGCTCGCGAGGCCGCCCAGCGCCATCGACCCGGCCTCGGTGAGCAGGGCGGGAACGCGCTCGCCCCATCGGCCGCCCCTGGCGGGCGCCACCAGGCCCAGGTGGGCGAGGCGATGCGCGGTGTGCTGGTCGCAGCAGGCGAGGCCGTCGACGAACAGGTCCGGCTCGCAGCTGCAGCTGATCTCGGCGTGGCCCTCGGCCACGGCTCTCAGGGTGGCCCGCTCACGATGGTTCAGCTCTGTCCGAACGTCCATGGCGTGCCTCCTTTCTGTTCCGCTGTTGACAGTGAAACCCACAACCCCGACAGTTTCCGTCTTCTCCGGTGCGAAGTCGTGGATTTCGGGCGGACTTAGGGGTGGCGAGTCGCGTATTCCCGGGTACCCACTTAAGGGCTGTCCCCTGGTATTCGGCGCGGAAGCGGTTCCAGCTCGGTCTTGCGCAGACGCCGGAAAATGATCGAACTCCGGAACCCGACGATCTCTTTGCGCTGCGACAAACGATCCACCAGGAATGCGTGGAGCTGTTCGACGACCTGCGCGGCGACGTGGATCAGTAGTTCGCCGCCGAATTACCGCATTCAGAGGACGAAACGCGGGAGGGTGGGGCTAGAGGAGGCCGGCTTCGGAGGCTTTGCCGATGGCTTCGACCCGGTTCCGCGCGCCGAGCTTGTGCAGCGCGGACTGCAAGTAGGTCTTCACCGTGTTCCGCGCCAGCCCGGTCGACTCCGCGATCTCCGGATTCGTCTGCCCCTGCGCCGCGAGTCGTAAAACCTCGTACTCGCGCCGCGTCAGGCCACTGCGGGCCAGCGCGTCGGACCGCTGACCGTCGTCGGGGAAGATGCGCGGGTCGACGACACGCTCACCCTTGAGCACCTGCCGCAACGCCGCCACCAGATCCGTCCCGGCGACGTCCTTGAGCAGGCAGCCGTGCGCCCCGGAGTCCAGCGCGGCCCGTACTCCCTGATGGTCGCCGTGCGCGGTGAACACCACGATCCGCCCGGCCGGGTGCACCCGGCGGAGTTCGGCGACGACCTCGGGCGCGAGCATGTCCGGCAGCCGCAGGTCCAGCAGGATCAACGCCGGTTCCAGCTCACCCGCCCGCCGGATCGCGGACCGGCCGGTCTCGGCCGAGCCGACCACGGTCATCGCCGGGTCGTGGCGCAGCAGCAGGCTCACCCCGTCGCGGACCACCGGATGGTCGTCCACGACGAGCACGGTCACCGGCGGCGGCACGGTTCCGGCACCCAAGCGCGCAGCGTGCAGCCGTCGTCCTCGTCGCGGACCAGGCTGACCCGGCCGCCCAGCCGCGCGGCGCGTTCGGCCAGCGCGCGCAGCCCCATCCCGGTGCCGGGTTCGTCGGCTTCTTCGGCGCGATGACCGGTCCCGTCGTCGGCGACGACCACCTGCACGCCGTCGTCGCTGGGCAGCAGGCTGACCACGACGGACAGCGCGCCGGCGTGTTTCTCGACGTTGAGCAGGCCCTCCCGGACGGCGGCCACGAGCAGGCCGGTCCGTTCGGCGTCCAGTCGCGGCACCGGCGCGAGCTGGACGAACCGCGCCGGAACACCGCAGCGGGCCTGGAACGAGCGGCAGTGCTCGGCCAGTTCCACCGGCAGCGCGCGTTCCGGACTCGACTCCGACAGCGCGAGCAGCGACTCGCGCAGCGCTCGCGACGCCGCCGAAACGTCGCCCTCGAGCCGCCGCAACCGTGATTCGAGCGCCGGGTTGTCGCTGATGTCCTCGTGCAGGTTCCGGACCTGGACGCCGATGGAGAACAGCAGCGCGCCGACCGAATCGTGCAGCGCGCTCTGCATCCGGAGCCGTTCGGCGGACAGGGCCGTCTCACGGTCGGACTCGGCGACTGATGCCAGCTTCAGCGCCCGGGCCGCCTCACCGGCGATGTCTTCGAGGGACTGGACCGCGTCGTCGCCGAAGTCGCGGGGCTCGCGCATGGCGGCGTACGCGACGGCGACGGTCTTGGTCCCGTTGAAGATCGGGACGGCGATCATCGCGGCGAGCCCCTCGCCGCGGACCTGTGCGTCGAACTGGTGGGTGATGCTCGGCGAGCTGACGTAGTCGTTGACCCGGACCGGCCTGCCCAGCGCGAGCACCCGGCCGCCGATGCCCTGGCCGACCGGCACGGCGAGGTCCTGCAGCGCGTCCGTGCGCAGGCCCGACAGCCAGCGGATCACCGCCTGTTCGGGCGCGGTCAGCTCGGCGACGAAGCCGGAATGCGTGCCGATCGACTCGCGGATCAGCCGCGCCGTGCCGTTGAGCGCCGCCACCCTGTCGAGGGTCGCGAGCAGCTCTTCGCGCTCGCGAAGAAGCCCGCCGAGCACCGCGTTGTGCTCGGCGGCGAGGTCTTCGGCGACGTGCCGTCTCGGCGTCACGCGCTCACGATCGCATACCGGAGCGGCTTTCGGACATACCCGGCTGGAGAGGGTCCGGCTGTGCGTCCGGGCCCCCGGTTGTCTTGAATGGACTCCGTGGAGATCCTGGCGGACGCCGCGACACTGGCGCTGTACACGACCGATGCCTCCAACTACCGGCACGTGCCGAAGGGCGTGGTGCTGCCGCGGAGCGTCGACGAGGTCATCGCGGCCGTCGCCGCCTGCCGCGAGGCCGGGCTGCCGGTGATCGCCCGCGGCGGCGGCACCAGCGTCGCGGGCAACTCGTGCGGCCCCGGCGTCGTGATCGACACGTCACGGCATCTCGGCGGCGTCCTCGGCCTCGATCCCGAAGCGCGGACGGCCAGGGTCGAGCCCGGAACCGTCCTCGACCACCTCCAGGCGCTCGCCGCGCCGCACGGGCTCCGGTTCGGGCCTGATCCGTCGACGCATTCGCGCTGCACGATCGGCGGGATGATCGGCAACAACGCCTGCGGATCGCATTCGGTCGCCTACGGCCGCACCGTCGACGTCGTCCGCGAGCTGGACGTGCTGCTCTACGACGGCACCCGGCTGACCGTCGGCCCCGCCTCACCGTCCGAAGTGGACGCACGGGCGGCCAGGCCCGGCACCGAAGGGCGCGTCTTCTCCGAACTCCGCGCGCTCGTGCGGGACAACCTGGCGTTGCTGCGCACCGAACTGTCCTCCTTCGGCAGGCGCGTGTCCGGGTACGGGCTGGAACACCTGTTGCCGGAGAACGGTTTCGACGTCGCCAAGGCCCTGGTCGGTAGCGAGGGCACCTGCGTCACCGTGCTGGGGGCGACGGTTTCGCTGGCCGAGGTGCCGAAACGCAAGGTGCTCGCGGTGCTCGGGTTCGAGTCCGACATCGCCGCGGCCGACGCCGTCCCGGCGATCCTGCCGTGGTCGCCGCTGACCGTCGAGGGGGTCGACGCGCACCTCGTCGCGCTGCTGGAGCCGGGCCGCGCCGAGGGGCTCCCGCCGGGCGGTGCCTGGCTGTTCGTCGAGATGGAAGATCCTGACCGGGCGCGCGGCCTGATCGACGGCCTGCGCGGCGCGCTGACCGGATCCGCGCTGCTCGACGACGCGGCCGCGCAGAAGCGGCTGTGGCGGATCCGGGAGGAAGGCGCCGGCCTCGCGACCCGGCTGGCCGGGGGAGAGGAAGCCTGGCCAGGCTGGGAGGACGCGGCCGTCCCGCCCGCGCGTTTGGGCGCCTACCTGCGGGAGTTCAAGCAGCTCATGCGCGAGCACGGCCGCAAAAGCGTGGTGTACGGCCATTACGGCGAAGGCTGCCTGCATCTGCGGCTGGACTTCGATCTGCTTACCCCGCAAGGGATCGCCGGGTTCCGTTCGTTCCTCGAAGAGGCGGCCGACCTGGTCGCCGCGCACGGCGGCTCGCTGTCCGGAGAACACGGCGACGGCCAGGCCCGCTCGGAACTGCTCTCCCGGATGTACAGTCCCGAGATGATCGCGCTTTTCGCGCGATTCAAGGGGATCTTCGATCCGGCGGGCAAGATGAACCCCGGCATCCTGGTGAATCCGCGGCCGGTCGACGCCGATCTCCGGGTGCGCCGCGCGCCGATCGAGCTCGAAGACGTCACCGCGCTCGCGTACCCGGAGGATCAGGGGAGCTTCGGACAGGCGATGCGGCGCTGCGTCGGGGTCGGGAAATGCCGCAACACCACCGGCGCGGGCGTGATGTGCCCGAGCTACCGCGCCACGCGCGAGGAGAAGCATTCGACGCGGGGTCGCGCTCATCTGCTCGCCGAGATGGTGAACGGCGAACTGATCACCGACGGCTGGCGTTCGGAAGAGGTCGCCGAAGCGCTGGATCTCTGCCTGTCGTGCAAAGGCTGCCTGTCCGACTGCCCGGTCGACGTCGACATGGCGACCTACAAGGCGGAATTCCTGCACCAGCACCACAAGGGGCGGCTGCGCCCGGCGTCGCACTACTCGATGGGCTGGCTCCCGGTGTGGCTGCGCGCGGCCTCGCTCGCGCCGCGGCCGGCGAACACCATGTCGCGCCGGTTCTCCGGTCTGCTGAAGAAGTTCGGCGGGATCGCGCCGGAACGGGACCTGCCGACGTTCGCTCCGGCGCCGTTCACGCGGCGCCGCGCGGATCTCAAACGCTGGGCGACCGGCCCGCGACGGGTGGTGCTGTGGCCGGATTCGTTCAACAACTACCTCACCCCGGACGTCCTCGACGCCGCGGCCGAGGTGCTCACCGCGGCGGGCTACGACGTCGTCCTGCCCGATCGAGGCGTGTGCTGCGGCCTCACCTGGGTGTCCACCGGACAGCTGGATGTGGCGAAGAACGTGTTGCGCCGCACGCTTTCCGTCCTCGAACCGTACTTGCGGGCGGGATATCAGGTGGCCGGGCTGGAGCCGAGTTGCACGGCGCTGTTCCGCGGTGACCTGGCGGCCCTCCTGCCCGGTGACCCGGTGGCCGAACTACTCGCCGAGCGCACCCGCACCTTCGCCGAACTCGTCGAGGACTCGCCGCTGGAATTCCGGTCGCTGGACGTCGAAACGCTGAGTCAGGTGCACTGTCACCAGCACGCCGTGCTCGGCTTCGACGCCGACGAGGCCGCGATGCGCGCCGCGGGTGTCCACAATTCCACAATGGATTCCGGTTGCTGTGGATTGGCGGGAAACTTCGGCTTCGAACGCGGGCACTACGACGTCTCCGTCGCCTGCGCCGAAGACCGCATGCTGCCCGCGATCCGCGCCGCGGCCGACGGCACCGAAGTGGTCGCGGACGGCTTCAGCTGCCGGACGCAGATCGAGCAGCTCGACGGGCGGCGGGCCGTGCATCTGGCGGAGTTGCTGCGGCGCGCGCTGCCGCCCTCGTGAATGGCGATGCGGCGTGTCCCAGGTACCTGCGGTCGAGCGGTTTCGCGTGACCGATGGGACGACACCCGTGATCAGACGGACGACACGCGTGATTGGACGGACGACACTCGGAGACAGGTGAGTCCGACCGCGTGTCGTCCATCTGGCCACGCGTGTCGTCCGTCTGAGCACACGTGCCGTCCACGCTGTCCGGCGCGCCTGGTGTTGTGAAAGCCACTTTCGCAACGTTGAAGGTTGCGAAAGTGGCTTTCACAACCTCCGGGGCTCCACCCGTCCGCAACGACCGCGAGACCTGGGGTGAAGGGGACTTTCCGCGCGTGAGATGAAGGGAAAGTCCCCTTCACCCCGCTGGCCACCCACGGGAGCAACAAGGGGCAGTTCACCACCAGGCGCGCGCGAGGGCGTCCGGCGTAGCTTCCTCCGGCGCCGGAAGAACCTTGAGGTACCACGTGAAATTGCTGTAGACGTGCAAAAACGCGTACGCCAGACAGCGCCGGGAGAACTCCTCGTCCGGTTCGGAGCCGTACCCGGCGAGCAGGCGCCGCAGGAAGTCCTTGTCCCCGCCGGAAACGAACAGGCCGACGGCGACGAAGTCGTATTCGGCCGCGCCCCGCATCGCCGGTTCGAAGTCGAAGAGCCCGGTCAGCCGCGGCCGTTCACCGTCGTGGGTGACCATGAGGTGGTCGCGCATGAACTCGGTGTGCAGCGGGACGACGGGCGGGCTGCCCAGGTCGACGGAGTCGAGGAACGCCGGGATCCGCGCGATCCAGCTTTCGTCGAGCCCGGTCCGCCGGTGATGCTCGACGACGTTCGCGCGCTGTTCGGCGACGAAGGTGGCCCAGTCCGGCGGATCGAGGACGTCGAGACGCGGGTTTCGCAGCGAGTGCAGGGCGGCCAGTGCCTCGCCGAGCTCGGGAGCGAGCCGGTTCCGGTCCTCTGCGGACAGTTTCGGCCAGGCGTCCTTCAGCGTTTCGCCGCGCAGGCGCTCCATGAGCACGTAGCCCCAGCCGTCCCGTTCGCCGACGCCGTGCACGGCGGGGGTCGGGATCGGCAGCTTCCCGTGCAGGACCTCGAGCATCGTCCGCTCGGTGGGGAGTTCGTCGAGATGCACCGGCGGGAACAGCTTGAGCACCAGATCGTCACCGACGGCGTACACCGGCAGCGAGCCCTCGGTGAACGGGACGACCTCGCCGAGACCGAGCGACCCAATTAGCGACGTCACCGCCGGAAGCAGGTCTTGCCTGGTCAGCGCGTCGAACTCGGCTTCGGTGCCGGCGGGCGGGAACGAGATCACGCACCGACCGTAGAACAGCGGGCCGGAGACGGCGACGCGATTACCCGCTGCGCTCCAGCAGCGTCCGCGCCGCGCCGAGCACGAGACGGCAGACGTCTTCGGGATCCGCGCTGGCCAGCGGTTCCTTGCCGGTGATCTCGCGGACCAGGCCGATCCCGAGCAACCAGGCGAGGATGAGGTCGGCCCGCAGGTCCGCGTCGTCGGCGTCGGTCAGCGTGGCGAGCACCTTCGCGTACTCCTCGCCGAGCTGCCGCCGGACCGCGGCCGCCGCGCTGTCGTGCCCCGTCGAACGCAGGTAGGCGTCGAGCGTGCGATCACGGCCGGTGTCGGACTCCAGCATGCTGCGCAACGCCGTTCCGAGCAGTTCGCCCGGTGGGGTGGTGGCGATCTGCTCGCGTCCGCCGCGCGCCAGGACCTCCTCGAAGAGCGCGTCCTTCGAACCGAAGTAGCGGAACAGCAGTGCCTGGTTGGCTCCGGCGAGCTTCGCGATGTCCCGCACCGTCGTCCGGTCGAAGCCGCGTTCGGCGAACAGCGCGGCCGCCGCGTCGAGCAAGGCCGCCTTGGTCGCGGCCGCGTCGCGCCTGCGGGCCTGCGGTTCTTCCGTCATCGAGCCTCCCCGGGTCCGCACAGGCTAGCGGGGCGTCGCACGGTAGGCGCATTGACGCTCACCGTGATCGTGGCTAGCGTTGTAAGCAGTTGCTTACAAACCGCCGAGCCGGGGGGTTTCCGGACAAATGACCACCACCGACACCGAATTCGTCGCTTATCCCTTCAATCAAGACACGGGTCTCGAACTCGACGCGGCCTACGCCACCGCCCGCGAGACCAAGGGCATGCTCCGCGTCCGGCTCCCGCACGGTGAACCGGCCTGGCTCGCCGTGCGGTACGCCGACGCGCGCCTCGTGCTGGGCGACCGGAGGTTCTCCCGCGCCATGGCCGTGGACAAGGACGAGCCTCGGATGGCGCCGGGCAGGCGGCCCGGCGGGATCCTGAGCATGGATCCGCCCGATCACACCCGGCTGCGCACGCTGGTCGCGAAGGCGTTCACCATGCGCCGCGTCGAAACGCTGCGGCCGCGGGTCGCCGAGCTGGCGGCGGGTCTGATCGAGGACATGAAGGCCAAGGGGCAGCCCGCCGACCTGGTCGAGGACTACGCGCTGCCGATCCCGGTCGCGGTGATCTGCGAACTGCTCGGTGTCCCCGTCGAGGACCGGCCGAAGTTCCGCGTGTGGAGCGACGCCGCGCTGTCGACCAGCCCGCTGACCACCGAAGAGATGATGGCCAACCAGGACGAGCTGCGGGCGTACATGCACGTGCTCGTCGAGCAGCACCGCGCCGAGCCGCAGGACGACCTGATGACCGCGCTGATCGAAGCGCGCGACGTCCACGACAAGCTGAGCGAGCTGGAACTGGTCGACATGTGCATCGGCATCCTGGTCGCCGGGCACGAGACCACCGCCAGCCAGATCCCCAACTTCGTCTACGCCCTGCTCGAACAGCCGGAGCAGCTCGCCCGCCTGCGCGCGGACCTGGACCTGATCCCGGCCGCGGTCGAGGAGTTGCTGCGCTTCGTCCCGCTGGGTGCCGGAGCCGGGTTCGCCCGCTACGCCACCGAAGACGTCCAAGTGGGTGACGTGCTGGTGAAGGAGGGCGAGCCGGTGATGGTCGCGATCGGTGCCGCCAACCGGGACGCGCTCCAGTTCACCTCGGCGGAAACCCTCGAATTCGGCCGGGAAGCCAACCCTCATCTCGGCTTCGGGCACGGCGTGCACCACTGCCTCGGTGCCCCGCTGGCCCGGCTGGAACTGCAAGAGGCCTTGCGCGCTTTGCTGCGAGATCTTCCCGGATTGCGCCTCGGCGGCGATATCGTGTGGAAGACGCAGATGCTGGTGCGGGGGCCCCGCTCCATGCCGATCGGATGGTGAGCATGAGCTGGAAAGTCGAGGTCGATGGCAACACGTGCATCGGCTCGGGGATGTGCGCCGCGTTGATGCCGGAGGTCTTCGAACTCGAAGGCGCGACGGCGACGGTGGTCGAGGGGGAGGTGAACCCGGACGAGATGGTGCTGGACGCGGCGGACTCCTGCCCCGCCATGGCCATCGAGGTGCTGGAAAACGGTGCGGTGATCGGGCCGCGGCCCTGATCGTCGCCCTTTAATGCGTGGCGGTCGTCGGTGAAACGGCGTAGGACGGCTGGGTGAGCGATGACAGCTTGGCCATCCGAACCCTGACCACCGACGACCTGCCCGCGTTCTCCTCCGTGCTCGTGAGGGCGTTCCTCTCGGACAACGCGGAAGGCCTGCAATACCGCGAAGGGCTGGTGTTCGAGCCTGAGCGTTCGCACGGTGTCTTCGACGGAGACGAACTCATCGGATCGGGTGAACTGCTCACCCGCAAGATCACCGTTCCCGGTGCCGGGCAGACGCCGATCGCCGCGGTGACTTCGATCGGTGTCGCCCCGGGCCACCGCAGGCGGGGCGTGCTCACCCGGATCATGCGGGCGCAGTTGCACGGCCTGCACGAGGACGGCGGTGAAGCGATCGCCGCGCTGTGGGCGTCCGAATCGGTCATCTACCCCCGCTTCGGCTACGGCCTCGGGGCGCAGTTCTACCGCGCCAAGCTCCGGTCGAAGGCCGCGTTCCGGCCGGGTGTCGAACTCGAAACCGAACGGGTACGGGAAGTCGCGCGGGCGGAGGCGATCCCGCTGATCAAGGCGATCTACGAGAAAGAGGCGCCGCTGCGGGTCGGCGCGCTCGACCGGCCCGAGTCGGCATGGGAGTTCAACCTCGACGACCGGGAGGTCCGGCACAAGGGCTCGACGGAGATGAAGTTCGCCGTGCTGTCGGACGGCTACGCGATCTACCGCGTGAAGAGCGATTGGGACGAGGAAGGGCCGCGCGGAACGCTGACGCTGCACGAACTCGTCGCGACCACACCGCGGGCGTACGCGACTTTGTACCGCTTCCTGCTCGACTACGACCTGATCGGCACGATCGAGCTGAACGCCGCCCTCGACGAACCGCTCATCCACATCCTCGCCGATCCCCGCAAGATGAGCCGGTCCGGTGGCGACTCGCTGTGGGTGCGGCTCGTCGACGTCGACCGCGCCCTGGTCACCCGCCGCTACAACGCGCCGGTGGACCTGGTGTTCGGCGTACACGACGACTTCTGCCCGTGGAACACCGGGAACTGGCGGCTCACCACCGACGGCGACGGGAACGCCGAGGTGACGCGGGTGGAGGACGCCCCGGATCTCGACCTGGACGTGATCGACCTCGGCGCGATCTTCCTCGGCGGCACCCGGCCGAGCACGCTGGCCGCGGCCGGCCGGATCAAGGAGCGGACGGCCGGCGCGGTTTCGCGGGCGACAGCGGCCTTCGCGACCGATCGCGAGCCGTCCTGCCTGGAATCCTTCTAGGCGCTGTCCTGTAAGTCCGTTCGATGGGCTTCGTGATCCAGGTGGTCTCTGGCGGTGCGGGCGATTCAGCCTCGTACCGGGTTGTACTCGGCTGGATCGCCCGTGCCGTCAGAGGCCGCCTGGGCGCGAAGACCGCGGACGGACTTACGGGACAGCGCCTAGCACCTCATTACCTCGCGGGTAATCGACTTCGCACGGCATGCCTTGTCAAGGTGAACGAGTGCGAAAGATCAAGAGAGCCCTTGGTGCGGCGGCGATTCTGCTCGGAGTGACGATGACGGGAAACGGCACGGCGGTGGCGGACGAAGGCTGCTCGATCCTGGGGCGGCTGGGCGACCGGGTCGAGGGCACGGTTTCGCCGTCCGCCTGCGCCTTCATCACGAAGCAGACGGAATTCGGGGCGATGCGCTCGGACACTCCCGAAGCGCGGGAAGCCCGGGTTCGGCTGTACGGCAGCATTTTCACCGCCGACGGGACACTGGCAGAATCGGGCAGCGCCGCGCCGATCGAAGGCAGAGCGAACATCGAGAACAACCTGCGGACCCTGCTGGGAGCTTTCCCGACGTTCCGGTTCACCCCGGTGAAGATCGTGGTGAACGGGGACGCCGTCTTCTACGAGGCGGCCAACGAAGCGGTGATCGACGGCCGGACGGTGCGCTATCCGGCCGTCTACCGGGTGGTGCTCAAGGACGGCGAGGTCACCCAGGGGCGGCGCTACCACGATCGGACGGAATGGTTCCGCCCCATCGAAAAGGACGCGCTCCGTGAACTGTTCGCCGGCGTCGCCGACGACTGCCCCAGGAAAGGACCGGCGTTCATCGGGCCGGGGCTGACCACGCCGGTGACGGACCCGGTGTGCCACCTCGCTTATCTCGGCAGGCTGTCGGGCGCGATGTCCGACGTCCGGCTGGTGCCCGATCAGGCGGCGGCCGGTCCGCGCACGAAGTTCCAGGAGTACCGCGGAACCGTGCGGGCGAAAGGGCGGACGATCGACTTCGGGCTGATCGTGGGCACCGAACCCGGGCTGGTCCGCTACTACTTCGACACGTTGCCGCTGAACTACGACGACGTGGAGACGAACGCCTTGTTCACCAAGCTGCTCACGGGCGCAGCACGCCCTGCTCGGTGACCACCGCGGTGATCAGCTCGTGCGGCGTGACGTCGAAGGCGGGGTTGAACACCTCCGCGCCTTCGGGTGCGACCGGTATGCCGCCGAAGCTCAGGACCTCGCCGGGATCGCGTTCCTCGATCACGATCCCGGCGCCGTCCGGCATCGCTGTGTCCACAGTGGACGAAGGGGCGACGACCACGAACGGGATCCCGTGGTGCTTCGCCGCGATCGCCAGGCCGTAGGTGCCGATCTTGTTGGCGACGTCGGTGTTGGCGGCGATCCGGTCGGCGCCGACGAGCACGCAGTCGACCAGGCCGCGGCTCATCGCGGCGGCGGCCGCGCCGTCGGGCTGGATCCGGTACGGGACCCCGGCTTCGGCCAGTTCCCACGCGGTCAGGCGGGCGCCCTGCAACAGCGGCCGGGTCTCGTCGACCAGCACGGATTCGACCAGGCCGCGGGTCTGCAGATGCCAGACGACGCCGAGCGCGCTGCCCCAGGCGACCGTCGCGAGGTGGCCGGCGTTGCAGTGGCTGAGCAGCCGCAACGGCCTCTGCCCGCAGTGCGCGAGCACCACTTCGGCCGCCAGCCGCGACGCCTCGTGGTTGATCCGCTCGTCTTCGTCGAGGATCGCCAGCGCTTCGGCGAGGACGGCTTCCGGCCCCTCCGGGAGCCTCGCGAGCGCACGGGAGACGCCCCAGCTCAGGTTGACCGCCGTCGGCCGCGCCTGGGCGACACGCCGTGCCTCGGCCTCGACGTCACCTTTCGCGCGGGTCGCGAGCACCACGCCGAGCGCGCCCGCCGCGCCGAGCGCCGGTGCCCCGCGGACCGCGAGCCGCTGGATGGCGCCGACGAGGTCGCCGACGGTGCGCAGTTCGAGCACGCGGTATTCGGCGGGTAGCACGGTCTGGTCGATGATCGTGACCGCGTCGCCGGTCCAGTCGATCGTCCTGCGCATGGCGAGGTTCCCCCGGAAATCCAGTTGGCCGGCCGGAGCCGGTTCGATGAGGATGCGGATCGTGACCATTCAACGCCACCATCCGCCCGGTCTGCACCCCACGCCCACCTACCACCACGTGACCATCGTCGAAGGACGACGGGACATCCACCTCGCGGGCCAGTGCCCGCTCGCCGAAGACGGCAAGGTCGTCGAAGGCGACGTGCTCGCGCAGGTCGACCAGGTCGTCGCGAACACCGCCGCCGCGCTCGCCTTCGCCAAGGCGACCCCGGCCGACGTCGTGCGCACCGTGATCTACGTGGTGACGCCGGACGCCGAGGTGCTTTCGGCCGTGTGGGACCGGTTCGTCGAGTCGGGGATCGGGGAGGCCTTCACGACCGCGAGCACCCTGCTCGGCGTCGCGCAGCTCGGCTACCCCGGGCAGCTCGTCGAACTCGACGTCACCGCCGCCACGGCCTGACCGTTCCCGCCGCTGTCGTATGTGATGTCCGTGAAGGCCT
>NZ_NMQT01000329.1 GCF_002234405.1 Amycolatopsis thailandensis | reverse complement strand
GAACCGGTCGTTCGACCACTACTACGGCAACCTGCGCGGCGTCCGGGGCTTCGCCGACACCCATCCGCTCGAACTGCCCTCGGGCAAATCGGTGTTCGAGCAGCCGAATCCCGCCGGTGGCACGGTGCTGCCGTTCTCGGTGCGGAAGGCGGCCGAGCTCGCCGGCCGGAACGCCGACGACATCCAGTACCTCGGCGACCTCGACCACAGCTGGAACGGCAGCGGCAAGGCGTGGGCGCGCGGCTGGAACAACGGCTGGATCTCGGCCAAGACCCCCGCGACCATGACGTACTACGAGCGCCGCGACATCGCGCTGCAGTACGAGCTCGCGGACACCTTCACCATCTGCGACGCCTACCACTGCTCGATCTTCGGCTCGACCAACCCGAACCGGAACTTCCTCTGGACCGGGACCACCGGCTTCGAACCGGGCAGCACGACGAACCGCGCGGTCTCGAACGCGGCGTACTCCTACGACCACGCGGGCTACGACTGGACGACGTACCCGGAGCGGCTCGAAGCCGCCGGGGTGCCGTGGCAGATCTACCAGGAGTGGGACAACTTCACCGACAACGCCGTCGAGTACTTCAAGCCGTTCAAAAAGGTCGGCACGAAGATCCTCGCTTCTGTCGAGCAGAAGTTCCGCACCACCGAGGAGTTCTACGACGAGCTGCTCAAGAAGACCCCCGAGGAACGCGCGAAGCTTCAGGCGCAGTTCGACGCCGGGGTCGCGAAGCTGACGCCCGCCGAGCGGCACCTGTTCAAGAAGGCCATGTACCGCAGCGAGCCGGAGACTCTGGTGACCCGGCTGAAGGCGGACATCCAGGCGCGGCGGCTGCCCGCGGTGAGCTGGCTGGTGCCGTCCGCGAAGGACTCCGAGCA
>NZ_NMQT01000328.1 GCF_002234405.1 Amycolatopsis thailandensis | reverse complement strand
GGTTCTCCTGCATCAGCACGATCACGTGCTCGATGGCGTCCAGTCCGCCGCGGCGCATGGGTTCGGCCATGGCGGCGTGCACGGACGGGGGGAGAAGCGTGGTGGCGGCCGCGGCGCCGGTGGCGCCCAGCAACGTACGGCGTGACAGTTCAGGCATGCGGGCGACCTAATCCCAGCAATGTGAACGGCACAAGAACCGAACAGGTCGTATATGCGGCGAACAGCGTTCGCCACGCTCCCCGTCCCGGTTCACTGCGCTGAGTGACCGTCGGGCGGGGTGACACCGCTGAACGGGCAGAGGGGCGGTAACCTCACGGGCACCAAGACCGCAGACCCTTGAGGAGGGCCCGTGTCGGCAGGGCAGATCGCCGCGCTGATCGCCGCAGGAGCATTCGTCGTACTCGTCGTGCTGCTGGCGATCGTGCTGTTCAAGCTCGGCCGGACCCTGGACGAGGCCACGATCGCCATCCGCAAGGCGCACGAGAACACCGACCCGTTGCTGATCGGCGCGAACGAGACGATCACGCACGTCAACACGCAGCTGGAGCGGGTCGACGGCATCACGGCCAACGCTCAGGCCGTGTCCGGCAACGTGTCCGCGCTGTCGTCG
>NZ_NMQT01000327.1 GCF_002234405.1 Amycolatopsis thailandensis | reverse complement strand
GCTCCGGCGCGTCGCCCGCCTGGCATTCCTTCGCCCGCGTGACGTGCTTCGCGGCCGCCGCGCGGAAGGCCGCCTGACGCGTCTGCCGGTCGGCCGAAGGATCGTTCATCACCCGCACGAACCACAGCACCTCGGGCGTCACCACCCGCATCGCTTCGGTGCGCCCGTTCCGGTACTGCCGCGTCGCGATCGACTCGTACGTCGCCCCGGTGATCCCCTTCGCGCGCTTGTGCGCGAGCTGATACGCCATTTGCGCGAAGCCGTCGGGCGACATCCCCAGCTCCTTCGCCCGCTTCGCGCCGAAGTCGGTGAAGGACACCGTCTTCGTAGCGGTCGCGTCGGCGTACGCGGCGAAGGAGGCCGCGGCGGCACGCGCGTCTTCACGCAACGCGTCGCCCAGGACGAACTCGATGACCTCGGACGCCGGGATGCCGTCGGCGGGCGCCCGCTCCAGCCGGGTTCCGCTGAGCAGCGCGTCGGTGAACCCGAGGATCGTGGTCCCGTCCAGTTCGCAGTGCTCGACGTTGATCCCCGCCGTGCCGTCCTCGAACACGATCAGCGAGACGGCCTTGTCGAACCAGCGGTTCCCGCTGTCG
>NZ_NMQT01000326.1 GCF_002234405.1 Amycolatopsis thailandensis | reverse complement strand
GAAGCTGACCCCGGATCACTCGATCGCCGAGTCCGAGGCTGCCGCGTTGCGGGCGTGGGACGGTTGCTCGCGGGTCGTGCAGGTGCTCGCCACCGAGGTTGCCGACGGCGCGATCCTGCTGGAAGGTGTCGATCCCGGCACGCAACTGCTGGAGGCGGCGGACGTCCCGTGGGCCGAGATCGGCGACCTGCTGACCCAGATCCACACGGTGACCCCGCCGCCGGGCTTCCCGACGCTGGAAGACCGGGTGACCTTCATGTACGGGCTCGCCGAGCGAGGTCTCCGCGGGTCGGTGGCCGAAGCGACGTTGCCGATCGAGACGCTCGACCGCGCGCGGCTGCGGGCGCTCGCCCTCGCAGCCGACGGGAGAGGGAACTCGATCGTGCACGGCGACCTGCATCCGGGCAACGTCCTCGACGGTGGGCCGGGCAGGGGAGCGGTCGCGATCGACCCGCGTCCGAGCGTCGGCGACCCGTCCTTCGACCTCGCCGACTGGGTCACGCTGCCGATGCGCGAGGGCGGCACGCTCGAAGACGGCTTCGACGCGATCGCGCCGCATCTGCCGGGTTTCGACGCCGAGCGGGTCCGCGCGTGGTGTGTCGCGCTCTCGCCGCTGTTCGTGATGCGCCCGCTCGAACGCGGTGAACGGACCCCGTTCGTCGAGGCGATGCTGTCATTCTGTCGGTGAACCCGAGTCCGCGATCGACGTGGGCAGGGCGGCTCATGGCCGCCTGACCGGCGTGGCGGGCAGACGCCGGCCCCGGGCACCGCTAGCGTCGTCCGCCGTGCGCTCCCATTCCTACGACGACGTGCTGTCCGGCCCGCGCAAGCGGAAGATCCCGGAGGTGCCTGCCGAGCCGGGGCTCGTGGTCGAAGACCCGGCCAGCGGGTTCTGCGGCGCCGTGGTGAAGATCGAGTACGGCAACGTGGTCCTCGAAGACCGGCACGGCAAGCATCGTGTCTTCCCGCTGAACCCCGCGGGCTTCCTGCTCGAAGGCAAACCGGTCACGCTGGTGCCTGCCAAGACTGCCCCGAAAGCCCCGGCCCGGCGGATCTCCGCGTCCGGGTCGGT
>NZ_NMQT01000325.1 GCF_002234405.1 Amycolatopsis thailandensis | reverse complement strand
TCCCTACACGACTGTCTTCCGCTCTCGGCCGCCATCGCCTCGGTGAGGATCATCCCGAAACTCTCGCCACCCGTGTTCGGCGCGCAGTAGACGTCGACACTGCGCAGTGCCCGCGCCTTCGTCTCGTCGTCGACCTGGCCGAGCAGTTCGATGTGCGGCGCCAGCGCCGGCCCCGCTTCGCGCCGGAGCTGATCGGCGTCGCCGCGGCCGACGACCAGCAGCCGCAGCTCCTCGAACTCCGGCAGCAGCATCCGCAGCGCCTCCAGCAGGACCCCCATCCCCTTGCGGGGCTCGGTGTACCGCCCGACGAACCCGACCGTGCCGCCCGCCCGCGGATAGCCGTCGAGCGGGAGCGCGCGGGAGAAGAAGTCGACGTCGACACCGTTGGGCACCTCGACCGCGTCACCGCCGGCGTGCTCGACCTGGACCCGGCGGGCCAGCGCCGACACGGCGATCCGCGCGGTGATCTTCTCCAGCAGCGGCCGCAGTACCGGCTGGAACGCCGCGAGGGTGCGCGAACGGGTCGTCGCGGTGTGGAAGGTCGCCACGATCGGGCCGTCCGCGACCTTCAGCGCCAGCAGGGAAAGGCTCGGCGCGGCGGGCTCGTGCAAGTGCAGGACGTCGAAATCGCCGTCGCGGATCCATCGCCGCACCCGGGCGTAGGACACCGGGCCGAATTGCAGCCGCGCGACCGAGCCGTTGTACGGAATGCCGAGCGCCTTCCCGGCGGGGACGACGAAATCCGGGACGTCGGAGTCCTCGTCCGCGGGCGCGAGGACCGAGACTTCGTGCCCGCGCGCGAGAAGCGCCTTCGCGAGATCGATGACGTGCCCCTGTACGCCGCCCGGTACGTCGAACGAGTACGGGCAGACGATCCCGATCTTCATGACCCGCGCCTGCGCCATCGGCTCAGCTCGCTTCGCCGAGTTCGGCCTGTTCCCCGGCTTCGAGATCGGAGAGCCAGAACTTCTGCATCATGTGCCAGTCGGCCGGATGCGCGGCGATGTCCCCGGCGAAGATGTCCGCCAGCGCCTGCGTGGCCGCCGGGACCTCGGACCGGTTCGTGACCCGGATCCGCGGATGCAGCCGGATCTGCCAGCCGTCCTCGGTGAACCAGCAGCCCGCCGGGATCAGCGCGGCACCAGTGGTGGCCGCCAGCCGGGCCGGTCCGCCCGGCA
>NZ_NMQT01000324.1 GCF_002234405.1 Amycolatopsis thailandensis | reverse complement strand
CGGCAGGGAACGGGCACGACCTTGTTGCTCGCGGGGACCGGGCCGCTCGAACCCCGGTTCGGCGGGGGTTCCGCGCGGGCGCACAGCGCGTCCGGTGCGACCCCGCTCACGATCACCGCGGAATCACTCCGTGCGGACGTCGACACCGCGGATGATCTCGCTCACGTCCGCACCCTGGGTGTCGGAAAGCGCAGTTCAACGCTGTTGGGAACACCCTGCGTGGTGATGTGACGAGAGTTCACCCTGCCGACCCGCGCGCGGCGCACATTATCGCCCCGAGTGGTGAACAATGAAGCCCGTGAGCACAAATGACGGCGGCACCCCGAACTCGGCAAGGAAGCGGAAGACCTCCGCCGCGAAACCCGATCCGGACAACGGCACGGCGAAACCCGTCCGGGCGAGGAAGACCACTCCCTCGGCGAAGACGAACAGCAGTCCTCGCGCGGCGATCCGCGCCACCCGCGGCGGTTCGGCGAGCCGCCCCGCCCAGGAGTTCCGCGCGCTGCCCGCCGCGCCTCCCGCGGTGACGTCGGCCCCCACCGCCGTCGAAACACTGCCCGACGACCGGTACTTCAACCGTGAGCTGTCGTGGCAGGACTTCAACGCCCGCGTGCTCGCGCTGGCCGAGGACGAGTCGCAGCCGCTGCTCGAACGCGCCAAGTTCCTGGCGATCTTCGCGTCCAATTTGGACGAGTTCTACATGGTGCGGGTCGCCGGGCTGAAGCGCCGCGACGAGACCGGGCTCCCGGTCCGCAGCGCGGACGGGCTCACCCCGCGCGAGCAGCTGGCCTACATCGCCAAGCGCAACCAGGACCTGGTCGAGCGGCACACGAACGCCTTCGAGCTGCACCTGCGGCCGCAGCTGGCCGACGAAGACATCCACATCGTCGGCTGGAACGACCTCACCGGCGCCGACCAGCTCCGGCTGTCCAACTACTTCAGCGAGCAGATCTTCCCGGTGCTCACACCGCTGGCCGTGGATCCCGCGCACCCGTTCCCCTACATCTCCGGCCTTTCGCTCAACCTCGCGATCACCGTCCGGGACCCGGAGGCGGGCACCGAGCGGTTCGCGCGCGTCAAGGTGCCGAGCAACGTGCCGCGCCTGATGCGCATC
>NZ_NMQT01000323.1 GCF_002234405.1 Amycolatopsis thailandensis | reverse complement strand
CGGCGCCGCCAGCGCGGCGGCGTAGCCCTCGACCAGCGCGAGCGTCTGCATGGTGTGCTGGTAGTCGCTCTCGTCGACCATCGCGACCTGCGCGCCGATGTTGTGCTCGTAGGTCACCAGCCCTTCGGCTTCCAGCCGCCGGACCGCCTCGCGGACGGGTACGGTGCTGACCCCGAGTTCCTGCGCGATCTGGCCGAACACCAGCCGGTAGCCGGGGGAGAAGGTGCCGTCGTCGATCCGCGCCTTGATCCAGTGGTAGGCGATCTGCGACTTGCTCTTCGGGGTCGAGTTCACCGCGTCGCCAGTGGTCACGAGTAGTGCAGCCAGACTGATTTGATCTCGGTGTACGCGTCGATGGCCCACGGACCCATTTCGCGACCCCAGCCCGACGCCTTGTACCCGCCCCACGGCGCGGCCATGTCCGGGATCGGCGGCATGTTGACGAACACCGCGCCCGCCCGGATGCCGTTGGCGAACCGCTGCGCGACGCCGAGATCACGCGTCCACACGGTGGCCGCGAGCCCGTATTCGGTGTCGTTCGCGCGGGCCAGCAGTTCGTCCTGATCGTCGTAGGCGG
>NZ_NMQT01000322.1 GCF_002234405.1 Amycolatopsis thailandensis | reverse complement strand
AGCGCAAGTGGACACCGGAGCCCGGCGCGCCCCAGGCGCGCAGCTGGTCCGCGCCGCCGCCGACCCGGGTCGAGCATCAGCCGGTGCCGCCGCCTCCGCCACGCGCGGCCCGTCCCCAGCCCCAGTACCAGCCGCATCCGTCAGGGCCGACCGCCGACGAGGCGCGCACCGGCGCGATCCCGATGGGGCACCATCAGCCTCCACCGCCCCGGCCACCGCACACGCCTCCGCGAGGCGCGCGGCCGTACCCGGATCCGTCGCAGCGGCAGACCGAACCCGTCCGGCGCCGCCCGGGCGGGTTCTACGACGACCAGCCGCCGGGCAGCGGCGAGTACGAGCACTACGACACCGGCGGCTACGCGGGCGAACCGCGTGAAGTGCCGGAACCCGCGCAGGAACACCCGACGACCGCGGTCCCGCCGCGCGCCGGCTCCCTGCCGAAGATGCCGAAGAAGATCACGGTCACCCGGGTCGCTGCGATGCGCAGCCGTCAGCTCACCGGGCAGGCCGTCGGCGCGTTCCAGCGCGCGACGAAGGCGGACGGGGCCGACAAATCGGGCCTGACCTCGCTGACGTACGCGGTGATGCTGAACTACGCCAGCGACGCCGCGATGGCGATCGCGCTGGCCAACACGCTGTTCTTCGCCGCCACCAGCGGGGAGAGCAAGGGCAAGGTCGCGCTCTACCTGCTGATCACGATCGCTCCGTTCGCGCTGGTCGCGCCGGTGATCGGCCCCGCGCTGGACAAGATCCAGCGTGGCCGCAGGCTCGCGATGTGCGTGTCCTCGGCCGGTCAGGCGCTGATGGCCGTCGTGATGGCGCTGCACTTCGACGACTGGCTCCTGTACCCGGCGGCGCTGGGCATGATGGTGCTGTCGAAGTCGTTCACCGTGCTCAAGTCGGCGGTGACCCCGCGCGTGCTGCCACCCGAGATCACGCTGTCGAAGACGAACGCCCGGCTCACCGTGTTCGGCCTGGTCGCCGCTGGTGCGTTCGGCGCGCTGGCCAGTGGTTTCAACGCGTTGTGGGGTTCGCAGGGCGCGCTGTGGTTCACCGTGCTGATCTGCGTCGCGGCGGCGGTGCAGTCGATGCGGATCCCCTCCTGGGTCGAGGTGACCGAGGGCGAGGTCCCGGCGTCGCTGTCCGCGCATCCGGAGCGGCGGGTCAAGAAGCAGCGTCAGCCGATGGGACGGCACATCGTCGTCTCGCTCTGGGGCAACGGTTCCGTCCGGGTGCTGACCGGGTTCCTGATGATGTTCTCCGCGTTCGCGGTGAAGGCGCAGACCGAGGGCAGCGGGCAGAGCCCGTTCAACCAGCTGCTGCTGCTCGGCGTCATCGGCGCCGCGGCCGGGGCCGGCGGGTTCCTCGGGAACGCGCTGGGCTCGCGACTGCACTTCGGTAAACCGGATCAGGTGATCCTGGCCTGCGTCGGGGCTTGTCTGGGCATGTCGATCATCGCCACCGTGGCGGCCGGGCTGGCGACGGCGGCGATCGTCGCGCTCGTCGGCGCGACCGCGAGCGCGCTGGCGAAGATCAGTCTCGACGCCGTCATCCAGGAAGACCTCCCCGAGGAGTCGCGGGCGTCGGCGTTCGGCCGCTCCGAGACCGTCCTTCAGATGGCCTGGTGCTTCGGTGGCGCCGTCGGCCTGCTGCTGCCGCCGACGTACTGGATCGGGTTCCTGGTGCTGTCGATCCTGCTGGCCGTCGGGTTCACGCAGACGTTCATGGTCCGGCGCGGCACCTCGCTGGTCCCGGGCCTCGGCGGCGACCGGCCGCTGCGCCCGGAGCCGACCAGCGAATCGCCGATCCCCTCGGAGGCCGGTGACTCCCGGTGGCGGCCGGGCTCGTAATCTGCACCGTATGCGGCGACTTCGTATTTTGGCCCTGCTCGCGGCGGGTGGTTTCGTGGTGGCCGGTTGCTCGGCCCCCGGCCCCGAAGAGGTGACCTTCTTCGCCGACGGCAACACGGTGAACGTCGCCCCGCTGGCGTCGTGCGACATCAAGAGCGCCCAGTGCACCACCAGGCCCGACTCCGCGGGCAAGCTGCGCGTCCGGCCGGGGAAGCCGGTGCAGATCTCGGTGCCGAGCGCGATCGCGGAAACGCCGTGGAAGGTCACGGTGCAGTACGTGAACGCCCAAGGCGAGCCGCAGGAGCTCAAGCAGGACATCATCACGTCGCTGGACCGGTTCGCCTACACCGTGACGACGCCGAAACCCGACGACCAGATCCTCGTCGTCGAGGTCGCGCAGGCTTCGGTGATCAGCCAGACCGGACGTCCGGAGGACGCGGAGGCGGTCACGACGGCGATCTGGTCGCTGCAGGTCGAGACACCGGCCGTCTGAAGTCACCCCCAGCTCGATGACATGAAAGGCCCCTTCATTGCAAAATTTGCAATGAAGGGGCCTTTCATAGCACTCACGAGAGCGCGGCCGATCAGGGATCGAGGTCCCGGGCGACGGCGCGCATGATCTCGGCGATCTGCTTGGTGTGCTTGCGGTCCGGGTAGCGATTGCGCCGCAGATCCGGCTGCACCTTGAGTTCGAGCAGCTTGATCATGTCCTCGATGAGCCCGTGCAGCTCCTCGGCGGGACGACGGCGCGCCTCGGCGACCGAGGGCGGCGGGTCCAGGAGCCGGACGGAGAGCGCTTGCGGGCCGCGGCGGCCGTCGGCGACACCGAACTCGAGGCGCTGGCCCGCCTTGAGCCCTTCGACGCCCTGCGGCAGCGCGGCTTTGCGGATGTAGACGTCGGCGCCCCCATCCTGGGTGACGAAACCGAAACCCTTCTCCGCGTCGTACCACTTGACCTTGCCGGTCGGCACTTTCCTCACCAATCCTTTGCTGTCCCGCTCACGACGAACGCGCCCGGGGGCGTACCCAGGGCGCGCGTTCCCATAAGCGTATCTCGACACATGCCCTGTGGAGAAGCGGATACCGGCGGATACCCTCTGGTTCATGGAGACCGCAGTTAAGGAGGCCGCTGTGGCCGTCCCCGAAAAGCCCCGGAAACCGATCCTCATGCGCGTGGGCATCGGCCTTTTCGCGCTCGGCATGATCGCCGTCACAGCGGTTTTCGTCATGTTCGCCGCCGGACTGGAGAACCTGCCGGTGTGGCTGTCCGCCGCGGCGGGCGTCGTCACACCGCTGGGGCTGGCCCTCGGCTTGATCGCCCTGGTCCGCGAAGCTCGCCGAAAGAGCTGAACCACCCGGGGAACTCGCTCAGCGAGTCCAACACCACATCGGCGCCCTCCGCGAGCAGCTCGTCCTTGGTGCACGGGCCCGTCGTGACCCCGACGGGCACCGCGCCCGCCGCCAGCGCGCCGCGGACGTCGCCGAGGTGGTCCCCGACGTAGACCTGGGCGCCGTGCTCGATGAGCGCGGCGGCCTTCTGCGTCGACCACAGCTCGCCGACCAGGACGTCGACCTCCATGCCGAGGGCGTCCAGGTGGAGTTTCGCGTTGGGCCCGTACTTGCCGGTGACGACGACGGTGCGCCCGCCCGCCTCGCGGACCGCGTGCAGCGCTTCGGCCGCCCCGGGCAGCGCGACCGTCACCGGCACGACGGTCTCCGGGTACATCGCGCGGAATCGCGTCACCAGCTCGGGGATGCGCTCCTCCGGCGCCCCGAAGCCGCGCAGGCTGTCGTCGAGGGGCGGGCCGAGGTTCGCCGCGAAGAACTCGCCGTCCAGCGGCAGGCCGGACTCCACGCCGAGCGCGTTCATCACCGCGACCATGCCCGGCCGCGGATCGATCAGTGTCATGTCGAGGTCGAACCCCACGGTGATGCCCACACCGGCCACGGTAGCCGCCGCCACCGACTGATTTACATCGGCCAGTTTCTCGTCAACGCCGTTGACATGGACGTGATCTGTGTCAAGCTGGAAATGTGGGCGAGATCACGAGCTTCTCCGATCGGACCAAGGCCTCTCTGCGGGAGGCACTGCTCGACGCGGCCACCGAGCTGCTCACCGAACACGGCTTCACGGCCTTGCGGATGGCGGACGTCGCCGCGCGCGCAGGGGTGAGCAGGCAGACCGTCTACAACGAATTCGGCAACAAGGCCTCGCTCGCCGAGGCCGTGGTCCTCCGGACGACGTCGGAGTTCCTGGAGGGCATCCGGCTGCGCGTCCAGGACGCGCCGCACCTGCTCGACGGCATCCGCGAGGCCGTCGTCTACACGATCGACCACGCGCGGGAGAACCGTCTGGTCGCCGCCGCGTTGGGCACCGGAGCCGGCGAAGACCTCCTTCCCCTGCTCACCACCAAGGGCGAACCGATCCTGACCGCGGCCACCGAGGTCGCGGCCGGGCAGTACCGCGAGTTCGAGCCGGCGCTCTCACCGGAGTCCGCCACGCTGCTGGCGGAGACCGTCGTGCGGCTTTCCCTGTCCCATCTCGTCATGCCGACGCATTCGGCGGACGAGGCGGCGGCCGCGGTCGTCGCCGTGCTGGCGCCGTCCATCCGGGCGCTGACCACCGATTCGAAGGAGACCTCGTGACCGACACGCTTCCCGAGCTGCGGACCGGTTTTTCCTCGTTGCGCGAGGGCGGGCTGAACTGGGATTCGTTCCCGATGCGGCTGTTCGCCAAGGGCAACAAGAAGTTCTGGAACCCCGCCGACATCGACTTCTCCCGCGAACGTGAGGGCTGGGACAGCCTCAACCCGGAACAGCAGCGGTCGACGACGTACCTGGTGGCGCAGTTCATCGCGGGCGAGGAGGCGGTCACCGAAGACATCCAGCCGTTCATGCGGGCGATGTCCGCGACCGGTCGTTTCGGCGACGAGATGTACCTGACGCAGTTCTGTTTCGAAGAGGCCAAGCACACCGAAGTGTTCCGCCGCTGGATGGACGCCGTCGGGCTGACCGGGGATTTGCATCCCTACGTCGCGGAGAATCCGCACTACCGCAAGCTTTTCTACGAGGAGCTGCCGCAATCCCTGCGCGCGCTGGAGGCGGATCCCAGTCCGCTCAACCAGATCCGCGCGAGCGTCACCTACAACCACGTCATCGAAGGCAGTCTCGCGCTGACCGGGTACTACACCTGGCAGCTGATCTGCACGCAGCACGACATCCTGCCGGGCATGCAGGAACTGATCCGCCGCATCGGCGACGACGAGCGCCGTCACATGGCCTGGGGCACCTTCACCTGCCGCCGTCACGTCGCCGCGGACGACTCGCTGTGGGACGCGGTGCAGCAGCGGATGGGCGAACTGCTTCCCCACGCGCTCGGCATGATCCAGTGGGTGCAGGACCAGTTCGAGGAGATCCCGTTCGACAACGATCCGCAGGAGATCATCCAGTACGCGGCGGACCGGGCGCAGCGGCGCTTGGGCGCGATCGAGTCCGCGCGCGGGATGCCGGTGGAGCAGATCGACCTCGACTATTCGCCGGAGAACCTCGAAGAGACCTTCGGCGAGGAAGACGCGAAGGCGATCGCGGAGGTCGCGGCCAACTCCGCGGCCTGACAGTCCGTGGCAATCTAGTGCCCGATTGATGCCTGCATGAGCGGTTTCGTGACGGGGTCGTGAGTGATAAAGAGGGTTCTAACCCTCTTTATCACTCACGACCCC
>NZ_NMQT01000321.1 GCF_002234405.1 Amycolatopsis thailandensis | reverse complement strand
GCGCGGTGTGCTTGACCGGCGTCGAGTTCGGGTCGTTCGGGTCGATTTCGACGACCCAGCCGAAGCGGTTGGCCTCGTTGGGTTCCTGCGCGAGGTCCCAGCGCTTGTCGAACCGCTCCCACTTACGGGTGGTCCCGGCGCCGGAGAAGCCGTAGCGCTTCAGGCGCGCGGCCGCGACCGGGTCGGTGACGCTCGACGCGTTGGCGAAGTACTGGTTGACGTTCTCCTCGCCGGAAAGCACGGTGCCCCAAGGGGTCACGCCGCCGGCGCAGTTGTTCTGCGTGCCGAAGACCTTGCGGCCGGTCGGGTCCGCGGAGGTCTTGAGGAACTTCGAACCGGCCGCCGGGCCGCGCACCTCGAAGGCGGTGTTCAGCGTGATGCGGCGGTTGAACGGGCTCGGCACGGCGCGCAGCGCGCCGCCGATCGGGTCGCGGAAGGTCTGGACGACCGAAAGACCGTGAGCGGCCCAGGCGATCTTGACCTGCTCCTCGGTCGGGTTGGCCGGGTCGTACTGGTCGGCCGGGAACATGTGGACCTCGGTGGTGTACTCGTGGTTCACCACCAGCAGGTTGCGGATGCCCAGCGGGTCCTGCGGGATCAGGCCGACGAAGTCGTTGTTGTAGCCGAACTGCTTGGCCTGCGCGGCCGCGGTCTGCTTGCGGAAATCGAACTTCGGCGCGCCGAATTCGACGGCGTCGCCCCAGCGGATGACGACCCGCTGGTCGTAACCCTCGGGAATGGTGACCGCGTCGAGCTTGTTCGGCGGCACGGCTTCGAAGTCGGTGCCGGGAACCGGACGGCCGGGACGCCCCGGCTTGCCGTGTCCCGCGGCGGCGACGTCGGCCGGG
>NZ_NMQT01000320.1 GCF_002234405.1 Amycolatopsis thailandensis | reverse complement strand
GCGCTTGAGGAAGATCCGGGCGCCGCCGGCGTGCTCACCGAAGCGCTTGGCCTCGGTGAGCAGCGACGGACGGCCGGCGTAGTCACGCAGCAGACGACGGAACTCGGCGATGAAGTCCGGGTCGGTCCTCGCCTTGTCGTACTCGGCCGCGACCTCGTCGACGACGCCGATCAAGGCTTCGGGCATGAACCGGCCACCATAGGGGCCGTAGTAGCCCCGGCCGTCCGGATCGTGCTCGCCGTGCGGTGTTTCGGTGTACTCCACGCTCATCGAGAAGGCCTCGGGCAAGCGGGGTGCGAACCGGCGGTGACCAGCTTGACCAGGGCGCCCTTCGGGTCGCCCGAAGCGACGAGACCTTCGCCCACGAGGACGGCGTCGGCGCCGTGACCCGCGTAGGACATCAGGTCGCCGGGGCCGCGGACACCGGACTCGGCGATCTTGAAGACGTCCATCGGCAGGCCGGGGGCCAGCCGCGAGAAGACGTCCCTGTCGACCTCGAGGGTGTGCAGGTTGCGGGCGTTGACGCCGATCACCTTCGCGCCGGCTTCGAGTGCCCTGTCGGCCTCTTCGGCGTTGTGGATCTCGATCAGCGCGGTCATCCCGAGGGACTCGACCCGGTCCAGCAACGCGATCAGGGCGTTCTGCTCCAGCGCCGCCACGATCAGCAGGACCATGTCCGCGCCGTGCAGCCGCGCCTCGTGGACCTGGTACGGGCTGACGATGAAGTCCTTGCGCAGCACCGGGATGTCGACCGCCGCGCGGACCGCGTCGAGGTCGGCGAGCGAACCGCCGAACCGCCGCTGCTCGGTCAGCACGCTGATGACCCGGGCCCCGCCGTCGGCTGCGC
>NZ_NMQT01000032.1 GCF_002234405.1 Amycolatopsis thailandensis | reverse complement strand
AAGGCGGCCGCGAGCCGGAGCGCGTGCTCGCCCGCGCCGAGCGACAAGGCCGCGCACAGGGTCCGGGTGAGCTGGAGCGCGCGCAGGACGGTCTCGACACCGGTGCCCTCGGCGCCGAGCAGCGCGCCGGCGGGCAGTTCGGCGTCCTGGAATTCGATACCGGAGATGTCGACGCCGCGGATCCCGTGCGTCGGTTCCTTGGGCAGTGTCCGCCAGGTGCCGGGAGCGAGCGCGGCCTTGTCGACGAGGAAGAGGCTCTGGCCGCGACCGGTGCCCGCCTTGCCGGTGCGGGCGAGGACGGTCAGGTACCGGGCGCGGGTGGCGTTGTTGATCGGCCATTTCACGCCGTCGAGCCGATAGCCGGTTTCGTGCGCGGTCGCCGTCGACTCGCCGTTGAGCAGATCGGCGCCGTGGTCCGGTTCGGACAGTGCCCAGGCGATCCGGGCGCCGCCCAGTACGCGGGCGGAGGTGGCGGCGGCCTGCCCGGCGTCGCCCGCGATCCAGACGGAGGCGGCGCCGAGATACGTCTTGCCGTGCGCGATCACGGTGCTCAGGTCGCGCCTGGCCACCGTGCGCCACAGGCGCAGCAGCAGTTCGTGGTCTTCGACGGCGCCGCCCCACGCGGTGGGGACGTAGTACGCGGGCAGGCCGAAGGCGTCCAGCAGGTCGACGAAGGGCGCCGGGAATTCTTCGGCGGCGTCCAGTTCGGCGACCCGGTGGCCGATCCCTTCGGAACCGGCCACCGGGACGTCCACCAGGGCGGTGTCCAGCGCGATCTCGATCTCGGTGACGGCGCGAGTGGACGTCACGGCTCCGCTCCCGACGGGGCGGGACGCACGTCCGGCTCCAGTTGGGCGTGCAGTACCGCCATCTCACCGGCGAGGAACCGGTCCCGCATGGCGGTGCGCTTGATCTTCCCGCTGGTGGTGCGGCGCACGGTGCCGCGCCGGACCAGCACGACGTTGCGCACGGGGAAACCGAACGACCGGTTGAGCCGCTGGGTGACGGCGCTGACCACCGACGGCAGCTCGGTGGCCGGGGTGCCGGGACGGACTTCGTGGACCAGCACGACCCGCT
Organism: Amycolatopsis thailandensis; assembly: GCF_002234405.1. Lineage (GTDB taxonomy): Bacteria > Actinomycetota > Actinomycetes > Mycobacteriales > Pseudonocardiaceae > Amycolatopsis > Amycolatopsis thailandensis. The sequence goes on along the minus strand of NZ_NMQT01000032.1, from coordinate 69,520 downwards.
CGTCCGGCGCGCCGACCCCGAACGCGGCCCCGAGCTGACCGCCGAGAGCCTGATGCGCGGTGCGGGCTTCGTGTTCCACGTCCTGGGGGAACAGGTTGCGGCCGTGGACGATCAACATCTCCTTGAGCCGCCCGGTGACGAAGATTTCGCCGTCGGCGAAGGCGCCGAGGTCGCCGGTGCGCAGCCAGCCACCGCCGTCTTCGACGCCGGCGATCTCGGCGTCGAAGACGCGCGCGCTCAGCTCCGGCTTGCCCCAGTAACCGCGGCCGATGCTGTCCCCGCGCAACCAGATCTCGCCGACCCGGCCCTCGGGCAACCGCTCACGGGTGTACGGGTCCACGATCCGCGCGTCGAAGAACTCCGGCCGTCCCACCCCGATCACCGGCCGTCCGGCGCCACGGGGCGCGGGGACCAGTGCGGGCCGCTCGGCCGTTTCCAGGCGCCGGGCGTCCACCCTCAGCACGGTCGGCCGGACGTCGTCGGGCACGCAGGCCACATACGCCGTGCTCTCGGCGAGGCCGTAGCCGGGGGAATGGGCACGGGGATCGAGCCTGATCCTGGCGAACCGTTCCGTGAACGCCTCGACCGTGGGCACGTGGATCGGCTCGGCGCCGTTCAAGCAGTAGCGCACCGCCGAGAGGTCCAGACCGTCCGTCATCTCGTCGGTGATGGCCCGGGTGCAGAGGTCGTACGCGAAGTTGGGGCCACCGGTGCAGGTGACCTCGAACCGGTCGAGCATGCGGAGCCAATCGGCGGGCCGCCGGACGAACGTCGTCGGCTGCATCAGGACGAGGGGGGCGCCGCACATCAGCGCCGCGGTGAGCTGGCTGAACAGGCCCATGTCGTGATGCAGCGGCAACCAGCCGCCGAACCGGTCCCGCGGGCCGAGGTCCAGGTGCGTGCACAGCGCCTCGACGTTGGACAGGACGGCGCCGTGGGTGAGGATCACGCCGTTCGGGGATCCGGTGGAGCCGGAGCTGTATTGCAGGACCGCGTCCGTGTCGCGGCCGACCGGGCGCCGGCCCGCGGGCCAGGGGACCGGCTCCGGGGGCGCGGGGCGTACGGCTTCGACGGACGACCCCGTCAGGCCGCGCTCGCGCTGGAGCTCGGTGACCTTCGCGAGCGCGGCGTCGGTGGTGATGGTCAGCCCCGGCGAGCAGTCGGCCGCGATCGCGGCGACCCGTTCGTCGGCACTCGACGACTGGCCCGGCAACGGTGACGGCACGGCGATCAGCCCGGCGAGCAGGCAGGCGACGTAGATCTCCACGAACTCCGGGCCCGTCGGCAGGGCGATGAGCACCCGTTCGCCGGGCGCCAGCCGCCCGGCCAGCTCGGCCGCTCGCGCCTGGGCCCGCCGCGCCAGCTCGCGATAATCGACGGTTTCGTGATCCGGCGAAGTCGAGCCACGGTAGAAGGTCAACGCGGTGCGATCCGGGAACTCGGCGGCACGCGCGGCGAAGGCCTCACCCAGGCTCTGATATCCGGTGAGGTCGATGGTCATGACGCCGGCGCTGTTTTCTCCATCGCCTCGATGAGGCTCTTCGGACGCATGTCGGTCCAGTTCTTCTCGATGTAGTCGAGGCAGTCTTGCCGCCCGGCTTCCCCGAACACGGATTTCCATCCGGCGGGAACATCGGCGAAAACAGGCCAGAGGGAATGCTGACCCTCGTCATTGACCAGGACGAAGTAATCGGCGTCCGGGTCCTCGAAAGGATTTGGCATGGAATTGCCCCTCTCACGGCGAAGTGATCGAGCCCGCAGGTGCTCGGCAGGCGGCTCACTATGCCTCCGCGCCCGGCCGACCGGCAATGCCGTCCGGAGTCGGCGGCGTCCAACCGCCGTCCGGCCCCCACTTGGACGCGGGGGTGCCGTGTCCAGGGCCGTGAGAGACGTGAAGGACTCCTTGAGGGACTCTGGGTCCCTCAAGGAGTCCTTCACGGACTCGGTGTCTCAGTGGGTCAGGAGGTCTTGCGCGGCTTGCGCTTGCGCTTGGGGGCTTCCTCGGCGGCCGGTTCGGCGGGGGCCGATTCGGCGTTGTCGAACGCCTCGTAGATCTCGTTCGGGATGCGGCCGCGTTCGGCGATCGCGTACCCGTTGGCCGAAGCCCAGGCGCGAACCTGCTGGTTGCGCTCGCGGTCGGTCGGCTTCGCCGTACCACCGGCCACAGTGGACTGTCCGGTCGCGACCTTCACCTTGCGGCCGCCGATCCGCCTGCTCGCCTCGATGTACCGTTCGAGCTCGTCACGCAGGGCGCCGGCGTTGTCGTCGGACAGGTCGATCTCGTAGGTGACGCCGTCGAGCGCGAAGGGCACGGTCTGGGTTGCTTCGCCGCCGTCGATGTCGTCGACGATCTGAACGGATACCTTTTGTGCCATCGATAGTGCCTTCCGCTAGGTCCTGGCGCGCCGCCTTGGATTTGACGCGCTGCCAATGAGCCTAGCCGTCGGCCCCCGGACCTGCGGTGTGGCGGTCTCCCACTGTCTCTTCGGGACACGTGACGGGGGCCTCCGCCCGCCTCGTGGTGGTGCCAGCGCTACCACGGATCTTCCCTCTCGCGGGATCGATCCCGGCCCCCGTCGACCGTAGGTTTTCGGGAGAGATCACCACTGGTTAAGGGGAAGCGATGAATTCAGGGGGCGCGTGCGCCTTGTCACTGGAATCCGTGAGCAAGGTCTACGGATCCGGTGACGGCGCGGTCACGGCGTTGAACGGGGTGACCGTCGGGGTGCGCAAGGGCACGTTCACCGCGGTGATGGGACCGTCGGGATCGGGCAAGAGCACCTTCCTGCACTGCGCGGCGGGCCTGGACAAGCCGAGCTCGGGCCGGGTGCTGCTGGGGGACACGGAGCTCAGCGGGTTGCGGGAGAAGGCGCTCACCGAGCTGCGGAGGACCCGGATCGGGTTCATTTTCCAGGCGTACAACCTGTTGCCGTCGCTGAACGTGCTGCAGAACATCACCTTGCCGACCCGGTTGGCCGGGACGAAGCCCGACCCGCATTGGCTGCGCGAGATCGTCGAGGGGGTCGGGATCGCGAAGCGGCTCGAACACCGCCCGTCGGAGCTCTCCGGTGGCCAGCAGCAGCGGGTCGCGATCGCCCGCGCGCTGATCACCCGGCCGGAGGTCGTCCTCGCCGACGAGCCGACCGGGGCGCTGGACACGCGCACCGCCCGCCAGGTGCTCGATCTGCTCCGTTCCATTGTGGACACCATGGGGCAGACCGTGCTGATGGTCACCCACGACCCGGTCGCGGCGTCGGCCGCGCACGGCGTGCTGTTCCTGGCCGACGGCAAGCTGGCGGGGCACCTCCCGCAGCCGACGCCGGAACGGGTCGCCGAGCGCATGACCCACCTCGGGGAGTGGTGACGACATGTGGGATTTGGCCTGGCAGACGACGAAGACCCGCTTGAGCGGTTTCGTCGGCGCGTTCGTCGCGATCCTCTGCGGTACGGCGCTGGTCGCCGGCTGCGGCATCCTGATGGAATCCGGCCTGCGGGCGGGTGTCCCGACCCAGCGCTACGCCGACGCGGCGGTCATCGTGGGCGGGCAGCAGACGGTCGACCCGCCCGGCGCGGGCCCGCTCGAAAGCAAGCAGGTGGCCGAGCAGGCCTCGGTGCCGGTGTCGATCGCCGGGACGATCGGCTCGGTGCCCGGGGTCCGCGGCGTGGTGACGGAGCAGAGCTTCCCGGCCACCGTGGTGGCGGCCGACGGCCGGGCACTGAACGGGCCGGAGGGCGGCCAGTCGCTGGGCCACAACTGGGACGCCGCCGCGCTGGCGCCGTTCTCGCTGCGCGACGGCCGGGCGCCCACCGGTGCCGGTGAGGTCGTCCTCGACGCGGACCTGGCGTCGCGGAGCGGGGCCGTCGTCGGCGGGCACGTGAAGATCGCCGTCCGGTCGGCGCCGGTGGACTTCGTGGTCTCCGGGATCGCCGCCCCGAAGTCGGGTACCGGGCTCACCCGGCAGTCCGCGGTCTTCTTCACCCAGGAGAAGGCCGTCGAGCTCGCCGCGACGCCCGGTCAGGCGCACGCGATCGGCGTGCTGGCGAACCCCGGCGTCACACCGGACGACCTCGCCGAGAAGATCCGGGACGCCGTGGGCACCGACAAGGTGACCGTGACGACCGGGGTCGAGCGCAGCACGGTCGAGTTCCTCGACGTCAGCCAGACCCGGATGCTGCTGATGGCGCTCGCGGGCTCGTTCGGCGGCTTCGCGCTCCTCATCGCGGTGTTCGTCGTGTCCAGCACGCTGGCGCTGGTCATCAACCAGCGCCGCCGGGAGTTCGCCCTGCTGCGCGCGATCGCGGCGACACCTCAGCAGATCCGCAAGCTCATCGGCGCCGAGACGATGCTGGTCGCGGTCGTCGCCGGGGTGCTGGGCAGCGGCCTCGGCGTGGCGGTCGGGTTCGGGCTGAGGAACGCTTTCGGGGCCATCGGGGTGATCCCGCCGGACTTCGAGCTGGCGATCAGCCCGATCCCGCTCGTCGCCGCGCTGCTGCTCGGGCTGGGCACCGCCCGGCTGGCCGCGTGGTCGGCTTCACGGCGTCCGTCGTCGATCCGGCCGGTCGAGGCGCTCGGCGAGGCCGCGGTGGAACGGCGCGACCTCGGCCGTGTCCGCGTCATCGCCGGCTGCGCGCTGGTGGTGGCGGGTCTCGTCGGCTCGCTGGTCCCGGCCTTCGTCCGCGGTGAAGCCGGGCTCGCCGCTTCCTCGATGTCGGCGCTCATCATCGTGATCGGGCTGGCCGTCCTCGGCCCGAAGGTGGTCGCGGTCATGACCCGGGTGATCGCCCCGGTGCTCAACCGGACGTCGCGGATCAGCGGCTACCTGGCCGCCGCCAACAGCCAGGCCAACTCACGGCGCCTGGCCGCGGCGGTGACGCCGGTGATGCTGGCGGTCTCGTTCGCGCTCTCGATGTTCTACAGCCAGACCTCCGCGGCCGCCGCCGTCCGGGAGGAGACCGTGGCGTCGACCACCGCGGACCACGTGCTGGCGAGCACGACCGGGGGCGTTTCACCGGAGGTGGCCGAGGCGGCCCGGCGGATCCCGGGCGTCGCCGCCGCGACCCCCGTCGTGCGCACCCAGGTGATGAACACGGTCCAGGAGCAGGACACGGTCCGCGTCGAGCAGTACGGGGCGCAGGGCCTGGACGGCGCGCAGGTCCGCGGGAACCTCGAACTGGGGGTCGTGTCTGGCAAGATCGCCGACCTGACCGGGAACACCGTGGCGATGAGCGAATCGGAAGCCGACTGGTACGAGAAGAAGATCGGCGACGAGGTCGAGTTCTACTTCGGTGACGGGGCTCCGGCGAAGCTGCGGCTGGTCGCGACCTACACCCGCGACCAGGCTTTCGGCCGCTACGTGCTGCCCGTGGAGCTGGCCAGGGCGCACACCGGCGACCGGATGGACGATTCGGTGCTGGTGCGGCAGCAGCCCGACGCGGACCCCGCGACCGTGACCGCCGCCCTGCGCGACCTCTCCGCCCGCTACCCGGGCCTGGTCGTGACGCCGGGATCGGCCGTGGCCGCCCCCGCGGGAGGCCAGCAGCAGGCCCAGTTCTACGTGAACCTGGTCGCGGTCGGCGTGATCCTCGGCTACGTCGTGATCTCCGTGGCCAACACGCTGGTGATGAGCACGGCGCAGCGTTCCCGGGAGTTCGCGCTGCTGCGCCTGATCGGCACCACGAAACGCCAGGTGATCCGGATGATGCGCCTGGAAGCGCTGGCGACGGTCGGCGTCGCTGCACTGCTGGGGACCGTGGTGGCGGGGATTCCCCTGGTGCTGCTGAACCTCGGCCTGCGCGGGACACCGCTGCCCTCCGGCACCGTCGCCGTCTTCGGCGGGGTCATCGCCGGAGCGATCCTGCTCGGCCTGGTCTCGCTCGGGCTCGCCACCAGGGTGGCGCTGCGGTCGAAGCCGATCGACGCGATCGGCCTCCGCGAGTAGCGGGCCCCCGTCGTCCGGTCAGCCCTCCGCGGCGGGCCGGACGGCGGGGATCTTCCCGCCGCGGAAGGCGTCCACGAACAACCGGTGGTCCTCCCGGGACTGCTCGGCGTAGGCCATCCCGAACTCGGTCAGCGCGCGGACGAACTCGTCCTCACGGTCACCGATGACATCGGCGATGGCCTCCTCGCTCTGGAAATCCACCAGCGTCTGCTCGGAGTCCGAATCGGACACACAGTGCATCTTCGCGGTGGCCCGGCCGAGGTAGTCGAGGACCGGCCGCATCTCCGACGGCTCGGTCAGCTCCGACCAGTCCAGGTCGTCGACGTAGGGCGACAGCTCCGAGACGACGAACCCGGTCCCGTCGATCTCCGTGTACCCGAGCCAAGGGTCCGCGTGCGCCTGCAACGCGCGCTGGGAGACGGCGGTGCGGTGCCCCTCGTTGGTGAAGTAGCCGCGGATGCGCTCCTCGGACACGATCCTGCTCGACGCGGCGACGTTCCCTTGTTTCATGGACAGGACGACGTCGTTCTCCAAAGCCTGGGTCCGGCCTTCGACGAGGATGTTGTACGCCGGCAGCCCGGCCGAGCCGATACCGAAGCCGGTCCGGCCGACGATGTCCTTGACCCGGTAGGTGATGCTGCCGAACCGCTTGTTCTCCGGAATGGTGTCCAAATAGGACTCGAAGGCGGCGATCGCGGTCTCGCGTTCGGCCTTCTCCAGGACCCGGACGCCCGGACCGTGCCGGAACCTTCGGTCGTAGTCCACCACCGTGGTCAGCTCGTCGAGCAGGTCGATCCGGGTCTTGAGCCGGGCCCGGAGCAGGACGCTGTGCAGGACGCCTTCGGTGCTGTCCAGCTGGAGCCGGACGAGTTCGTCGCCGGGACGCTCGGCGTACTCGCGGACCTGCTTCACGTAAGCGCGCAGGTACGTGCCGATCAACGTCTCGATGTCGTCGTCCGAGATCGCCTTGCTCCACGCCAGCAGCGCGACACTGGCCGCCAGCCGCTTGAGGTCCCAGGTGAAGCAGCCGAGGTAGGCCTCGTCGAAGTCGTTGACGTCGAACACCAGCGTCCCGGAGGAATCCATGTAGCTGCCGAAGTTCTCCGCGTGGAGATCGCCCTGGATCCACACCCGGCTGGTCTCGTCGTTCGCCCACGGGTCGTCCTCGTCCGCCATGTCCGCGTAGAACAGGCACGCCGAACCCCGGTAGAAGGCGAACGGGGCGGCGGCCATCTTGCGGAACTTGCGGCGGAACGCGTCGGCGTCCGCGCGCATGAGGTCGTCGAAGGCCTCCACCAGCACTTCGACGATCCGCGCCTGCCGCTCGTCCTCGCCCCGCTCGCGGATCCGTTCGACCACACCTGTCATCACGACCTCCAGACGGCTTTCACGGTGCCACAGGTCGGTTCGCCGGGCAGATCAGATCTTGCGGAAGCGCGCGTCCAGCAGCGCGAAGGCGCCGAACGCGGCGATCCCGGCGGCGAGCGCGAGGAGCATCGGGCCCCCGTAAGGCTGGGCGGCGAGCGTCTTCAACGCGGCGTCGAGCCCGCTCGCCTTGGCTGGGTCGAAGGTGACGGCGGCGATGACCGTCAGGACGCCGACGGTGCCGTACGCGGCGGCAAGCGCGATCCAGCCGATCTGCCCGAGCCGGATCGTCGTGGTCCGGGCCGGCCCGGAGGCGCCGCCGAAGTCGAGTTCCCGTACGAAGGTCTTCCGGATTCCGCGCTGGGCGAGGAAGACCGCCACCACGACGACGCCGATCCCGGCGACGGTCACCAGGACCTGGCCGTAGGACTCCGCGAGGATCTCGGCGACGAGCGAGCCCTGGCCGTCGTCGGCGCCCGCGACGGCGATCTTCACCGCGCTGTAGGACACGAGCCCGTAGAGCACGACCTCGATCCCGCTGACGGTCCGGCGAACGACACGTCGCCGTGCCTTCACGTGCCGATGCCCGGTGATCGCCTCGCTCAGCTGCCACAAAGCCAGCACCGCGAGCCCGGCCGCGATGAGCCACAACAGCCACGCGCCCCCTTCGGCGACCACCATCTGGAGCGCTCCGGCCTTGTCCGCCTTCGCCTGGTCACCGAGAGCGACCTGCGCCGCGAGCCACGCGACGAGCAGGTGCACGAGCGCGTAGCAGACGAGCCCGCCCCGGGCGATCAGGCCGAACGTCTTGCTGTCGCGCATCGGGCGATCCTTGTCGAGCGCGCGGCACTCCACCAGGCCCGGCCGGAGCAATGTGTCCGATATGTCGGCCAGATCACTCTTGATCTCCACCGAGGTCGAGGGTCGATGCTGAGATCACCGAACTGCTTCGAGGAGTGAACATGAGCGAGGACAAAGGCTTCTACTCGATCATCGAGTACGCGGTCGACGGGCCGGAGACCCAGGCGGCGCTGGTGGACGCCTTCGCCGGCATCCAGGACCGCTGGGTCCGGTTCTATCCGGGCTACGTCTCGGCGCGCTTCCACGCGAGCGTGGACGGGACGCGGGTCGTCAACGTCGTCAGCTGGGCGAGCGAGGCGGACTACCGCCGTTTCGAAGAGACGTCGGACACCGAGGGACGGCTCGCGGCCATCCAGGCGGCACTCGACGGCCTGCCGGGCGAGGTCGAGTCGCGCGTGAGCTCGAACCCGCGCTACCGCGTCGTGCGGCAGACCGGCCCCGGCCCGCGAGCGGGTGACTGATCGCGGGGGAGACACGTCGAAGGATCACAGGCCCGGAGAGGCCGAAAGTCCCGGTCCGAAAAGGACCACGGCCACTGCCGGTCCCGGCTTCCGGGCGACAGGCTGAGGAGTACCCCTCCGGCTAGGAGCCGCGATGATCCTCACTGAGACACCGGTCGTCACCGCCGCGCTGGAAGCCGCCGTCCGCGCGCCCTCGCCGCACAACAGTCAGCCGTGGCTCTTCGAACTCGGGCCGGACGTCATCGACCTCGTCCTCGACGAGGACCGCGTGCTCGAGGTATGCGACCCGGACCGGCGGGAGGCGCGGCTGTCCTGTGGTGCGGCGTTGCTTAACCTCCAGCTCGCGATCGCCGTCGCCGGGCGGTCCTGCGACGTGGAGTTCCTGCCACGCAAGGACCGCCCGGAGCTGCTGGCCAGGGTCGTCGTCGGGGCCCGGCACCGGGCGACCGCGACGGAACAGCGCCTGGCGGCGTCGATCCGCGCGCGTTACTCCAACCGGCGGCCCTTCGCCTCGACCGCGGTTCCGGCGGGATTCCGGTACGCGGTGCGGCAGGCAGCCCGTGAAGAGGGCGCGAAGCTGATCCTGCTCGACGAGGTGGGCCTGCTGGAGGCCGTCACAGGGCTCATCCGCCGGGCGGACCACGTGCAGACGCTCGACGAAGGCTTCCAAGCGGAGCTCCGCGCGTGGACCAAGGAGAACGGGAGCCGCGAGGGCGTTCCGGCCTATGCCGGCGGACCTCGACCCTCCGGCGGGTTGCTGCCGGTCCGGCACCACGGCCAGAGCGAGCAGGCCAGGGAGTTCGAACGCGACCCGGTCGTCGCGGTGCTGACCACGCCGACCGACGGACCGCTCGCGCAGATCCGCGCCGGACGGGCGATGCAGCGGGCGCTGCTGACGGCGACCTCGCTCGGCCTCAGCGCCTCGTTCTACTCGCAGCCCATGGAAATCCCGTCCGCTCGCGCCGTCCTGCGGTCACTGCTCGGCGAGAACGAAAACCCACAGGTCGTTTTCCGCCTCGGCTACGGCTTCCCGGGCTCCACCACGCCGCGTCGCCCGGTCGACGCGGTCATCCGGACCAGGTCGGGGGAGAGCCACCGGTGAGCGCCGCCGTACTCGGCACACACCGCTGGACGGCCGAGGAGACACGGATCCTGGTGCGGGCCGCGCGCTGGGCGCCCCGGCGGTGGCTGCGCGGCGAATGGCCGCTGGAGATCCGGGACGACGGCGTCGACGTGGTCGAACGGCCAGGGGGCGACAGCCGGGGAAGACTCATCGCGTGCGGTGCGCTCCTGGTCCACCTCGAGATCGCGATGCGGGCACTGGGCTGGATCCCGGAGACGGAGTTCTCGCACGACGACGCCGATCCGCGGCGGATCGCCCGGATCACCGCCGCCGCGCGGAAACGTCCCGGCGCGGGCGATCTCGCCTCGTTCGGGGCGATGTCCGGGCGCGCGTCGTACTCGTGCCACGGGACACCCATCCTGAGTCTGGACGAGGAACCCGCCGACGGCGTCCGCGTGAAGTCGCTTTCGCCGCGCCGGATCCGCGCGCTGCCGAAGGTGGGCGGCGCGCTCGCCCGGACGATCGCGCCACCCGGCGACGCTCCCGAGGACGCGTGGTCGGCCTTCCTGATCACCACCGCTTCGGAGTCACGCCACCATCTCGTGCGGGCCGGACAGGTGGCGCAGCGGCTCCGGCTGCTCGCCACCGAGTCCGGCGTCCGATGCGTGACCGTCACCGACCCGTTCGATCCCGCGAGGGTCCGGGGCTCGCTGTTCGGGCTCGCCGGGATCCCGCAACTGGCGGTCGGCGTCCATCACGCGCGGCGGCGATAGAGGGCGCGGATCCCGAAGGCCGCGAGCAGTCCGAGGACGGCCAGCCCGAACGGCCGGAGCGCGATCTTCCACGGCCACGCCTCGCCGCCGAGCGCGAGATGATCGGGGCGGTACTCCAATGTCCTGGCTGTCCAGCGCGTGGTCGCGGCGTCCGTGGTGCGCGCCAAGTCTTCGAGCACTGCGTCGAACGGGAAACCCGGCGTGGAATGCAGATACACCGGCGAGAACGCGGAGTACCGATCGGCCGCGTGTCGCACGGCCGCGTCGGCGCCGGGCACGATCAGCCTGTCGAGGTCGCCCGCGGCCGGCGTGCCGCGCGGGGCGAAGGTCAGTCCGTGCCGGGACCGGATCGGCGAGCCGTCCAGGCCGACCGCCGTCGTCTCGACCGCCAGCGACTGGCCGTAGGTGTCGAACACCGCCGCGAGCTCCAGCTCCCGGATCCCGGTGGTCAGCAGGATCCCCAGCATCGGCTTGTCCCATTTGAAGGCGGTGTTGAAGCCGACGACCGTGTCCGCCGCTTCGAAGGTGTTCTGCGCCATCGTCGGGCTGGAGCCGGGGGAGTAGTGGCTCCAGCCGATCGTTTCGGCGGTCTTCCGCGCGGTTTCGGTGCCGGCGAACCGCTCGGTCACCCGCAGCGCCCCGTCGACCCCGGACAGGATCCCGGCCGTGGTCACGATGGTGCCGTCGTCGACGTAGCGGGTGCCGCGAATCCAGTCCACGGCGGGGAATTCGTCGTCGAAGCCGCCGATGCGGATCCAGTGCGCGGTGGCCTTCCGCCCGTCGAGGAGCCCTGCCGACGCGAGAACGCCCGAACCGTTGCAGACACTCATGAGCAGCGCGCCCTTCGAGGACTGCCGCTTCAGCCAGTCGGTCACCGGACGCGTGGTCGGCTCGCCGAGGTCCGGCAGCGCGGGCACCACCACGACCTCGGGGGCGGCGGAGGAAAGCAGTCTGTCGAGGTCGGCGAAACCCAGGTCGGGGATCAGGTCGAGCCCGCCGGTCAGGGTGACCGGCCGGGCCTCCGGCGCGACGGTGTAGACGTTGAACGCGCCGCTCGCCGCCAGGATCTCGTACGGGGCGAGGGTGTCCGAGACGACGGCGCCCTGGTTGCCGACGACGATCACGGCGGTGGGCTTGGCGGGATCGTGCGCCCGGGGTACCGGTCGCGGTGAGCTCCCGTCGGTTCTCGCCGTGTAGCGGTTTTCGAAGCTGGCGCCGAGCGTGATGCCGCCCAGCGCGAGCGGCAGGGCCAGTGCGGCGACGGTGAACGCCAGTGCGGTCAGCGTGACACGGGCGAAGGTGCGCATGTCAGGCCCCGTACTCGGCGCGACGGCGGACCATGGCGGCGAGCATCGCGGGCACCATCAACACGTGCCCGGCGGTCATCAAGGTCGTCCCGGAGACCAGACCGGTCCAGAAGAACGGCAGGAAGAGGACGTACGGCAGGTACATCGCGGCCGACATCTCCGCGATCGAAGCCCAGCCGTGGCGCCGGATCCGCATCCACAGCGCCATGCCGAGCGACATGTTCGTCGCCATCACCAGCGCGCTCGCGGTCGCGTTCTTCGCCAGGTCCGGCCACAGGAACGACCAAACCGGTTCGAGGACGATCATCCCGGCCACCATCGCGACGAGCATCTCCACCGCGTGCCGGGTGAAGTGGAGGATGGCCCGGTTTCGGGTCTTCGGTTCCGTCGTTTGATTCATGGAGCGATGTTCTGCCCTGCGAGGGCACGAAGGCAGGTGCCGGAAGTCATGCGCGGGGTCATGTGACCAGGCTCGGGGCATCCCCCGTCGCGTTGAAGGGGCCGGAGCTGGGCGGCGACTCGAGGTCGTGAGCGGTAAGGACGGCTACTGGGCCGAAAGCCGAAGGTGTCGGGTCGGGTGGCGAAGTCCGTGAAGGCCTCCTTCCCTACTTTCAGGGTAGGGAAGGAGGCCTTCACAACCTGGTGCAGGCCATCACCTTCCGCCGGGCACGGCCCCGGTGGGAGAGCGTTGCGAAAGCCACTTTCGCAACCTTCACTGTTGCGAAAGTCCCTTTCGCAACAGTCGGCGCCGGACTGCACTGGGCCGCAGAGGTCGTGAGTGGTAAGGACGGGGTCGCGATAAGGCAAAAGGTGGCCTTCGAGATCCGCCGGGTCGGCTGCTCCGGTCCTGTCATTCCCCATGAGAACGACCCGAAACACTCCCGAGGTCAGAACAGGCCGAGTTCCCTCGCGCGCAGGGCCGCCTGGGTCCGGTCCCGCACCTGGAGCTTGGACAGCACGCTCGTCACGAGGTTCTTCACCGTTCCCTCGGCGAGGAACAGCGTCTTCGCGATCTCGCGGTTGCTGTGGCCGTCCGACAGCAGTCGGACCACCTCCAGCTCGCGCTCCGAAAGCGGGGTCGCCAAAGGCTGCGGCCTAGGTGTTTCGGCCGGAAGCCGCGCCACCCTGGCGACGAGCTTCGCCGCGACCGAGGGCTGCAACACCGACTCACCCCGTTTGGCCGCGACCAGCGCTTCCACCAGCCGCGTCGACGAGACGTCCTTGAGCAGATAGCCGACGGCGCCCGCTCGCAGCGCGGCGAAGACGTCCTCGTCGTCGTCGAACGTGGTCAGCGCCAGCACCTGTACGCCGGGTTGCTCGGCCCGGAGCCGGGTGGTGGCCGCGATCCCGTCCAGCACCGGCATCCGCAAGTCCATCAACGCGACGTCGGGGTGGAGTTCGGCGCAGAGCCGGACAGCTTCCTCGCCGTCGGCGGCCTCACCGACGACGGTGATCTCCGGCTGGACCTCCAGCAACGTCGCCAACGCCTCGCGGAACAACGCCTGGTCGTCGACGATCAGGACACGGACGCTCATCCCGGCACCTCCACGGTGAGCGTCAGGCCCTGGCCTTCCGCCGAGTCGACCGAGACCCGGCCGCCGAGCCCGGCGACCCGCTCTCGAAGCCCCACGAGCCCGAAACCCTTGTCCGGCGGGGAATCCCTCGTGAGTCCGAGGCCGTCGTCGCGGACTTCGAGCCGGACCCGGTCGGCTCCGGCGTAGTCGAGCACCACGGTCGCGGCCTGGGCCCGGGCGTGCTTGCGCACGTTGGTCAGTCCCTCCTGAGCCGCCCGGAACAGCGACTCTTCCACCTCGACGCGCGTGTCCCGCGCGGTGCCCTTGACCTCCAGCCCGGTCGGCACGCCCGCCGCGGACGCCTCTTCCGTCAAGGCGCGCAACGCGTCCGCCAGTGGTTCGGAACGTGGCTCCCGCAACGCCGACACCGACCGGCGGACCTCGGCGAGCGCCTCCCGCGACTGATCCTGTGCCTTGGCGAGCATCCCGTCGGCGCGTTCCGTGTCGCCGGTGCCGATCACCGCGCGGGCGGCCTGCAGCATCATCTGCACCACCGTGAGGTGATGACCGAGCCCGTCATGGATGTCGCGCGCGAGCCGGTTGCGTTCCTGGATCGTCGCGAGCTGCTCGGCTTGCGCGGCGTGATCGCGAAGCCGTTCGTGTGCCTCGGCCAGTTCGTCCCGCGCTCGCTTCTCGCGGACGATCAGCTCGGTCACCACGGCGGCGAACACCATGACGGCGAGCGTCCCGAGCCCCTCGCGGAGCCCGTCCATCGGCGCCATCGGCAGGTGGATCAGCGGGATCAGCACCGCGACCCCGAACGCCACACGCACCCGCAGCAGCAAGACGGTGTGGCAGACGAGGACAACGAGAAGCAGCACGGCCCCGACAGCGGCGCCCGAAAGCGAGAACAGGGTGAAGCCGAGCGGTAACTGAACGCAGACGTACGCGATCGCGTGGACGCGTCCGTGTTTCTGGACCCAGGGGAAGCCGGCGATCGCGATCGCCGCGTAGACCAGACCGGTGAGGAGCGTCGGCAGCACGAGCGTCTCGTATTTGGCCGAGCCGAGGGGCAACGTCACGTACGCGACGAGGGTCAGCGCGGCCAGGGCCCGGTTCACGGACACACAATGCTGGACTCCGCGCTATCGCCGCAAGTAGTCACCTGCTCGCACCGTCTCGCTCCGGTCCGTGAAGGCCTCCTTACCTACCCTGAAGGTAGTGAAGGAGGCCTTCACGGACTTGCGGATCGCTACGCTCGCGCCAGGCGCACCAGATGTCACGGCGGCTGCGCGTGGATGCGCCGCGGCCTGGCCACGTGAACGTCCCGATTCCTACATCGTCACGAGCGCGACCCGGCCGGCGAGCTTGATCAACCCCTACCGACAGCCGAGCGGGGAAGAATCCGGACACTCGACGCCCGAAGTACCCGTCCGCTCCAACCCGAATCGCCGCTCACGACCCGAGGCGGGAGTCAGGCGACGGTGCTGTTCCGGATCTCCAGCGAGAACGGCGTCTGGACGTCCTCGGGTTCGATGTCGCTGCCGCCCGCGATGCGCCGCCGCAGCAGATCGACCGCCGTCCGCGCGATCGCCGCCTTGTCCGGCGCGATCGTCGTCAGCGAGGGGAGGCTGTACGCGCTCTCCTCGTTGTTGTCGAAACCGACGATCGCCATGTCCGACGGCACCTGGACCCCGCGTTCGGCCGCGGCGCGAAGGGCGCCGATGGCGAGGAGGTCGTTGAAGCAGAAGACCGCGTCGGGCGGCTCCGGCAGTGCGAGGAGATGCGCCATCGCCTCGGCGCCGTTGGCGCGGTGGTAGCGCAGCGCGGGCAGGACCAGTTCCGGAACGGGCGCGAGCCCAGCCTCCTCGAGCGCAGAGTGGTAACCCTCCAGGCGCTGCGCGGCGGTGTGGCGCTGCGGATGCGCGCCGATCGCGGCGATCCGCCGCCTGCCGAGCGAGAGCAGGTGCCGCACCGCGATCCGGGCGGCCTGGACGTTGTCGATGCCGACGTGATCTATCGGGACGTCGACGACGTGCTCGCCGAGCATCACCAGCGGGACACCCGGTGCGAGGTCTTCGAAGTCGTTGGTGTGCAACGCTTCCGGGCTGATGATTGCGCCGTCGATCAGATGCGGGCCCAGCGCGGACAACGTGTTGCGCTCCCGCTCCCTGGTGCCGAGGGTCTGCTCGATGAGCACGTTCCACTCGTGCTCCTGCGCCGCCTGGAGCACGAGGCCCGCCAGTTCGCCGAAGTACGGGATGCTCAGTTCGGGCAGCATCAACCCGAGGAACCCGGTGCGGCCGCGACGGAGGTTGCGGGCACCGAGATTGGGCCGGTAGCCGGTCGACGCCAGTGCCTCCTCGACGCGCTTGCGGTTCTCCGGCTTGACGAAGTCGTAGCCGTTGACCACGTTCGACACGGTCTTGACGGAGACGCCCGCAAGCTTGGCGACGTCCTTGAGCGTGGCCACCCTCGCTCCCCTCTGCAGTGGTCCGGCACAGATCCGGCACAGCCTAGCCGCGCGAACGGCGGATTTACAACGTTGTACCAACGATGTAAATCTGGCATCGTCCCTATGAGTGACATGGGTCACCGCAGATCCGTGTGCTCGACTTTCCCGAGGAGCGATCGATGTCCCTGCCCATCCGCCGCACCCTGCTCCTGGTGACCGGCCTCGCGCTCGCGCTGACGGCCTGCACCAGCCGTGAGACCCAGCAATCCGCCCCGTCCGGGGCGGGGCCGGCCGCTTCGGCGGCGCCGAGCCAGGCCGCCGCCGGACCGGGATGCGCCCGCGAGAAGACCGGCTACCCGCAGGTGGACGTGAAGAACGCGGTCGTCGGTTTCTCCCAGTCGGAGAAGGAGGCGAACCCGTTCCGGATCGCGGAGACGCAGTCCATTAAGGACGAAGCCGCGAAACTCGGCATCCCGGCGGACAAACTCCTGGTCACCAACGCGCAGAGCGATCTCAACAAGCAGGTCAGCGACATCAAGTCGTTGCTGGACCGGGGCGCGCAGCTGCTCATCGTCGCGCCGCTGAACTCCGACGGCCTGCAGCCCGCCCTCGACGCGGCGAAGGCCAAGAAGGTCCCGGTCGTCACGATCGACCGCAAGGTGACTTCGCAGCCGTGCTCGGACTACTTGACCTTCATCGGCTCGAACTTCGTCGAGCAGGGCAAGCGCGCGGCGCAGGAGATGGTGAAGGCGACCGGCGGCACCGGCAAGGTCGCGATCCTGCTCGGCGCGTCCGGCAACAACGTGACCACCGACCGCACCAAGGGTTTCAAGGACGAGATCGCCGCCACGGCGGGCATCCAGATCGTCGCCGAGCAGACCGGTGAGTTCGACCGCTCCAAGGGGCAGGCGGTCATGGAGCAGCTGATCCAGAGCAACCCCGAGATCACCGCCGTCTACGCCGAGAACGACGAGATGGGCATCGGCGCGGTCACCGCGCTCAAGGCCGCGGGCAAGACGCCGGGCAAGGACGTCAAGGTCGTCTCGATCGACGGCACCCGCAACGCCGTCCAGCTCATCGCCGACGGCAGCTACAACGCGGTCATCGAATCCAACCCGCGCTTCGGCCCGCTGGCCTTCTCCACCTTGGCGGACTTCGCCGCCGGCAAGGAGATCCCGGCGACCGTGGTCATCTCCGACGACCAGTACGACTCGGCGAACGCGGCCCAGAAGCTCGGGAACGCGTACTGACGATGGAACCGGTTCTCGAGGTCGAAGGCGTGACGAAGACGTTCGCCGGGGTGCGCGCGCTCGACGACGTGTCGTTCGCGCTGCGGCCGGGCGAGGTGCACGCGCTGGTGGGCGAGAACGGCGCCGGCAAGTCGACGCTGATCAAGGTGCTCACCGGCGTGCACAAGCCGGATTCCGGCACGATCCACGCGCGGGGCGCGATCTCCACGATCTACCAGGAGGTCAACCTCATCCCGCTGATGAGCGTGGCGAGCAACGTGTACCTCGGCCGCGAGCCGAGGAAGAGGTTCGGTCTGGTCGACTGGGCGCGGATGAACTCCGACGCGGCGGCCCTGCTGGCGGACTACGGCATCGAAGCCGACGTCCGCCGTCCACTCGGGACACTCGGCGTCGGCGCCCAGCAGATGGTCGCGCTCGCCCGCGCGGTGTCGGTCGACGCCGACGTCGTGATCATGGACGAGCCGACGTCCTCACTGGAACCGCGTGAGGTCGAGACGCTGTTCGAGGTCATCGGCAGGCTGCACGAACGCGGGATAGCGATCGTGTACGTCAGTCACCGGATGGACGAGCTGTACCGGATCTGCGAACGGGTGACGGTGCTGAGGGACGGCAAGCGGGTCCACACGGGACCACTCGCCGACCTGCCGCGCCTGGAACTGGTGTCGATGATGCTCGGCCGCAGCGTCGGCGACATCCGCTCGCACGGCGCGACGGCCTTCGAAGGCGACCACGAGGCGGGCCGGGAACCGGTGCTGCGCGCGGAGAACCTCACCAGCGGCAACCGGCTGGCCGGGGTCTCGGTGGACATCAAGCCAGGCGAGATCGTCGGGCTGGCCGGGCTGCTCGGCTCCGGCCGGACCGAGACCGCGCGGGCGATCGTGGGCGACCTGCCGCTCTCCGGCGGCACGGTGCTCGTCGGCGGAAGGCAAGTGCCGCAGGGGAATGTGGCCGCCGCGATGCGCGCGGGCGTCAGCATGCTCGCCGAGGACCGCAAGACCGAGGGGATCATTCCGCATCTTTCGGTGCGGGAGAACATCGTGCTCGCCGCGCTGCCGAAGCTGTCCCGCTTCGGCCTGGTCAGCCGCGCCCGGCAGGACCGGATCGTCGACACGTTCGTGAAACGCCTGCGGATCAAGGTGTCCAGTCCCGATCAGAAGGTCGCCGAACTGTCCGGCGGCAATCAGCAGAAGGTGCTGCTGGCTCGCTGGCTGTGCACCGAACCGAAGGTGCTGCTGCTCGACGAGCCGACCCGGGGCATCGACGTCGGCGCGAAGGCGGAGGTACAGGCGCTGATCGACGAACTCGCCAAGGACGGACTCGCCGTCCTGCTCATCTCGTCCGAGATGGAGGAACTCCTCGACGGCGCCGACAGGCTGGTCGTGCTCAAGGACGGCGCGGTGGTCGGCGAGCTGGCGGGTGACCGGCTGACCCAGGACCACGTGCTGGCCGCGATCGCCTCGGGCGGCGCGGAATGACCAGTACCCAGCGCAGAACAGAGGAACCGGGAACCACCATGACGGACACGGCGAAAACGGTGGACCGGACCAAGGTAGCGCGGTGGCTGCAGGAGTACGGCGTGTACGTCGCCGTCGTGGCGCTCGTGCTGTTCAACATCGCGTTCACCGCGAACTTCCTGACCGTCGGCAACTTCCGGACCCAGCTCATCCAGGCCGCGCCGGTACTGGTGGTCGCGCTCGGGATGGCGCTGGTGATCGGCACCGAGGGCGTCGACCTGTCGGTGGGCGCGGTGATGGCGCTGTCGGCGGCGATCATCCCGTTGTACCTCGGAGCCGGGACGCTGCCCGCGGTCGCCATCGCGCTCGTCGCGGGGCTGGCCGCCGGGACGCTGAACGGTGTCCTCGTGGCGAGGATCGGGATCCAGCCGATCGTGGCGACCCTCGCGTTACTGGTCGGCGGGCGCGGGCTCGCGCTGGTGCTCGCCGACGGCCAGCTCGTCCAGCTGCACGATCCGGACTTCCTGGCGCTGGGCACCGGCGAGGTGCTCGGGATCCCGGTGAGCGTCCTCATCGCGGCCGTGCTGGCGGTGCTGATGGCAGCGCTGGTCGGGAAGACGACGTTCGGCAGGCGGCTGGTCGCGATCGGCGGCAACCGGCGGGCCAGTGTGCTCGCCGGTCTGCCGGTGAACCGCGTCCTCGTCGGCGTCTATGCCATCTGCGGTCTGCTCGCGGCCTTGGCCGGGGTGCTCTCCACCGCCCGGCTCGGCGCCGGCGACCCCGCGGACGCCGGATTGCTGATGGAACTGTCCGCGATCACCGCGGTGGTGGTCGGCGGCACCCCGCTGACCGGCGGGCGCGTCCGCATCCTCGGCACGGTGATGGGCGTCCTGCTCATGCAGCTCGTTCGCGCCACGCTCATCAAGCACAACCTGCCGGATTCGACCGCGCAGATGATCCAGGCCGCGATCATCGTCGGCGCGGTGTACGTCGCACGGGAACGGAGCAGCCGATGACCGCGGCGCCCACGATGGCCGCCCAGGACTCCACCCGGCGCGAGCTGATGACCGGGGTCCTGCAGAAACAAGGCGCGGCGATCGCGCTGGTGCTCATGGTCGCCGTCGCGTGGCTGCTGTTCCCGCGCTTCGGCAGCCTGGACAACCTGCGCGACATCGCCTTGCAGAGCTCGTTCCTCGCGATCATCGCGCTCGGGATGACGTTCGTGATCATCACCGGCGGGATCGACCTGTCGGTGGGTTCGGTCTACGCGCTCGGCGGCGTCCTCGCCGCGTACGGGTCGCAATGGGGCTTCCTTGTCGCGTTGCTGCTGCCGCTCGCCGTATGCGGGCTGATCGGGCTGATCAACGGGCTTCTCGTGGCGAAAACCGGGATGGCGCCGTTCATCGTCACGCTGGCGTCCCTGCTGTTCGCCCGCGGGCTGCTGCTCGCGATCACCAGCGAGGGCGCGACGACGTACAAGATCCCGGCGGGGGAGGCGTTCGTCGAACTCGGCCGGGGCACGCTCTTCGGGTTCGGCTATCCGGTGTTCATCGCCGCGGCGCTGTGCCTGATCGGCGGGCTCCTGCTGCGGCGGACCCGGTTCGGCCAGTCGGTGTTCGCGACCGGCGGCTCGGAACAGTCCGCGAAGCTGATGGGACTTCCGGTGGCGCGCACCAAGGTCACCGTCTACGTGATGAGCGGCGTCCTTTCCGGTCTCGCGGGCGCGCTCACCGCGGCCTACCTGCAATCCGGCGTCACGGTGATCGGGGTCGGCCTCGAACTGGACGCCATCTCCGTCGTCGTCATCGGCGGCACCCTGCTGACCGGCGGGATGGGCACGATTCTCGGAACGGTCATCGGCGTGGGCATCCGAACGGTCATCCAGAACGTCATCAACCAGATAGGAACTCTCGACAGCAACTACCAATCGGTGGTCAGCGGTGCGTTCCTCTTGGTGGTCGTTGTGCTGCAACGGTCATTGGCCCGCACGACCGCCCGGAGATAGGGAGATCGCATGCACCGAAGAACCGCGCGCGCCCTGAGCGTCGTGGCCGGTCTGCTGGCCGCCGCGACGACGCTCGTCCCCATCGCCCAAGCCGCACCGGTCCCGCTGCCCACCCCGTGGACGGACCAGGTCTCGCCGTCGAACGCGCTGCCCGAGTATCCGCGCCCGCAACTGGTGCGCTCGGAATGGCTCAACCTCAACGGGACCTGGGGGTTCACCGGCGCGCCCAACCTGAACTCGCCGCCGATCGGCAGGCCGCTGAGCGAGAACGTCCTCGTGCCCTACCCGATCGAGTCGATGCTGTCGGGGGTCAAACGGCACGAGGACAACATGTTCTATCGCCGGACGTTCACCGTTCCGTCCACTTGGGACGGTCGGCGGGTGAAACTCAACTTCGGCGCCGTCACCTGGGAGACCAGGGTCTGGGTCAACGGGACGTCGATCGGGAGCCACACCGGCGGCTTCGACGCTTTCTCGTTCGACATCACCCCGGCGCTGAAGGCGGGGGAGAACGAGATCGTCGTCGGCGTCGCCTCACCGGTCGACGGCAGCCGCTACCCGGTCGGGAAGCAGCGCAGGACGCCCAGTGGCATCTTCTACACGGCGGCGTCCGGGATCTGGCAGACCGTGTGGCTGGAACCGGTCCGGGCGGAGCACATCACCCGGCTCGACACCACACCCGACGTCCCGGGCGGCGCGCTCGACCTCGTCGTCCAGGGCACGGCCGGGCAGCAGGCGACCGCCGAAGTGCTTTCCGGCGGTCAAGTCGTCGGCACCGCCACCGGCGCCGTCGGATCCCACCTGCGGGTCCCGGTCCCGAACGCGCGGCTGTGGTCACCGGACGATCCTTTCCTCTACGACCTGCGGGTGCGGCTGCCGGGAGGTGACGTCGTCACCGGGTACTTCGGGATGCGGTCGCTGGGCAAGGCGATGGTCGGCGGCGTGATGAGGCCGCTGCTCAACGGCAAGTTCGTCTTCCAGATCGGCACGCTGGACCAGGGCTATTGGCCGGACGGCATCTACACCGCGCCGACCGACGCGGCGCTGCGGTTCGACCTCGAACGCCAGAAGGCCTTGGGCTTCAACATGGTCCGCAAGCACATCAAGGTCGAACCGGCGCGGTGGTTCTACCACGCCGACAAACTCGGGCTGATGGTCTGGCAGGACATGCCCGCGCTGGACGCCGTCGACGAGGTCCCGAACGGGCATGCGAACTACGAATCCGAACTGCGGCGGATGATCGAGCAGCACAAGGGCATCACCTCGATCGTGCAGTGGGTGCCGTTCAACGAAGGCTGGGGCGAGTACGACGCCGGCCGGATCGTCGACCTGGTCCGGTCGATCGACGACACCCGGCTGATCAACCACAACTCGGGCTCCAACTGCTGCGTGTCCGATCCGGATCCGGGCAACGGCGATGTGATCGACGACCACGCCTACCAGATCTCCACCGGCACCAGGCAACCCGACGCGAGACGGGTCGCGGTGCTGGGGGAGTACGGCGGCCTGGGCAGACGCGTCACCGGGCACGAATGGGAGCCGGGTAAAGGTTTCGCGTACGGCGCGCTGTACCCGGACGAGACGTCGCT
Source organism: Amycolatopsis thailandensis (assembly GCF_002234405.1). Taxonomy (GTDB): domain Bacteria; phylum Actinomycetota; class Actinomycetes; order Mycobacteriales; family Pseudonocardiaceae; genus Amycolatopsis; species Amycolatopsis thailandensis. The sequence goes on along the minus strand of NZ_NMQT01000032.1, from coordinate 47,484 downwards.
GACGAACCGGTACGTCGAGATCACCAAGCAGGTCGGGCGGATGGTGCACGGCCGCGGGCTTTCCGCGTCGGTCTACACCGAGCCGTACGACGTCGAGAACGAGGTCAACGGCTTCTACACCTACGACCGTCGCGTGCTGAAGATGACCGAGGCGCGGGTACGCGAGATCAACCAGAAGGTGCTCGCCATCGCCAAGGGCACCGAGGTGGGCCGGGGCGAACTGGTGTCGCTGCGGGTCACGACGCCCGGGTACACGGACCGGTACCTGCGACACCAGGACGACTTCGTCCGGACAGACGTACTCGGCGAAGGCAGCCCTGACGTCGCCCAGAAGGACGCGACCTTCTGGGTCCGGCAAGGGCTGGCCGACGCGTCGTGCCTGTCGTTCGAGTCGCGCAACTACCCCGGGCAGTTCCTGCGGCACGCGTCGTCGAGGATCCGGAAGGACGCGAACGACGGCTCGGCCCTGTTCGCCGGGGACGCGACCTTCTGCGCTCGCGAAGGCGCGGGCGGAACGGCGCTGGAGTCCTTCAACCAGCGTGGCGCCTACCTCCGCCATTACGCCGAGACCGTCTATCTCGCGCGCAGCGGCGGGGCGAACCCTTGGGACACGCCGTCGAGCTTCGCGGAGGACACGACGTGGGCGGCTTCGGTCCCGCTTTGGCGCAGCGGCGCCGACCTGCCGCTGGACCAGGCGCGATCGTTCAAGGTGACCACGCCCGGCTTCACCGACCGTTTCCTGCGGCACCGTGACGGCCTCGCGCGGACGGACGTGGTGAACGCGTCGAGCGCGGCGCTGCTCAAGGCGGACGCGACGTTCGTCGTGCGGCGTGGCCTCGCGGATCCGTCGTGCTACTCGCTGGAGGCGCGCAACTATCCGGGCCGGTTCCTGCGGCACGCGGACTTCCGGGTGCGGCTGGGAGCGAACGACAACACCGACCTGTTCCGGAGGGACGCGACCTTCTGCGCCCAGCCGGGTGCCGGTGGGGTCCGGCTGGCGTCGGTCAACGAGCTCGGCACGAACATGCGGCACTACGCCGAGGAGGTCTTCGTCGCCACCAGCGGCGGTGGCCACCCGTTCGACAACCCGGTCTCGTACGACCAGGACGTCACGTGGGCGGTCTCGGCGGCCTGGGCTCCGTAACCGGTCCTGTCCGTGAGGGCCCCTTACCTACCCTGGCGGTCAGGGTCCCGGCAAAGGGTCGTGAGTGGTAAAGAGGGTTAGAACCCTCTTTACCACTCACGACCCACCGATAAAACCGGACATATATGCTTCAAGTGGGCACACTTCGGTGATCCGGGGTCCTTTGTGGACACCACAGTTCAGGCTCTCAGGTCGTCTGCCCTGTCCGGAGGTCCCGTTCGAATCATCAAGAGCGGCATCGGCCTGCGTTCTTTCGACTTTGCCGAGACCCTGACCGTGAAGGTAGTGAAGGAGGCCTTCACGGACTTGCGGATCGCCATGTTCGTCCCAGAAGCACCAGCAGTCACAGCAGTCACGACGCCTCGGCGAAGTACGTGATGGCCCCCTTCACTGCGCTAGGCGCAAGGAAGGGGCCATCATGTACCGGCGTGCCTGCTTGGGATGTTGTGAAAGTGGCTTTCACAACCTTCAATGTTGCGAAAGTGGCTTTCGCAACGCCGCCGCCTCGTCGGACCGCGCGGGGTCAAGGTGGCGGCGGATCACGCCCGGTAGCCTTGCCCCCATGACCGGCCCGGACACCCCCGCCTCCTTCAAACTCGCGTACGTCCCCGGCGTGACGCCCTCGAAGTGGGTCCGGATCTGGGCCGAGCGGTCGCCCGACGTCCCGCTCGACCTCGTCCAGACGACCGCCGCCGACGCCCGGGCGCTCGTCCGGGACCGCGAGGTGGACGCCGTCCTGCTGCGCCTCCCGATCGACCGCGAGGGCCTGCACGCGATCCCGCTCTACACCGAGACGACCGTCGTGGTCGTCCCCAAGGACCACCTGGTCGCCGCCGCGGACGAGGTCTCCGTCGACGACATCGCCGACGACGTCGTGCTGCATCCGCTCGACGACACGCTGGACTGGGACACCCCGCCCGGGAAACCCGCGCTGGAGCGCCCCGCCACCACGGCGGACGCCATCGAGCTGGTCGCCGCCGGTGTCGGGCTCCTCGTGGTCCCGCAATCCCTCGCGCGGCTGCACCACCGGCGTGACCTGACCTACCGCCCGATCTCCGGCACGCCGGAGTCCGGGGTCGCGTTGTCCTGGCCGGACGAGGAGACCAGCGACCTGATGGAGCAGTTCATCGGGATCGTCCGCGGCCGCACCGTCAACAGCACCCGGGGCAGGCAGCAGGTCCAGGAAAAGCCGGAGAAGAAGACCCCGGCGAAGAGCAACCGCCCCCAGGCAGGCGGCCGGAAGCCGCCGCCCGGGCGGCGTGGCGCTCCCAAGGGCGGGAAACGCCGCCGCTAGCCCTCGCCGCGGGAGGCCTTCACCCGGGCCTCTTCCTTGCGGACCTCGGCCTGGGTCTCGCGCTCCCGCTTCAGCCAGTCGGGGTTCTCGGTCTTGACCGCGTCGATCTGCTCGGTGGTGAGGGCGTCGGTGATGCCGCCCCGCGCGAGGCCGCTGATGGAGATGCCCAGCTTCGCCGCGATGACCGGACGCGGGTGCGGCCCGTTGCGGCGCAGGTCGCGCAGCCATTCGGGCGGTTCGGTCTGCAACGCGTTCAACTCGTCGCGGGAGACGACACCCTCCTGGAACTCCGCCGGGGTGGCTTCGAGGTACACACCCAGCTTCTTCGCCGCTGTCGCGGGCTTCATCGTTTGAGGGGTTTTCTGCGACGTCATTGCCTCAGGGTAACGAGCGGCCCGGGCACCTCCGATCACACCCGGTGATCAGCCTTTCGCCGGGAGGGTCACGACACCGAATCCGGCGAGCACCCCGATGACGGCGACCGCGGCGAGAACCAGCCAGGCCACCGGACGCCCGAGGTTGAGCGTCCAGTAGGTCCCGACCCGCCGGTGCACCAGCAGCGCCGGATCGTTCCGGTTCAGGTAGACCATCCCGGCCGCGTACCAGTGGCGGTCGTCGTCGCGTTGTTCGTACCGGGTTTCGGGTTCGTCGGCGGTGGGGGACAGCCGGTGCCCGGCGTCGCCGCTCCTGACCGAGAAACCGATCCAGGCGATGAAGGCGGCGAGCAGGGGAAGATAGGCCACGATCGTGACCGGCACGGTCGTTTCGACGACCTCCCACAGCTGGAGCGAAACGACGAGCAACGTCGCGTTGGCGCAGCCGGCGGACACCAGCAGCAGGCTGAGCACGCCGTGCAGATACTCCCGATAGCGCGACGCCGACGCGGCAGGCTGCGCGGCGTCGATCTCGGGACGGGCGCGGGAGATCGCGACGGTCAGCAGCGCCACCAGGACGGCGATCAGGGCCTGCGCGAAGACGGTGGAGAAGCTCGTCGTGCCCTTGACCAGGCCGATGACGGCCGTGACCACGGCCAGCAACACCGACGGCGTCAGAAGGATCCACTGTGGACGAACCGGGTCCGAGCGCAGCGAGGTGTCGGCGGCGACAGCCTGCCGTGTCCCGGCATACCAGCCGCCATCGCGTTTCGCGACGACGATCGAACGATGCGCCAGGCCGCCGAGCAGCGCGTAGAGCACGCCGAGACCGGCGATGACGAGGTCGATTCGCGCGGTCCAGCCGGTCAGGACGACGGCGCAGGCGATGACCGCGCCCGCCGCGATGCCCCGGTTGTAGCGACGGCGCGCGAGGGCGATGGCGGGTTCGCCGGCGCGCCCAGCGGGAATCCGGACACCGAAGGGAAGCGTCGGCCGAGCCAGTGCGGGGCCCGAGCTGAAGGCGGCCGAGACGAACGCGATCAGGGCCAGGTGCGGCCAAACCGGTCCGGTCATCGCCGCGCGCTCACCGCGAAGGAGTCCAGCACGGTTTCGCACCGGCTCGTCACCTCGCGCGGGCCGAGGCCGAGCGCGACGGCCTCGGCGAGCAGGGTGCGCAGGCGTTCCTGCCACTCGTCCGCGTAGCCGTCCTCCGCCGGACCGGACGACGCGTCCCGCCGGACGACGGCGCCGGTCTTGCGGTTGATCCGGATGAACCCCTGTGTCCGCAACAGGTCGTACGCCTTGTTGACGGTGTGGAAGTTGATCCCGAGATCGGCGCCGAGCTGCCGGGTGGAGGGCAGGGCGGTGCCCTCGGCCAGTGCGCCGTCGGCGACGGCTTCGACGATCCGGTCGCGGATCTGCTGGTAGATCGGAACCTCGCTGTCGAGGTCGAGAGTCAGCAACACCCGTCAAGGATATCTGCTATACACTTGCTATAACAACTACATCAGCTAGCTATCATGGGAAGGTGGTCAGGATGGCGACGATCGACATCGCCGACGGCGGCGTACGAGTGCGGTTCCCGGGTTGGGAGAGGCTGGCCGTGTGGCGCGAGGAAGCGGTCGTGCCGCGGGCGGCGATCAGGGCCGTCGAACTCGTCGACGCGCCGGTGGGGCGGGCGCGGGGAGGCCGGGCCGGAGTGCTGGTCAGCGGAGTGCTGAAGGTGGGTTACTGGGGGCTGGGGACAGGAGTCCGGCAGCTCGTGTCGGTGCGCAGGGGAGTCCCGGCGCTGCGGATCGCGATCGATCGCGAGGCCGCCGGGCTCCCCTTCGACGAGGTGCTCGTCAGTGCGCGGAACGCGGCGGAACTCGCCGGCGCGCTCGTGCCGAGCAACGTCTAGAGATAGTCGAAGAACCGGTCCCACCACGACGGTGGCCGGTCCGGCGGATAGAGGGCGTCGAATCCGCTGATCCCGGTGTACTTGGTCCATAGCGGGTGTTCGGGGACGGGCAGGTAGCCGAGCGCTTCCAGTTCGTCCTCGACCCGTCTTCGATCCCGCGCCGGGAAGAGCTCCCGCTCCTCGTCTTCGTCGTAGCTGCCCGGATTCCCCAGTGTCACCGCGACGAGTCCGCCGAAGTTGCTGACCGTGACGGTCACCTGGTCCTGCGCGGACGTCGCGCTCGCCGGGATCACGATCCTGCCGAGATGACTGGCGTCCTGGACGTGGCGATCGACTTCGCACGTGCAGTCGAAACGCAGGTCGAGCCGTTCGGACAGCCGCTCGAAGCGCGCCCGCGCGGCCGGTCCGTCGAAGTCGTGGGGCACTTCCCAGTGGCCGGGTTCGTCCAGCTCTCGCAGTAGTGCCCAGGTCTGCTGTTCGTCGAGGGGCATCGTCGCCTCCCGGCCTCGGGTGGTCTAGTCCACTTATCGAACTGACTTTAGCGAGCCGCGTCCCGTGCGGACAATGGTGGGACGAATTCCGGTCCGAAAATATTCGCTCCGGTAGCGCCAGCGCTACCCGATATTCGGCAGCCTGCACTCCTGACCTTCGTGCCCGATTCGACCAGTGTCGTCGGTGTCGAACCGATCGAGCAAGGAGTACGGATGACAGTACGCAAGGGGGTTGTGGTCCTGACGGTGGCGGGGCTGCTGGGCACCGTGTGGACCACCACGGCGGACGCGGCCCCGACCAAGGGACAAGAGCTTCAGAAGAGCCTCGACTCGTTGGTGCGCCAGGAGAAGTTCCCGGCCGCGCTGGCCTCCGTGACCGGCGGGCGCCGTACGACGTCGCTGGTCGCGGGGTCCTCGCGGATCGATCGCCAGGTCCCCGTCCCCCGGGACGGCACGGTCCGGGCGGGCAGCAACACCAAGACGTTCACCGCGGTCGCGGTCCTGCAGCTGGTGGCCGAAGGCAAAGTGGAACTGGACGCGCCGATCGAGAAGTACCTTCCCGGGATCGTGCGCGGGGAGGGCATCGACGCCGGCAAGATCACCATCCGGCACCTCCTCCAGCACACGAGCGGACTGCCGAACTACACCGAGTACCTCGGGCTCGAGGACTTCGAGAAGGTGCAGCACCGGTACGTCCCGAACCACGAACTGCTCGCCGCGGCGCTGAGCCATCCGGCGAAGTTCGCACCCGGCGCCAACTGGGAGTACAGCAACACCGGCTATCTGCTGGCGGGCATGGTGATCGAGAAGGTGACCGGACGCCCGCTCCACGAGCAGATCACCGAACGGGTGATCAAGAAGGCCGGGCTGAAGAACACCTACTGGCCGCTGATCGGCGACCAGACCATCCAGGGGCGGCACCCGCAGGGATACGCCGTCGGCAACGCCGCCACCGGCAAGGTGATCGACGCGACCGAGCTGGATCCGTCCTGGGGCGGTGCCGCCGGTCAGCTGATCTCGACGCCGGGCGACCTCGGCAAGTTCTTCCGGGTGCTGCTCGAAGGGAAGCTGCTGCCCGCCGCGCAGCTGGCCGAGATGCGCAAGACGGTCGACGCGCCCCTGTTTCCGGGGACGAAGTACGGCCTGGGCCTGATGAGCAACCCGCTCAGCTGCGGAGGGGTGTACTGGGGTCACGGCGGGGACATCCACGGCTTCGAAACACGGGGCGGCGCAACGGAAGACGGCCGCACCGTCGGGCTCGCGGTGACAGCGATGCCAGGAACCTTCGGCGACGCGGAGAAGGGTTCGAAGGCCGTCATGGCCACTGTGGACACTGCCTTCTGCAAGTGAAGGAGTGCCCGGGCCGGATCTCCGGCCCGGGCGGCTCCGCCGATTCGCTGTCGTCCGGCGATCGGGCGCCGGGCGACACCGGTCTTCAGCCGGTCACGCCACGGGATGCGGTGGACGGCAGTTCTGCCGCGGAAGCGCGTGCGAACCGTTGGTGTACACGCCGTCCGCGATCGTGTCCTCCATGATCGAGCGGTGATCGGTGGGACGGGCCCACTGGTAGCAAAGGTGCTGGGCGAAATACCCGCCGGGTGCTTCGAAGGTGTCGAAGTGACAGACGCCGTCGGTCTCGATGCAGTAGCGGATGTACGGGATACCGCCGAAATCGGTGCGACCCGGTCCGAACGAGACGTAGCCGCCGAACGGCGACGGCGCCCCGGTGCCCGCCGGGAGCACCGCGCTGATCCCGCGTCCGGGCGGACCGACGGGCTGCATCGGGTCGGCGAAGATCTTCGCCCTGAAGCGGGACCTGTCGACGGCCAGTCTCCCGTCGGCGATGTCGTTCAGCACCTTGTTCGCGACCAGCGCGCCCTGCGAGTAGCCGACGACGACGAACTCCGCGCCGGGGTTTTCGTCGAAGGAACTCTGGACGACGCGACGGGCCTCTTCGTGCCCGCGCGCGACGCTCTGGTCCATCGGTGTCTGGTCGCAGTTGGGTGCTCCGGCGGCCCCTGCCGGGTAGTGGACCACCTTCTTGATCCCGCCTCGCAACCAGGCGTCGTTGTAGACGGTCGCGGCTCCGTCGCAGGTGCCGCCGATGAGGATGTAGTAACGCGCCTGGTCGGCCGTCTCGGCCTGGACGGACGGCGCGATGGCGCCGATCAGCCCGGTGGCCAGTGCGGCCGCCGCCAGGACCCCCCTGAACTTCTTCACATTCATCGTCCCTTCAGTTCGACTACGGTGCGTGTTCGAACGTTAGGGATGCGTCATGAAATTTTGATGAAACCCGCCGTCAGGCCCAACGAACTGGGCCGAACGGCGGTCAGTGGGAGAGCACGTTGACCACATGGCCGCTGGGATCCCGGACGAAGAATCGCCGGACGCCCCACTCCTCGTCGGTCAGTTCGTGCACGATCTCCGCTCCGGAGGCCTTGGCCGCCGCGTACGCCGCGTCGACGTCCTCGACCTCGATCGAGGCGACCGGCACGACGGGCGCCGTCTCGTCATGGGTCATGAGGCTCAGCTGGACCTCCGGCCGGTCCGGATCCGCCAGTGTCACGATCCAGCCGTGGTCCATCACCACCTCGAAGCCGAGAACCCGCACGTAGAAGGCTTTCGTCTGCTCCAGCGTCCGGGTTTCGAGGTCCGTGACCACTCTCTTGATCGACATGCTCCGATCCTGGCACAGGGGTCCGACGCTTTCGGGGGAGCAGGAGCGGCGTCGCGAGCATGAGCACCCCGGCGATGCCGACGGCGGCGCGCGGGCCGGTGAACGCGGCGAGCAGGCCCCACAGCGCGGTCAGGCCCGCGGTGGTGAGCTTCCCGGCGATCGACCAGGCCGACAGCGTGCGTGCCGCGCGGTCGAGGGGCACGAGTTCGAGCCTGCTGGTGGAGAGCACCGGATTGAACACGCCGATGCAGGTGATCAGCGCGAATTCGACGACGATGACCAGGACCAGCCCCGGAACACCGGGCTGGATGAAGACGAGCCCGACGGGCCAGCAGACGCGCAGCCAACCGGTGACGAAGAGGACCCGGTCCCGGCCGTACCGGGCGACGGCACTCCGGGAGAGCCTCGATCCGATCAGGCCGCCCAGACAGGGAACGGCGAAGGCCACGGCGTACTCCCATGGGGCGAAGCCGAGTTGTCCGAGCATCAGCACGGCCATCAGGGGCGCGGTCGCCATGATCAGGCCGTTGACCACGATCGTGTTGACGAACAGGGGCCGCAACAGCGGATGGGTGAGGATGAATCGCCAGCCTTCCCGCAGGTCACGGCCGGTCGGCCGAGGGCCGTCCGGTTTCGCGGGTGGCGGTTCCGCACCGCCGACGGCGCGGATCCCGGCCGCGGACAGCAGGTAGCTGACCGCGTCGGCCGCGATCGTGATCACCGGTCCGAACAGGCCGACGGCGAAACCGCCGAGCGGCGGGCCGAGCACGGTCGCGGTCCAGGTGGTCGATTCGAACCGCGCGTTCGCGAGGAGCAGATCCTCGCGCGGCAGCAGCGTTTTCAGGAACGCCCCGCTGGCCGCGAGGAACGTGATGTCGGCCGCCGCGACGACGACCGACACCGCGAGGAGCTGCCAGAAACCGAGCAACCCCAGCACGTACGCCACAGGGACGGTCAGCAGCGCGACGCAGCGGATCAGGTCCATCGCGATCATCACCGGCCGCTTGCGGCGGAACTCGACCCAGGGGCCGAGCGGCAGCGCGACCACCGCGCCCACGACGAGACCGGCGGACGCCAAGAGCGAGACCTCGGTGGTGCCCGCGCCCAGCGCCACGATGGCGATCAGGCTGAACGCGTCGAACGCGAACCTCGTACCGAACGCGCTCGCCGCGTATGCCGCCCAAAGCCAGCCGAATCGTCGTCCCAGCGATCTCCCACTCACGCGCGAGATCAAAGCAAGCCGCGACGCGCGAGTCGAACAACGTGTCGTTGGCGGGTCACAACCGTGGGTTGTGCGGCCCGCTCAGAGATCTCCGAGCGCGGTCACCGGCGACTCGACGCAGTCCGCGACGAACCGCAGGAATCCGCCTGCCGTCCCGCCGTCGCACACCCGGTGGTCGAAAGCCAGGGTGAGCTCGCAGATCTTCCGTGCCACCAGCGCGCCGTCGACCACCCAGGCGCGGTCGATGATCCGGCCGATGCCGAGGATCGCCGCCTCCGGGTGATTGATGATCGCGGCGGAGCCGTCGACTCCGAACACGCCGTAGTTGTTAACCGTGAACGTGCCGCCGGTGAGGCCCGCCGGGCCGAGCTTTCCGTCTCTGGCTTGTCCGGTCCGCTCGCCGATCGCCGCCGAAAGCTCCCTTGTGGACAGCGAACCCGCGTCACGGACGACCGGGACGACGAGGCCACGATCGGTCTGCGCCGCGAAGCCGAGGTTGATGTCCCGCAGCTGGACGATTTCGTCGCCCTCGACCCGCGAGTTCAGCTCGGGGAACTTCCGCAGGCCCGCGACGGCGAACCGCGCGACGAGGCCGAGGAGGCTCACCGGGCGATCCGGTTCCGACGCGTTCAGTGCCTTGCGCGCGGTGACGAGTTCGGTCGCGTCGACGTCGACCCAGACCGTCGCCTCGGGGATCTGGCGCCGCGAGGTGGTCAGCTTGTCGGCGACGGCCTTCCGGACTCCCGTCAGCGGGATCCGGGTCTCGCCGTCACGCTGCTCGGGAACGGTGAGCGCCGCTTCGACGTCGGCGCGCCGGATGATGCCGCCGGGGCCACTGCCGGTCAGCCTCGTCAGGTCGATCTTGTTGTCCGAGGCCATCTTGCGGACGAACGGCGAGATCACGCCCGGCGCTTTCGACGGCTTCTCGGGAGTGGCCGTGACGACGGTGCGCGTCCGGCGGCGCCTCGTCGTGGTGGTCGTGCCGTAGCCGATGAGGACGTTGCCGCTGCCTTCGCTCGCGGTCGTCACTCCGGGTTCGGTGAACGCGGGTCCGATGGTGAGCAGGGGAGCGCCCACCGGCAGCGACTGACCGGGTTCGCCGTGGAGGCGCGTGACGACACCGGCGAACGGCACCGGCACCTCGACCGCCGCCTTCGCGGTCTCCACTTCCGCGACGGGCTGGTCGACTCCCACGGTGTCGCCTTCCGCGACGAGCCAGGTGACGATGGTGCCCTCGGTGAGCCCTTCGCCGAGGTCCGGGAGCAGGAAGTCAGGCACCGGCCACCACCGGTTCGTCGTTCCACTGCAGCCGGGCGACGGTGTCCAGGATCCGGTCGACGTCCGGAAGCTGATGGCGCTCCAGCTTCGGTGGCGGATAAGGGATGTCGAGCCCGGTGACCCGCAGGACGGGCGCGTGCAACTGGTGGAAGCACTGCTCGGTGACCCGCGCGACCACTTCGGCGCCGTAGCCGCCAAACCCGGCGGCCTCGTGGACGACGACCGCGCGCCCGGTACGGCGCACCGAAGCGACGACGGTCTCGTCGTCGAACGGGCTCAGTGACCGGAGATCGACCACTTCGACGTCCCAGCCCTCGGCCTTCGCGGCTTCCGCGGTCTCCAGCGCCGTGGCGACCATCGGGCCGTACGCGATCAGCGTGACGTCCTTACCCTTGCGGCGCACGACCGCGCGGTCCATCGCCGCGCCGTTCCTGGTGAAGGACACGGTTTCCTTCGACCAGTAGCGGCATTTGGGTTCGAGGAAGATCACCGGGTCCGGTGAGTCGATCGAATCGCGCAGCAGGTCGTAGGCGTCCTGAGGAGCACCCGGCGTGACGACGCGCAGGCCCGGTGTGTGGGTGTAGTAGGCCTCGCTCGAATCGCAGTGGTGCTCGACGCCGCCGATCCCGCCCGCGTAAGGGATCCGGATGACCATCGGCAGCGACAGCGCGCCGCGGGTGCGGTTCCGGAGCTTCGCGACATGCGAGGTGATCTGCTCGAAAGCGGGGTAGGCGAAGGCGTCGAACTGCATTTCGACCACCGGGCGGAACCCGCCCATCGCCATCCCGACCGCGAAACCGACGATGCCGGACTCCGCCAGCGGCGTGTCGAAACAGCGTTCCTCACCGAAGTCGGTGGTGATGCCGTCGGTCACCCGGAACACGCCGCCGAGCGGGCCGACGTCCTCGCCGAAGATCAGCACGCGATCGTCGTCCTTGACCGCGTCACGCAAGGCGGCGTTGAGCGCCTGTGCCATAGAGATGTCGGTCATCAGCCCTCCACGGCTTCCAGCTCGGCCGCGACCAGCGCGCGCTGAGCGGCCAGTTGGCGGGTCGGAACGGCGTACACGTGCTCGAACAGCGACATCGGATCCGGCTCCACGTCGGCGTTCAGGGTGTCGCGCACCCCGGCCGCGAACGTCTCAGCCTCCGCCCGGAACCGCTCGATATCGTTCTCGGACAACAGGTTCCGGCCGGTCAAGTAGGTTTCGAGGCGGCGGACCGGGTCGGCCGCGCGCCACTTCTCGACCTCGGCCTGGTCTCGGTAGCGGGTGGCGTCGTCGGCGTTGGTGTGCGCGTCGATGCGGTAGGTGTGCACCTCGACCAGGACCGGCCCGCGACCGGCGCGCGCGTGCGCGACGGCGTCGTCCAGCACGGACAGGACCGCGACGGCGTCGTTGCCGTCGACCTGCTCGGAGCGGACGCCGTAGCCGACGCCCTTGTAGGCCAGCGCCGGTGCGGCGCTCTGCTTCTCGAACGGCACCGAGATCGCGAAGCCGTTGTTCTGCACGAAGAACACCACCGGCGCCTTGAACACGGCCGCGAAGTTGAGCGCCTCGTGGAAGTCGCCCTCGCTGGTGGCGCCGTCACCGATGAGCGCGAACGCGACGGCGTCTTCGCCGCGGCGCTGCATCGCGTGCGCGAGCCCGGCGGCGTGGAGGGTCTGGGTGGCCAGCGGGGTGCACTGCGGTGCGACACGGGTCTTGGCGGGGTCGTAGCCACAGTGCGCGTCGCCGCGAAGCAGCGTCAGGATCTCGCCCGGTTCGAGCCCGCGGGCGACCAGCGCGACCGAGTCGCGGTAGGTGGGGAAGAGCCAGTCAGCTTCGGTGAGCGCCAGCGCGCTCGCGACCTGGCAGGCCTCCTGGCCGGCGCTCGACGGGTAAACCGCGAGACGGCCCTGTTTGGTCAGCGCGGTCGCTTGCGCGTCGAACCGGCGGCCGAGCACCATCAGCCGGTAGGCCTCGACGAGCCGGTCGGACGGCGGCTCGGCGTAGCCGCCGTGCTCGTCGACGCGCGTGCCGTCCTCGGCGAGGAACCGCACCGGGATTCCGGACGGCAGCAACGCGGCGGCATGGGTCTCACGCGACATGCGCAGCACCACCTTTCGCAGACATATGATGCTGAGATGGTGGTTTCCGAAGTCCTGGTGTTCAAGAGGCAGGCGAAATGAGCGACAAACTGTCCGAAGGATCGGTTCAGTCGAGCCAAACGTCCAACAGTGGCGTGGCTCACGGGCCGGATCCGGGACGAACGGTCCTTGCCCTCGACGACATCGACCGCGCGATCCTCGCCGAACTGTCCGCCGACGGCAGGCTCGCGATCCGCGCGCTGGCGGAACGACTGCACATCTCGCGCACCAACGCCTACGCGCGGCTCGACAGGCTGATGTCCGAAGGCGTCATCACCGGCTTCCACGCCCGGATCGACCCGCGCCGGGCCGGACTCGGGACGAGCGCGTACATCCTGATCACCGTCGAGCAGACGTCGTGGCGCACGATGTCCGCCGAGCTGCGGGAGATCCCGTTCGTCGAGCACGTGTCACTGGTCGGTGGCGATTTCGACATCCTGCTGCTGGTGCGGACGCCGGACAACGCGTCGTTGCGGGACGTCGTCCTGGAACGGCTTCAGGCGCTGGACGGCGTGCGGTCGACCCGGACCTGGCTGATCTTCGAGGAACAGCAGGGCGGCGGCACCCGCATTTAGTCCTCTGAATGCGGTCGTTACACCACGGTCGTCCTGATGGCGTGAGCTGAATGGTCTATTCCACCGGACAGGTCACCGAACAACTCTGGCTCCGCCGTTGGAAAATCTCATACTCTCCGAGTCGGGCCGAAGGGAGCTGACCTGATGAGCTGGACCTGGGTGCGTGCGACGGTGGCCATGGTGGTCGCCGCGGCGAGTCTCGCGATCGTCCCGACGGGCCGGCCGAGTGCCGCCGAAGCCCCGGCGACCCCCGCCGCGGCCGGGCGATCCGCGATCTACGGCGGGGGACCGTTCTATCAGGACGGACAGGGCGTCATGGACACCCTCCGCTCGTCCGGTTTCACCACGGTCATCCTGTGGAGCATCCACGTCCACGACAACGGCGATCTGTACTACAACGACCACCTGGTGGTCGCAGGCGGCCGGTACGTCGGCGACGCCGGCTGGCCCGCGCGGCTGCGGACGCTGAAGCAGGCGCCGACGTCGGTCAACCGCATCGAGGTCTCGGTCGGCGCCTGGGGAACGCCGGACTGGGAAGCCATCGACAAGCTGATCACCCGCGACGGCACCGGCAGCGGCACGATCCTGTACCGCAACTTCCTGGCGTTGAAGAACGCCACCGGCGCGGACGCGATCAACAACGACGACGAAGCGCACTACGACGTCGACTCCACCGTCACCTTCGCGCGGATGGCGAACGCCATGGGCTACCGGAACTTCACCCTCGCGCCGTACACCGCGGTTTCGTACTGGCAGGGCGTGAAGAACGGCCTCGGCGCCTTGGTCGATCGCGTGTACTTGCAGGCCTACGCGGGCGGGAGCGGCAACAACCCGGCGACGTGGTCGCGGTCGCTCGGCATGCCGGTGGATCCGGGACTGTGGAGCAAGAACGGCTCCGGCTGCTCGTCGGGAGACTCGCCCGCGCAAGTGGAGAGCAAGATGCGGTCGTGGAAGTCGTCCGCGGGCATCCCCGGCGGCTTCATGTGGTTGTACGACGACATGAAGAAGTGCTCGGCGCAGGGCACGGCCGCCGACTACGCACGGGCGATCAACACCGCCACCGCCAGCTGATCCCTTGCCGCGCCAGTGGGTCCCGGGTGACGTCTCGCAGACGTTGCCCGGGACCCTGTAACGCTCACCGCCTTCTCGCCGAATACAGGCGGGTCCCATGGCGGAGGCGGAGGAATCGTGGCGCGTGTCCTGCTCCTGATGTCGGCGGACGGGTGGCCGTGCTGACCGAGAGGCATCGCCGGCCACTCCATTCGGGTGGTAACGGTTCGGCATTCGATGTATCTGATCTACTCCCCATTGACACCTTCCTACGATCGCGGCGACTGGGTGGAGGAATGCGGTGACGGTGGAGGGCGCGGGTCAGGACTACCTGACACGGCAGATCGGGGCACTGCTCGAAGCGATTCGCGAGGAGGGGCCGGTCGGCGAGGGCAGACGCAGCTTCCGGCTCGCCGGGCACCTCGCCGCGGAGGGCGGTTTCCACCTCGGCGACATCCTCGCCGCGACAGCGCACTTGCTGGCCGTCCACGCGTGGAACAACGGCTACCTCGCCGCGGCGGAGCTGCTGACGCGCCGCATGCGGGAGTTCGGTGCCGAGTCGGTGGAGCTGGTGCAGCACCTCGTGCGGCTGGAGACCGGGAGCGAGCAGGGGTGGCTTCCGCTGGCGGACCGGGAGGCCCTCATCGACTACGCGCGGCGCGTCGAGCGACCCGATATCGAACAGCGGGCGCAGGCGATCGCGCCGCTGCTGCCTGACGTCAGCGACCCGGAACGTCCTGATCGGATGGCCAGTGAGTCGTGAGATGGTGCTCGGGATCAGCGAGGATGCCGCGGATCACCGAGCCGGCCGCGCCGCGTACGGCGGCACCAGTGCCGAGAGCCGATCGGATCACCCGCACCGGCGACCATGCCGTGCTGGGCACGCGGCGCTCGAGTTCGGCGAGGAGTGGCTCACGAAGCCACGGCTCGAGTCGCGCGTACGTTCCGCCTAGCACCACGGCCGGAACGTCCATCAGATTGACCACAGTGGACAGTCCGACGCCGAGGTGCCCGGCGGCGATGGTGATCGCCGAAAGCGCCGTGTCGTCACCGGACTCCAGCGCGGAGATCAGGGCGTCCACGGTTTCGGTGCCCGCCAGCCGCAGGATCTCCTCCTGCCCGGCCATGCGTTCCAGGCAGCCGTTCGCGCCGCAGGAACACGGCGGACCGCCGGGCGCGACCGGCAGGTGGCCGATCTCGCCGCCCGCGCCCCGGACGCCCTCGAAGAGCGCGCGGTCGAGCACGATTCCCGCGCCGATCCCGATCTCCCCGGACACGTGGACGAAATCCGGCAACGCCGAACCGTGCCAAAGTTCGGCGAGAGCGGCGAAGTTGGCTTCGTTGGCGACGGTGAAGGTGCCGCCGAGCCGGTCCGCGAGGTCGACGTCGCGCCAGGCCAGGTTGGGGGCGAGCCGCACGAGACCGGATTCGACCAGCCCGGGAACCGCTATGCCGACACCGCCGACGGTCACACCCAGTTCCTCCGCCTGCTTCCTCGCCCGGCGCAGGAACGCCGACACGCGCTGGAAGACGCGCGGGGTCCGGTTGTCCGCGTACCGGACCTCTTCCGCCCGGACGGCGCCGGTCAGATCGACCAGGCAGGACGCCAGGTAGTCGACGCCGATCTCGATGCCGAGTCCGTGCGGGCCGGTGGGGGAGAGGGAGACGACGGTGCCGCGCCGTCCGGGCCCGACCCGCTGTTCCGGCTCGCCTTCGGCCACGAGATCGGCCGCGATCAAGCGGTCGACCACGTTCGACACGGTGGCCTTCGTGAGCCCGGTGGCGGCGGCGAGACCTGCCCGTGAAGTGCCGGGGCCGTCCGCGATCGCGCGCAGGACGAGGGCGGAGTTGTGCTGCCGCACGGTGTGCTGTCCAGCCGGGCGCGTGCCGATCATCGCGCGATTGTATTCGTTCGATGCCTGAACGAAAGGCTTGACCCGCCGCCGGACGCGTCGATAAGTTCAGGCATCAAACTAATTGGTGGAGGCGAGATGGCTCAGGCACCGACGCGTGAGGACAAGTTCAGCTTCGGGTTGTGGACCGTGGGCTGGCAGGCGAACGACATGTTCGGTCCGGCGAGCCGGGGACCGCTCGACCCGGTCGAAGCCGTGCACCGGCTCTCGGAACTCGGCGCCTGGGGCATCACCTTCCACGACGACGACCTCGTCCCGTTCGGCTCGGCCGACGCGGAACGCGCGCGGCACCTGAAGCGCTTTCAGGGCGCGCTCGCCGAGACCGGACTCGTCGTGCCGATGGTGACCACGAACCTGTTCAGCCACCCCGTCTTCAAGGACGGCGGCCTGACCAGCAACGATCGCGACGTCCGCCGCTACGCGCTGCGGAAGGTGCTGCGAAACCTGGACCTCGCGGCGGAGCTCGGCGCGTCGACCTTCGTGCTCTGGGGCGGTCGCGAAGGCAGTGAGACCGACGCCGCCAAGGACGTCCGCGCGGCGATGGACCGCTACCGCGAGGGCATCGACTTCCTCGCGCAGTACGTCATCGACCAGGGCTACGGCCTTCGCCTCGCGCTCGAACCGAAGCCGAACGAACCGCGCGGCGACATCCTGCTGCCGACCGTCGGGCACGCGCTCGCGTTCATCTCCACGCTGGACAACCACGAGATCGTCGGCGTGAACCCGGAGGTCGGGCACGAGCAGATGGCCGGGCTCAACATCGTCCACGGCATCGGGCAGGCCCTGTGGCAGGGCAAGCTGTTCCACATCGACCTCAACGGCCAGCGCGGTCCGCGGTTCGACCAGGACCTCGTGTTCGGGCACGGCGACGTGCTCTCGTCCTTCTTCCTGGTCGACCTGCTGGAGAACGGCGGCTACGACGGGCCGCGCCACTTCGACTACAAGCCGTTGCGCACGGAGAACATGGACGGCGTCTGGGCCAGCGCCGAGGCCAACATGGCCAGTTACCTGCTGTTCGCCGAACGCTCGCGGGCCTTCCGTGCCGATCCCGAGGTGCGGGCCGCACTCGAAGCCGCCCTCGTCCCGGAATTGGCGACGCCGACGCTCAACGAGGGAGAGACGGCCGCGGATCTGCTGGCGGACCGGTCGGCGTTCGAGGACTTCGACCCGGACAAGGCGGCGGAACGCGGGTACGGCTTCATCCGCCTGTCGCAGCTGGCCCTCGAACACCTCACCAGTGGTCGCTAGAACTTGTCGACGTCGATGACCGCTTTGGCGAACTCCACCGGCGCCTCTTGCGGCACATTGTGGCCGATCCCGTTCAGGATCCGGTGTTCGTACTTGCCGGAGAACTTCGACCGGTAGGCCTTGCCGTCGGTGTTCGGGCCGTCGAAGTCGCTGCCGATCGTGATGGTGGGCACCGAAACCGACGGCCCCTGCGCGAGTTTCTGTTCGAGGGCGTCGAGTTTCGGGTCGCCTTCGGCGAGACTGAGCCGCCAGCGGTAGTTGTGGATCACGATGGCCACGTGGTCCGGATTGTCGAAACAGGCCGCCGAACGGTCGTAGGTCGCGTCGTCGAAGGTCCACTTCGGCGACGCGATCTTCCAGATCAGCTTGTTGAAATCGTGGCGGTTCTTCGTGTAGCCGAGGATCCCGCGCTCGGTGGCGAAGTAGTACTGGTACCACCAGCCGAGTTCGGCGGCCGGGGACAGCGGCTCCTTGTTCGTCTCCCGGTTGGTGACCAGGTAGCCGCTCACCGAGACGAGCGCCTTGCATCGCTCGGGCCACAGCGCGGCGATGATCACGGCCGTGCGGGCACCCCAGTCGAAGCCGCCGAAGACGGCCTTCTCGATCTTGAGGGCGTCCAGCAGGGCGACGACGTCGGCGGCGATCGCGGACTGCTGGCCGTTGCGGAAAGTATCCTTCGACAGGAACCGGGTGGGCCCGTAGCCCCGCAGGAACGGCACGATCACCCGGTATCCGGCCGCGACCAGGCGCGGGGTGACGTCGACGTAGCTGTGGATGTCGTAGGGCCAGCCGTGCAGGAGGACGACCACCGGACCGTCGGCGGGACCGGCTTCGGCGTACCCGATGCTCAGTTCCCCGGCGTCGATCTGCTTGAGGGGGCCGAACGAGGTGTTCCCGCCGGTGGTGGCAGGTGCCGCCGCCGGGGCTGCCGCGGGCTGGGCCGAGCAGCCCGCCACGGTGGCTCCCGCCGACGCGGCGATGACGGCCTGTGCGAACCTTCTCCTGCTGAGCATCCTGATTCCTCCCGCGTAACGCCTGGTACGGGATGAAATTAGGGGCGCGGTGCGGGGCGCGGCGACTGTCGGACGACGTCACCGCTGTACGTCATCCGGCTGGGACGCAACCTAGGCGACGTCCGGCTGGACGTCGAGGAAGGCGGCTTCCAGCCGGTGGATCCGGCCCCAGAACTCGATCTCCCGGCCGGATTCGAGTACGCCGAGATACCCGCCGGGGACGACCCGGCCCACGAACGGACCGGACGTCCACACCCGCCAGCCGCCCGTGGCGTCGTCGCCCGAGGCGGACGCCGGATCGTCGGTGCCGCGCATCGCCGCGAGCGGGCACGCGAGCCGTGTCCTGGCGGGCCCGCGGTAGGCGTTCACCAGCTGGAGATCGCCGAGCAGCAGGTCGAGCGCGTACTCCCAGCTCTCGGGCGAGTCGCGGTAGCCCGCGACGGGGGTGAGCCCCGTGCGGCCGAACACCCGCCCCATGGCCGACGCGCCCGCCTTGGCGTTCTTGTCCGGCGAGCGCCGTTGAGGAGCACACGCGTCCACGACGATCAGCGCACCCGGGGAGACGCCCAGCCGCTGCGCCATTTCCAGAGCGACGAAGGCACCCATTCCGAAACCGATCGTCACGGCGCGGGAAAACCAGTCCTTCGACGTCGCACCGGCCAGAAGCGTGGCGAGTTCCTCGATCGACGATGCCGGCGGCTCTGCGAGCTGGTCCCCGTGCCCGGGATATTCGACGCCCCAGACGTCCGCACCGGCTGTTCCGGCGAGCGGGCCGAACGCCCGGACTGTCCCGCCGGCGGGCGGAAGCAGTAGGTAGGGGCGGCCACCACCGTCCGATGTGGACAGTTTGGCGAGGATGGCCGTCATGATCCGAAAGATACGCGTCGTTAACCCGAATGGGGTAACGGTTTGGAATCGACCAAGATCGACTCACCCGGCAGGGGGAGGTATTTCGCGAAAGGCCGCCCGGCCGTGTCGTATCTGGCGCTCCCCGATCGACGTCCTGATAAGAGCCGGAAGGAGAAAGCGATGAACACCACGACACTGGCCTCGATCACGCGGCTGAACCCGGTGAGCCGCACTCTGCCGGTTCTGCTGGCGATGGAGGACGACGCGGAAGACGTCGGCCGCCTGTCCCCGGACGACCGGATGACCTGTCACGTGCACGGCCGCTGGATCCACCAGTGCGTCGCCTCCCCGATGCACGTCAACCCGATCACCCGGCATCGGTGGTGCCGTTCGTGCGCGATCGCGCTGACCGTTTCGGTCGACGAACTGTCCGGCATCGTCACGATGTCCTGCCCCGGGTGTGGCCATGGCGAAAGCGCGGCTTCGGACCGGCTGATCGTCGCGTGCCAGGCCAGCCTGGCCGCCGCGCGTGCGCAGGCCGCCGCACGGGTGGCCTAAGC
The DNA here is from genome assembly GCF_002234405.1 of Amycolatopsis thailandensis. GTDB lineage: Bacteria > Actinomycetota > Actinomycetes > Mycobacteriales > Pseudonocardiaceae > Amycolatopsis > Amycolatopsis thailandensis. Next base: position 27,769 of record NZ_NMQT01000032.1, on the reverse strand, counting down.
GACCCACTCGAGGACGCGGTCGACGATCCGGTCGCGATCCTCCGGCCGCAGGTAGAGGTAGTGGCCCGCGTCGGGCAGGATTTCGACGTCGGCCTGGGGGAGCAGACTTTCCAGCCGTGCCGCGGCGTCGGCCGAATCGTGCACGGCGCTTCGCCCGCCGAACAAGGCGAGCGTGGGGACTTCAAGGGACCGCAACGCCTCCTCGCCCGGGCAGACCTGGAACGGCACTCGTGCCCGATAACACCGGATCCCGGCGAGAATCAGCCGGGCGGCGGGCTGGTCGAGAATGTCCTCCCCGGCGGACCACGTCACGAAACGCCGCCACAGGCGTTCGCTGTCGAGTACGGCGGCGGGCAGGCCGTACCAGAACACTTTCCGCGCGAACGGTGCCGAAACGGTCGTCGGGTCCAGGAGCCCGATGGACGCCAGCCTGCCGGGAAAGTGGATCGCCTGATTGACCGCGTGCCAGCCCCCGGTCGAGCCGCCCACGACGTGTACCTCGGACAGACCGAGGCGGTCGAAGACGTCGTCGAGAGCACTGGCGCGTTCGCGGATGTCTTTGAACGGCGCCTTCTGCACGCTTCCGCCCGCCTCGCCGAGAGTGTCGATCGCGTAGACCGTGTGCCGCTCGGCCAGGGCCGGAAGCAGTGCCGCGTAACAGGCGGAAGTCGCCATGAGCCCTGGAAGCAGGACGATCGGCGGGCCGTCGCCGTAGCGGTAGACGCGAGTGATGCCATGGTGTGTCCTGATATTGAAGACCGCGCCCGGCTCCGGGCATTCGGCCATGGCTCGGTCGTAGGCGGCGAAGTAACGCATTTCGGCCGCGGGACTTCTGAAGCTCCCGATCTTGTTCATGGATGGAACGCTAGGCAGAGCCACGTTCCCGGTCTTGAACGAAAGTAAGATGACCGCATGGGCGGGTGGGGTCTCGTGGTGCCGCGACGGGACATCGTCCGCGCGCCCGGTGAACGGGTTCTCCGGTCGCCGCATCCCGGCCTCGCCGCCCACGTCTCGAGTTACGTCGCGCACGACCTGCCCGACGCCGGGCCGACTTCGTGGCAGATCACTCCGTTGTCCGTCCTGATCTGGGTGATCGACCTCGAAGTCCCGAGCCGTCCGGACGGGGAAGACTCGATCCCGGAATCACCCGTACTGGGATTGCGGGACCGGCCACTGCTCGCGGAGCAAGGTGGGGTCTCGCGAGGGATCGCCGTCGCCCTGACCCTTCTCGGTGCGTACGGATTGTTCGGGATCCCGTTGCGCGAGTTGACGAATTCGGCGATCGCGGCGGCCGACCTGATGCCGTCCGGGCCGCTGACCGAACGGCTCGCGGAGGCGGCGGACTGGCCGGAGAGGTTCCGGCCGCTGGACGAATACCTGATTTCGAGGCTCGCTCGCGGTCCCGAACTCGCGCCGGCGGTCCGGTTCGCGTGGGACCGGCTCGCGGCGGGCCCGGTCCGTATCGACGCCCTCGCGGAGGAGATCGGCTGGAGCAGGCAGCATCTCAATACCCGCTTCCGCGAGCAGATCGGCCTGAATCCCAGCATTGTCGGGCGGATCACCCGGCTCAACCGCGTGATGGCGCTGGTGAACCGGGCGTCGTCCCTCTCCTGGGCGGAGGTGGCGCACCTGGGCGGCTACAGCGACCAGGCGCACCTCATCCGCGAGTTCCGCGCTTTGACCGGGTGCAGTCCGACCGAGGTCGGGAAACCGGCCGGACTATTTGTTCCGCCAGGTCACGGCGCGTGAATCGGCGCTTTCGTAGGGCTGGGTCGTGTACGCCAGCGACGCGATCGGGTCCGACGCGACGCCGAAGTGCAGGCGGCAGGACTCGAAGACCGCCCCCTTGACCGAAAAGTCCTTCGGCGCGAAGTTCTGGTCCTCGCAGCCGGTGACGTCGGTCTTCCCCATGCCGAGGAGTGAACCCGGCCAGCCGCCGCTCCTGGTCTTGGCGGTGAGGATCGGCGCGGTCACTTCGGCGAGGTTGGCGCCGTCGACGTTCGTCAGCTTCTCGTGGACGAAGAAGAAGTTCTTTCCGCGCAGTTTGGCCTTGTCTTCGTCCTTGAGCGGCAGACCGTCGATGTCGGCGTCGGGTGCCTTCACCGATTCGACGGTGACGGTGAGCCCGACGACGCCCTTGGCGTACCGGCTGTAGAACGGGATGATCGCCTGCTCACCGAATTTGAGTTTCGTACCCGGTTTGACCGCGTCGCCGGTGACTTCCAGCGTGGGGGTGGTGGTCAGGTACGGCATCGCAGTCGTCGTCGGCGACGGGCCGGCGGGCGCCTCTCCGGGCGTCGTGGCGGCGGCGCTTCTGGCCTGGCCGATATTCGACGGTGGCGTGCAGCCGACCAGCGCGACGCCGGCCATCACGGCGATGACGGCATGACGAATTCTCGGACGTTCGGGCACGGCCGATCTCCCCTCGGAAACGAAAACACCTTGAGTTCCCCTGAAAGCACCCTAGACAACGAGCGTTCACCCGATCGGCGGAGGTAGGTTGCTGGGCATGACCCAGGTTTCGATGCCTGCCGAGGCGGCCATGCGGATCACCGGACGAGCGGTCGCCGAGGAGAGGGGGCTCTCGGGCGCGGTCACCGAAGTGGTGTTGGACAGCGGCGACACGGTGGTCGTCAAACGGGGGCATGCCCGGAACGCGACGTCCGCGGAGGCGGCGGGACTGCGGTGGCTGGGTGAGGCCGAAGCCGTCCGGGTGCCAGAGGTCCGCGGCCACGACGACGAATGGCTCGTCACGGAACTGGTCGGCGGAGGTCGGCCGACACACCACGCGGCGGAACGGCTGGGGCGGGGGCTCGCGGCGTTGCACGCGGCCGGAGCACCCGCGTTCGGCGCGGCTCCGCCGGAGGGGCCCGTCGACGCGTGGATCGGTGTCGCTCCGATGGAGAACGCACCGGAGGAGGACTGGCCGCGGTGGTATGCCGAGCACCGCGTCCTGCCGTATGTCCGCCGCGCTGTCGACGAGGGCACGTTGGACGCCGACGAAGCGGCCGCGATCGAACAGGCTTGCACGCGGCTACCGGGGATTTCCGGACCGGCCGAACCTCCTGCCCGTCTGCACGGGGATCTGTGGAACGGCAACGTGCTGTGGGGTGCCGTCGAGGCGGCCCTGATCGACCCGGCCGCGCACGGCGGTCATCGTGAGACCGATCTGGCGATGCTGCAGTTGTTCGGCTGTCCGCTGCTCGACCGGGTGCTGGCCGCCTACCAGGAGGTCGCCCCGCTCGCCGAGGGCTGGACCGACCGGATCGGCGCGCATCAACTGTTCCCGCTCCTGGTGCACACCGTCCTTTTCGGACGGTCCTACGCCGGGCAGGCCGTCGCGGCGGCAAGGGCCGTCGGCCGGTAGCTCACCGCGCGACGCGATCGAGCCACTCGGCGAGCATCGCGTGCTCTGCCGGGGTCAGCGCGTCCCCGGGATCCTTCTCCAGGGCGGCTTTGAGCGCGATCGCACGACTGGGGATGTCCGAAGCGGCCTCCAAACTTTCGGCGGTGATGGTCGCGATGACGTGTTCGCGCGCGGCGGTGATCAGGTCCGCGTCGCGCTCTTCGGGTGGGCTCGCGATGAGCGAGAGAATCACGCCCATCCCGGTCGCATGCACCAACTGGGCGGCTCGTTCGACCGGTACGCGCAGTCTTCCGGCCTCGGCGATGCGTTCGACGATCCGGCGGAGCATCGCGTCCGCCTCCTGGCGTGCTTCGCGGACGCGGGGTTCGCCGTACATGAGCATGTAGAACGCGGGCTGGGACAGACCGAACTCGACATGCAGATCCCAGCCGCGCCGGAGGTCGTCCACCGGGTCCTCGGTCTCGCCGAGATGGTGCTTCTCGCACAGGTAACTCTGGAAGCCATATGTGGCGACAGCGTCGAGGAGGCCGTCCTTGTCACCGAAAGTGCGGTAGAGCGTGGGTGCTTGCACTCCCGCGGCGGCGCTGACCGCACGCGTCGACAACGCGTCTCGCCCGCCCTCCAGCAGAAGTTCCGCCGCCGCGCGGACCAGCCGGTCCTTCGTCGTCAACGTCATGTATCAACGATAACACTCATCGGGTAGCACTGGTTCTGTATCGGTGATATCTTGATAGCGTTATCAATGGAAACACCTGATGGGAGCGCATCATGACACGCGTAGCGATCGTCACCGGCGGATCGCGGGGCATCGGCAGGGAGTCCGCCGAGCGGCTGGCGTCCGACGGATTCGCGGTCGTCGTCGGATACGGCGGCAACAAGGACGAGGCGCGGGCCGCGGTCGACGCGATCACCGCTTCGGGCGGCCAGGCGATCGCGGCGCAGGCCGACGTCGCCGACGAGAACGCCGTCTCGGCGCTGTTCGACACCGCCGAGAAGACCTTCGGCGGGATCGACGTCGTCGTCCACGCCGCCGGGACCATGTATCTGGCGCCGGTGGCCGAACTGGATCTCGACCGGCTGGACCGGTTGCACCGCACCAACATCCGCGGCACCTTCGTGGTCGACCAGCAGGCCGCGCGCCGCGTGCGCGACGGCGGCGCGATCGTCAACTTCTCCACCTCGGTGCTCGGTCTCGCCCTTCCCGGGTACGCGGCCTATGCCGCCACGAAGGGTGCGGTCGAGGCGATCACCCTGGTCCTCGCCCGCGAACTGCGCGGCCGCGACATCACGGTGAACGCGGTGGCCCCCGGTCCTACAGCCACGGCGCTGTTCCTCGACGGCAAGGACGAAGAGACCGTCGCGCGCATGGCCGCGCAGCCGCCGCTCGAACGCCTCGGTACGCCGACAGACATCGCCGAGGTCGTCTCGTTCCTCGCGGGCCCGGCCCGCTGGGTCAACGGTCAGGTTCTCCGCGCCAACGGCGGAATCGTCTGAGGGAGGTCTCGTCGTGAGCGAAAAGATCATCGTCATCACCGGCGCGTCCAGTGGCTTCGGCGCGCTCACCGCGTCGTCCAGGCGCCCGACGCGGTGAGCGTCCGTTCCGCGTGCACATCGATCCGTCGAACGACGGTTCCGGGGAGGTCAGTGCCGTGGCAGACCGGATCCGCGAGCGGTTCCTGAAGCGGATCGGGCTCGAAGACCTGCTGCGACCCGCCCGTTCATGACGGCTCGTCGTCGCGCCTTATCGCCTGACGGCCTCGTTCCCGCACCTGCTGGAAGGTCGCCTGAGCCTGCTGGGAGAGCTGTTGGACCTGCGGCGCTTGCCAGGCTTGGCGAGCGCGCGCCACTCCACTGTCCAGGGCGCGCTGCTGGAACTCGCGGGCTTGCCGCAGTTGTTCCGTCCAGGTCTTGGGCACCACGACCGAACCGGTCCGCCGATCGTGCCAGGAGGTCTTGCCCGCCGGTGACATCCGCAGGACGGCGCATTCGACGGCCGAGAAGATCAAGAGCGCGACGCCCGCCAGCATGAGCAGCACGCTCAAGGTGAGGACGGCCGCGATGAGCAGCACCCAGCCGAGGCCGGGGACGAGGACCGTAATGGTGGACCGCGCACAGATCCGGCCGAAGCTCAGCCGTCCACCGTCGGCGCCGCGCACCGTCAGCGCGAAGGCCGCCTTGCCCAGGGTGCGTCCCCAAAGGCGGGTGAGGAGAACCTCGTACGCCATGATCAGCAGAACCTGGACGGCCAGTGTCAGGGCGATGTAGAAGACGATGTCGCTCCACAGTTCGCCCGCCTCGTCGCCGGCGGCGTCACCGAGCGCGCCCCAATCACCGAACACGGACTTGAAGATTCCCTTGCCCGCCAGCGTGAAGCCGTGTTTCGTGGCTTCGGTCTGGATCTTTTCGGCGGTCAGGAACCAGAGTGGCGAGGTGACCAGCCAGGGTACGAGCCAGTCGATCCAGCGGGCTCCCCACCGGCGGGCCGACGTCGGATGTGGCGGGAACAGTGTCCCCGGCGGCTGGATCATCGTCCCATCCCCGGCCGCACTCGCCTGTCCCACAACGGGTTCTTGACCGCGTCCCACCACATCAGCGCGGCGAGCAGCCCGGCCGCGATCTCCATCGGGTCGAAGCGGAAGACGAGGTTCAGGTCGTCGAGTTCAGCGACGGATTCGACCAGGCAGGCCACACCGACGACAGCTGCGGACCAGCGATTGCGAAGAAGGAGGGCGATCAGACTGAGGATCACGGCGATGGTGGCGTCGACGACCAGCATCGTCACGGTCGCCATGACGATCTTGACCAGGAGTACGCGGAGCAGGGCGAGCTCGTTTCGTTCATCCTTCGGGAGCTTGCGCCGCGTATCAGCCGGATACTGGGAGAGCTGAAACCGTTCGTCGAACTTGTCGAGCATCGCCGGGTAGGCGGCGCCCCAGATCAGGAAGACGAGGAAGCCGACGAGGATCAAGCCGGTGTGACCGTCTTCGGCCGCCTTGTACTTCCCGAGGAAGAAGGTGGGCACCAGTGCCGCCAGTCCGGCGATCACCAGCAGAGCGGTCGAGACGCGGCCCAGGCCGTGGAACCTGGAGCTGAGGAGCAGGATCAGCGGGGGGCCGATGACCAAGACTCCGTAGACCAGTCCCGTTTGCAGGAACCAGAGGGCGAGGATCGCCGTCGTCAGCCAGAAGACGGGATACAGCAGCCATCTGCCGAGGCGATCGACCACCTCCGGGACACCCTCGTCGATCAGTTTGTGCAGCCCATCGGCCATGACCTGTCCCCTCGTGCAAATATTGCATTCTGCATGGACGCTAGCGAGTGGCGGCCAGTAGTGCAAGATTTGCATTGTGTAGTTTTTGCTTCGATAGGAGTTCGAGTGCCAGAGACGTCTGACGCGGTGGAAGATCGTCGCCGGTTCGGTCGCGAACTCAGGCGTCTGCGCGAGCAGGCGGGCCGGACGCTCGACGAGGCCGCCGCGCGGCTGGAATGCTCGGCCGCCAAGATCAGCCGGATCGAGACCGGCCAGGTTGCCGTCCGGCCGCTGGACCTGCGCGAACTCCTGGACTTCTACGCGGTGGCCGGTGCCCGCCGGGCGGCGATGCTCGCGGTGTCGAGGCAGCGGGGCAAACGGCCGGACCTCGACGGTGTCATCTACGACGGCTACAACCTCTACCTCGGCTACGAGGAAGAGGCCGGTGACATCCGCGAGTACCAGCCGCAGTGGATCCCCGGTTTGCTGCAGACGCGCGAGTACGCGCACGCGCTCTCGCTCGCCGCCGGCTCGACACCCGAGGTCGCCGAGCGCCGGGTCGCCCTGCGGATGGATCGTCAGGCGCTCCTCCGCAGGGAGAAGCCGCCGCACCTGTCGGTCGTCATCGACGAAACGGCGCTTCGCTGTCCGGTGCCCGAGCCGGGACTGATGGCAGCGCAACTGCTGCGTCTGGCCGACGCGGCGGGGGACCCGCACGTCACCGTGCGGGTCCTGCCGTCGTCCGTGGGAATGCACCCCGCCCAGGCGGGCGGGTTCATCATCCTGGGCTTCCCGCGTCCCGAGGATCCGGACGTCGTCTACACCGACGACCTGACCGAGGGACGACTCACCCAGGATGCCGACCGGGTGAAGCAGTACCTCACCGCGTTCGATCGGGTCCAAGAGCTGGCGCTGGCGCCCGCGGACTCGGTCGAACTGATTCACGAGGTGGCGGAGTCGCATCCCTGACCGTCCGCCGTCCCGGAACAATGGCGGACGAAAGACGACCAGCTCCCCGGGGAGACCACGAACGCGGGGCCGGGATCCTTCGAGTCCCGGACGCCGACCCCCGATTCCAAGAAGGCGACTTCCACGCAGGTCGGTCCGCCTCCGCATCGACTGCTCTTGAACCATGCAGCGCCGGTGAGATCCTGTGTCACAGGAGTTCCTCCCTCATTTGTTTCTCCGGATGAGGAAAGAGCGTGGAATACTCCGCCGTCGCGACGTCGGGGAACTTTGTCGCGACAGCGCACAACTTGTTCACCAGCGGAAACCTGGCCGCGAATGCCCACCGTTCGCGGTGTCGCTAACCTACCTCTGCGCGGTCGCGCAAGCGCTGAGGGACAGGGGAGCGCCATGGAAGTCCGGGGCGGCGATTCCGGTGACATCGCCGACGTCGAAGAGCTCGGTGCACTGATCAAACGGCTCCGGGACAAACGGAGCCTGACCCAGGACAACCTCGCGGGCCGCGCGGCGAAACACGGTCTCCGGATCAGGCGTGAACGAATTTCGGAAATCGAGAACGGCAGACGCGAACCGCCGACCCAACGCGAGTTGCGGGCCATTCTTCTCGGCCTTGGGCAAACGGAAGAGACGGTAAGGCGATTGCAGGGCCTCCTCGCCGGGACTGCCACTCAGCCACCGGAAGGCGACGTCGTCGAACTCGCTTTCGGCGATCCCGTGCGGCAGCCGCCCCCGGCACCTCACCGGATCGGCTTCGGTCATCGGCTCTTGCTGCTGCTGTCCGGCGCGGTGGCGGGGGTGCTGATCGCGACCGGCGTCGCCGGGGTATGGCCGTGGACGCTCATCTCCTACGAGGGCGAACTCCAGGTGAACGTCGGACGCCCGAACGGTGCCGACGCGCAGGGCACCTGCCCACAGCGGAGCACCGATGTCCGCGATCACCGCGACGACACTGCCGGGTCGATCTGGTACCGCGAGTGCCAGGACTACCTGGAGATCTGGGTGACCGACCACATGAAGGACGGCCGCTGCGTCTGGGCGATCGTGCACTGGAGCAACGGCATCGTCGACTCGTCGAAACGGGCTTGCCCGGCGGGCAAGATCGAGTTCTCGAAGATCGGCAAGTACGCGCCCGACTTCTGGATGGAGCTGGTCGCGAGGCCGACCTAGAGAAGAAGGACGGGCCCGCGATGGAAATGCGGGCCCGCCCGGTTCCGGTCCTTTGTGGACGGAAAGTCAGACGACGGTGCCTTCGGAGTCGTCGTCCGAGTCGGTCTCCTCGATCTTCCACTTCAGCTGGAACTCGACCTCTTCCTCGCCGTCGCCGCGCTCGTGCTCGATCGAGAACTGCGCGCGGGCGGGGACGCGGAACCGTTCTCCGGCGATCTGGATACGGAACGAGGTCTCGGACTCGAGAGCGTCGGCGAGCCGGCGCAGTTTCGCGACGACGTCGGCGGTGGAATAGACGCGTTCGACGTCTCGGGGAGCGGTCACGGTTTCCTCCAGGTTCCGGCACCCCGGCGGGGTGTCCGTGACGTCATTCAATCGCGTGATCATCAAGGACTCCAGCCGGGGTCACAGTGATCTGGCGAGACGGAAGCCGACGTCGTCGACGTGGAAGGTCGGGTGACTACGGCGCCGCACCGATGCCCGGCAACTCCACTGTTCGTCGAACCAGCCACCGCCCCGCAGCACCCGGTACTCGCCGTACACCTCCGCGTCGTACACGTCCCAGCACCATTCCCAGACGTTGCCCAGCATGTCGTGCAGGCCCCAGGCGTTGGGCGTCTTCCCGCCGACCTCGTGCACGGACTCCGCCGAGTTCTCGCGGTACCAGGCGATCTCGTCGAGCGGACCGTAGCGAGGTCCGGTCGTGCCGGCGCGGCAGGCGTGCTCCCACTCCGCCTCGGTGGGGAGGCGGTAGCCGTTCGCGGTCCGGTCCCAGGTCACCTCGGGCTCCAGCCGGTAAGCCGGAGTCAGCCCTTCACGTTCGGACACCGTGTTGCAGAACCGGAGGGTGTCTTCCCAGGAGACCTCGACGAGGGGGAAACGGCCGGACCCGCGGGTGACCGGACAGGGCGCGAGCAGGTAGGACTCGACGCCGACAGTCCAGCTCCGCTGCGTCCGCCGGTCCGAAAGCGTGACCTCGCCCGCCGGCACGGTGATCATCTCCATGATCCGCCGATGCTACCCAGAGAGTGGTACTTCCTTCCGTCGGACGAGCAGAAGCGGAACGAGGGCGATCGACGCGCTGATCCAGACCGCGTGGCGATAGTCGCCTGTCGCTTCCGTGACGAAACCGGCGAGGACCGGCCCCAGGAACGCGCCCGCGTTGAGCGCGACCGTCGCGAACGAACCACCGAGTGTCGGCGCGCCCGGAGCCACGTGCATGACCCGCGCCACGAGCGCGGAACCGCAACCGAAGGACAGTCCACCTTGGACGGTCGCCATGGCGAACAGGGCGACCGGATGTGCTCCGGTCGCGGCGAGCACCGCCCAGCCGACCGGCAGGGCGCACAACGCGACGACCAAGCCGCGCTTGAGTTCACCATCGCCCGTACGGCCGGCCACGGTGACCCCGACGAACGCGCCGACACCGAATGCCGCCAGCAAGGCGGAAACCGCGCCGGCGGGGAGATGGGCGACCTCCGTCGCGATCACCGCGAGGAACGCGAACGTCGCGAAGGTCGCGCCGTTGACCAAGGCCGCGAGGATCATCGCACGCCGGACGGGAGGCGCCTTCACCTCGCGTACTTCGCGCCTGATGGAGACGTCATGCGGGCCCGCCGCGTCGGCGGGCGCCGAACGGAACACCAGCACCAGCGCGGGTAGGCACAACGCGGCGACCGCCCAGAACGCGGATCGCCAGCCCGCGAGATCGCCCAAGATGGCTCCGGCGGGTACGCCGGCGACGCAAGACAGCGTGATGCCTGCCAGCAGTACCGAGGTCGCTCGTGCCTGTTTTCCCGGTGGCGCCAAGGCGACCGCGACAGGCATGGCGACGGCGAGAAACCCGGCGTTGACGATCGCCGCGACGATCCGCGTGCCGAACAACACCGGAAAGCTCGTCGTAACGGCGCCGACGACGTGCACCGCGACGAAGGCGGTCAGAAACCCGGCCAAGGCCCGGCGGCGAGGCCAGCGCGCACTGAGTACGGCCATGGCGGGAGCGCCGACGATCATTCCGACGGCGTACGCGGACGTCAGCGCGGCCGCCGCGCCCACGGGGACGGACAGCTCACCGGCGATCCCCGGCACGAGACCGGAGGCCATGAATTCGGAGGTGCCTTGCGCGAAAACGGCAAGGCCGAGGACATAGACGAACAGAGGCAACGGACGACTCCCCAACAGAAGACGAGCAGGAGGAAGCCGTGCACGGGACAGGAGGAAACCCGGCCGGGCGCACGGAACAGCGCTCGGTCATCGGAAAGCGGGTCATCGGAAAGCGAAGAAGGCCGCTACCTAACGGCCGGACAGGACGACACGCCGCCGGATGACCGGCGGCGAGGTTCTGTCCGACTCAGGGCTCGTCACGAGACCGCACACTACACAGGGCCGTCGGTGGCCGTCGAGAGGATTGCCGCTCACCGACGAAAACGGCGCTCGTTCCGCGTGCCGGAACGCTTTCGTTGCCGCCTCGAATGAACCCGAGTAATGCACTCTGACCTGCGGTTTTCGTGATTGTTTCGGTACTGGGAACCGATCCGGGATTCGGTTAACCTCGACTTCATGATTCCCACAGTTGTCTGGGGTACAGGCAACATCGGCCGTGCCTCCATCCGGGCCGTCGAAGCGCATCCGGCGCTGGAACTCACCGGTGTGCTCGTACACGACTCCGCGAAGGTCGGTCGCGACGCGGCCGCGCTCGCGGGAGTCGACGGCGAACTGGGTGTGGCGGCGACCGATGACGTCGAAGCGGTTCTGGCGGCGGGTCCGCGGGCGGTGGTGTACGCGGCTTCCGGTGACATCCGGCCAGCGGAGGCGCTGGCCGACATCGTCCGCGCGATCCGGGCGGGGGCGGTGGTGGTGACACCCGCGCTCTACGCGTTGTACGACCAGCGAAACGCGCCGGAAGAACTGCGGGAGCCGGTGCTCGCGGCGATCGCCGAGGGCGGCGGCTCGCTGTTCGTCTCCGGTGTCGATCCGGGCTGGGGCAACGACATCCTCCCCTTGCTGATCAGCGGGCTCGGCACCACCGTGGACGCGGTCCGCTGCCAGGAGATCTTCGACTACTCCACCTACGACCAGCCGGACTCGGTTCGCTACCTGGTCGGCATGGGACAGCCGATGGACTATCAGCCGCCGATGCTGGCCCCGTCGGTCCCGACGATGGTGTGGGGCGGGCAGGTGCGATTGATCGCCCGCGGCCTCGGTGTCGAACTGGACGAGATCCGCGAGACGCTCGACCGCCGTCCGCTCGACGAAACCGTGACCACGCGGGCGATGGGGGAGTTCGAGGCGGGTACACAGGGCGCGGTCCGATTCGAAGTGCAGGGGATCGTGGACGGAGAACCCCGCATCGTCATCGAGCACGTCACCCGTATCCACGCGTCGTGCGCGCCGGACTGGCCGACGCCGCCCAGCGGTGACGGGGCGCATCGGGTGATCATCGAAGGCCGTCCCCGGATCGAAGTCTCGGTCGAGGCCACCGACGAGGGCGAAAACCGGTCGGCCGGCGGCAACGCGACCGCGGTCGGCAGGCTGGTCGGCGCCATCGATTGGCTCGCGGACGCCAAACCCGGCCTCTACGACGCACTCGACGTCCCCCTGCGACCGGCCACCGGCAAGCTCGGAAGGAGCGCGCGATGAACATCAACATTCCCGAGGGCAAGGACCCGATCGGCTACGTATGGGGCGAGATGGTGCCCGGGATCGGTGTCGCGGCGTCGAATCTCTCGCTCGCGGTGTACGCGCACACCACGCTGGGACTTCGCGAGTTCGAGGCGGCGCGGCTGCGGATCGCGCAGATCAACGGCTGCGTCTTCTGCCTGGACTGGAGGACCGAACGCGACGGCGTGAAGGTCGAAGAAGAGTTCGCCGACGCGGTGACCGAATGGCGCACCACCGACGCGTTCGACGAGCGGACCCGGCTGGCCGCCGAGTACGCCGAACGCTACGCCATCGACCACCACGGAATCGACGACGAGTTCTGGAAGCGGATGGCCGAGCACTACAGCCAGAAGGAAATCGTGGAACTGAGCATGAGCATCGGTTCCTGGCTCGCCTTCGGGCGGCTGAATCACGTCCTGGGGATCGACACGGTCTGCGTGCTCCCGAAGTTCTGAGCCCGGCGGGGAGTGTCCCGGGCTCCACGCTCCGATGCGCTCCACCCAGAACCCGACGTCGCGAAAGCCCCTTTCAGGACATCAGACGTCCCGAAGGAGGCCTTGCATTTGTGTACCTACGCCTGACCTGCGCGGGAGGCGTCCGCGTGCGCTGGGGCGACGGTGAAGGAATCGGGACGTTGAATGTCCCGATTCCTTCACCGTCGCCAGGGCGCCCGGTTCCGGATCTTGATCAACGGAAGATCCGGGACACTCAACGTCCCCATCCTCCGTTGATCAAGGTCGTACCGGTCACGTCCGGTGACAGACGAGGCGCACCAGGCCACCCCAGCGGGTAAGCAAATGTGAGTCCGCTAAAGCGGCTTTCGCGGCACTCGAAAACGGCGGACGCGAGCGGACTCACAGGTCGGTCGCGACGATCTTTTCGATGTTCCTTTCCGCCAGCGCGGTAATGGTGACGAACGGGTTCACCGAGGTATTACCCGGAATCAGCGCGCCGTCGATGACGTAAAGTCCCGGATAGCCGTGGAGCCTGCCGTAATTGTCGGTCGCCTTGCCGAGCACCGCGCCGCCGAGCGGGTGATAGGTGAGATGGTCGCCCCAGATCTTGTACACGCCGAAAAGGTCCGTCCGGTAGATCGTGCCTTCCTTGGCGTTGATCTTGTCGAAGATCGTCTTCGCCATAGCGATCGACGGCTGCTTCCACGCGGTCTGCCAATCGAGGTCGACCTTGTTCGCTCCGGCGTTCCACGAGAACGTCCCGCGGTTGGGGTTCTTGGTGATCGACAGGTAGAACGAGGCGTAGGTCTCGATGCCGGTCGGCAAGGGCGCGACCTCGGCGAACGCGCCGCCCGCGGCCCAGTTGTCGATGCCCGCGGTCGGGATGGACGATTGCAGTGCCCCGGTGGCGTCCCACATGTGGTTGGCCCGGCCGCACATGACGTTCCCGTTGTCACCCCAGCCCTTCCCGACCTCGTTGTTGAGGTTGGGCAAGGCTCCGGTGGCCTTGAGTTTCACCAGGAGCTTGCTGGTGCCGACGCTGCCCGCGGCGAAGAACACCTTGTCCGCGGTGACGGATTTCGTCCCGGTGACCGTGCCGGCGGTGTCCAGCTGCTCCATCACCACGGTGTACCCGCCGCCGGAAGCCGGCGTGACCGACGTGACGCGGTGCAGCGCCGAGATCGTCACCCGGCCGGTCGCCTTGATCCGCGGGAGGTAGGTCTGCTGCAATGATTTCTTGCCCGCGTTGTTGCCGTAGAGGATCTCCCCGGCCAGCGCGGACCTCGGGACCGTGCCCGCCTGCTCCTTCTTCATGTAGTCCCAGTCGTACACGTCCGGGACGAACAGGAACGGGAAACCCGACCGCTGCGCGTGTTTCCGGCCAACCCGCGCGTACTGGTAGCACTCGGCGGTCTCGAACCAGTTCGGGTCGATGGTGGCGACGCCGAGGCCCGCGTTGGCGCGCGGGTAGTAGACGCCGTACATCTCGTCGGCGTTGACCGTAGGCAGGACGGAGCCGAAGTTCTCGCGTTTCGGTGTGACGGCCATGCCGCCGTTGACCAGCGAACCGCCGCCGAGACCGCGACCTTGGTAGACGGTGATGCCGCTGAACTCCTCGGCGTCGAGGATCCCGGTGTGGCGCGGGACGTCCTTGTCCAGCGGGAAGCCGAGGAAGTTGCTCAACGGCTGTTTGGTCCTCGTCCGCAGCCAGAAGGACCGATAGTCGGGAGTGGTGGTGTTGGCGAAGATCTTGCCGTCCGTACCCGGGGTGTCCCACGCCTTGCCGAGTTCGACGAGGTGGACGTCGACGCCCGCCTCGGCGAGCCGGAGCGCGGCGACGCAACCGCCGTAGCCGGAACCTACGACGAGCGCCGGAATACGCGCGGCGTCACTGATCGAACTTTTCGCGGAGGCGGTCCCTCCCAGGGCGGCTGCTCCTAAGATAGAACCAGTTCCAGCAATGAAAAGACGGCGGGATAACTGTCCGGAAGGGCTTCTCCACATGGCTTCGTCGCTCACGTGATCTTCCTCACCGTTGAGGGATTTAGAACAAGTTATACCTGCGGCCCTGTCGGGTGGCAATAAAGGTGGGAGTTCTTTCCGGGCGTCCGGCCCAGGTGGCCGGGCATCGTGCCGGTGGATGGGCCACTATGTACTGCTGTGGAGTCCACTCGAGTTGATCGCTGGCTGTGGGCCGTCCGGCTCACCAAGACGCGCCCGGATGCCGCGGCGGCTTGCCGCGGCGGCCATGTCCGCGTGAACGGCAAACCCGCCAAACCCGCCACCACGGTCGTGGCGGGTGACGAGGTGCGCGCTCGGGTCCACGACACCACCCGGATCCTGGAAGTGACGCGGGTGATCCAGAAACGTGTCGGCGCCGCCGACGCGGCGACCTGTTTCATCGACCGGACGCCCGCGCCGCCGTCCGAGTCCGCCGTGCCGGTCGCGCGACGGGAACGGGGTGCGGGCCGGCCGACCAAACGGGAGCGCCGGGTGCTCGACCGTTTCCGGTCGGGAGAGAACTGATCTCGTTCACATACGTGGACGCTATTCACATCCGTTGACGGGTGACAGGCACGTGAACTATAAAGAGTGAGTCCGGGTGTACACGCCGCAACACCTTCCGTCAGTCCGTCACGGAGGTTTCGGGTGTCCCGAAAAAGTCCTCTTCGTCGTGCCGTCCTACCGGCGGCCGCCGCCGTGGTCGCCACCGCCGCGCTCTTGCAGGTACCGCCCGATGTGGCGGACGCGGCGCCGGGACCCGGCGCGCTGCCCGGTCTCGACGTCGGCGCGGCCAATCGCCGCGCGCCGGTCGCGGGGCTCTACGACTGGTCCAAGGCCGGATATCGGGGCGGCGCCGCGCTGCCCGGCTCCGCCGAAGTGAACCCTGACGCGACCTGTCAGGTCACCGCGGCGGAGCTGGCGAGCCAGTACAACGTCAAACCCGGTGACGGCGCCGACGACACGAACGGGATCCAGGCGGCGATCGACGGCATCAAGAGCGCGTGCTCGCCGTCCGGGAGCTACAGCAGACTGAGCACGATCACCTTCCCAGCCGGCCGGTTCGACGTCACGCACGAGATCCACGTCGACGCCGACTACCTGATCCTGCGCGGCGCGGGCAAGGAGGCGACCAAGTTCGTCTACAAACCCGACGCGAACACCCTTTACGACACTCTCACCCCGGACGGCTCCGACTGGGACGAGGACGGGATGACCTCGGGTGCGGGCAAGGGCGGCTGGCTCTGGCCGGGGCGCGGTCTGTTCCGCGTCCAGTCCAGGGGGGTGAATTCGTCGTACGCGAGCGACTACGCGTCGGCGCCCGCCAACCGCAAGGACATCTTCGAGGGCACGGTCAACGTCCACTGGAAGGCCGGGGTGAAGCTGCGCGGCAAGCCGGGGGACACCGCGTTCGCCGCCAGGACGGGGGACAAGGTCGTCCACCTGGCGAGCAGCGGCGCGCTGACCTCGCTCGCCGCCGGGAACCTGGTCAACATCCGCGCGGCCAACTCGCTGAAGTTCTACGAGCAGCAACAGGCCACGCCGACCACGTTCCCGTTGCTGAACATGCACATGCGCCAGCAGATCTTCACGATCACGGCGCTCGACACCGCCGCGCGCACGATCACCCTCGACAAACCGCTCGAGTACGACGTCCCGGTGAACTCCACCTCGGACGGTTCGGCGCCGATCGACGGCGCCACCTACGACTCGAAAGCGGCCCCGCTGGTCGACCCGGTGCTCGGTGTCGGGTTCGAGAACCTCGGTTTCACCCAGGACATGCCAGGCCTGAACCCGCCGGAGGCGAACAACAACTACGGGAACATGGCGCCCGCCGCGGAGATGCACGGGATCGTGTTCAAGTGGGCGGCGAACTCGTGGGTGCGCGGCATCCGCGCGGATATGACCGGTTCGCATCCGATCGTCACCGAGGAGGCCAAGAACCTCCAGATCGTCGACAACGAACTCAACGGCTCCTGGAACAAGGGCAAGGGCGGCAACGGCTACTTCCGCGGCTCCCGGGTCTGGGACTCGCTCTACGCCGGCAACACCTCGACCCTGATGCGGCACTTCACTTTCCAGTGGTCCGCTTCGGGCAACGTGGTGATCGGCAACTCGTTCGACTCCGACCTGAACCTGCACGGCGGCTGGGAACGCAACAACCTCTTCGAACTCAACACGGTCAAGGTCCCGTACGCGCATCGCTCCGGGAACTGCCGGGCGAACTGCGGTGAAGAGGGCGGCGGCGGTCCCGACGACTCGAACTGGTTCCCGATCTGGTGGGGTGCGGGCAAGAAGGCCGTCAAATGGTCGGGCGCGTCCGGTCCGCGCAACGTCTTCTTCAACAACGCCATGACCAAACAGCTCGCGGACAACGGCCCGTATAACGACTTCTACGCCGACCGGCACCGCGTCTACGCCTTCGGGTGGGACGGCACCGCGTACAAGCACCTCGACGTCGGCGGCACGCCGATCGCCGACTGGGCGAAGAACGAGCAACGGGACTACAGCGGCGGTCACGGGGTCGACGCGTCCAAGACCGACGCCGCGGCTTCGCTGTTCCTGAAGTCCGTCGACGGAACCCCGCCGCCGTCGTCGACGGGGCAGACCTCCACCACGACCACGCCCACCTCGACGACTCCGACCACCGCGACCTCGTCGAACCCTGGCGCGTGCCTGACGGCGGCATTCGTCCGTAAATCGGTGTGGGACAGCGGCTACGGCGGCGGGTTCACCGTCACCAACACCTGTTCGGCCGCGGTGGGTTCGTGGACGGTCGAGTTCGACCTGCCCGCCGGGACGTCGGTGACCAGTTCCTGGAGCTCGGTGCTGACCAAGACCGGCCAGCACTACCGGTTCGGGAACGCGACCCACAACGGCAGCGTCAAACCCGGTGGCACGGCGACGTTCGGCTTCAACGCCGCCGGTCAGGGACTCCCGGTCGCGTGCACGATCGCCGGAACGAAATGCGGAGGCACGGAATGACGAGGAAACGACTGCTCGCCGCTTTCGCGGCCATGGCGTCCGCGGCGGGTCTGTTCGGCGCCGCCGTCACCGCCGCGTTCGCCGAGGGTTCGGTCCCGGACGGCGACGTCGTCGATGTGGGCACCGCGGCGCAGTTGCAAGCCGCGCTAGCCGCCGCGAGCCCCGGCCAGACGATCCGGCTGGGCGCCGGAACCTACCGAGGTTCGTTCGTGGCCACGAAACCCGGGACGGCGACCGCTCCGATCACGGTGACCGGGCCGTCGACGGCGGTCCTGATCAACGACGGCCCGTCGGGTGAGGCGCCTTCCTGCCCGGCACCGACGGCGGGCTGGGACTCCGGGTACGGACTCTGGCTTTACGGCGCGCCGTACTGGCATCTGCAGGGCTTCACCGTGCAGGAGTCCAAGAAGGGCATCGTCGCCGACGATTCGCACCACACCGTGATCGAAGGCGTGCGAGTCCACCGGATCGACGAGGAGGCCGTCCACTTCCGCCGTTCCTCGGCCGACAGCGTCCTCCGTGACTCGACGATCAGTCACACGGGTCTCGTGCAGGCGGGATACGGCGAGGGCGTCTACCTCGGCTCGGCGAACTCGAACTGGAAGTGTCACGGCAACTCCGGCGGGGTCGACCGTAGCGACCGGATCCAGGTGCTCGGCAACCACATCGGACCGTACGTCGCCGCGGAAGGCATCGACGTCAAGGAAGGCACCGAGGGCGGCGTCATCCGGGGCAACACCTTCGACGGCCAAGGGGTTTCCGGGCAGAACTCGGCCGATTCCTGGGTCGACGTCAAGGGATTCGGCTACGTCATCGAGGGCAACACCGGCACCTTCGCCTCGCCGGGGACGTTCGCGAACGGCTACGAGACGCACAACCCCGGGACCACGCCGTCGTTCCCCAACGGCTGTGGGAACGTCTGGCGGGACAACAAGTCCGACCTCGGCGGTGTTGGCCAGTACGCCATCAAGATCACGTCGACGTCGAAGTGCTCGGAACGGCCCAACGTGGTCTATGCGTCCAACACCGTGTCGAGGGCGGTGAACGGGCTGACCAACGTACCCGTCACGCCGTGACGGATGCCGGTGGCGGGAGCGGCGCGGCTCCCGCCACCGGCGAGTCAGTTCCGGACCGCGGTGAGCGCGACGGTGGCGTACCTGGTGGTGAACCGGCCGCCCATTCGGTCGATCGCCGCTCCGACTTCAGCGAGGATCTCTTGTCGCACTGTGGATTCGACCCACGTCAGCGAGCCGAACGTCGGGAGCTGGTCCAGCCATTCGTCACGGGTGTAGACCCGGTCCCAGTCGTAGCGGCTTCGTTCCGGCCCGCCGAACCCGCCCGCTTCACGCAGGCCGTCGGCGATCTTCACGATGAGTGGCTCATACGGGTCAGAGGGCTGTTTCGGCACGCTCTTGAGGTCGATCGGCGCATCCGGCACGAGCCGCCGGTAAGCGTCCGCCAAGGCGTCCGCGACCTCTTCCGGCGGTTCGGGTACGTGCCAGAACACGGACAGGAGTCCGCCAGGGCGTAGCACTTCGGCGGCCTTGGCGGCGCCGGCCACCGGGTCGACCCAGTGCCAGGCCTGGCCGGAGACGAGCAGATCGAATCGGCGCCCGGCGGGATCCCAGGTCTCGAACTTCGCGACTTCGACGTCGATCCCGCTCCGGCGGGCGAATTCGGCCATCCGCGGGTCTGGTTCGACGCCCAGGACGTGACAGCCCGCCGACTGGAACTGGCGCGCTTCGATCCCGGTGCCGATACCGACGTCGAGGGTGTCGCGGCCGGGGGCGGCGGCGATGAGGTGGCCGATGAGTTCCGGGGGATAGGCGGGCCGGGTCCGGTCGTAGCGCTCGACGTCCGCGCCGAAGGACTCCGCGGCCTGTCGATACCGGTGAGGCTCCTGCCCCGAAGGTAGAGTGGGCATGCGCCCACCTTAAGTGGGCACGTGCCCACTCGTCAACGCAAGGGAGCCGTATGCCGACCGGGGTAGCCCTGCGCGCCGTCCGCGCGCAGTTGTTCGACGCCGCCGAACGTGTTCTGCTGCGGGACGGGCCGAGCGGTCTCACCAGCCGCGCCGTGACCACGGAGGCGGACTGCGCGAAAGGCGTGCTGCACAGGCATTTCGACGACTTCGACGGGTTCCTCGCCGAGTTCGTCCTCGACCGGATAGACAAGCTGGACGAGAAAGGGCTTCGGGAGGCCGTCGGCACCGGGACCGTCGTGGACAACCTCACGGCGGCGCTCACCGCGGTCTTCGAGTCGGTCGCGGTCGCCATCGTCCCGCTCGTGATCTTCCGTGACGAGCTGCGCGCCCGGTTGCGCCGCGAGTGGCCTGCCGGGGTCCCGGTGCTGACCCAGGCCGCCGTGATGATCGGCGGCTACCTCGAAGAGGAACGAGGCCAGGGCAGGATCGCCGAGGACGCCGACGTCGAGACGCTCGCGGCCACGCTCATCGGCGCCACGCATCTGCTCTTCGCCGACCGCACCGCGCCCGCGCCCGAGACGGCGCAGGTGCGGAAGGTGGTGGAAACGGTGATCGGGGCATGAAAAAGCGGCGAGTCCTCAGTGGACTCGCCGCTTCTGCCGGTGTGTCAGGACTGCGCGGCGGTGACGGTGTGCCGCAGCAGCAGCGACGTCGTGACCGGGCCGACGCCGCCGGGGACCGGCGTGATCGAGCCCGCGATGCCCTCGACCGCGGCCTGGTCGACGTCGCCGACGAGCCCGCCTTCGGGCGTCGGGTTGGTGCCGACGTCGATCACCACGGCGCCGGGCTTGACGTGGTCCGCGCCGGCGAAATGCGCGCGGCCGACGGCCACGACCAGGACGTCCGCGGTCTTGGTGACCGCCGCGAGGTCCTTGGTGCGGGAGTGGCAGACGGTCACCGTCGCGTTCTCGCCGAGCAGCAGCAGCGCGGCGGGCTTGCCGACGACGGTCGAGCGGCCCACGACGGCGACCTGGGCGCCGGTCAGGGCGACCTGCTCGCGCTTCAGGATCTCCAGCACCGCGGCGGCGGTGGCGGGCGCGTAGGTCGGGAGGCCCGCGGCGAGACGGCCGAGGCTGACCGGGTTGGCGCCGTCGACGTCCTTGCGCGGGTCGATGTGCGCGCCGACGTCGTCGAGCGTCACACCTTCGGGCAGCGGGGTCTGGCAGATGATGCCGTGGACCGCCGGGTCCGCCGACAGCTTGTCGAGCTCGCGGGTGACGTCTTCGCCGGTCGGCTTCTCGAGCTGGACCACCCGGCAGTCGACGCCGACCTTCTTCGCGGCGCGCTCGATCGAGCGCACGTACCAGGCGGTCGCGTCGTCGTCGGTCGGCACGAGCACGGCCAGCGTCGGGACGGTGCCCGATTCACGCAGCTTGGCGGCGGTCTCGGTGACCTCGGCGGTGATGGCGGCGGCGATCGCGCGCCCGTCGATCAAGGTCATCGGGCGAGCCTTTCGCGAACCTGGGAGATGAGGGCGTCGGCGCGCCCGGCGGCGGGGAGGTACTCGGCGAGGCGGGCCTCGGTCTCCTTGCGGAGCTGCTCGTCCGACATGGACGCGAGGTTGACCTCGACGTTGACCACGCCCGACTCGAGTGCCGACTTGGCGGAGGACGCCGCGACCGCGATGTCGGAGATGACGTTGACGTTGGCGCCTTCGAGGATCGAGGCGGCGACGTCGACGACCTCGGCGGCGAGAGCGGCCGTGCGCAGCGGGACCTCGGCGGCGCCGACCAGGGCGGCCTGGATCGCGGCGGTGCGGGCCTTCTTCTCCTCGTCGGTGGCCTTCGGGAGTTTGTACGCGGCGACCACCGCGTCGAACGCGGCGGCGTCGTCGGCGGCGAGGCCGAGCGCGCGCGTCCGGAGGTCCTCGGCCTTGCCCAGCGCCTCGGTCATGGTGGCTTCGTGCTCGGCGTACTTCGGCTTGCCGATGGTCAGGTTGCACACCATGGAGACCAGGGCGGCACCGACCGCGGCGTTCATCGCGGCACCCGCGCCACCACCGGGCGTCGAGGCCTTCGAAGCCAGCTCGTCGAGCCACTGACCGACCGGTTGAGCCTCCACGCGTTGTTCCCTTCCCGCTGGTTTTGCCGTCGCGCCGAAGCCTACCCGGGTGTTCCCGGGCAGCCTGAAGGCCACCTTCGCGACGATCGACGCCGGTGAAGGTGGCCTTCGGGCAGCGGGGTCAGGACCGCTGGTACTCCTCCCAAGTGAGCTTCGGGGAGACGGCGGGGCCGTCGTCGGAGCCCCGGCCGGCGAGACCGTTGTAGCCGAGGTAGTAGTCACCGGCCTGGTGCTGCGCGCCGGACGAGAGGTCCGGATCGGACAGTGCGATGGCGTGGATGTGGTAGGCGAAGCCCTGGGCCGGAGTCCGGACCCAAGCCGCGAAGCCCACCTGGCGGAGCTTCCGCGCGACGTCGGTCCGCGTGGTCGAGGACATGCCTTCGACGCCGATGTCCAGCGCGCCGCCACCGTCGTGCGTACCGGCCGAAGCGCCGACGCCGCCGGGGTTGTACGAGCCCTGCGTGATGGTGAGCTGCCTGCCGAGCAGACCCTCGGCCTTCACCAGCATCGCCTTGGTGCGGGTGTTCATCGTCTTGCCGTGGTAGGTCAGCCGGCTACCCGCCGCGACCGTCGCGGTCACGGTGTACCGGCCGTCGCCCAGCTTCTCGAGCGACGTCTTGCCGGGCAGGCCGGAAGCGTCGATCCCGGTGTAGCCCAGCGACTTCTGGTAGCTCGAATACGCCGTGATCGTCGACGTGCCGAAATGACCGTCGACGTACTGCTGGTCGAGCAGTCCCTTGGCGGCCAGCGCCTGCTCCACCAGCAGCACACTGTCCTTGGCACCCGGAGTCAAGGCGCTGTCGGCCCGGCGCGGGTCGATCTGCGCGGCCTTGAGCACCGCTTCCATGCTGGCCGCGGGCAACGCGGCCGCGGTCACTTCGGCACTGGCCGGTGCGGCCACGCCGAAGGAGAGCGCGGCCGCTGTCGCGACCACGGCAACCTTGGTCAACAATTCCTGCCTCCTGAACGGACTTCGTTTGTCCGGCCAGCATGGGCAGGGCGAATACAAGGGCCATACAAACGAACTTCTCTCGCGTCCGCGTTGTCGCCCGGTCGGGTGTCGCTCCGGCGAAACCCGGGGTGACCTGATAAGACTCTCGGTGGACGCCGAAAGGTCGAGATCCCATGGTGCTTCGTACTTCGCCACCCTCTAGGGCTCATCTCAGACTGCTCGCGGAGGCCGACGCGGCCCCGCCGGCCCGGCGCCGGGACTTGTACGCCGAGATCGCCGACCGTCGCTTGGCCGCGATCCTCGCCGCCGAAGACGTGGCGGAGGAACACGGGTTGAGCGCCCACGTCCGGACGACCTGTTACGTCCACCGCTGCTGGGTGCACCAGTGCGTCTCGGATCCGATGCACGTCCTGATCGTCACCGGGCACCGGTGGTGCCGCCGCTGCGATCGCACCGTCGACGTCGAGATCGACGAGACCTTCCCGGGATCGGTCGAGCTCTCGTGTGACGGCTGCGGTGTCCCGCCGGACACGGTCGCGAACCGCGAGGTGCTCCTGGCCTGCCGGACCAGCCTGAGGGCCATGCACGGCGGGGAAGCGTCGACGCTGTACGTCGTCCCGGAAAGCTGAGACACGTCCGATCGCGCCGTTCGGTGACGCCGAACGGCCGCCTTCCTGTCGGCTGACAGGCCCAGTCAGTGGTTTGGACCACCACTGTTACCGAAGCGTGATCTGGACATATCTCGCGGACCGTTACTTTGTTGTGGCGCGCAACGAATTGCTTCGCCCGTGGATTTCCAACGCCGGAGGTGTCACGACGTGGACCGGATCTTTGTGCAGCCCAAACGGCGGAAAGGGGTCCGGGGCGCGCTCGCCCTAGGCCTTTCCGCGCTCCTGATCGCCGCGGGTCTCGGCGGTGCCACCGCCGCGGCCGCGGACTACAGCCAGAGCGCCGCGTCCTTGAACGCGAGCCAGGCGCAGTTCTCCTTCACGCCAGCGACGGCCGCGCGGTACGTGGACATCCACTACACCGGCGTCCCGGGAGTGGGACAGCAGAACGTCCGCATGACCGACAGCGGGGGCACGTGGCGGCACACCGTCGGTTCGCTCGCGGCCGGCACGGTGCTCGACTACTGGTTCACCTACGAGAAGAACGGGCCGCAGTACGACACCCCGCACTTCGGCTACACCCATGGCGGCAGCGGCACGACCGTCGCTTCGCCGACGTTCGACCCGCCGGGCGGCAGCTATCCGAGCGCCCGTTCGGTGACGCTGACGTCCGCGACCGCGGGCGCGACCATCCGGTACACGGTGGACGGTTCCACGCCGACCGCGTCGTCCACTGTGTACACCGGCCCGATCACCGTCTCGGCGTCCTCGACGATTTCCGCGATCGCCCTCAAGTCCGGCTCCGCGAACTCCCCGGTGGTGTCGGCGAGCTACACGATCGGATCGACGCAGGCGACCTGCCCGGCTCAGGCCGAGGTCCCCGACTTCGGTCCCAACGTGCGGATCTTCGACCCGGGCATGTCGGCGTCGTCGATCCAGGCCAAGCTCGACGCGGACTTCAACGCGCAGAAGGACACCCTGACCGCGCAGTTCACCGAACGCCGGTACGCGCACCTGTTCAAGCCCGGTGTGTACAACGGCATCCACGACGACGTCGGCTACTACACCTCTGTCGCGGGGCTCGGCCAGAACCCGGGCGACGTCGTCATCAACGGTGACGTGACCGTCGACGCGTTCAACGAGTCGGACAAGGGTGTGGCGCTGCAGAACTTCTGGCGCTCGACGGAGAACCTGGCCGTCGTGCCGAGCAGCGGCGCGACCCGCTGGGCCGTCGCGCAGGCCGCGCCGTTCCGCCGGATGGACATCCGCGGCGGACTGAACCTCTTCCCGGCCAGCTACGGCTTCGCCAGCGGCGGCTATACCGCCGACAGCAAGGTCTCGGGCAAGACCGCGTCGATCTCGCAGCAGCAGTGGTACACCCGGGACAGCAGCTACGGCAGCTGGGAGGGCGGCGTCTGGAACATGGTGTTCTCCGGGACTAACGGCGCCCCGGCGAACACCTTCCCGAACCCGCCGGAGACGACGCTCGGCACCACGCCGGTCTCCCGCGACGTCCCGTACCTGTACCTGGACGGGTCCGGCAAGTACCGCGTGTTCCTGCCTTCGTTGCGTACCAACGCTTCCGGGCCGAGCTGGGCCAACGGCGGCACCCAGGGCAGCTCGCTGCCGATGAGCCAGTTCTACGTCGTCAAGGCGGGGGACACGGCGTCGTCGATCAACAACGCCCTCTCCCAGGGCTGCAACCTGTTCTTCACGCCTGGCGTCTACCACCTCAGCCAGACGCTGAACGTGACCAAGGCCAACACGGTCGTCCTCGGTGTCGGCTACCCGACGCTGGTGCCGGACAACGGTGTCGACGCGATGAAGGTCGCCGATGTGGACGGGGTCCGGCTCAAGGGTCTGCTGTTCGACGCCGGGACGACCAACTCGCAGTCGCTGCTCACCGTCGGCCCGGCCGGCTCGACGGCGAACCACTCGGCCAACCCGACGACGTTGCAGGACGTGTTCTTCCGGATCGGCGGTCAGATCGCCGGGAAGGCGACGAACAGCCTGATCGTCAACAGCCGTGACACGATCATCGACCACATCTGGGCCTGGCGGGCCGACCACGGCAACGCGGGGACCTACGGCTGGACGATCAACACCGGCGACACCGGCGTGGTCGTCAACGGCGACAATGTGCTGGCGACCGGCCTGTTCGTCGAGCATTACCAGAAGTACCAGGTGATCTGGAACGGCCAGAACGGCAGGACGATCTTCTTCCAGAACGAGATCCCTTACGACGTCCCGAACCAAGCGGGCTGGAAGAGCCCCAATGGGCTCAACGGGTACGCCGCCTACAAGGTGGGGGACAACGTGACCACGCACGAGGCGTGGGGCCTGGGCAGCTATTGCTTCTTCAACGACAACCCGGCGGTGAACCTGTACCACGCGTTCGAGGTGCCGAACCGCTCCGGCGTCCGGTTCCACAACATGGTGACGGTCTCGCTGAACTACAAGGGGACCATCACCCACGTGATCAACGACGCGGGGGCGGTGACGCCGCCGGACACGCGGCCGAGCAACCTGGTGAGCTACCCGTAGCGCTCACCTCTGTCCGTGAAGGACTCCTTGAGGGACCCAGAGTCCCTCAAGGAGTCCTTCACGGACTTCGTCCTTGATGTATAACGACCTATACTGCCCGGCGTCAGGCAGCGATTTCGGTTCGCGGTTAGGCTCGGGTCCATGATCAGCAAAGAAGTCGGTGACCTGCGCGAACTCTTCCGTTCCGGCGTCACGAAGCCGGTGGCCTGGCGGCGGAAGCAGCTCACGGGCTTACGTGCGCTCCTGAGCGAGCAGGAGGACGTCTTCCTGAAGGCGCTCTACGCCGATCTGCGCAAGAACGCCGTCGAGGCCAAGCGCGCGGAGATCGCGCTCGTGCGGAACGAGATCGACCACACACTGGAGAACCTCGACTCCTGGCTGAACCCGGAGCCGGCCGACATCCCGCGGCCGCTGCGACCGGGCGACGGCCGGGTCGTCCGCGAACCGCTCGGCGTCGCACTGATCATCGGGCCGTGGAACTACCCGCTGCAGCTGGTGCTCGCGCCACTGGTCGGAGCGCTGGCGGCGGGGAACTGCGCGGTCGTGAAGCCGAGCGAGCTGTCGCCGAACACCTCGGCCGCGATCGCGGCACATCTGCCGACCTACGTCGAAGGCGTCCGCGTCGTCGAGGGGGCGATCCCGGAGACGACGGCGTTGCTGGAGCAGAAGTTCGACACGATCTTCTACACCGGGAACGGGACCGTCGGCCGGATCGTGATGACCGCCGCGGCGAAGCATCTCACGCCGGTCACGCTCGAACTGGGCGGGAAGAGCCCGGCGATCGTCGAGCCGGGCGCGGATCTCGCCGTGACCGCGCAGCGGCTCGCCTACGGCAAGTTCGCCAACGCGGGCCAGACCTGCGTCGCGCCCGACTACGTCCTCGCGATCGGCGACACCGGCCCGAAGCTGGCGCGGCACCTCGCCGAGACCGTCGAGGCGATGTTCGGCGAGGACCCGGCGACCAGCGAGTCCTACGGCCGGATCATCTCGACCCGACACTACGACCGGCTCGCCGCCTTGCTGGACGACGGGACCGCGGTCGTCGGCGGAAAGGCCGACCGGGACGAAAAGTACATCGCGCCGACCGTGCTCACCGGCGTTTCCCCGGACGCCCCGGTGATGAAGGACGAGATCTTCGGCCCGATCCTGCCGATCATCGAGGTTCCCGACCTCGACGCGGCGCTGGCGTTCGTCAACGAACGCGACAAGCCGCTGGCGTTGTACGCCTTCACCGAGTCGGACGAAACGAAGCGCCGGGTCGAGACGGAGACGTCGTCCGGCGGGCTGGTGTTCGGAGCGGCGATCATCCACCTCGCGGCGCCCGAACTGCCGTTCGGGGGAGTGGGCGAGAGCGGGATGGGCCGCTATCACGGTCGCTATTCGATCGACAACTTCAGCCATGTGAAGGCGGTACTGGACAAGCCCCTCGGGTAGCTCGCAGGGGCAAAGGTGTCCTGTTCGCTTCCTACTTGGGATGTTGCGAAAGCCACATTCACAACCTTCAACGTTGCGAAAGTGGCTTTCGCAACGCCGCCGACCCGCCAGACCGCGCCGAGCCGAGGTATGAGCTGCGGCGGAGCGCAAGTCCGGTCCGTGAAGGCCTCCTTCCCTACCCTGAAGGTAGTGAAGGAGGCCTTCACGGATCTCGTGATCACCATTTTCACCCCACATGCACCAGCGGCCACAGTGGCCGCGCGTGAAGGCCCCCTTCCCGCGGCTCAGCCAAGGGAACTCGACCTTCACACCTTCCCCAGTACATGAAGGCCCCC
>NZ_NMQT01000319.1 GCF_002234405.1 Amycolatopsis thailandensis | reverse complement strand
GCACCGACAGCCCGAAAGCCGCGCGCCGCATGAGCTCGCCGTCGGGCGTGACGGCGAGCAACCGGTCCTCCGCCGCGCGAATCCGTTCCGTGGTCCAGATTCCCTGCACGACGCCTCCGGTCTGCTACTCGACGGTGACCGACTTCGCCAGGTTACGCGGCTTGTCGACGTCGTACCCGCGCGTGCGGGCGATCTCGGCGGCCAGCACCTGCAACGGAACGGTGGAGACCAGCGGCTGGAGCAGCGTCGGGACGGCCGGGATCTCGATCAGCTCGTCGGCGAACGGGCGGACGGTCTCGTCACCCTCTTCCGCGATCACGATCGTGCGGGCACCGCGCGCCTGGATCTCGCTGATGTTGGAAACCAGCTTCGAGTGCAGCACCGCGCGCCCCTTCGGCGACGGCATCACCACGACGACGGGCAGGCCTTCTTCGATTAGCGCGATCGGGCCGTGCTTGAGCTCGCCGGCCGCGAACCCCTCGGCGTGCATGTACGCCAGTTCCTTGAGCTTCAGCGCGCCTTCGAGGGCGACCGGGAAACCGACGTGACGGCCGAGGAACAGCACGGCCTTCGAGTCGGCGATCCGGCGGCCGAGGTCGCGGACCTGGTC
>NZ_NMQT01000318.1 GCF_002234405.1 Amycolatopsis thailandensis | reverse complement strand
ATCCGGCATCGGATCGTGCCCCCGGAACAGGCCCGGATTCCCACCGCCACTCTCACCCGGGCCGAGGCCCAGGAACTGAAAGCCGACGCCGCCAAGGGCGAAGTCTCACTTCACCTGGATCTGCGGAGCAGGCGGATCACCACCAAGGGATACAACCTCATCGCCGACACCTCCACCGGAGACGAGGCGAACACCGTCGTCGTCGGGTCCCATCTCGACAGTGTCGACACCACACCCGGGATGAACGACAACGCCGCGGCCGCCGCGATGCAACTGGAGATCGCGCGACAGCTCGCCCGGCACACCGGCAAGATCAAGAACCGGGTGCGGTTCGCCTGGTGGGACGCCGAGGAGAAAGGCCTCGTCGGGTCCCAGTACCACGTCGATCAGCTCAGCCGCCGAGAGCGGGACGGAACAAGCCTGTACCTGAACCTGGAGATGATCGGCTCACCGAACTTCGCGCGCCAGGTCTACAACGGGCTGACGCCGGGGGGCCCCGCGCCGGCAGGATCGCGACAGATCACGAAGACCATCGACGACTACTTCGCGCGACAGAATTTTCCCACGGTCGGGCTGGAACTCGACGATCGTTCGGACCATTCCCCGTTCATCAAGGCAGGCATCCCCGCCGGAGGCGTCAACGCGGGCGCGGAAACCCTCAAACCAGCGGAATGGGTGCCGTTGTTCGGGGGGAAAGCGGGAGAAATGCTCGACCACTGCTACCACCAGTCGTGCGACAC
>NZ_NMQT01000317.1 GCF_002234405.1 Amycolatopsis thailandensis | reverse complement strand
TGGCGGCGAGATCGACTGGATGCGCGTCCCCGACCCGGTTTCCGTCGCCAGGCCGGACGAAAAGCCGCGCGCCGGCGACCGGTTCGGTGACCTCGTCGCGTCGCCCGCCGTCGTCCGGTTGGCCGCCGCGCACGGCATCGAGGCCGAGACCGGCGCGGACGCCGTCGCCAAGGCGCGCGAGCAGAAGAACGAACCCTTCCTCGACGACCTCGCCCGCCGTGTCGCGGGCGGAGCGGCCGGCCTCATCGCGGTCGTCGACCCCGAACTCGTGCTCCTCTCCGGTGACACCAGCCGTGCCGGTGGCGACGAATTCGCCGCACTGGTCGCGAAAAGGCTGCACGAACTGGTCCTGCCGCGCACCCCGGTCGGGGTCGCTTCGGTGCAAGGCAACGCGGTGCGCGAGGGCGCGCTTCAATCGGCGCTCGCCACCGTCCGCAGAGACGTCTTCGGCGTCAACACCCCTTCGCTCCTCGGATCCAGGCGGTCCGGGGCGGGAGAGCCCCATCCGATCGTGGCGATCCCGGATTCACGAACAGAACCACCGTCTCCCGCCCCAACCAACTAGGAG
>NZ_NMQT01000316.1 GCF_002234405.1 Amycolatopsis thailandensis | reverse complement strand
CCGCGGCGCACCCCGCCTGCCATCCACGACGCACTTCCGATCTTGGCGCGGCTCGATAGTGCTCGGCGCGGTCACCGTCGCCGCGCTGGTGTCCGCTTGTTCGGGCGCCGCAAGCGGCCCGAAGGATGGGGCGGGTGACGCGGCGGCGGCCCCCGCCGCGGACGCGAAGCTCACACTGACCGTCTACAGCAAGTTCACCGACCGCGAGTACAACGTGGTCACCGCCGGGCTCAACAAGCTCAAGGCGAAGTTCCCGAACATCGAGATCAAGCACGAAGGCCAGCAGGACGACGACAAGATCACCCAGTCCATCCGCGGTGGCAACCCGCCGGACGTGGCGATCTCGTTCTTCACCGACAACCTCGGCGCGTGGTGCTCCACGGGCAGCTTCCAGGATCTCAAGCCCTACATCGAGCGCGACAAGATCGACCTGAACCAGATCCCGGACGCCGTCCGCAGCTACACCGAGTATCAGGGCAAGCGCTGCGCCATGCCGCTGCTCGCCGACGTCTACGGCTTCTACTACAACAAGGACATGTTCGCGGCGAAGGGCATCACGTCGCCGCCGAAGACGACCTCGGAACTGTTCGAGGCCACCAAGAAGCTGACCGAGTTCAACCCGGACGGCTCGATCAAGGTCGCCGGCTTCCTGCCGTCGATGCCGTTCTACGCCAACTACGCGCAGTACTGGGCCCCGAACTTCGGCGCCACCTACCTCGGTCCGGACGGGCAGTCCCACCTGGCCGACAGCCCCGAGTGGAAGGCGATGTTCGACTTCCAGAAGCAGCTCGTCGACTTCTACGGCGGCCACGCCAAGGTCGAGCAGTTCAAGGCCGGTCTCGGCGAGGAGTACTCGGCGGACCACGGTTTCCAGCGCGGCAAGCTCGCGATGATGATCGACGGCGAGTACCGCACGGCGTTCATCAAGGACCAGGCACCGGAGCTGAAGTTCGCGACCGCGGCCCCGCCGGTGCTCGACAGCAAGCCGGACCGCTACGGCGGCGCGTTCACCACGGGCACGATCATCGCGATCCCCAAGGGCGCCAAGAACCCCGGCGCGGCCTGGGAACTGATCAAGCAGGTCACCCTCGACACCTCGACGCTGGTCGAGCTGTCCAACGGGCTCAAGAACGTCCCGAGCACGAAGGCCGCGCTGACCGAC
>NZ_NMQT01000315.1 GCF_002234405.1 Amycolatopsis thailandensis | reverse complement strand
GTACTGCTGCTGCGGGTACTGACCCTGCGGGTACTGCGGCGGATACGGCTGCTGAGGGTACTGAGGCGGATAAGGCGGCTTCGGCTTGTTGAGCGTCTTGATCAGGAAGTAGATCCCGAACCCCAGGCCCACGAGCACCGCCAGGATGACCACCAGCTGAATGATTCCCATAGCGGCATACCCCCTTCGTTCGTCTCAGCGGAGGGTAGATCAGCCCAGCGCCGCGTCGACGATCGCCTTGGCCTCGTCGCGGTCGAGCCCCAGTTTCCTGGTCAGCGCGGCGTAGTCGGCGGCCGCTTGCCTCGCCCGTTCGCGGGTTTCGTCGCCGACGGCGCTGACGAAGGTCCCCGCCCGGCCGCGAGTCTCGATCAGGCCGGCTTCTTCGAGCTCGCGGTAGGCCTTGGCGACGGTGTTCGGGGCGATGCCGAGGTCCCCGGCGAGTTTCCGCACGGTCGGCAGTTTCGCCCCGACGGGCAGCGTGCCGTCGTTGATCCGCGCCGCGTAGGCGGTGCGGACCTGCTCGAAGGGCGGGACCGGGGAGTTCGGGTCGACGCGGACCATGCTGTCGGCTCCTACTGGCGGGGCGGCATGACCTGGGTGCGGTCGGCACCGGGGACGACCTGGGTGGCGTCGCCCGAACCGCCGGGCACGACCTGTGTCCGATCG
>NZ_NMQT01000314.1 GCF_002234405.1 Amycolatopsis thailandensis | reverse complement strand
ATTTCGTAGAAAGTGTGCCGATGCGGGAATGCCGCCCGCGACATCGGCCCGATGGTGTCGAACGTTCCGACCGTGAACGGCAGGGCGTCCGGCGCGCGGACCTCCAGCCGATGAAGTGGCAATTCCCCCGCCTTCGGTTCGAGGCAAGGAGTCCTGGGCAACACCGTCGTTCCGCGCATGGACCGGTCCCTTTCACCACACTGGGGAATGAAAAGTCTAGACCAATGTTTCGGCGCTGACTGCCAACGGAAGTCGCATCTCGCCGCCGGGTACAGTCGTGATCATCGACGCACGTCCGAAGGGTCACCGAGCGATGTCTCCAGTCACGTCGCGCGGCCGGGCCTGGTGGCCGGTCGGCGCGTTCGCCGCCCTGGCGCTGGCGTGCCTCGTGGCCTGGGCGACGACGGGCGATTCCCACAGCGACCTCGAGATCTACCGCTTCGGTGTCGACACACTGTGGAACGGCGGCGACCTCTACGGCGCGCTGCCGCTGTCGGACGCCGGCATCCCGCTGCTGTTCATCTACCCGCCGTTCGCCGCCCTGGTGCTCACCCCGCTGGCACTGGTGCCGTGGACCGGCTCCGTACTCCTGCTGTTCGCGCTCGGCCTGGCCGCGCTGGGGGTGACCTTCTACGCGATCGCCCGCACGCTGTGGCCGTCCGCGGACCGGCGGAAAGCGCTGCTCGTCGCGTCGCTGGCGATCACCCCGGCGCTCTTCCTCGAACCGGTCCGCCAGAC
>NZ_NMQT01000313.1 GCF_002234405.1 Amycolatopsis thailandensis | reverse complement strand
GACCGGGTCAACCCATTTGCGGGTCACCCGGCCAGCGCGCGGCGCAGGACACCGCCCAGTTCGTCGAGCTGACGGCGCGAGACCTCGGCGGACAGGATCGCTTGTGAACCGTGGAAGGTGCCGGGCCACTGGTGCAGTTCTACAGAGACCCCCGCTCGCAGCATGCGCGCCGCGTAGTCGATGTTCTCGTCCCGATTGGGGCAGAACTCGGCGGCGGCCACGTACGCGGGCGGCAGACCGGAGAGATCGGTGGCGCGCGACGGAGCGGCGTAGGGCGAAGGGGCGGGCTTGCCGTCCAGGTAGTACCGCCACATCGCGGCGACCCTGTCACGGTTCATCCACGGCGTGTCGGTGAAGGTCCGCGCCGACCACGACTCCCGCCGGTCGTCGAGTCCCGGCTGGTTGAGCAGCTGGAAGCAGATCCGAGGCCCTCCTTCGTCGCGTGCCCGCAGCGCCGTCGCGGCCGCGAGACCACCACCCGCGCTGTGCCCGCCGATCGCGATCCGGTCGGGGGAGACACCGAGTTCGGCCGCGTGGTCCGCCGTCCAGTTCAGCACCGCGTAGACGTCGTCGAGCGCCGCGGGAAACGGATTCTCGGGCGCCAGGCGGTACTCCACCGAGATCACCACCGCGCCGGAAGCTTCGGCTATCCGGGCCGCCCATGGATGTTCGGTGTCCAGATTCCCCATGACCCAGCCACCGCCGTGCAGCCAGACGACGGCGCCCCGCGCCTCGTGCGGCCGGTAGACCCGGACCGGCACAGCGGGCTCCCCGGGCACCGTCCGGTCCTCGACCGTCATCGCCGAGGTGTCCGGCCCCGGCACCGAAGTGGCCAGCTTCGCGAAGCTCGCGCGATCGGCGACCGGGTCGTCGAGGGTCACCGGAGGGAACAGGGCGACGAAGGCTTCCAGCTCGGGATCCATGACGGTCATCCTTCCAGCCGGTGGACCGGGGATCGTCCGCCATCCGTCGCGCGCGATCGCCCCTTCGCGCGACGATCGCCGCGTAGGCTCGCGGACATGGAGGCACTGGCGGCACGGTTGTCGCATCTCGATCCTGACGTCGAGGGCGCGATCCGGGTCGTGATGTT
>NZ_NMQT01000312.1 GCF_002234405.1 Amycolatopsis thailandensis | reverse complement strand
GCCGGCGGGCGCGGTGCCCTCGGCCAGCAGGTAGAACCAGTGGTTCTGCGGGCCCGCGGCGGCGTGCACCTCGGTGCTCGGGATCGACGACGAGTAGCAGTTCGGGTTCCCCGAGATCTTGCTCGGCTGGTACATGTAGCGGATCGGGCCCTGGCCGACCAGGTTCACGCCCTCGCCGACCTCGTAGTCCGGGGTGTCCTTGGCGTTGTTGGCGTAGTGCTCGGTGATGGCGCCGAAGATGTCACCGGTGGACTCGTTCAGCCCGCCGTTCTCGTTGCCGCTGCCCGCGCCGCCCGGCGTGGTCTGGAAGATGGCGTGGCCGAACTCGTGCGCGACGACGTCCATCGAGGTGGCCTGGCGCTGGTTGTCCTGCGAGTGACCGAAGGTGGTCGAGGAACCGTCCCAGTAGGCGTTGACCTGGTTGAGGCCGACGGAGGAGGGGAAACCGCCGCCGCTGCCGTTGATGCCGTTGCGGCCCAGCCACTCGCCGAGCATCTTCCACTCGGTCTGGACGCCGAAGAGCGTGTCGACACAAGCGGTTTCGAGGTTGGTGCCCGAGCCGTTGCCCCAGTTGTCGTCGGGGCCGGAGTACACCGCGCCGTTCTGCGGCTTGCAGCTGATGTTGGGACGCCCCGGGTCGCGCATGGAGTAGGTGCCGCCGGAGTTCGTCGTGTCGATGGTGACGTTGCCGACGTAGTAGCTGTTCCCGGCGCCCAGCGTGCTGACGCCGCCCGACGTGTTCTGCGTGGCGGCGGGGATGTTCGACATCTTGACGTCGTCACGGGTGTCGAGGACCGCCCCGGTGGCGCCGTCCACGAAGACGTGCAGGTTGCTCGGCGCGGCCGCCTTGGTGCCCTTGACGACGACCTCGTAGGCGAGCTTGGGGGAGTTCCCCGCCAGCACGACGAGCTGCGGCGCCACCACACTGTCTACTTTGGACAGCTGGCCGCGGGCGACCTCGGCCGCCTTCGCCGCGGAGATCTTGGCCTTGGTTTCGACCGAGATCGCCGCGGTCTCCGCGGCGCTGGTGCCGCGGACGCGCCCGGCGCCGTCGGCCACCACCACCGCGTCCCCGCCG
>NZ_NMQT01000311.1 GCF_002234405.1 Amycolatopsis thailandensis | reverse complement strand
GCCGTGCTGCTCCAGCACCTTGCGGTACTCGGACAGGTCGCCGTGACCGGTCTTGCGCGAGGCCGCGTCGGCCTTCGCCCGCTGCCGCTGCTCGTTCATGAGCGTGCGGAAGCCCTCTTCGTCGACGGTCAGGCCCTGCTCGGACGCCATCTCCAGGGTCAGGTCGATCGGGAAGCCGTAGGTGTCGTGCAGCTGGAACGCCTTGTCCCCGGCCAGCAGCGAGCCGCCGGAGCGCTTGGTCTCCTCGGCCGCGAGGTCGAAGATGCGCGAACCACTGGTGAGCGTGGAGAGGAACGCCTCCTCTTCGACGCGGACGACGTCCTCGATGCGGTCGAAGCCGCTGACCAGCTCGGGATACGTCGGGCCCATGGTGTCGCGGACGACCGCGGCGAAGGCGGGCAGCACCGGCTCGTGCACGCCGAGCAGGCGCGCGGAGCGGATGATCCGGCGCAGCAGGCGGCGCAGCACGTACCCGCGGCCGTCGTTGCCCGGGGTGACGCCGTCGCCGATGAGCAGCACGCCGGTGCGGGCGTGGTCGGCGATGACGCGGAAGCGGACGTCGTCGGTGTGGTCGGAGCCGTAGCGCCGGCCGGAGAACTCCTCGGCGCGGCCGATCACCGGGCGGACGAGATCCGTCTCGTAGACGTTCTCGACGCCCTGGAGGATCGTCGCGACGCGCTCGACACCCATGCCGGTGTCGATGTTCTTCTTCGGCAGCTCACCGATCGGCTTGTGGCCGTGCTTCGGGCTCTTGTCGCCCCGCACGTCCTGCATGAAGACGAGGTTCCAGATCTCGATGTACCGGTCCTCGTCGGCGACCGGGCCGCCCTC
>NZ_NMQT01000310.1 GCF_002234405.1 Amycolatopsis thailandensis | reverse complement strand
GCCGAGCACCGGGTCGTCATCGCGCGGCGCGTGCACAACGACGCCGTCCGGGACACCCTGCATCTGCGGCGGCGCCGGAAGGTCCGGTACTTCGGCCTCGCCGGTACCGCCCGGCTCCCGGAGTACTTCGAGATCGCCGAGCCCGACCTCTAGGAGGACGAACCGTGAGTGAGCGCGTTCTGGTGGCGGTGTTCGCGACGCCGGTGGCGTCCTTCCTGCTCCGCTACGGCAAGGACCTCGGGTACGCACCGGTGTTGTTCGAGCCGGACGGCGCACGGGCGACGGACGTCGAGGGCGGCTTCGAGGCCGTCACGACGGTGCCGGAACTCGGACCGGAGGCCGACGTGGTCGTCACCGATCACGACCGGCCCGAACTCGGCGAAGTGCTGAAGGCCGTGCTGGACCACCCGACCCGGTGGGTCGGCGTGCTCGGCAACCCGCGACACGCCGGCCCGCATGTGGCCGCGCTCGAGGCACTCGGGGTTCCGGACCCCGAGATC
>NZ_NMQT01000031.1 GCF_002234405.1 Amycolatopsis thailandensis | reverse complement strand
GCGGCTTGTGCTCATCCCACTCCCGGTGCTCGCAGGGTGTGCCCCGCCAACTCGGGCGGGACACACCGAAAGGAACATGCGATGGCGAACTCCGAAGAAGCCTCCAATTTCGACGCTCTCGCCGCGACCGTCAAGAAGGCGCTCGACGGCTTGGGCGACGCCAAGGCACACATCAATGTGCCCGTGGGGCATGCGTCGAAGGCGCTCGGGAAGTCCGAGAGGGAGCGGAAGGAACGGATCAAGTCGGCCGCGTCGGACGCGCTGAAGGATATCGAGAAGGCCGCAGGCTCGGTGATGAAGATCGTCTTGGAGCTGAAGGGCGCCGCGAGCGACCGTCGCAAGTAGCCACTGATGTGGTGCCGTCCCGGGCCCGGCAGGGACGGCACCACATCACCTCGCACACCCAGCCTGGTGTCGGCCGCGGCCTGCACCTTGCGTGGTCGACGCGCTGGCCTCGCCGGCCGACTCCGATCCGCGGCTTCGCCCACTCCCTCAGGCGGCGGCAGTCCGTGTCGACGCGGGGCTCACGACATCGAGACCACACGCGATCTCGCGGACACGTCCGGAACCTACGGTCACTACTGCCCGCCCGCGCTTCACAATGAAGGTGCCGGCACGGCGGCGCTTTGCTAACGCCCCGATCCGATCCTCCTCTCGCATCGTGCGCTAACGCTCCTAGTCTCTGCACGACGGTCATGACCTGATGCAGATTGGCGGACCGGCGACGGCAATCATCTCCCTCTGGCAGATCGAGCCTGCGAGGACTTCCAGAGGACAGCAGCCCGGGCGGGGGCACGCAAAGGCGCTTCGCGTCGCTGCGCGATGGCCGCACGCGGCCACCCCTGCCTGCCCCCGCCCGGCCCGCAGGCCTTGCGGCAGTCCACCCAGCACCGACCTGCAAGGAGCACACGATGATCACCCTCGACGGTCTAATCCTGAATCCCCGCCCGATCACCTTCGCCGAGCTGGGGTGCGGCTGCATCCTGGAGTACAACGGGCACGAGATCGAGGTCGGGGAGATCGTCGACTGCGACATGCAGGAGACCTGCACCAACATCTTCCACGGCCCTGCGCAGATCCGCCGCGTCGTCCGGACTGGCGTTCTCGACTGCGACATAGTCCACCCGGACACCGATCCGGTGGCTACCCCGGCGGGCTAATCCCGTCACCTGGTCTCGTCTCCCAGCTAGCGGAGACGAGACCACCACACGCGATCGTCCATTTCGGACGATCGCTCGGAATCCTTTCCGGAACACCGACAGGGAGCAACAAGTGAGTGATCTTGTCATGCGCTGGTGGGCCGAGGTCGATGGTGACTCCGCGGCTTACGACGAACGCAGCGCGGACCGGGTGGACGTCTTCACCGAAGCCGGTGATCACGTGTGCACGCTCTACCGCGATTCGTCCGGTCGCTGGGCCGACGTGCAGCCGGACGACGTGAACGGTGAAACGATCCTCTGGTCAGACGTCGCTGCCTACGTCTCGGACCCGGACGGAGCTGGCCTTGGATAGCCCAGCTCCTCAGCAGGCCGGCGGAATGCGACGCTGCCGCCATCACTGTGGCGATGGTGCTGTTCGGCTACGTCGCGGGTAGCTCTCGCGCGGGCGACAACCGGAACATCGTCACCTTCGCATTGGGCGGTGAGGTCGATCCACCAGCCTCGTGGAACGAACGCGCGGTGTCCTCGCGGCAGCCCGGGAGAACACCGACCTGGTTCCGGCAGATTCAGACGGCGTGCGAAGCGGAAAGGCTTCTGAGCTTGGTGAAAGCCCGCTGAGCCAGTCCTCGTAGGTGCGTGATCCGCCGAGGAAGCGCCAGCCGGCCGAGGTAGTGCGTCCACCTCGCATAGCCCGCCCACTCTTCCATCGTCGGCCGCCGCGGGGGAGTAGCCCGTGACCGTGTGGCGCCGAGTGGCCCGGCCAAGGCAGTGCGGTCCCCGCGTGTTGAGGGCTGACCGACGCTAACCGGTGCCCGTAGCTGCGCCCGAAGTCCTTTCACCCGGCTGTCCGGGTGAGACGAGCCTCGCTGCGCTCGGTCGCGCTACCGCGCGATCCCACCCGGACAGCCGAGCACAGCACCCCGGCCGGTCCACGACCACCGGTCTGGCTCGTACCGCCCCCAAACAGCAGGGGAAGCCGCGCCGCCAGCTCACAGCTGGCCGAGGACATCGACCGGGAGCCAGACATGGACAAAGCCGAGTTCGTAGCAAAGCAGCTTCACCACCTTGCGCCAGGCCGACGTGCGAAGGACGTGGTCAGCGCGGTCAGGATGATCGACAACTTCCGCACGGTGAACCCGTCGCCCGCGTTCATCCAGGGCGAGCTCACCAAGACGCTCAGCCGGAACGCGCCCTTTACGCAACTGGAGTTCATCGAGCAAGCGGTCGCGAAGCTCTCCACCCGCTCCTGACCCGCGCTCCGCGGCGAACGGCCTGATGTACGCCCGCCTCTCCGGCCCGAGGGGCGGGCGTCACAGCCTAGCCCGGCGCGGCGTTCTCCTCGGGGAGCCGTCACACAGCCGACGCAGGGGAGACCCGCCTCGCTGCGCTCGGACGTGCCCCGCCCTGCGTCGGCTGAGGACGAAGTCTTCTCGGGGTTCATCGCCGCCGCCGGTCTCACGGTGACGCTCTCGCCCGGCCGTGCCGGGCTCACCGCATCACCTTCTCACCACCTCCGGCGTGCTCTGCGCGCCGATCACGTTCTGGCCCGATCCACAGCCTGGCCAGCCAGGCACATCACAGCTTGAGGAGAGCGCACCCATGAGCGACGTCGCCGCGGACTTGACGATTCACCACTGCCCACCCCAGCGAATCCGAGCGATCGCCACGATCCTCGAGGATCGCGAGTGGATAGACCGGAACGGCGTCACACGCCGGACGCTCGATCTCGGACGCCCCTACGAACTCGACCCGATCTCCTCGATCGAAGTAGCCGCGCTGACGGAGCAGTTGATCACCGCCGCACCCGAGATGGCCTTCACCATCTGCCAGTCGCCGACCGACGAATGGCCCGGCTCCCACACCCGCCATGTACCCGGCCTTGGCCAGTTCGAGTCGGAGACCAACCACGACGGCGAGCCGGTCTTCACCGCCGCCACGGTCCTCGCACTGGACGCGCTGCCACCAGATCAGCGTCTCGCCGCTCTCGGGATCCCGTGGTCCACGGCCATCGCGGCGATGCCCGCCGGCGCCGTACGCGAACCCGAACCGTGCACTGCACGCTGGACGCCGGCGACGGGCGAGGTCACCGTACTGGGAACCGACGTGGACGGATCTGACATCGAGGTTCCGGCCCGCTGCACCACGACGGTCGACGATGACGGCAACCTCGGCGACCACCTCGCGGCCGACGAGGCCCTTGCCGCGTCCGGATTTCACCGAGCGAACCCCTGGGAGCCGCTGAACACAACCTGCCGCCTCTGGGGCACCGGCGTCTACCGAAGACACGACACCGACCGGTAAGGCGCCACCCCGCGGAGTGGGGCGGCGCCACTGTGGACCACCGGCGCGCGGGGGATACCCGATGTCGGCGTGCTGGGCCGCCCGCGCACCGGTGGTCCCGGCCGCGCCTTGCCCCACCAACCGGCGGGGCGAGGCGCCGAGGACGCGCAGTCGGCGCCTGGAGCCTCTCGACGCTCGCACGTTCGCGGGCTGCACGAAAGGTCGATCGGCCGATGACGAGCAAACCCAGCGTGCACGTGATCCAATACTCAGGCGGCATCGGCAGCTGGTGCACCGCCCAGCGCGTCGCCGCTCAGCACGGTGTCGACGACCTGGTGCTGCTGTTCGCTGATACCCGCATCGAAGAACCCTCGTTGTACGAATTTCTGGCCGCGTCGGCGGCGCAGCTCGGCGTGCCGTTGGTTCGGGTGGCCGACGGCAGGACTCCGTTCGAGGTCTATTGGGACTCCCGGTTTCTCGGGAACGCCCGCATCGCCCCGTGCTCGAAGATCCTCAAGCAGGTTCCGGCGCGGCGCTGGCTAGAGGCCAATGCGGATCCCGACACCACGACCCTCTACGTCGGGGTCGACGCCACCGAAGCACATCGTATTCCTGGGATCCGCCGCGGCTGGGCGCCGTGGCGGGTCGAGTTCCCGCTGACTGCGGAACCGGGTCTGACGAAAGACGCGATGCTCGCCGAGGCGCGCGGGCTCGGCCTGATCCCGCCGGCGGCTTATCAGCAGGGCTTTAGCCACGCGAACTGTGGTGGCTGCTGTGTCCGTGGCGGCCAGGCTCACTGGCTGCGCCTGCTGGAACAGCACCCCGAACGGTTCGCCGACTACGAGCGGAAAGAAGAGCAGTTCCGCGCCGAGTTCGGTGATGTCGCGATCCTCAAGCAGCGGCGCAACGGTGTAGTGCGCCCGCTGCCGCTGGCCGAGCTACGGCAACGGGCCAGCGCAGCTGAACCGGACGCGCCTGCCTGATAGCCAGCGGCGGCCCCCGAGAACCGTTCTGGCGCAGGGAAAGGGGGAGCGGGACGCATTCCTGTCTAGTGCGCGTCCCGGGGCTGCGGAAGTGCGCTCACGAACCCAGGCCAGCACACCGCCGGGGGTTTCACAGCCGACCAGGCGCATCCGGTCCGTCCGGGTGAGACGAGCCTCGCTGCGCTCGGTCGCCTGCGGCGATCCCACCCGGACGGACGAACGCTCCCGGCCGTCCGCCCTGCGGGCCCCCGCCGGCGTGCTGAACCGCAGCTCGTCAGCTCACCATCCGCAGCCCCGGGAGGCTCCCTGTGACCATGCACTACCTGACCCCCAGCGACCTGGCCAACGCCGACAGCGTCGTCGTCGGATACGACGACCTGCTCAGTACCTTCTTCGTGAAGGTCAGCCACAGCAGCAACATCCGGCCGACCGTCTGGGTGGGCCACACCAAGCCCCGCGAGATCACCAGCGCCACCGAGGCCATCGCGAAGGTGGAGAGTCACGCCCACATCCCCGGCGGTCTCCTCCGAGCGCTCCAGGACGACCACGACAAGGCCGCCCAGCGCACCCACGCGGAGAGGAACAAGG
Source organism: Amycolatopsis thailandensis (assembly GCF_002234405.1). GTDB lineage: Bacteria > Actinomycetota > Actinomycetes > Mycobacteriales > Pseudonocardiaceae > Amycolatopsis > Amycolatopsis thailandensis. Next base: position 31,154 of record NZ_NMQT01000031.1, on the reverse strand, counting down.
TCACCCGCTGGTCGCGCACGCGCGTCGAGAACTGACCAACTTCCGGGGTGGCGCTGCCTTCCGGCTGCGTCACCCCGTCACCGCTGACGGCCGCATCGCCCGCACACCCCATCCACGGGAGCCCTTATGAAGCGCGACGACTTGATCAAGACCGCCCTGAACCGTCACCGGATCATGCGCAGGCCGCAAGCCGGGGAGGTCCTGGTGCGGTTTCCCGGCCCGGCTGACGGGCCGATCTTCCCAGCAATCGTCGACGAAACGTGGAACAGCGCCGCCGTCCCGCAATTCCGCTACGAGATCGCGAAACTGGTCGCCGCCCACATCAACTCGGCGGGGACGAAAGCCACCGCACGAGCAGAGTGGGACGGTGACACCCTGGTCGTCACCGAAACGGAGAAGGCGGGCGACCCCGGCTACGTTCCCGAGCGCATCAGGCCCGCCACGAACGGCCGGTACTGCATCCTCGGCAAAGCCTGGGCTTGGGAACTGATCGAACAGTAGACAGCTCTCCCCGAGGTGAGGTGTGTGCGGTCCTGGTGCGGCCGTACACACCGCCGCCACCTTCCCCGTCTGACCGGTGACCTCGAATCGGCCACACGTCGCACGGTGACTCCGGCCGAGCCCTGCCTGTCCTTGGGACCGGTGACTCCGTTGTGGACGACGCCAGACCAGCAGACCGTGCCGGTCCGCGCAACCTCGGACACCTTCGCGTCGCGAACGCGTCCGTGGTCACGCTGCGCGGACCGGCACGGCCCGCTGGTCCGTCTGTCCACAACGGAGCCACCGGCCTTCGGGGAGAACAGATGGCAGCCCAACGCCAGAGGGACACGGGAAGCACGAGAGGCGGTGCCGGCCGTGGCCAGTACCGGGTCCGCCTCGACTACACCACCAAATGCGCGCACATCCTCGACAGCGCCGACGACGACCGGGTGGTCGAGGCGTACGGGCCAGGGGTGGTCCGTGCGACGGTGGCAGACGTCATTGCCGCCGGGGGATGGGTCTTGACCTCGCCCGTGGACTCGGACTCCTGGAGCGTGTGGGTCGACGGGCGTGAACACCCGGTTCATCGCCGGTAGCGCACAGGAGCACCGCCTCCAGCTTCTCCCGGCACCGTCCCCCGGCCGTAGGCCGCTCTGCGACCTGTCGCCCTGTCACCGAGTCGGCTTTGTCGCCGCGCCATGACCGGCACCACCGCGAATAGGGGCACGCCCAGGATGACCGGAGCCCGCGCCGTGCCCGCAACCTTCCATGCCCGCGCCGCCCGGGGGAGACAGGCCTCGCTGCGCTCGGTCGCCTCCGGCGATCCCACCCCGCACGGCCGAGCCTGAGGTCACGGGCCTTTCTGCGGGCTCCGGTCCTTCAGGCGGTGCCCCACACGCGGGGCCGCCGACGAGCACCTGCTCTCGGTGCGCCGAGCACAGGACCGGAGACCCTCATGGAGAAAACCGCTGTCGTCGCACAGAAAGTCGCGAAACTGGTCAAAGCTGGCCACTCGCTCCGCTACGTCACGCACGCCGTCGAGCACATCGACACCCAGCGAGCGATCGACGCGCACCCATCCGCGGTCCGGGCCGCGCTCCTCGCTCGATACGGCCCGATGTCCGACTTCGTCCACCTGGACTTCATCACAGCCACGCTCAGGGAGCTGAGTCGCTGATCTCGCATGAACGGACCACTCGACGACGTCGCCGGCCTGTGCAACGACCTTTCCGCAGGCGTTGCACAGGACGTAGACGTCGCGTACCTGAAAGGAAACCAGCCTGATGACCCTGTTTGACGACGAAGCCACAGCGGCCAGCCACCGAACCATCAGCGACGGCATCGCCGCCCGCGCTGAACAGATCGCAACTGAACTTCGTCTCGTCGTGCACCCCCAGGCAACCACGTTCCTGGACAACCCCGACATCACCACGCCGGCCCGGCCCGAGCCAGTCCTCAATGGACAAAACCGAGCGAAGTCCACTGCGGACGACGACGAGCCGGACCACGACAACGGGTTCGTCCTGATCTGCCTGTACGCCGACGACCGCGACGAGGTCTTCCCGGCCTGGGTGTCCCCGCGCCGGTGGAACGGTTGGGCCGTGCCGCAGTTCAGCCGTGAAGCCGCCGAGCGTGTCGTGGACTGGATCAACCGGCTCCACGCCGAGGCGCCGGACGGTATCGCGGCGGCTGTCTGGCATGGGGGGAGCATCCTGCTCTTCGACACCGAGTGGGAGGAGTACGGCCTCCAGCGGATCACCCCGACCCAGCACGGCCGCTACGTCATCGGCGATAGCTGGATCTGGGAAGTCGAGAAGTGCCGAGTCTGCCGAGCCACGTCCTACCCCGGTGAGGACGAGGGCTCCCGCGTGTTGCTGCACGAACCCCACTGCCCATCTGGCTCGCCCTAGCAGTTGGCCAGTTCTCGCGCGACCACCGTGCGCCGTTCTGCCATTCCTCCCACCAGAAAGTGAGTCATCATGCCCGCGACCGATCCCGCCCGGCGTAGGGCATTGAGCACCAATGATCGCCTTCGGCGACGTCGGTCGCCCCTGCGCGCCTGCCGTTCGTTCGGTACGGCGATCCTGGCTCTCCGAGGCGCCTTCGGCCGCGATCCGGGCTCCGCCGGGCGCCCTGACCTTCGAGGGGTTCCCGCGATTGCCGACGTCGACGAAGGCTCGGATGCCACGGCGACGGCGGAACGAGCTGATGCGGACGAGCATCCCTACACGGTCGTGGGCTTGAGCGAGTACGGCGGCGGTCCGTTCTTCGTCGCCGCGGTCCTGAGCGGCGAGGTGCCTGCTGTGGACAGCAGCCACGGCAGCGGCAAGTTCCAGCGGCACTCGGTCTTCGTCATGGCGACGGATCCGGACGAGGCGGAAGAAGCCGCGGCGCGAGAACTCGCCGACGAGCAGGAATCCGCCGCCTGACGGCGACCGTAACGAAAGAAGCCCACCCCGGTCTCCCGGGGTGGGCTGGCCGGCCACGCTCGACCCGAAGGTCCCTCGCTAGCAACGAGGCCGCAAAAAACATGTCCGGCAATGCGTCAACCCGCGACCCCGGATGCGACGCCGGGAAGGTAACCGCGTGGTCAGTTTACCGTGCTCGCGCATCCCGTGGCCACAGGCGTCGACATCGGCTCCTGCGGCAGGCGTCGGGACACCTCAGCCGAGCACACCGCGCGGTGGCGGTGCGGCGATGAACCTGCCCGGAGGCCAGGTGAATGCAGCTTCCTCACCTCAGGCATCGAATCGGGCCTCCGGGCAGAACCTTCGCCGTCCTCCGGACCACCGCGCGGCGTGCTCACGACGCCGTGTCCCTGACACCCAGCCGAAGGAGCGCGGCTCATGGCCCAGCACCACCCGACGACACGGTCCGACCGCGAGCGGAATCTCCACACGACCGACACCGACGCGCGCCGTTCGCCTCACGATCCTAGCGACGGCACGGTGTCCGCAACGGACAGCCTGATCGCCGACGGCATGCGGTGGACACCCGCCTCCGAACAGGAACGCGCTGCCGTCGACGCCGTGCTGATTCCCTGCGACCTCTCCGACCCGGTGCGCTTGATCTCGCTGAAGCGCTCTGAGGACGGGACCTTGCTCGCCGCGCTGGACCCCTATCTGGGAAGCCCCGTCGACGCCGGGACCTGTTTGTCCACAGTGGACTTTCTGGTTAACGATGACGGTCACTACACCGACGACCCGGACCGCTACGACAACCTGCGGGCCAGCGCGTTCCGCGCCGGCGTGTGGAAGACGGTCATCGACGGCACCCATCCGGCGAGCCCCGCGGACGTCGAGCTCGCCCGCGGCATGTTCGAGCCGGGACCGGCATTCCTGCCGCTGTTCGGCCCCGTGGTGGTTGTCGGTGTCGACCCGGCCACCGGGGAGTGGCGATCAGCCCCTGAACTTGTCGTCGACAGGATCCTCACCGCCGACGCCAATGTCACGCGTGTGCGCGCGCTCCTTCAGGGCCTGGCCCTGCGCGTCGGGTAGATCCCTGCGGTGCGTGGCGGAAGCGGCCGGCTGAGCCACCGCGCCTGCCACGCGGTCCGGATCGAGACGCCGCCGACGATGGCGGACCGCGACGGGGCCACCCGAGCACTCCGGTGCGGGCATCGGCCCCGTCGCGGCCCGCACGAATCTGACGGCATCAGATCGCCACCACCGCCTGACCCGGTGGCGTACAGGGAAGGACATCTCATGACCGCGTATTCCGTGGCAGCGGCGCCCGTCATCACATCAGGTCCCGCTGAGCCACTGAGCCTGTCGACCGACCGCGCCGCACTTGCTGACGCTCTCCTCACGACCGGGCTGGTCCCGGTCGATCGATCGTGGCCCGGAATGCTGCTGCGCCTCGCCGACCAATGCCACGCCCACCGTCCCCTGCTGATCGAACGCAATTCCAGGATCGACCTCGAACTCTTCGACGAACACGAACAGACCCTGCGCAGCCTGGCCACCACACCGATCCCCGGACTCGACGCGTTGTCGCCGTTCACCCGATGACCAGCCGGGTCCGGCGTCGACCGCGGCGCGGGGAAGGAGCCCCGGGCGACACGGATGCGCCCCCGGTCCCGGCGACCCGAGCCTGACCGGCCCAGCGGCTGCGGCGCAACCGGCGCGCCCGACCCGACACGGGTGACCCGGCCTCCGAGCGTGATCCGGCCTGTCTCCGACGACAGGCCGGATCACACCGGCCGGACGAGCGCGCCGCCCCCGCCTCCGCTCGACCGGGCCGGTCCCGCGACGGGCGCCCCGACCAGGGGCGAGCCCGCCGGGGGGTTACCCGGCCCGCAGAGCGGAGCCAGACATGGCTGTCATCCACGACGACCTCAACATCCAGACCACACCGTGCAGAACGCCTGCGCACGGCCTGACCTACCGCGGTGCCCTCCGCGCCAGCTATCGGACCCTGACCACCCGCTTCGGTGCCCCGGACTTCGGAACCAGCGGCTCTCCGGACGGGGAGGCCACGCTCTGGGTGATAGACACCCCAGGCGGACGGGTGCAGCTGCAGAACTGGCTCGCCGTCGAGCAGTTGCGACGACGGCCGGACGAGGACATCCGCTGGAGCGTCCAAGCCGCCACCGACCACCCCTTGCCGTGGACGTTCAAAGCGGCGACCGGATCAACGGCACAGTTTCCCGCGGCAGTCGGCGAGTTCACCCGCCAGTCCAGTTCCGAATCCCTGACCGAGGCCTACGTCGACTACCTCTACCAACGTGGTCAGGCGTTCGGGAACTGGGTCAACCTGCAGCGCCGCGACAGCCGCGGCTACCTCGAGAACTGGACACTGCCGCGGCACCTGCACGGGTTCGCTCTCCAGGTCCTGGAAATCCTGCACGATCACCAGTGGGCGCAAGCAAGCTATGACGAGCGGCTCGGCTGGATCTGCACAGGCGCTCCCCAGGAACCCGCCGGCTCCGACGTCGACCGGTGGCGCCGACAGGCGCGGTGGCGCTACGTCCCCGACCCTAATGACCCGCCCACCGGCAGCGAAGTCCTCGACCTGGCCGGTGCGCTCCGTGAACGGGCAGCGGACTGCGCCTGGGCGAAAGACCATCTCGTCCGCCCGGGATCGACCGGCATCACCCGCACCCGCAAGATCGCGCTGTACGAGGAGCATGTCGCCACCCTCACTGCCCTCGCGGACGCGAAACCCGCCGCCACCACCGGAGCGGGCCGGTGAGCGCGCCCACGCTCCCGCTGGAGCTACCGAACCGCGACATCACCGCCGACGCATCTCCGCTGCATGTCGTGAGCTGGGGGCTCGGCGTGGAAAGCTCCGCCTATCTCGTCGAGGTTCTGTCCGATCCGGACCGGCACGGCGTCGATCCGTCCACCATGATCGTGCTGCACGCCGTCGTCGGATCGGAATGGGCGCAGACCTACACCGACGCCGAGCAGTTCCTGCTCCCGCTTCTCGCGGACCGCGGCGTACGAACCGTGCAGCTCGCGCGAGGCGGCCCGCACGAATCTGACGGCATCGTCGTTCTCGACGACACCACACGCCCGCAGAGGCTGCATCGCCGCGGCCCGTGGACGCTGGCCGAGGAATCGAAACTGTCGGGAACTGTGCCGCAACTGTCGCATCGGCGCTGTTCGCTGAAATTCAAGGGATGGCCCCTTGATACCTGGATATCAGCGAATCTTGGTGACCGTCCTTACGAGCATGTTATTGGCTACAGTGTCGAGGAATTGACCCGGGCGAAGCGGGACATGGTTTATGCGACCGCGACCCGCAGCCCGTCGCATCCACTGATTAGCTGGGGCTGGACAAGGGATGCGTGCTCGGCTCGGCTGCTCGCCGAGTTCGGGGTCATATTTGCTAAGTCGGCGTGCCTATTCTGCCCATACTCAGGCGGCCGTTCACTGAATTCGACGTTGTCGAGGATGCGGGAAAGCCCGGACGAAGCGGCGATCGCGCTATTGCTGGAGGCTCCGGCAATCGCGTTGAATCCCCGGTCCAAATTGTTCGGGACGCACAGTTTGCTGGAGCGGCTGGTCGCCGACGGGAATACTCTCGCCGTCGATCTGTTTCACGCCCGCCTCGCCCAGCAGCCGTGGTCGGTCTACGAGGTCCGGCGGCTGCACTTTGCCGCAAGGGGCAAGGAAAGCGGCCGGCCTGACCCCTTGCGCAAGGGGACGTCCTGGCGGTCGGTCCGGACCCTGCACACCGGCAGCATGAACGACGCATGTGCCTGGCTGGCCGGACGTGGTTACGCCGACGACGACGGACGGCTCTGGCTGCGGCAAGACCTGCCCGACGTGTATCCGCGAGCCGAACACTTTCTCGTCGCGACGACCGCGGGGATCGCGCCGAAAGCGCGGCCGTCGTTCGGACAGCAGTGGCAGCGCATCTGCGGTGACGACGTGCTGATGGACCTGTGATCACACGTCGTCGGTAGAGCGAGCTTCGGGCTGGCTTCAGTGGCCCAGAGTCCACCAGAGCGCTTCGTCGGCGCCGCTGTAGAAATCTTGGGTGTGCTCGCCCCCGCCGAGGTAGACGCGGCCGGTGATGAGGTGGTGCTCGGCCTCGACACGGTCCGGAGCTGGCCTGCTGTGGTCCTCCCTCACGCCCGTGCTCGGGGGAAGCGTCTCCAGGCCCTGAGTCCAGGCGAGCGCGTGGAGCTGGCCGCCGATGTAGCCGCCGTTGTCGTCGAGAGACTTCAGCTGCGCGATCTGCTGTGTGATCTCGGCGGCGTCTCGCAGCCGCGGGGCGGGGTCGGCGATGCCCAGCGCCTGGACAACCGCGAGTGGTGCTGCGCCGGTGTGCTGCACGATGTCGAGGGCGACACTTCCCGGCCACGGGTAAGGCCTGCTGGCGCCACTGAGCCAGATGCCGGGTGCGTCCGATGTGGATCCGTTGCGCCACAGCTGTGCGTAGAAGCTGCCGGTGCCGTCATCCCAGCCCCAGATACTGCGGTCGTCCCAGCCGGGTAGGTCGATGGCGTCGTGAAGCGCGTACCCGGGGCGAGCGCCGTGGTTGCGAGAGAAACGGGATACGGACATATCGGCAGTGTGCCTTGTCCGGTCACGTGCTCGCAGGAGGAAAGGGGGCGTCAGCGGCCCTGGCAATGCCTCGGGCGCGGTCCGCGACACGGGACCGGTCGGCGTCCCGGCGTCCGGTCCCGCCGGTGCGTGGGGGCTTCCGCACTCTGCACCAGCACCGACGGAGTGCAAGCCGCGGAACTGCGCGCGGCTTGCACTCCGTGGCCGGTGCCGGTGGCGCGCGCGTGCGCCCCGCCACCCCTGGCGGGCACGCGACGCGGAAGAAGGTGATGCACGGTGGAAATGGCGCCAGCTACAGCCATGATCGCCCACGGTTGGGAGCTGCACTCCACACAGGACGGCAGCGACAAGTTCTACCGGGTCTTGGTGATCGACACCGTCACGCTGGTCAACTACGGCCCACGCAACACGACGGGACAGTTCGTCGCGCACTGCTTCGCCGGCGTGGGCGACGCTGTGAGGACAGCGCAGGAAAAGGCCCGGATCCTGACGAACGAGAAGGCCGCGAAGGGCTATCGGATCACGCGAGACTTCACGGAATTCCCCGTCGACCGGTCGTATGCGGTACTCCTGGCCGCTCTCGGTCACGGATCGCATCGGGCCAACAGAATTCCTGCGAGGATTCGCGAGACTATCGTCGCGCGCTTCCGGCGCGCAGCCGCCGAGCAGGACACCGCCAGGGCGGGGGCGTCGTTGTGAGCGGCTACGGGGTCGGCGACGACATGGTGGCCAAGCTGCGCAAGAGCGCACGCAGCCACACCGACATAGCCGATCGATGGTTCGAGGAGGATGGCAGCAGCACGAGTGTCGCCACGCCGCCGTCGACGGCAGCCTTAGCCGCGCGGATGCGGTCCTTCGGTCCACAGAGGCGGCCGAACGGGAAGATCTACCAGCCGCGCGCGGTCGCGAAGGAAATCGAAGACGTCGCCCTGCTGCGAGATGCCCGCAAGCACCGGGAGCATGTCCTGTTCTTCGGTCCGCCGGGCACCGGCAAGACGGCGCTGTGCGAGGCGGCGTTCGCCCAGGACGCCACGGCCACACACGAGGGGATGGAGTCCATCGTCGGCACCGCCGACACCACCGAGAGCGACTTCGTCGGCACGTTCGTCCAGGACCCGCGGTCGGGAGCGTTCTCGTGGCGGCCGGGGCCTTTGCACCGCTCCGTCCTCTTCGACGTGCCGCTGCTGGTCGACGAAATCGCCCTCATCGACCCCCGCGTGCTGAGCGTGCTCTACCCCCTGATGGACGGCCGGGACGTGCTGCGCATCCCGATGAACCCCGACCTCGATCCGCTACCGCTGGGCAAAGGCTGGTTCGTCATGGCCGCCTACAACCCCGACGTACCCGGCGCACGGATGTCGGAGGCGCTCCGGGATCGCTTCGAGCACCACATCGAGGTCGTGACCGACTGGGAACTGTGCGTCGAACTGGGTGTGTCCCGGGAGATCGTCGAGATCGCACGACATCTCGACACACGGCGCCGCAACGGGGAACTCACCTGGTCTCCGCAGATGCGCACACTGCTGTCCTACGCTCGCACCGAGCGCCGCCGGGGCCAGGAGTACGCGCTGGGGAATCTGGTGGCCAAGGCACCGAGGGACGACCGTGACGAAGTTCGTGGCGCCTTGACGAAGAAATTCCCTGCCAAGGTCCGAGACCTGCGTCTGGGCAGGAGGTTCGCAGCATGACCACCGCGAACCCGCTGCTTGCCGAAGCCCGCGATGTGCTCGTGGGGCGGCTGAACAAAGGCGTCAATCTACTGGCGGGACGAAATGACCTGATCGTCTCGGTCGAGTGGGACGCTGGACCGGCGACCCCGCCTGCCTGGTTCACCTTCGCCAAGGCCGAGGTCAGCCTCAATGGCCCGGTCGCGCTCGCCGGTGCCGAGCCCTCGCAGATCAACCCGCTGACTCCAGCCGGACGCAGACGACATCCGGTGATCGTGGGACTGTTATGCCACGAAGCCGCCCATGCCCACTCCACGCACTGGGAGCACGGCTTCGACGGCGACATCCCGGTTGTGGTCGCCCGCGCGGCGGTACTGCTGGAGGATCCGCGTATCGAGCGGCGGCAGCTGCAACGCCGGCCCGGCGACCAGCTTTACCTGCGAGCAGCTAGCCAGCTGCTGATCCTCCCGGACGCCGAGTCCTGCACCGAGGCGGCTGGCCGGTGGCACGCCGCGCAGGCGGCCCTGCTGACCGCGGGGCGCGTCGACGCCGGTGTCTTGGACAAGAACGACGTACGCAAGGTTGTCGAGTTGTGCCTGAACGCGCTGGGACGCACCGACTTCAACCGGTTGCGTGCCCTCTGGCGGGACGCCCTCGACCTCGACGATGGTGATGTCGCCGGTCTTCTCGACATCGCGGCGCAGTGGGTCGAGGTCGTGGGCGTCGAGGACCCTGCTGACGCACCCGCGCCCGCGTGCGCCACGGGCCTGCCCGAGGGCCATCCCGCCGCCCCCGGGCAGGACGGCGACGACGAGCCGGAGGGGTCCGGCGACGACCGCGAGACCCCGGCGTCAGGCACTGCGGGGGCCGCCGCCGACGCCTTGGCGCGCGCGTTCCGGGACGCGATGGACAAGTCAGGGGAGCGGGGCGCCGCACAGGCGGCTGCCGACCTCGACGACGACGCCGACCAGGATCAGCCATCCACGTCAGGTGAGGACAGCAGGGAACGCGCGGCCGCCGAGCGAGCGGCCGACGAGGTTTTCCACGGCTACATCGTCACCGGCGGGCGTGACCCGCGCGCCAAGACCCGGCAACCAACGCCCTCGGAGCGCGATCTCGCACGGCGCACCGCGCAGGCTTTACGCCGGGCGCAATTCCGCGAACGGAGCCGGACCGTGATCGCTTCCGCGGTCCCTCCGGGGCGCCTGTCGGGGCGGGAGGCGATGCTCGGCGCGGCCCAGCGCGCGCGGAAGATGCCGGTCACCGCACGGCCGTTCCGGCAGGTCGTCCAGCGTGAAACTCCGGAACCGCCGCTGACGGTCGGGATCGCCGTGGACATCTCCGGGTCGATGTCCTGGGCGACGACGGCACTCGCCAGCACAGCCTGGCTGGTCGCCCACGCCGTCGACGACGTCGGTGGCAACTCGGCCACCGTGGCGTTCGGGGAGCGCGTCACCGCCATCACCAAGCCCGGCGTGCCGCCGACCGTGGTTCAGGAGTTCGTGGCCGATGACGGTCACGAGCGCTTCGCCGACGCGATGCAGGCGCTCGACGGAGGCCTCCGGCTCACCAGCGGGGCAGGTGCCCGGCTGGTGTTCGTGGTCAGCGACGGCCACTTCGTGCTCCCCGGCGAGATGGAGAGAGCTCAGACGATCGTCGATCGGTTCGTTCGCAGCGGCGTGCACGTCCTGTGGCTGGACCTCACATCGAACGAGCGGAGCGAACGCACGATCGTTCCGGAGGGTGCAATCCCCGTGCCGGTCACCGACGTCACGGAGATCCCGCATCAGGTGGGAGCCATCGCCGTCCGCGCGCTGCGGACCGCGTAGATCGCTCTGGCGGGAGAGCGGCCTCGATGCTCGCCCGCCGTGCTTCCCCGCGAGCTTGCGGCCGCCTCGCTCGCAGGGCGACAGCACTCTGCCCCGGTGCCCACCGGGATGCAAGCCACGAAACAGCATGTGGCGTGCCATCCCGGCGGGCACCCGGGGTCACCACGCGCACCCGCCGACACGGGCGGGACCACGACGCGGAAGGGAAGCATGCATGTCGATCCCCGGGGACGCTTCGATCTTGGCGAGCCTGGCATCCTCCCAGGAGATTCCGATCGAAGTCCTGACCGAAGCGCAGAACTCGCTCGACGGCCTTCGCGGCAAACTGGTGCTCATTCTAGGAACCACCTCCCAGCGCGCAATCGAAATCTACGGGCTGATCGAAGCGGTCAAAGAATCGCTCGAAGACACTAAACGAGTCAGTAAGAGCCTGGAATCCGCGATCCACGACGCCGCCGACTACCACTCGCTATAGCGAGACCGTGCCTGGCTGTGCCCGATCGGTGCGGCCAGGCACGACTTCCCTCGTGGTCGACCGCTGGCGTCCCTTTGTGCGGTGCACGTCCACGACGAAGCGGCGATGCGCCGTGCCTATTTAACTTGGTTCATTTTCGGAAATCAGGAAGGCTGGCTATGGCACTGTTTATTATCAAGGCTACGCCCGATCGGGACCTGTATATGGAATGGGACACTCGAGTCGATGCTCCCTCCTTTATCGGTACCCGCGCCGAGATCATCGCCTACCTAGAACAGATGACTGACCGGGGGCCGTCGGACCCGCCCGAAGCTCGGGTTCGCCGCGCTGACGAGACCGGCACGAGCGCGAAGCCGTCCCCATGGGCGCCCGGCTATACCGGCCCGCTCGAAGGCGCCTGGCACGACACCGGGTTCATCGTCGAAGGGCGGAAGTGGCTGCCGCGAGATCGGATCGCGGTGTTCCTCGAGACCTATCTGCGGACCAAGCAGATGCCGTACGCACTGCTCGACGACCTCCACCGCGACGACTGACGCTCAGTCCGCTTCGGGCGTCCTGCCTAGCTAGCGGGTCGGGTCGCCATGCCGCTGCACGGGTTCTCCGTTGTGGACGGTCCAGACTTGGGTGCTCCGGCGAGGAAGGGGTGTCTGACTGCGCGAAGACCAGCGGGCCATGCGGCTGTGTGCAAGGGCGCCTTCGGCGCCGCTGACGCGGAAACCCTTGCACACAGCCGCCGTTCCCGCTCGGCGTGCATCCGTCAACGCACCCTAGCGAGCCGGAGCACCAATGCTCGACGTAGTCAACGGATTCCACGGCAACTACCGGTTTCTCTCCAACTTCCACGAGCACCCCGTGACGTGGGAGGGCATCACCTACCCCAGCGGTGAGGCCGCCTACAACGCAGGCAAGACCCTCGGCACACAGCGCCGAGCGTGGATCGCCGCCGCACCGTCCCCCGGGGAAGCGAAAAGCCGCGGCCGCCAGGTTCAGTTGCGGGACGACTGGGACGACGTTCACCGGTACGTCGTCATGCAGGAGGTAATCGCCTCGAAGTTCACCGACCCCGCCCTGCGAGCACGGCTGCTGGAGACAGGACGGGACCTCTTGATCGAAGCGAACACCTGGCACGACCAGACGTGGGGCAGCTGCTCCTGCGCACGGCACCGATCGCTTCCCGGGCGGAACCTCCTTGGCCGCTATCTCATGGCCCACCGCGCGCTGCTGGCTTCCGACCCAGCCGCGACCTGGGCGCGTGTCGCCCTGACCGGTCACCGCCCGCAAGGCCTCCCAGCGGGCACGGAGCCGTGGCTTGAGGCCGAGCTGCGCCGGATCGCGGCGAAACTCGCGGCCGAGCACGACACCCAGGTCGCGATCAGCGGCGCGGCCGCCGGCGCAGACTTGATCTGGGCCGAAGCCGCCCACGACACCGGGATGCCGGTGTGGCTGTACCAGCCCTACACCGGCCATGATGAGCGGTGGAACCAGGGCTGGCGCGACCGTCTCGCGGCCGCGCGCGGGAACGCCTCCCGGATCGACACCCTCGGAAGCCGGTTCAGCGTTGACGTTCTGCACGCGCGGTCGGAGTGGATGATCCGGGACTGCGACGCGATCATCGCCGTCGTCGACCCGCGGCGCACGTCCGGCGGTACGTGGCAGGCGCTGAAGAAGATTCCGTCGAGCATGCCGATCATCCGTGTCGATGTCCTCCACCGCAGGACCACCGTCCGCGACTCGGCCCGCGCGCTGACCGCGGACGACGCCCGCCAGGAATGAAGCCGCCGGTCGGTGTGCAGGCCACGAACGCGGGATGGGCGCGTCGTTACGCGCCCTCCCGCGTTGCCGCCGTGTGCGGCGAATGACACGCTGTCCCGGCAAGGCTCTGACACGAAAGGCACGCGATGACCTCCGCTGCGACGCCCGACGGCAAGGGCGCCGACTTCAAGCTTCCCCGTCAGGACGTGACCGGCACGGACCGGTCGGATCTCTCCTACCTGAGCCTCGCCGAGCCCGCGCTCGGGGCCCGGGCGGCACTGATCGCGATGGCCGCGCAGTTGCGCACGGCGTGTGAAGTGGCCGATCCGGCCCCGGCCGTGCAGCGCATGTACGAACGGATGATCGCTCCGCGGCCCGGTGATCTGGTCGTCGAACTCAGCGCTCTCTCCGCCTTCCCCGGGGCGGACCTGGTAACAGCCTTCGGCATTCTCGTCGAGCACCGCCAGGAGTGGGCGACCACGGACGAGCACTGGCACGCCGAGCGACTCCGCGATCCCGCGATGACCGCGCGGGACCGGGTCAGCGAAGACGCCTGGTACATCCAGTACGGCCCCGCGGCGGAAGATCTCTGTCGCTGGGTGAACTGCACGTTCATGGCACTCCCGATCCCGGTGAACCCGCCCGGATCGGCTCACTGACATCAGCTGGCCCGCAATGTTCCCTCAGAGGGTTCCGTAGCCGGGCTTGCCGGTGTGTCGCGGTCGATGCCGCCAATCCGACCAAGGGCGAGCATGACAGTGCACAGCTGATCAGCGACTGGCGAATCGCCGGCGCAGCCGGGAGCACCCGCCCGTGACGGCATTGACCGGGCCGAATCCCGTCGCACACGTCCGTACCATGAACCCCTGAGTGGATCTGATCTCGCTGCGTGCCTCATCGTCCGCGCTGCCGAGTGCGCAGCAGCAGTGTCACACCCGCGGTCGGTGCAGTGCTTGAACGCGCAGAAGCGCAGCAGGTCTCTCCCGCCCACGCAAGGGCGCTTCGCGCCGCTGACGCGGAAACCCTGGCGTGGGCCGGAGATGCCCGGCTGGCTGATGCGCCGTCAACGCACCACACAGCCCAGGAGCGCCCATGATCACCACTGCACACGCCCGTTATCAGGACCTGACGGTGACCGCATGACCTGGCAAGAAGTAGCTGTCACCGCCATCGTCTGTCTCTTCATGTTCGGCTTCACCTGCCTCTTGGTGTGGATCATGAGCCGCATGTGACCAGATGGCTGTCCGACAGCACCTGCCGGACAGCCATCCACAGCCGACTTCATAGCGCTTCGAAACCCATGCACAAGAAAGGTGGGTTCGTCCTGCCCGCATCCGGCGAGTTCAGCTCAAGCGAATTCCAACGTGACTTTGCCACGCTGCAACAACTTCTGGCCGAGGCCTACCAGCACAATCTGGCCCGCGATGGTCATTGCAAGTCCAGCGAAGGCACGATCAGCTTGCACTTTCCCGAGTTCTTCTGGTCGTTCAACAGCGACAAGCGGATCGGTGTCGAGATCTTCAGCTACTGCTTCGGCGGCGGCCGCACACATGACTTCGACACCATCGACGCGGCCCTAGACCAGGTTCGCGAGTGGCACCGCGACGAGATGACCCAGGAGTAGCCCGCGCGGCTGGTGTGCCGGTCCGCAAAGGCTGGCGCACCAACCGGCCCTTCTTCCCGTCCCAACATCCACAGTGGAGCGTGCTCATGATCGGACAACGGGTCTTCTACGACGGCAGCATCATCGACGCCGCAGGCCGCTACCGCGTCACCGACGAACAGATCACACCTGATGGCCCCCGCTACACCCTGGCCACCTACGCCGGAGAGGTCGCGCTACGCAACGTCCGCAGGGAATCGATCACGCCTGTGCCTGATGGACCCAAACACCAGGTACTGGCCGCGCAGGAGCGTGTGCAGGTCGTACAGGGCGAATTCTGGCGCCGGTTCCCTCCGGGCACGTGGCTTCCCTACATCCACGAGCACTACGACAACCTGCACCGCCACATCGACGACCTGATCCAGCGGAACCGCCCGGTCGAGGCCGAGCACTCGCTCCTCAACGCCGAGCGGTTCACCGGCTGCATCCCGTACGACGTAATGGCAGCCCGCATCAACGCCCTGGTCGTCGCCGGGGACGACGAGTCGTGGCAGTAACACCGTCCGCCGAAACACCGCACGGACTGGGGCCCTCGGCCGGCTGCCTCGGGCGGGGGAGACGCGCACCGTGACCGGCGCGGGGTCCGGTGTCCAGGCACGACCGGGCCGAGCCGACGCGGGTGATCCGGCACCGAGCTCCCCGGGGCGGCCCCAGGCGTGATGCCGGATCACGCCGGTCGGCCCAGCCCGAGGCCTGGACACCGGACCCCGCACCGGCCGGCCGGTTGCGCCCCCACCCGGGAGGCGCAACCGACCGAAAGCGAGCAGTGCCGTGACCGCGCCACCGATCTCGCCGCCGACACCCCGCTCGACGGCACCACCAACCGGTCCATGCTGGACCTGTCCAGATGGGAAGCTCGTTCTTCCCGCCTCAGCCTCACATGCCCAGTGGCTAGCCCGCCGCCGTGACGGCATCGGCGCCTCCGACGCCAGCACCGTCGGCGGCGTCAACCCGTGGTCGGACCTGACCAAGCTCTACGCGGACAAAGTCCACGGGATCAGCGCGCCGGACAACGACGTGATGCGGGTCGGACGCGACCTCGAAGGTTACGTCTTGTTCCGGTTTCGCGAGGCCACCGGCCTCCAGACCCGCCGGGTCGGGATGCTCGCCAGCCGCGAGCACCCTTGGATGCTGGCCAGCCTCGACGGCCTGAGTTCCGACGGGGGAGTGGTCGAAGCCAAGACCACAACCAGCGCCTATCTCCACGAGTGGACCGACGCCTACGGCAACGAGTCAGTGCCCCGCCACTACCTGCTGCAGGTCCAGTGGCAGCTCAAGGTCTCAGGGCGGGCGCACGGCTGGCTGGCGTGTCTGTTCCTCGACACCCGCAAGTTCGTCTACCGCCGTGTCGAGCGCGATGACGAGCTGATCACGCTCCTTGTCGAGATGGGCGGCGACTTCTGGCACGACCACGTCCTGCCGCAGGTCGCCCCACCTCTCGACCCCGGCGCCGGGCCAATCCTGCGCCGCCTGCACCCCACCGTCGACGCCGCCAGCCGCGAGGGCGGGGAAGCCGCCGCCGTCGCCCTGCGCCGCCAGGCACGGATCAAGGCACACATCAAGGACCTCGAAGCGGAACTCGACGGCGTGCTGGCCGAACTGTTCGCGATCACCGGTGACGCCGAGACGCTGACGGTCCACGGAGAGCCCGCGGCCACTTGGCGGCACACGGGCCGGTTCGACCAAGCCGCCTGGCGTGCGGAGACCGACCCCGACGTCGTGCGCGCCTACACCCGCGACCAAGAAGTCATCGACTGGAGGGCGGTCGTGGCCGATCGCCCGGCCGACAACCGCTTCCGCGCACGGGTGTTCCTGCCGAAGCACGACGTCGCGTGACTCGCCCTCACTTCCCACCATCCGGTTCGCCGGCCGTTGTCACCGAAGGAGAAACGCACATGGACACCACTGAACTTCGGGCGCAGCTCGCAGAGACGCATCGCGCCCGCCGCGGGGAACTCGTACCGGTCCAGCGCGAGCTGGCGACACCGACGGCCGACGTTCTCGACACCGACCAGGCCTACGCCGAACATCTCGCGAAGTCGGTACTGCTGCCTTCGCACTACCGCCGCCAGCCCGCGAACATCCTGTGGGCGGTGGAATTCGGCCGGATGCTCAGCATTCCGGCGATGACGGCCATGCTCGGTGTGTACGTCGTCGACGGAAGCCCGACCGCCAGGGCGTCCCTCATCGGATTCCTGGTCCGCCGCGCGGGGCACAAGCTCCGTGTACGCGGAGGCCAGAGCTGGAAGGAACCGGCTTTCGCCGAGATTATCCGCAAGGACGACCCCGACTTCACCTTCCGGTCGGACTGGACCGTCAAACGCGCACACGAATCGCGGCTGTTGCGACTCGACAGCGGGCTCCCCGTCGCACGCGACAGTAAAGGGAAGCCGATGCCGTGGGAGCGGTTCACGCCGGCGCTGCTGAAGGCCCGAGCGATCACCGAAGTCGCCCGGGACGCCTGCCAGGACGCACTGTACGGCCTGCAGTACACCCCCGAGGAACTCGGCGCCGACATCGACCAACACGGTATCCCCACCGGCCACCTGCTGGAGGTCGGCAACTCTTCCGGGTACCACCGCGAAAACGCCGTCACCCTCGACGAGGCCATGGAGCGGGCACAGCAGTACGCCAACCCCGCATCCGAGCAGGCGACGACTGCCGAACCGGAACGCGAGCGTGTGGTGATCACGACGCCCCCGCCCGCTGTGGACCCCGCCGCCGACGACGACGTCGCGGAGGAGGACGTCCTCAACACGGACCCGATCGACTGGGACGCGGCTCTGACCGAAGCCGCTAGGCACGGCGCGGATGCCCTGCGAGAACTCTGGTGGGTCGCCAAACGCGCCGAGCCGGACAACGTCGAGCTGCGGAAGCGGATCAACGCCGCCGGAGCGCAGCTCGCCGAGGCCACCGAAGAGCCAGCTGCGGCAGCCTCGCCGCGGCCGTCCACACCGGATCCCGCCACCGAGTCCGTGCCCGGCGAGTGACCGAGGAGTGCTCGCCCCTCGTCCCCGGAGGGCGAGCACTCATCACCAGCCACACATACCCGTTACGAAGCAAGGAGTTCTGATGGCACCCGAACAAGAAGCACCCTCCGCTACGGCATCGGCGGCGACCGTGCCGGCGCCGATGCGCTGTTTCACCATGGCGCACATTGCCGACTGGTGGGGTATCCAGCGCAGCTCCGTCACCATGATGCGCAAGCGCTGGGGACCCGACAGCGCGGCGCCGTTCCCGGCACCGGATGTCGAGCTCCCCTCCGTGGGCGGCGGCACCGTTGTTCTCGGCTGGGCATGGGAGCGATGGCCAGCAGAGTTCGAGCGGTGGGACCAGCAACGCAAGAAGGTTCCCCGGCGCTGGTCCAGCACCGCTGCGCGAACCACGCGACCGGCGCCGCAACCTGGCACCGCGCCGAAACCCACCTCACCGCACGAACCGGCACCGGCAAACGCGGATGCCGCCGAGGGCCCAGAGCCGAAAGAGAAGATCCGGACCCGGGACTACATCAAGCCCGGACGCCGCACCCACAGCGGTACACGGCAAGGCCGGATCGCACCAGGCCGGATCTCACGTTCCGTCTCCCGGCGCGGCTCCCGCCGGTAGCCCGCGCACAGGCGCCTGCCGGCGGCGGCCAACCGGGCACCCTTCCGCCCGGCCTCCGGTGCGCGCACGTGCACGGGCGAAGCACAGCAGACCGTCCCCGCCCACGCAAGGGCGCTTCGCGCCGCTGCGCGGAAACCCCTGCCCGGCCGGGGCGGCCCGCTTCACAGCCCCTTGTACACGCATCGGCGCACCCCTCGGTACCGGCTCGACGCCCGGCCACCGCCGCGGTGATGCCTCCGAACACGCAAGGAGCCTTGTTGTGACGATCGCCCCGCTCGCCCCCGCTTCCCGTTGTAACCCTGCACTGTGGTCGCCCGGGCCGGGATATGCCGAACTGCTCATCCCGACGGCGTGGGTCAGGCCGCTCGGCGCCGACGAATGCGAGGTGGTGATCGTCGGCGACGCCGACGCCCTCGGCGACGAACCGGTCCTGCTCTCGGGCGTGTTGTCGGCGACCCTGGTCTCGCTGGCCGACTACTGGCTGGACAGCCCGGCCGAACTGCGGCTGCTGGTGCACAGGGGCCTGCTCCAGTCCCACGCGATCAGTGCCGAACACCCTGCGCTGGCTGTGCTGGCCCGCGCGCTGCGCGGTGACGAGACCGTCGCCCTGCCGTCCCCGGCGCGTCTGCCCGCGCTGCGCTGACGTCTCCGAGCGCACCTCGCACCTCTGCCCACCGGCTGGCGTTCCCGTACCAGCCGGTGGGTTCTCGCCCTTCCGACAGGAGCCCGCGTGACGAACAGCCAGAGCCAACCCAACAAGAAGGGACGGAACCAGCGCCAGGCCTCCGTGACCGCCCGCGATCGCCGAGCACTCCGCCCTCAGCGAGGAGAAGAGCTGGTCACCATCACCATTGACGACCGGGATCCGGCGTTCCCCGCGCTCGTCGCCGCAGAGCTGTGGAACGGCGCCGCCATTCCCCGCTTTCGGCCCGAGGTCGCCGAGTTTGTCGTGGACTGGATCAACGACACCTACGCCAAGTACCCCGACGGATCCGCGCGAGCTCACTGGGACGGCGACACGATCGTCCTCACCCGGTCCGACGGGGACACAAGGCCCAGCTACATCGAGGATCGCGTCGAGCCCGACGACGACGGTCGGTATGGAATCGGAGCCCGGGCCTGGGTGTGGGAGTTCGTGTCCTGACCGTCATGCGACGATCACCCTCACTGCGGCTCGTCTACGCACCCTCCCGCACAATCGGCAACTCAGCCCGGGCGCCACCGCGCCCGTGGGGGATGACCAGCGTCGTCGGCCGAGGTTCTGACCCTTTGCGTGGCGCCGTCGAGGTCCTGACAGTTGCTGTCTTTCGGAGGTCTGGTGCCCCCGTCTCTCGGTCCGCCGGGGGCGGGGCGTCACAGCCTAGACCGGCGACGACCTCCACCCCAGCATCTTTCCGAGCAGCCGACACAGGGCCCGCCTCGCTGCGCTCGGCCGCGCCCCGCCCTGTCGGCTGGAGACGGAAAGCCCGCTGGGGCTCACGGTCGTCGCCGGTCTCACCGCGACGCTCTCGCCCCGGCCGGGACGAGAACCGCGACCGTCCACTGGAGACTCTCGTGCACTATCTCGCGCTGCTGCCTGTCAGCTCCTCGCCACTGGCAGGTGGTGAAATGCTGGTCGAACTGGCCGACTGGGGCTGGCGAAACTGGCTCAACTTCGTGTTGTGGTTCGTCCTCTCCACCCTGCTGTTCACCGCAGTCTCGGTGGTGATTCAGCTCAGGGTTGACCGCAAGCGGCTCACAGCGGCCGATGAGCATGTCTGGCGTGACGGGTTCACCGAGTACTCGACCATCGAGTTTCAGACCAAGCTGGTTGAGCTTCAGTGGCTGCTGTTTCAGGCATACGAACACCTGGAGGGCCGCGGCGGCGTCGTCGGCAACGACGGCGCGGTCAGCATCCACTTTCCCTCCCGGTTCTGGACGGCGGACACCCCTGGGAACCTAGCGGTGGAGATCACCAGCAGCTTCTTCGGTGACCAGCGAGTGACCCGGTTCGGCTCCATCGACAGCGCACTGGAAGACGTCCGACGCTGGCACCGGTCGGAGATGAAAGCCAGCTAGACGAGGGTGGGCCCGGCGGCATTCACGCCGGGCCCATCACCTCACGCTCCCTCGCGTGTCGGGACGTGCCGGACGGCGCCCGATGAACGAGCCACGCCATCAGGCGGTCCACACTGTGGAAGCCGACTATGAACGGTCATCATTGACCTGACGATTCCACCGCCGGCCATCTCACCGCGCCCACCCGACCACCACACGGCCGGACGACCATTAATGGATCGACGGCAGCGAGCCCCGGGGTCCGATCCTCCACCTTGGACAGGCCTACGAGCTCGACTCCTCGGCGGAGACCGACCACGATGGCAACCCCGTCTTCCTCGGTGACGCGATTCTCCAGCTGTCGACCAGGCTCAGCCCGCGCGGTTCCGGTTTGGTCGAGCTGCCAGGTTCTCTGTCCCTGGGGTGGCTCTTCTGGCGACCGGCGCAGCTGACGAACAAGGCCAGCACAGAGCCCGGAGGCAGGCGGCGCAACGAGGGCACGCACATCCGTTCCGGGTGAGACAGGCCCCTCCGGGGTCGCGCTTCGCGCGATCACACCCGAACGAACGCCCACGCCTTCGTTGCGCCGTCCTACGGACCCCCGGCCACCGTGCTCAGGCCGCGGCCGTCAGCAACACCAGCTCACCAGAAGGAGCACACGCCCATGGCGACTAAGAAGAGCGTCATCACCGTCGACGACATCGACGGCACCCCCGCTGTGGTGACGAAGAAGTTCAATCTCGACGGCGTCGACTACCGGATCGATCTCGACCAGGAGAACGCCGACTTCCTCGACGAGTTCCTGGCACCGTACGTGGCCAGCGCGCGGCGCGTCGGCGGCCGCAGGAGCCAGCCGCAGGACACCGGCACGAAGGAGAAGGCTGCTCCGCAGAAGAAGACGGACACGTCCGACGAGCTGCCGCCCAACAGGGTCATTCGCGACTGGGCCCGGAAGAACGGCCACAACGTGTCCGACCGCGGGCGCCTGTCCGACCAGGTCATCAAGAAGTACCTTGACGCGAACAACCCGCGCAAGAAGGGCGGCCGCAAGCGCGGCTGAGACGGCGCAACCCGGGAGGGCACGCACCGGCGTGCCCTCCCGAGAGCAAGCCGCGCATCAGCGGGGACCTCTGCCGATGGTGCCCCGCCCGGCTTCAGGACAGGTGCGGCACGGCCACGCCAGGCCCGCCGGTCCGACGCCGGATCTTCGAGGCGGAGGCACGCCGCAAGCCAGCTGTCGCCGACCGTGTCCTCGCCGACGACATTGACTGCCGTGGCCGGCACCGAGGCGAACCAGTCAGTGCCCCTACGCGCGGCCCGACCTCGACGACACCACTCACGCTGCCTGATCGCTGCGGTGCGCCGCCGACCCACTCGCGCCCGCCCGCTCAGGTCACCACCGCTAAGGAGAAGGCCCGATGGACAGCGACACCGACAAGATCGAGATTCTGCGCGACCTGATCCGCGCCAACCGGCCGCCAGGCCATCGGCACGGCCCTGCGGTCCGAGACCCCCGGCACGTGTTCTACCGCCCGATACTGTCCATTGTGGATGCGCTGGGTGGCCGTCAGCAGCCGGACTCATTCGAGGTGTTCCTCGGCCGTCACCTGCTGGGGAACGTCGTCCGCTTCAAGTGGGGCGACTGGGGCAGCTGGCGCGCCGCCGACGGCTGGGGCTTGCGCGTACGAGACACTCGCGCCGCGGCGGCAGGTCAGCTGCTGCACCTGGCCCGCACCACCGGATACCAGTGCGACCGCACGGGCGGCACGATCCCCTGCCCGGGGACGAGTGACCGCGTCCACCGCTGCTACATCGCCCCGCTCGGATGCGAGCACGAGTGCGAATGCGTCTGCGGCTCCCATTGGTGACCCTGGAACTCCACGCCCGGGCAGGCGATGTGCTTCACGCGTGGTCGTTCACCCGGCCGAGCCCGGCTAGCTGGTGGCGGGCGCGTCGAGGATCGTCCGCAGCATCTGACGCGTCGCGGTCTGGTCGGCGGCCGGCAGCGACAGGAGGGCGCTGCGGTGCCGCGACCATTCCTGAGGGACGACATCCGGGCGGGACTCGAGTGCGATCCACGGCTCGCTGGCGTCGGTCCGTGCCCAGGCAACGATCGTCTGCGGCTTCTCGCCCAGGATGGCCGCCGCTTGCAAGTAGCCCGTCAGGATGTGCAGGGCGCCGGTCGCGAAGTACGCGTCTGCCGGGCCCAAGGCGCTGGCACCTGATGCCTCCACCAGTTCCCGTGCGCGCTCCGCGGCGACCGACGCGGTGATGCAGTCGATCATGCAGGTCCGGCCGTAGAGCTGCTCGACCAGCGTGCGCCGCTCACTGCCTGCCACCGTGGCTCCCTTTCATTTCACATACCCGCGCGCGCCAAAGCCTGGCCTTCGCGAACAGGTTGGTCTCCGCCGCAGGCAACCGGCGGCCGCACAACCCGAGCAGCCCGCCCCGGCGGTGTCAAGGCGCACCGCCGGGTCACCGGCCGGTGCCCTGGCGGTGGCCGGTGTGCCTTGACACCGCCGGAAACGGGACTGCTGCCCGGAATCGCGTCCGCGCGGGGCCTGCTGCCTCTTCCTGCTTCCTGGCCTCGCGGTCACCGGGCGGCATGGGCTTCGCCTGCGCCGCCCGCGCCCGTGCGAACGGGCGCGTTCCCGGAGCCGCCCATGTTCTCACCGCTCGTGTCCCTCCTGCTCGGCGCCGCTGCCCTGAGTCTGCTCGCCCTGCTCGTCAGCGCACGCCGCGCGCTCGGCGCCGCGCGTCACACCAATACCGCGCTGCTCGGCGACAACGCACGCCTGCGCGCCGAGAACACCCAGCTCAGTCACGACACCGTCACCGGAGTCCTGCTCCGCAAGCCCTGGACGTCCGCCGCCCAGGCGGCTCTGCCTGCCCTCACCCAGCCTGCCGTCCTGTTCGTCGACGTCAACAAACTCAAGCCGCTCAACGACACGATCAGCCACCGTGCAGGAGACCGGCTACTGCGGGAGATCGCCGACCGGCTGCGCGCGCAGCTCGGGGAGAGGGCGCTGCTGGGCAGGATCGGCGGTGACGAGTTCGTGGCACTGCTGGATCTGGCCGCATACGGCGACTGGACGTCGATGCTGGACTCGACCGTGGACGCGTGCCAGGTCGAGGTGGCGGGAAAGGTGTGCGGCGCGGCATTCGGGCTGGCCCGCCTCCTGGACCTCACCCGACGCGATGAGGAGACCACGACATCGTCGGCGAGAGCAGATCAGGATGCGAGCGGCCGGCTGGAGCGGCTCATGCACGCCGCCGACCTGGCGATGACCCGGGCGAAGCTTCGGTGCCGCCGCGACGATCTCCCTGTCGCACTGGAGTTCTACGGCCCGGCTGACCCGCTGGTCCCGCTACGGCTGGACCACGACCCGCAGGACCGTGCCCGCGACGACGTGACCGTGCGGGACGTACTGCGCGCTGAGACGTAGCGACGGCCCAGGCGATGCCAGACGGCCCTGGTGCCGGAGGCTTCGCACCATGCCAGGCGCCGCCCACCCGCCCTCGCCCGCGTGCCCAGCGTGCCGACGCAGAGCGTGGGACCGCGCGGGTGGGCGGCGTCTGGCCGGGCCAGAGCGCCTCCGCGCACCCCGGGGGCCGCGCGACTTGAGCGCGTCGAGCCCAGCAGAAGGAGAAACACAATGGGCCACAGCCCGCACGGCATGCTCGCGTACGGCTACGACCTGGGCGGAGGCGAGGCCGGCTGGAACATCGGCAACACACAGGAGTCCGGCCGGCTCGACCTGAGCTGGCACTTCGACGAGTACGACGACTTCGTCGAGCACGCGGAAAAACGTCTCCTCGAGCGGATCGCAGGCTTCGCTGAGACCGACTGGACAGCGGCGGGATACCGCCAGCGCAGGGACGCCGCGCAGGACCTTGTCGGTGTCGAGTTCACCGCACACGGCGACATTCAGGAGCCCTCCTACGCTCTGACCGCTCACGTGACCATCGCCAGCTGGGAACACCCCGAACACCTCCGGCCCGCCGACCTGGAGCAGCGCAGGTGTACCGAGAACTGGGACGAACGACTCGCCACGGCGCTGAACATCCTCGAACTCACGCCGACGCAACAGCACCCCGCCTGGTTGCTGATGACGTCCGGATAGGACTGACGCCCACGGGCCCGCGGACCCCACCAGGATGGCCGACGCCCGCCGGGCCGGTCGTGCATCCCGGCTCGGCGCCGCCGCCTCTGACCGGCCCGGCGGGCATCGACCTGCGCCGGTGGCGCCCCCGGCACCCGGGGGCGCCACCCGCCACCTCCTTGGTGGCCGTCAGGAAGGCGCCGCACATGGGCTACGACACCAGATTCTGGGGCACGATCGCTATCGACCCACCCCTCAACGAGCACGAGCGCGCCCACTTCGTCGAGTTCGCCGAAAACGGACTATCCGCCACGGTGAGGAAGTCTCACGACACGTCCGCCACGCCTCCCTTGGACATCGCCGCCGAACACAATCTTCCCGACTCCTGCTGTCAATGGATTCCCGACGACGCCGGCACCACCCTCGAGTTCGACCAAGGGGAGAAGTTCTATTGCGCCTCGGACTGGATGGTGTACCTGATCGACACGTTCCTCAGGCCATGCGCGACGCTGCAACAGGATCTCGCCCGCCGTGCTCCCGGCTACGAGTTCGCCCCAGCCCTGGAACACTTCACCTTCGACCACCAATGCAACGGTGAGATCGACGCACAGGGCGAAGACGCCGACGACCGGTGGCGTCTGATCGTGCGCGACAACATCGTCTCCGTCCAGTCCGGCGATGTCGTGTTCACCCAGGAAACCTTGCTCAATTCCAGACTGCGGACGAAGCCGTCCGGGAGCCCGGACCCCGCAGGTGCCCCGCGGACGAACAAGCCGATTCTCAGACTGATCGCGGTACGTTCCAGCGGACAGCTCGCGGCCTGGTCCGACCGAACGTCCGAGCGGCTGCCGGACGGCAGAGTGCCCGGTCGCGCGTTGCCCGCCACACTCGCCGGCCTCCTGGACGGCGAGAACTTGGTGATCCCGCAGTCCACTCCGATCGTTCGGTTCGACCTGGCACCGCCGCTTGCCGCGCATCTTCTGCTGAAGTCCGGAATCGACCCCGACCCGGACCTCCCGCAGAGAACCCTCCGGCAGGTTGATGGCATCTCCCGCCGGCACACCAACGACGACGGTATCCAGATTCAGGATCTGAAGACCGTCAGTATCGACCTGTTCACCGAGTTCGCCGCCCAGATCGGCGTACCCGTTCAGCGCACCAGCAGATAGCGCAGCGTCTGTAGTCAGGCCCGCGAGGCCCAGGTCCCGACGCCGGGGGTTACCAGCGCGACCAGACCCGGCTGGGGCCGCGCGCACAGTGCCCGACACCCGCGGCACGCGCAAGGACGCCGCGCACACCGCCGCGTCGCTGCACTCGATCGCGTTGACACCCGACCCACCCGGCTTCACGCGCGGCGTCCTTGCGCTTTCGCCACCAGCGCCGGCCATGCGGCCGCAGCCCCGGCCCGGGATCGATCACCCCGGCCACCCCCACAGTCGTCGCCCGTCCGGGCTTCCAGGAGGTCTTTCGATGAACTCCGCTTCCATCACCGTGATCCCCACTTTCGGTCCGTGCGACCGATGTGGACGCATCGCGGCACACCTCGAGGCGCATCCTCGCGCCCTGCTCGTCGTCCATCAGGACGGGTTCCCGCTGTGCCCGGTGCGACGTGGCGAAATGCCCACGCCGGACACCTTCCCCGGGAACCGTCAGGTCCGGCCGTGACCACGGCATCACCCGAGGTTGCGCTGTCCTGTCCGGGGGCGGCCCGACCTTCCTTTCGCGTCAACCACTGTGTCCAGGAAGGACTTGTCGTGCCTCTCTACTTGCCTGCGCCGGAACCCGGCCCGCGTGGTCCCGACGGCCAGGGATGGAACCGGATCACGCTCGGCGCCCACTACGGGCGGACAGCCGCCCAGTGTGCGCTCAGGCCACGTACCTATCCCACCTTGCACGAGACGTTGCGCACCACCGAGCTGGCCACATTCGGCTATCACGGACGCTGCGTGCGCGATTCCACGCCCCGGCGGCCGGATTGCCGAACGTGCCCGGTGCTCACCGCAGCTCCATCCACTCTGGACAGTCCTGACCGTCGGGTACTCGTCAGGCTCGACCGACGTTACTCAGGATCGGGGTGGGCCACTCAGGTCTTCGATATCCCTTACGTGGTAGCCGATCCTGACACAGGCTGGGGGAGCAGGCGCACACGGTGGTCCTGGGACGCGCTGGGACGTCTCGCCGGGTGGCGAGCCGGTCGAGAACATCACGACCACCATTCGCCCGGGTTCTGGCTGGAACGCGATCTCTGAGATCCGGCACCCCGCGCCCTCCGTGGCTATCAGGCCCAGGATGCACGGCAGTCCCTCCAGCTGTCGATGTGTTCAGCAGACAGCGACTCGCTGGATCCCCTTCACGTCAAAGGATTCTCGGCGGATTGCCGCTGGCTCACTTGCGGAGAAGCCCTGGCGTGGGAGGGCGCACTCTAGCACACCCGATTCCGCCCGGCCGCCGATTCGTACGAGGGTCCTGCGGCCCGTCTGCCGCGGCCGGGCGGAATCGGGCGTGCATGTCCGAGTGCGTCCCACACCAGGGACGTCTCACCGAATTTCTGAGCGGTGCGACGCAGCAGCGGAATCCCGGCGCCTGCCACAACGCCGATCCGCGTACCCACGAAATGGAGCATGCGAGTGACCACCATGGAAATCCCGTCCGCGATCGACCGCATCCCGTCCCTGGGTCCGATCGCTGACTCTCAGCCGGACTTCGTGCCCGAACCCGACTTCCTGGCCGACGGGCCGGACACCGCCGAGGCGGACCTCGCACCGGACGTGCTCGCAGGCGCTCCGGTCACTGACATCGAGGTGCTGGAAGTCGCGCCGAAGAAGCTGATCATCGGAGCGAACGCTCGGCGCGACGTCGTACTGGACCCCGACTTCGTCCGCAGCATCGGTCGACGCGGGGTGCGCGAGCCGATTCGTGTCTACCGCGACGGTAACGGTGCTCTGGTGGTTCACGACGGCCAGCGGCGAACGCTCGCCGCGCTCAGGAAGAAGCTGGAACTCGTCCGTGTCATCGTCGAACCGCGACCGGAAGCCGACGAGAGCGACCTGGAGCGCAGCCGGATCGTCGACCAGGTCGTGGTGAACCGGCACCGTCTCGACATCACCAGTGCCGACCAGGTCGGGGCCACCCAGCAGCTGCTGGAACTGGGCCTAGACGCCCGGGCCATCGCCCGGGAATGCTCGATCCCGATCAAGGAAGTCGAGACCACCGTGCGAGTCGCCAAGAGCGACCTCGCCCGCAAGGCCCTCGACGAAGGCGCCCTGGACCTGACCCAGGCCGCGGTCGTCGCCGAATTCGCCGATGACGACGAGGCCGTGGCGTCGCTGACCGAGTACGCCGCCCAGCGCCCGGAACAGTTCGACCACGCGGCACAACGGCTGCGGGACCGCCGCGAGGAGACGCGACTGCGCCAGGAGGCCACGGACAAGCTCACCGCCGAGGGCGTCACCGTCGTCGACCGGCCCGACAACCTGTCCTTCGGCAAAGCCCGCAGGCTCACCGACCTGCGCACCGCTCCGAACACGAAGCCGGGGGTCAAGATCAGCCCGACGCGCCACGAATCCTGCTCCGGGCATGCCGTATTCCTCGACTACCACGGATGGAAGCCCGTCGACGAGCGAGTGATCATCGTGCACATCTGCACCGACTTCGCCGGGCACGGCCACGCCGAGCGCAACGCACTCGCAGGCAAGACGACGTTCTCCTCCAGCACGACATCGCGGGTTTCCGGCCCGATGAGTGACGAGGAGAAGGCAGCCCGGCGCACGGTGATCAAGAACGGCAAGGACTGGGACTCCGCGGTGAAGGTCAGGGCAAAGTGGCTGAAGACGTTCGGCGCCCGCAAGACCGCGCCGAAGGACGCTGCCTCGTGGATCGCCCAGATGTGGGCCGAAGGCGGCACCGACCTGCGCAAGGCGATGGAAGCCGACCACGAACTCGCCGCCACTCTGTTGAACATCAAGCCGAAGACCGGACGCACCCGCTACAACCGGAAGCTCACGCACCCGATCGCCGACGCGGCCGCCAAAGCCACGCCGGGCCGCGCGACGATGATCAACCTGATTCTGCTGCTGGCCGCGCTCGAAGCCGGAACCGACCGGCGCCGCACCTGGGACACCCCGACGGCCGCGCAGGTCGCCTACCTCACGAAGCTGAAGTCCTGGGGTTACGCACTCTCGCCCGTCGAAGAGCTCGTCGTTGCTTCTCGCGACACCGCGGTGACTACCCCTGCCACGACGGCCACGGCCGAGACCGCGGAGTCCGACAGCGAGGACGACAGTGAGGACGACTGCGAGAAGTCCGAGGAGGCGGACACCCTGGCCGAGCCGACCAGCATCGGCGACGAGGAGCCGGCCGGTCAGGGCGAGCCGACGAGTGGGACGGCCGAGAGCGTCGGTGACGTGCTGACCGGCACCGGCCACGACGTGGACCTGGCGGCGTGATCTGACGCTGGTGGGAGCGCCCGGACGCGCTCCCACCAGCACCACCAGCCATCAGTGAGTGCTGGTGGGAAACCTGACGATGCCAGCGGGGGAGATGCTCTGGATGGTGACCCCGGCCTGGAGATCACTCCCGACCGGCGTCACGTCCTCATCTGAGTGATCCAGCTCCTTACGGCGCTGGCTGCCCTAGCCCACGAAGTTGGCAAGCTGCTGGGCTAGGCAGGGGGCGTCGCCCTTCACGGATCTCGGAATCCAGTTTACAGGGAGACCTGCGGGCTCGCGGCCGGAGTGTTCCTCATCGCGCAAGTCCGCACGCTGTGCGGGAGATCCGCCGGACAGCACGTCGTTCCTGCTGGCACGGTGATCGCTACACCGTGCCTGCTGTGTGCGCCGCGGCTGACGCACGAGATCACCACACCGCGCAGGGGCACGCGGCGATGAACCCCGCCCGGCGGGCCGGGTGACGGTCCTCGCTGCGCTGCGGGCCACCCGCCCCACCGAGCACAAACCCTCGCCGTCCTGCGGACCCCTGCGCGGCCTGGTGACACCACGGGCTGTCAGACCCCACCGCACAGAGAAGGACCCAGAGCATGGCTCTGCACCGCCTCAGCAACTCCCCGTCCGATGTCGTACTCAGCCTGTGGGCGCACCTGCTCATCGCTGTCGGCGACAAGGTCACCGCGATCACCCGCCACCCTGTCGGGACTTCCCGTATGAGGCGTGGCGGCAGAGGCACCGAACCTGCACCGCAATTGGACGCCGACATTAAGTCCGGTGTGGACAGTGGCGAATACACGGTGAAACTTCACGACCAGCTCCCGAGCCACAACCGTACCGTCGTCGAGCCGAACGCCTGCGGCCGGTGCGGCATCCCCGAGCGCCATCACGTCACCCGCGCCGGAACCGACGGCTTGCACACCTGGCGGGCCCCGACCGACGCACTGCGCAAGGCCCGCATGCGCGCCCGGCGCGAAGGCGCCCCCGCGCCGTGGGAGTTCAACATTTGGTAGTCGTGGAACCAGTGGCTGACTTCCACTTCTCCGACCGCAGCATCCTGCACACCGCCCGCAGCTGCCATCACCGGCTCCGCACCGAACCGGCCCTCGCATTCGCATGCCAGCGCGGCATTCCAGCATCCAAAGGAGCCTCTGGCCACCATGCCCATTATCGGCTGGACCACCTACACGACCCGTGATCGTCGTCAGGTCGTCGTTCGCACGCTCGACACGGTCACCGCGGTGGCGCTGTTCTCACCGAGCCGCATCACCGTCGAACTCGACCTCCTCGACACCGAGACCGGCGCCTCCATCGTCTCCGTCTCCAACGTCATCCGCGGCGACATGACCACCTTCGCGCTCTTCGCCGACCAGCACCTCGAACTCGCCACCGAATTCCGATGACCGCAGCACCCCGGGGTCGTCACGCGGGCAAGAACCGCATCCCGGTGCCGCACATCCCCCCCCCCCCGGGCCCACACGGGCCCACCAACCGGAAAGGACCATGCCATGGCCGCCTCAGGAGCAGATCCCGACGACTACGACCCGGACGCCGCCTACGACGCCTGGATATGGGCCCGCGAAAACGAGGCTGACCGAAAGATCCACGCCGCAGCCATCGCGGCGATGAAAGCCAACCCGAACGCACATGCCGCGCAATTCACCTTCGAGGGCCAGCGGCTCTGGGCGATCCCCACCAGCTCCGACCAGTTCGTGATCCGCACGGACGCCGAGTACAACCCCTTCGAGAACCTCTGAGCAATCCTCGGCTATTCAATCGATCTCGATTGAATAGCCGAGGAGGAGCCTGGTCGACGCTTCGTCCCGCCAATAAGCCCTTCCTGCTCGAGATGGGCAGCGAGGTCCACTGCCCTCATGACCATGAGGCGGCGGGGCACCGAAGACTTCGAGCCACGTGGGGCGGGGGTGGGGGAGCCCTGCGTGCCGTGCCCGCCGGGGCGAACGCCGCCGGCCGTCACCACGCCTCACTTGACGGAACCCGGTTCCGCCCCGCGCCGGTGTGGTGACCGCGTTCAGCTGAGCACGCCCGGGCGGGGCACGCGCCGATGCCGCCTGCCGGGGGCG
>NZ_NMQT01000309.1 GCF_002234405.1 Amycolatopsis thailandensis | reverse complement strand
GTCGAGTGTAATCGTTATCTCGGCATTGCGACGGCGTTCGCGGCGACAGTAGCGTGCAAAAAGCAAGCCGACGGAGAAGCGGATTGAGAAATACGAGCGCAGGGGGTTTTTGGCAATGAGCGCACCCGCTCGGCCAACCAACATAATTTGGGATGTCACCTACGCATGCCCATTGCGATGCGTCCATTGCTACTCCGAATCCGGACGACGGCCGACCCGCCAATTGAGCCACGATGAACAATTACGAATAGTGGATTCGATCATCGAGCTTCAGCCGGAAATGGTGGCATTGGCCGGTGGTGAACCCCTCGTGGTGAAGGGAATATTCGAGGTCGCGGACCGCTTGTCCCGAGCAGGCATTCACGTCGTGTGCTACACGGGCGGCTGGCCGATGAAGCCGGACATGGTCCAGGAGTTGATGCGGTGCTGCGACACGGTGACGATCAGTCTCGACGGCGCCACCGCGGAGGTGCACGACAAGATCCGCGGACGCGCCGGATCGTTCGAACGCGCCATGGAAGCCCTGCGGATGCTCGACGACGCGGTGTCCGCCGGGGGCAGGCCAGGGTTCGAGTTCGGCATCGACACCGTGGTGGTACGCAGTAACTTCGACAGTCT
>NZ_NMQT01000308.1 GCF_002234405.1 Amycolatopsis thailandensis | reverse complement strand
GGGCCGGTCGATCTTGCCGGTCACCGGATTGACCGGCAGGCTGCCGAGCACGCGGACCGCGGCCGGGCGCATCGCCGCGGTGAGCCGGTCCCGGCCGAGTTCGTCCACATCGGACGGTGCGGACGCCGGTGCCACGAAGGCCACCAGCCGGGTGCCCGCGGGCCCGGGGACGGCCTCCACGGCGGCGGCGTCGACGTCCGGATGACTCGTGAGCGCGGCCTCCACCTCGCCAAGCTCGATCCGCTGGCCGCGGACCTTCACCTGCCGGTCGGCGCGGCCGGCGAACTCGAGACGGCCGTCGGGCAGCTCGCGGGCCAGGTCGCCGGTGCGGTAGAGCCGTTCCCCCGGCGTGATCGGGTCGTCGACGAACTTCGCGGCGGTCAGCTCCGGGCTGCCGAGGTAGCCGTGCGCGAGGCCCGGGCCGCCGACGAGCAGCTCGCCGACCTCGCCGGGCGCGACCGGCCGCAGTTCGGCGTCCACGACGTACGCCCGGTGGTTCGGCGTCGGGCGGCCGAGCGGCAGCGGGTCGGCGGGGAGGCCGGTGACTTCGTCGGTCACGACCACCACGGTGGTCTCGGTCGGGCCGTAGACGTGGAAGAACCGTCGTCCCGGCAGCCAGCGCGCGGCGAGGTCCGCGGGCACCGGCTCGCCACCGCAGGCGACGACGCGCCAGCCGGGAACGGCCGCGGGGTCGACCATGGACAGCAACGTCGGCGTGACGAAGCCCCACTCGACGTCGTGCTCGACGAGGAACCGCCGCAGCCGTTCGGGGTCGGCCCGGTCGGCGGCACCGGCGAGCTGCACCGATCCGCCGTGCGCCAGCGGGACGAACACGTCCATGGTGAACGCGTCGAAGGCGAGCGAGGAGATGCCGAGCGTCCGGGTGCCGGGCCGGATGTCGAGGGCGGCGGCGAACCCGGTGACGAACGCGACCACGTTGCGGTGACTGGTCAGCACTCCCTTGGGGCGGCCCGTGGAGCCGGAGGTGTAAAGAAGGTGGACGAGGTCGTCCGGCCCGGCGGGACACTCGGCGGGCCCGTCCGCGGGCGGGGGTACGTCGAGCGCCTCGATGCCTTCCGTGGCACCGAATTCGGCCAGCGCGCGGTCACCGACGACGAGGGACAGCCCGGCGTCCGCGGCGATTTCGGCCAGTCGCGCCTTCGGGCCGCCGGGTTCGAGCGGCACGTAGGCGGCCCCGGACAGCAGCACGCCCACGACGGTCGAGATCAGTTCCGGTCGCCGATCGGCGCAGACGCCGACGCGGGTGCCGGGTCCGGCACCCCGGGCCCGCAGCAGCCGGGCGACGCCGGTCGCCGACGCGACCAGTTCGCGATAGGTGAGCCGGACGTCACCCTGCCGGACGGCGACGGCGTCCGGGGTGCGCGCGGCCTGGGCGAGGATCAGCCCGGTGACCGTGGCGTCCGGATAGGACAGTGGCGGGCCGTGGCCGCCCATGACGGGCAAGGTGTCGGTCACCGGGGGCTCCCGTGGTCGGAGGTGTGCAGTGGGTCGATCCAGTGCCGTTCCCGCTGGAACGGATAACCCGGCAACGGGACGCGGCCTGGTTCGCCACCCGAGTCCCACTCGATCTCGCCGCCTTCGACCCAGCGGACGGCCAGATCTCGCTCCGCGCTGGGAGGACCTTCGACGTCGGTTCCCTTCGCCAGCAGCGCGTCGAGCGCGGCGATCGCCGACGTGACCGAGTCCGCCACCACGGCGGCGCGGCACGTGAACGCCCGCCGGACCGAAAGCGTGTACGCCGTGTCCCCGAGGTCCGGCGCGTCCGCGGCGAGCCGATCGCGCAGCCGGGAAACCGTCTCGCGCAGTGCTTTCGCGTCTCGCGCGGACAGCGGCAGGACGAACGGACCGCTCTCCGCCTGCCGTGGTGGGACGGCGGGAGCCTCCTCCACGATCACGTGAACGTTCGTGCCGCCCATGCCGAATGAGCTGACCCCGGCCACCCGCCGCTCCCCGGCGGGCCAGTCGGTGGCCTTCGCCGGGACGTACCAGGGACCGCCCGCCAGGTCGACCTCCGGATGCGGGGCCGTGAAGTGCAGACTCGGCGGGATGACGCCGTGCCGCACGGACAACACGGCCTTGATCAGCCCGGCGACGCCCGCCGCCGCGTCGAGGTGCCCGATGTTCGTCTTCACCGAGCC
>NZ_NMQT01000307.1 GCF_002234405.1 Amycolatopsis thailandensis | reverse complement strand
GCTCGCTCGACGACGAGGGCGGCGACCGCTCGATCAGCTACGAGCGATGATCGGTAGCCGGGGAACGAGGGAGGACCGATGAGCGCTGTCGACCGGCTGGCGGCCGCCATGTCCAGGCAGGACGCCGCCATCACGGAGCAGATGGAGCAGCGCGGGCTACGGGAGCGGCATCTCGCCGATGCCAAGGCCCAGGCGGCGGAGACCATGCAGAAGGATGCCGCCATCCATGACAAGTACGCCGCCCACATGCAGGAATTGGGGAAGCGGAGCAAGGAAGCGGGCGGCTGGCTGACCGGCAAGACGACCGCCGACCGCAACCACACGATCGGCTTCGACCTCGAGGACGACGACAAGCCGGATGCCCGGTTCGCCGAGTTCGGTGCCCGTCAGGGGCCCGACACTTCGCGGCCGGTGCCTCCTCCGCCGCCTCTCCCGGTCGCGCCCGGCGTGCCCGGGATGCCGGCGACGGTGGACGTCCCGCCCGCCGCGGCGCCGACGCCCGCTCCGAGTGCCGTGGCACCCGAAGCTCCTGGTTCGCCAGGCGCACCCGGCACGCCCGCGCGTCGCCGGGGTCGTCATGCCCGCGACGACAAGGGCTTCGACGACGACGACTTCTCGAACAACTCGTGGATGGTCGACTGACCCGCTTCACCGCACTTCAGGGCCCGGCTCACCAGAGCCGGGCCCTTCTCTTTGCCCCCTTCGCCCACCCGGCCCCGCGTCGCCTTTCGCGGGCTAATCGCGCTCCGGCCACCGGCGTGCCCAGGCCCGGGCCGTGTCGACTTTCGCGGGCTAATCGCGATCTGGGTGCCGTGTCGCGTTTAGCGGGCTAAACGCGATCCCGGGGGCGCGTCGCGATTAGGGGGCT
>NZ_NMQT01000306.1 GCF_002234405.1 Amycolatopsis thailandensis | reverse complement strand
GAGCGATCCTCGCGCCTTCCTGACGGAGGACGTCGCGCAACTCCGGGCGGATGAAGTCGGTCAGGACGCTGCAGCCCGTTTCCCGCAGTTCGGCGCGGGTCCGGGAAACGATTTCGCGCCACGCCGGGCTTCCCGGTTCGGAGAGCGGATAGCGGGCGGTGTCGGCAACTTGGACTGCGCTCGCGGTCATCGACGTCCTCTCGGCTGCCCGGAAGTGATTCTCGGGTTTAGCACAGAAAACGCCCGCGACCCCCGCGCCTTGTGAGCGGTGCCACACGGAACGTGACGGCCCCCTGGGCTCGCGTCGTACGCGAGTCAGGGGGCCGTCGACGACTTTTCGTCAGCTGGTGACAAGCGGCAGCAGCGGCCGCCGCACCGCGGTCGCGACGCCGTCGGACGCCTGCGCCGCGGCGATCCGCTCGGCGGTCGGCGTGCCGTACTCGGTGGTCCGTTGCCGCAGCGGACGTCCCAGCGGCTCGACCATCGAGCGCATGTCGCTGATCGTCTTGTACGACCCGTTGGCCGCGCCCGCCATCCGGCTGATCGTCTCTTCCATCAGCGTTCCGCCGATGTCGTTGACCCCGCCCTGAAGCACCGCGCGGCTGCCTTCT
>NZ_NMQT01000305.1 GCF_002234405.1 Amycolatopsis thailandensis | reverse complement strand
ACCGGGTCCGCGAGGTCATCCACCGCGCGGGCTTCCCGATGGAGTCCTTCTCCGGCCAGCGGATGCTCGAAGTGCTGCAGAACTGGCCGCGCGCGGACCTGTTCTCGGCCGACACCGACTCGCTGTACTCGACGACGACGGGCGCGATCACGCTGTCGGATCGCAGACGGCTGCGCCTGTTCCTGCGCCGCGACCCGTACGGCCGTTTCTACTCCTGCCTCGTGTACCTCCCGCGTGACCGCTACACGACCCGTTCGCGGCTCGCGATGCAGGAGGTCCTGCTCGAAGAACTCGAAGGCACGCAACTCGAATACAGCGCGCGCATCGGGGAAACCGTGCTCGCGCAGGTGCACTTCATCGTGCACACCGACCCCTCTCAGCGGTCGGAACCGGACACCCTGCGCATCCAGGAACGGCTCAACGAAGCCGTCCGCAGCTGGGACGACCGGATGGTCGAGGCGATCCTCGCCGAGCGCCGCGAGCGCGCCGGTGACAGCGGCGTCGCGATCGGCCTCATGGGCGAGGAGTCCGCGGGTGAACAGGGCCAGCGGTTCGCGGCGGTGTTCCCCGAGGGCTACAAGGAGGACTTCACCGCGCTCGAAGC
>NZ_NMQT01000304.1 GCF_002234405.1 Amycolatopsis thailandensis | reverse complement strand
GGGCAACATCTACACCTCGACGGAGTACCCGCCTGCCGAGTCGATCCCGATGCACAACGAGAACTCGTACTCGGCGCACTGGCCCGCCCGCCTGTTCTTCCTATGCGACACGGCGGCCGAAACCGGCGGCGCGACGCCGATCGCCGACAGTCGCGCGATGTACCGCCTGCTCCCGGCGGACCTGCGTGAGCGGTTCGAGGGCGGTGTCACCTACACGCGGGCGTTCCGCGAAGGCCTCGGGCTGACCTGGCAGGAGGCGTTCCAGACCGAAGACCGCCAGGCGGTGGCGGACTACTGCGCCGCCAACGGCCAGACGTACGAATGGACCGACGAGGGCCTGCGCACGCGGCACGTGCGCCCGTCCTTCGTCGCGGAACCGCACACCGGCGCGACGGTGTGGTTCAACCAGGCCAACCTGTTCCACGTCTCGAGCCTGGGGGAGGAGGTCAGCGAGGCGCTGCTGGAGCTGTACCCCGAGGAGGACCTGCCCCGCAACGCGTCCTTCGCCGACGGCTCGCCGATCCCGCGGGCGGACCTGGACACGATCAAGGCGACGTACGACGAGGTCAGCTACGCGTTCCCGTGGCAGCCGGGCGACATCATGGTGATCAACAACATGCTGATGGCGCACGGGCGCGAGCCGTTCACCGGCAAGCGGCGGACCCTGGTCGCGATGACGTGACCTGGCTCGGGCTCCGAGCACCGGCTGCCAGGACCGTTCCTGGCAGCCGATGCCCGGGTGCCTATCCGACTTTGACGCGAAGGCGCGGTTCGGTCTTCTCCTGCACCTCGTCGGCCGTGACGCCCGGCGCGAGCTCCACGAGGTCGAGCCCGTCGGGCGTGATGTCGATGACGCACAGGTCGGTGATGATCCGCTGGACGACGCCAGAGCGGAAGAGCGGCGTGTAGGGACAGAGTCACGGCATCGTTGGGCTCGC
>NZ_NMQT01000303.1 GCF_002234405.1 Amycolatopsis thailandensis | reverse complement strand
CACCCCAGTGGACAGGTAAATACGGGTCCGCCAGAACCCGAAACGCCACTCACGACCCGCTCACGCGACTTAGCCGGAACCCTAGGGAAGGAGGCCTTCACGGACCGGACTCGCGACCCGCCGCAGCCAGAACCCAGCGGGGTACCCAAGACACGGTTGGCTCGAACCGTCCTCATCACTCACGACCATCGCCGCACACGTAAGTCACATTCCGTGTCACCAGTGGGTGCCGTATGATCGAGTCATCGGGGTAGAAACGTGCTGAGCACGCGCATACACGAGATCGAATGATCCGTCACTCCTTCACCTCGAAGGAGTCGACCTTTGCGTTCCCCTGTTCAGAGCCGTTCCCTGAAGGGCGCGTGGCCCGCACTTGCCGGGCTCTCGGCCGTGTTCCTGTTCGAGATGCTCGACAACTCGATCCTCAACGTCGCGTTGCCGACCATCGGCCGCGAACTCTCCGCCTCGACGACCACCCTGCAATGGGTGACCGGGGCGTATTCCGTCGTGTTCGGCGGGCTGATGCTGGCCTTCGGCGCGCTGGCCGACCGGGTGGGCAGGCGCAAGGTCATGCTCATCGGGCTCGTGCTCCTCGCCGTGGCGAGCCTGGCCACGGCGTTCGTCACCGTCGCGTGGCAGCTGATCGCCGTCCGGGCGGTCATGGGTGTCGCGGCGGCGATGACGACACCGGGGTCGCTCGCCCTCGCGTTCCGCCTGTTCGACGAGGACGTGCTGCGCGTCCGCGCGACCACTGTCATCTCGACCGTGGGCCTGGTCGGGCTGGCGCTCGGCCCCACCGCCGGCGGACTCGCGCTGGCCGTCGCGCCGTGGCAGGCATTGCTGCTGGTGAACGTGCCGGTCGCCGCGCTCGCGTTCCTCGGCATCCGGACCGGCATCCCCGCCGACGATCCCGCCGAGCTGCACCGCGACCCGATTGACGTCGCGGGTGCCGTTCTGGGAACCGCGACGATCGTCCTCGCGCTGCTCGCCCCCACGCTCTTCGTCGAAGAAGGCGGCGCGTCAGGTCTGCCGTGGGCCGTCACTGTGGCCGCGCTCGTCGTCGGAACCGGCTTCGTCCTTCGTCAGAAGACCGCCCGCCATCCCTTGCTGGACCTGAAGCTCGTCGCCCGCCCGCC
>NZ_NMQT01000302.1 GCF_002234405.1 Amycolatopsis thailandensis | reverse complement strand
CTGGAACCCAGATGCCGCACCATCTTCACGCGCTGCGCCTCGCCGCCCGAAAGCGTCCCGGATTCGCGGTCGAGGCTCAGGTAGCCGAGGCCGATCTCCACGAGCGAGTCGAGGGTGCCGCGCAGGGTCTCCAGCAGCGGGGCGACCGACGGGTCGTCGAGTTTGCGGACGACGTCGGCCAGGTCGCTGATCTGCATGGCCGAGCAGTCGGCGATGTTCAGCCCGTCGATCTTCGAGGACAGCGCCGCCTGGTTGAGCCGGGCACCGTCGCACGACGGGCAGTGCCGGAAGGTGATCGCCCGGTCCACGAACGCCCGGATGTGCGGCTGCGTCGCCTCCTTGTCCTTCGACAGGAACAGCCGCTGGACCTTCACCAGCAGGCCTTCGTAGTTGGTGTTGATCCCGGCGAGCTTGATCTTGGTGGCGGGCTTGTGCATGAAGTCTTCCCACTGCTGCGGGGTGTAGTCCTTCAGCTTGACCGCCGGATCGACGAAACCGGACTCGGCCAGCCCCTTCCAGTACCAGCCGCCCGGCGCGAAGTTCGGGACGGTGATCGCCCCTTCGTCGAGCGAAAGCTCCTTGTCGACGAGCTGGTCGATGTCGATGGTGGAGACCTTCCCCAGCCCCTCGCATTCGGGGCACATCCCCTCGGGAAGGTTGAAGCTGAACGCGCCCGACGTTCCGACGT
>NZ_NMQT01000301.1 GCF_002234405.1 Amycolatopsis thailandensis | reverse complement strand
GCCGGCCGCAGCCGCCCCCGGTCTCCGGTGCGGTACATCCGCCCGCCGCCGAACGGATCGGGCAGGAAACGTTCGGCGGTCAGGCCGGGACGGCGCAGGTAGCCGAGCGCGACACCGGCGCCGGCGACGTGGATCTCGCCCGCCACTCCCGGCGGCGCGAGCCGCCCGGACTCGTCCAGCACGTACACCCGCCATCCGGGGACCGGCCTGCCGACGGACCTCGATCCGGCGAGCGCGTGCCACCGGGTGACGGTCTCGGCGGTGACATGCACGGTGGTCTCGGTGATGCCGAACATGTTCACCAGTCGGCATCGGGTCTCGGGATACCGGTCCAGCCACGGAAGCAGGCTCCTGACCGGCAGTGGCTCTCCCCCGAAGATCACCAGC
This sequence comes from Amycolatopsis thailandensis, assembly GCF_002234405.1. Classification (GTDB taxonomy): domain Bacteria; phylum Actinomycetota; class Actinomycetes; order Mycobacteriales; family Pseudonocardiaceae; genus Amycolatopsis; species Amycolatopsis thailandensis. The sequence goes on along the minus strand of NZ_NMQT01000301.1, from coordinate 718 downwards.
CGGACCGGCAGCCGATCGTGGCGCGTGCGCTCCACCTCCGTGAGCGGGGCGAACGCCGACGGGGTCTGGCTCAGCACGGTGACCCCGCGCTCGGCCAGCAGGTCTCGCAGCTGCTCCGGCGAGCGCGACACCCAGTACGGGACGACGACGAGATGCCCGCCCGTGAGCAGGCAGCCCCAGATCTCCCACACCGAGAAGTCGAACGCGACCGAGTGGAAGAACGTCCACACGTCGGTGGCTCCGAGGGCGAAGTCGTCCCGGGTGGCGTCCACCAGCGCGACGACGTTGGAATGCGGGACGAGCACACCTTTGGGCCTGCCGGTGGAGCCCGACGTGTAGATCACGTACGCCGCTTCGTCCGCTCCACCGACGGCGGAGGGTTCGGCGTCGCCGCGCGATTCCGTGAGATCCCTGGGCGTCAGTACCCGAAGTCCCCCGGAGACGGGGAATCCGGTGTCCGTGGTGATCACGACGGCGAGCCGGGCGTCTTCGACGGTGTAGGCGAGTCGCTCCGCCGGATAGGCCGGATCGAGTGGCACATAGGCGGCGCCCACCTTGAGAACGGCGAGCAGGACCGCCACCAGCTCCGCCGACCGGTCGAGGCAGACACCGACCAGGTCTCCCGGGGTCACCCCGGCGGCGCGCAGGCCGTCGGCGAGCCGCGCGGACCACCGGTCGAGCTCACCGTAGCGGACCTGACCGTCCTCATCGGACAGTG
>NZ_NMQT01000300.1 GCF_002234405.1 Amycolatopsis thailandensis | reverse complement strand
ACGAGGTTCTGCATCGTCATGCCGACACCGACGCCGACGATCGCCATCGCGACGCCGACCAGCCACAGCGGCGACGCGTGGTCGACCGTGCCCAGTCCGAGGAACCCGATCACCAGGGTGATGGTGCCCGCCACGATGTACGGCTTGATCCGCCCGCTCCGGCTGATCAGGCGCCCGGAGACGGTCGAGGACACGAGCACGCCGCCCATCAGCGGGATGGTCAGCAGACCGGCTTCGGTGGGGGAGTAACCGCGCCCGACCTGGAAGTACTGACCGAGGAACACCGCGCCGCCGAACATCGCCATGCCGACGGCGAGGCTCGCGACGATCGCCAGCGCGGGGGTGCGCTGGGTGATGATGTGCAGCGGCACGACGGGTTCGCGGACCTTGCGTTCCACGATCAGCGCGAGCGCGAGGAGTACGGCACCGCCCGCCACCATGACCGCCGTCTGCCACGAAAGCCAGTCGAAGCTGTTGCCGACGAACGAGACCCAGATCAGCAGGACACTCACGCCCGCCGCGATGAGACCCGCGCCGAGGTAGTCGACCTGG
>NZ_NMQT01000030.1 GCF_002234405.1 Amycolatopsis thailandensis | reverse complement strand
TCCTCGACCAGGTCGGCGGGCTGCACCAGGTCGCCGCGCCAGCTCGGCGGGACGGCGGTCACCAGCGCGGTGCCGTCCTCGGACGTGCCCACGTTGACCTTGCAGCCGATTTGCGAGAGCCGCTTGACCGTGACACCGCGCTCGTAGCGCACCCCGGCCACCTGGTCGGGCATGCTGATCGGCATGGTCACCGGCTGGTTCGGCTCGACGCCGCCCTCGTCGGTGCGGCCGGGCAGGATCGAGCCCTCGCCGTACTGGCGCAGCAGACGCGCGGCGAATTCGACCGCCACCGCGCAGAGCTGCGGGTCGGTGTAGCGCTCGAAGCGCTTGGCCGCCTCGGAGAACAGCTTGTGACGGCGGGCGGTCCGGCTGATCGACGACGGGTCCCAGTGCGCCGCTTCGAGCAGCACGTCGGTGCTCTCCGGCGTGATCTCGGTCGACGCGCCACCCATCGTGCCCGCCAGCGAGATGACCCCGCTGTCGTCGGCGATGATCACGTCGTCCACGTCGAGTGTGCGCTCGACATCGTCCAAAGTGGTCAGCTTCTCGCCCGGCTTCGCCTTGCGCACCACCAGATCGCCCTTGACCGAACCGGTCGCGAACGCGTGCAGCGGGTGCCCGAGTTCGAGCATGACGTAGTTGGTCACGTCGACCGCGAGCGAGATCGAACGGATCCCCGCCAGCATCAGCCGCCGGCGCATCCACCACGGCGTCGGCGCCGTCGCGTCGAGGTTCTTCACCCGGCGCAGGACGAACCGCTTGCAGCCTTCGGTGTCTTCGAGGCGCACCGGCCAGGCGTCGCTCTCGGCCTCGGGGACCTCGATGGACGCCGGGTCGCCGAACGCGACGTCGAGCGCGTTGGACAGCTCACGGGCCAGGCCGCGGACCGACAGGGTGTACCCGCGGTCCGGGGTCGGCGTCACTTCGAGGACGGTGTCTTCGAGACCGAGCAGCTTGTTCGCGTCCTCGCCCGGGCTGGCGGTGCTCGGGGGCAGCACCAGGATGCCGGAGTGGTCGTCGCCGATGCCGAGTTCGCGCGCGGAGCAGATCATGCCGTCGCTGAGACGGCCGTAGGTCTTGCGCGAGCCGATCTCGAAACCGCCGGGCAGCACCGTACCGGGCAGCGCGACGACGACCAGGTCACCCTCGGCGAAGTTCGTGGCGCCGCAGATGATCCCGCGGGTCCTGATCCCGGCGGGGCCGTCGTCTTCGAACGGACCTTCGTCGTCGTCCTCGTCGTCGTCGAGGTTCTCGTCCGGCTTGTCGGCCTCGGCATCGTCGGACTCGCCGACGTCGACCCGGCAGAACCGGACCGGCTTCTTGAACTCGGTGAGCTCCTCGATCTCGGCGACCCGGCCGACCACGAGCGGGCCGGTGACCGGTTCGAGCTTCCGGACGTCGTCGACCTCGATGCCGATGCGCACGAAGGCGTCGGCCAGATCCTGGGCCGTGACCTCTTCGTCGACGTCGAGGTGTTCGATCAGCCAGCTGGCTGGGACCTTCACTCAGGCCTCCGTTCCGAAGGGCAGGGTGAACCTGATGTCGCCCTCCACCATGTCGCGCATGTCCGGGATTCCGTTGCGGAACTGCAGGGTGCGCTCGATACCCATGCCGAAGGCGAAGCCCGAGTAGACCTCGGGGTCGACGCCGCAGGCACGCAGGACGTTGGGGTTGACCATGCCGCAGCCGCCCCATTCGACCCAGCCCGGTCCGCCCTTCTTCTCCTCGAACCAGACGTCGACCTCGGCCGACGGCTCGGTGAACGGGAAGAAGTGCGGTCGCAGGCGGGTCTTCGAGGTCCCGCCGAACATCGCGCGGGCGAAGGCGTCGAGGGTGCCCTTGAGGTGGGCCATCGTCAGGCCCTTGTCCACCGCGAGTCCTTCGACCTGCGAGAACACCGGGGTGTGCGTGGAGTCGAGCTCGTCGGTGCGGTAGGTGCGGCCGGGGCAGACGACGTAGACGGGCAGGTCGCGGTGCAGCAGCGTGCGGGCCTGCACCGGCGAGGTGTGCGTCCGCAGCACCAGGCCCGAGTCCTCCTCGCCGAGGTAGAACGTGTCCTGGAGCTGGCGCGCGGGGTGGTCCTTGCCGAAGTTCAGGGCGTCGAAGTTGAACCACTCGGCTTCGAGTTCCGGACCGTCGGCGACCTCGTAACCCATCGCGACGAACGCGTCGGCGATGCGCTCCGACAGGGTCGCGATCGGGTGCCGGGCGCCGCGGGGCACGCGGTCCCACGGGAGCGTGACGTCGACGGTCTCCTCGCGGAGCACCTTTTCGTCACGTTCGACTTGGAGCACGGCACGGCGGTCGTCGAAGGCGGCTTGGATGCCCTGGCGCGCCTCGTTGACCCGCTTGCCCGCCTCGGCCTTCTCCTGTTTCGGCAGCGCGCCGATCTCGCGGCGGGCGAGCAGCAGCGGAGACTGGTCCCCGAGGTGAGCGGGCTTGACCGCCGCCAGCGCGTCGAGATCCGCCGCGGCCGCGAAATCCGTCTCGGCCTGCTTGACGGCGGCCGTCAACGTTTCCGGCGCGAGGGCTCCCGCCTGGGGGTCCTGCTTGTCGTTGGCTTCGGACATAACTCCTCGGCGTCCGCTGGGACTGGTCCGGTGCACGCGAGCGCACGCATGGGTTTAGCAGCAGCTGAATTCTATGGGACAGCGAACGACGGCCCCCGATCACCCTCGGGCTGGGCACAGCGTCGCTCAGGAGTGCGAAAAACGCGCTCTACGCCGTAAACAAGGTGCTGGAACGAACACTGCGTTCCATGAGAGCTCCCTTGGTGTCGTGGTGCGACGGCGTGGTGCCCGCGACTCTACGTGGCCGCGGGCACCGAAGCCATTCGTTTCCGGCTCAGCGCCCGGCGAAGGCACCTTCGAAGTCCACCTTGCCGAACTCGTCGGGGACGATGCCGTCGGCGGCGTAGCGGTACAGCGCGGTCTGGTAGATCCCGGCCAGCGTCGTGCAGAGGATGGAGACCAAGAACCCCCACACGAGTGAAATCCCGATGGAGACGACGATCGTGATGGTTCCGCCGAGCAGGAAACCTGCACCCATGAAGACCGCGAATCCGGCCAGCGTCAGCAGGACACCGACCAGCCCGATGCCGAACCTTCCGGCGGCCTGCTCGCCCCAGGTCCGCTTGAGCAGCTCCGCCGAGCGCTTGGCCCCGTGCCGGACACCGGCGTCCTCGATCATCATCACCGGCAGGACCAGATATGTGATCAGGTTCCAGGCGGCTCCGGCCAGCCTGCCGACGATCAGGCCGATGAACCCGAACCGCTGCTCGATCTCCCGCAGGATCAGGGAAACCGTCGCGGTCACCACCGACCAGCCCAGCAGTGGCAGCCATCGGCGGCCTGCTTCGGCCAGCCCCGCGGCCACACGCGGATCGTCACCGCGCAGCGCGACGTCGGCCTGCGAGATGAGGGCGGCGTTGAAGAACACCGTGACGAAAGCGGCCGCGAGGTAGAACAGCCCGATCATCACGTACGAACCGGGCGTCAGCCGGGAGTGGTCGGCGATCTCGGTGTGGGAGATCCAGTAGCCGCTCCCGAGGAAGACCGCGGCGACCAGCAGCCCGGCGACGGCGGCGAGCACCGGGAAGATCGCGAGTTCCTTGCGGGACCGCAGAACTCGCCAAGAAGCACCGAACAAAACGAAAGAACGGGCGATACGCCCCATGATTACCCCAGTGAATCAACGGAAACGGTGACGCCGCAGCTTAACGATCAGTCCGGGACGCCATCGCGTTGGTGTACACGCAGATCGCGGCGGCCGTCGCGAGGTTCAGGCTCTCCGCCCGGCCGTACATCGGGATCTTGACCGCGAGGTCGACAGTCTCCTGGACGCTCCGCGGCAAACCATGTGCCTCGTTGCCGAAAACCCACGCGGTGGGCTCGTCGAAGGTCACTTGATCGAGTTCGGTGTCGGCGTAACCGTGCGCGCCGAGCGTGCGGAGTCCGGCGGCGGAGCAGGCCTTCAAGGCCGCGTCGACGTCCCGGATCCGGGTGATGGCGGGGTGGAACAGGCTGCCGGCGGCCGCGCGGACGCATTTGCCGTTGTGCGGGTCGACGCTGTCCCCCGCGAGGACGACCGCGTCGGCGCCGGCGGCGTCCGCGACCCGGATCACGGTGCCCGCGTTGCCGGGGTCCGCGACGTCGACGAGGACGACGACGAGCTTGGCGCCCGGCTTGAGGACGGTCTCTTGTGGACGGTCGACGAGCGCGCAGACGGCGACGATGCCCTGCGGTGTCACGGTCTCGGACAGTCCGTCGGCGGCGCGGTCGGTGATCGGCGAGACGGGGACACCGGCCTCGCGCGCGGTGACGAGCAGCCGCTCGTGCTGCGCGGCCGCGCGTTCGGTCACGAACAGCTCGTACACCTTGCCGCCGTCTTCGAGGGCGGCCTCGACGGCGTTCGCGCCCTCGGCGAGGAACCGGCCGGTCTTTTCACGCTCGGCCCGGCGCGTGAGCTTGCGCGCGGCAACGACCCGGGGTGTCCGTTCGGTGAACGGAGCCGCCCCGGGTCGCGGAAAAGCGCTGTCGCCGGTCAGGCCGACTTCTTCTCTTCGGTGTTCACGTTCGCCTTGGCCAGCTCGGCCAGCGCGGTGAAGGCGGCGGCGTCGTTGACGGCGAGGTCCGCGAGGATCTTGCGGTCGACCTCGACACCCGCGGCCTTGAGGCCCTGGATGAACCGGTTGTAGGTCACGCCGTTGGCGCGGGCCGCCGCGTTGATACGGGTGATCCACAGCTGGCGGAAGTCACCCTTGCGGGCACGACGGTCCCGGTAGGCGTAGTTCAGCGAGTGAAGCGTCTGCTCCTTCGCCTTGCGGTACAGCCTCGAACGCTGGCCGCGGTAGCCGCTGGCGAGCTCGAGAGTCGCGCGACGCTTCTTCTGGGCGTTGACAGCCCTCTTGACGCGTGCCACTGGTCCATCCTGTCGATCTGGGGGCGCGGCGGGCGCGCCCGGGGTTTACAAGTGCGGGGGTGTCAGCGGCCGAGGAGGCGCTTGACGCGGCCGACGTCGTTCTTGGCGATCTCGGTCGTGCCTTCGAGGCGACGGGTGAGCCTGTTGGACTTCTTCTCCATCAGGTGGCGACGGCCGGCCTTCTGGCGGCGCAGCTTGCCCGAACCCGTGACGCGGACACGCTTGGACGTCCCGCTGTGCGTCTTCATCTTCGGCATTACGTTGTCCTCTTTCGTGCGGCGGCACACCGGGGTGCTCCGGTGTGCCGCTGACATGTGCTGGTCGGCGCTACGCGTCGGCGGGCGGCTCGGACGAATCGTCCTTGGCTGCCTTCGCGGCCTTCTGCGGCTTCACGTTCTTGTGCGGAGCCAACACCATGATCATGTTGCGGCCGTCCTGCTTCGGCGACGACTCGACGAAACCGAGTTCCGTCACCTCGTCGGCGAGCTTCTGCAGCAGCCGGAAACCGAGTTCCGGCCGGGACTGCTCGCGACCACGGAACATGATCGTGACCTTGACCTTGTTGCCTGCCGCGAGGAAGCGCGACACGTGACCCTTCTTGGTCTCGTAGTCGTGCTGATCGATCTTCGGCCGCAGCTTCTGCTCTTTGATGACGGTGAGCTGCTGGTTGCGGCGGGACTCGCGGGCCTTCTGCGCGCTCTCGTACTTGAACTTGCCGAAGTCCATGAGCTTGCATACGGGCGGGCGTGCCTGAGGAGCGACCTCGACGAGATCGAGATCGTTCTCCTGTGCCAGCCGCAGCGCATCTTCGATCCGGACGATGCCGACCTGTTCACCGGCGGGTCCGACGAGGCGGACTTCCGGCACCCGGATTCGGTCGTTGATGCGTGTCTCGGAGCTGATGGGGCCTCCCTGGTTCGAGGTAAATTCTTCTACCGTTTCGACCTGGTGCCCACATGCCGAAGGCCCCGGTACCGTGAGGTACTCGAGGCCCACTCATTCCGATCGCGTTCAGTCTCCAGAACCGAACACACCGCCTCGGACGCCCGAAATCGTCTTTGGCGAGACCGGACCCGGACACCTGGTGTTGCGGCGGTGACGCGGGTGGGAGCGGGGCTCCACTTGCCGCCCCCGATCGCTCGGGGGCTGGTCGCTCGTGGAAGGGTACCAGACGTGTCAGATGAACCCGTTCAGCAACCCCCGTATTCCCCGGACGTCCGCGGCCTGGAGGACATCCCGAGCGTCGAGGTGATCAGCAGGGCGGCCGTCATGCTGCTCTCCGCCGGCGCCGAACGACTCGGCCTCGCCGACGAGGATCCGGCGAACTCACCGCACCGCGACCTCGACGAGGCCCGCCGCCTGATCACCGCCCTCGCCGGGCTGGTGACCGCTTCGGCAGAGTATCTCGGCCTGCACGCGGGCCCGTTGCGCGACGGCCTCCAGTCGTTGCAGAAGGCGTTCCGGGAGGCTTCGGCCGTGCCGGACGCTCCCGGACAGGGTCCGGGCGAGAAGTACACGGGGCCGGTCTACTAGGTCTCCCCGTTCCTCAAGTGTCATGAGGGGTCCCCTTAAGACAAATTTTGTCCCAAGGGGACCCCTCATGACATCCGGCCCTACCAACGAGCCTCACACTCGACTAACATTTTAGATGTGAGTGGGTTAGCGAAGGTGCCGAGGTCCCTCCTGAGGGACGAGGCCTACGAGAACATCCGCCGGGCGATCATCGACGGCACCTTGCCGCCGGGGACGAACCTGCGCGACGGCGACCTGGCCGATCAGCTCGGCTTGTCGAGGGCGCCGGTGCGCCAGGCGCTGCTGAGGCTCATCGAGGACGGCCTCGTCGAGTCGAAGCCGCAGAGCTACACACGCGTGGCCGGGTTCGTCCCCGACGACGTCCGCGACGCGCTCCAGCTGGTGCGCGCGCTGCACGAGTTCGCCGTCCGCGCGGGCGCGCCACGGATGGGGGCCGCCGAGGTCGCGGCGATGCGCGCGGCCAACACCCGGTTTGCCGACGCTATCGCCGCCGGGGACATCGCGGCCGCGATCGCCGCCGACGACGAACTCCACGACGTCCCGGTAGCCGCCGCGCGCAACCGGGCGATCGCCGCGACGCTGGCCCGCTACACACCGCTGCTCCGACGTCTCGAATACGCCCGCTTCGGCTCTCTGCCCGCGCACCGGTCCGTCCAGCGCCACTCTGAACTGGCCGACGCCATCGAAGCGGGCGACGTCGACGCGGCCTGCGCGATCACCGCCACGATCTGGACCGAACTCGAAGCCCTCCTGGAGACGCCATGATCCTCGCCGACTTCCCGCGCTACCCGCTGCTGCTCGGCCCCTCCCCCGTCCACCCGCTCGACCGGCTCACCGCCCACCTCGGCGGCGCGAAGGTCTGGGCGAAACGCGAGGACGTCAATTCCGGTATCGCGTTCGGCGGCAACAAGACCCGGAAGCTCGAATACCTGGTCGCCGACGCGCTCGCTTCCGGGGCGGACACGCTGATCTCGATCGGCGGCGTGCAGTCGAACCACACCCGTCAGGTCGCCGCGGCCGCCGCGCGGGCCGGGCTCAAGGCCGTGCTGGTGCAGGAGAGCTGGGTCGACTGGAACGACCCGCTGTACGACAAGGTCGGCAACATCCAGCTCTCGCGCATCCTCGGCGCGGACATCCGGATGGTCGAGGCCGGATTCGGCGTCGGGTTCAAGGAGAGCTGGGAGAACGCGGTCAAGGAGATCGAAGCCGGCGGCGGGAAGCCGTACGCGATCCCGGCCGGCGGGTCGGACCACCGCCTCGGCGGGCTCGGCTTCGCGAACTGGATCGTCGAGCTCGAAGCGCAGGAAGCCGAACTCGGCGTCTTCTTCGACACAGTGGTCGTGTGCTCGGTCACCGGCAGCACCCAGGCCGGAATGGTCGCCGGGGCCGCGCTGTCGGGCAAGCCGCGGCGGATCCTGGGTATCGACGGATCGGCGAAACCGGCCGAGACCCGCGACCAGGTCACCCGGATCGCCCGGGCGACCGCGGAGTTGATCGGCGCCGGCGAGATCGAAGAGGTCGAGCTGGACGAGCGGTACCACGCCGGGATCTACGGCATCCCGGACGAGTCCACTTTGGACGCGATCCGGACGCTGGCTCGGCTGGAGGGTGTCCTCACCGATCCGGTGTACGAGGGCAAGTCGATGGCGGGGCTGATCGACCTGGTCGCGCGCGGTGAGATCGCGCGGGACTCGAACGTGCTCTTCGCGCACTTGGGCGGGCAGCCCGCGCTGAACGGGTACACGAGCGTGCTCTGACTCCCTGGGGTGTCATGAGGGGTCCCCATAGGACAAGAAATGCCCCATGGGGACCCCTCATGACACACGCGCGGGGATCAGTCCACCACGGCCAGGACGTCGATCTCCACCAGCAGTCCGGCGGGCAGGCCGACATACACGGTGGTGCGGGCCGGGTGCGGGGCCTCGCCGATCAGCTTGTTGTAGACCTCGTTGAACACGCCGAAGTGGTCGACGTCGGTCAGGTACACTCGCACCATCACCGCGTCGGCCAGGCTCGAACCGGCGGCCTCGAGCACCGCTTCGATGTTCTTGAAGGTCTGCTCGGTCTGCTCGCCGACCGTGTCGCCGACGATGGCGCCGGTGGCCGGGTCGAAGGCGACCTGACCGGCCACCTGCAGGATGTTGCCCTTGCGGACCGCCTGCGAGAACGCGGCCACCGGCTTCGGCGCGTTCTCCGTGCTGATCGCGGTCTTGCTCATTCCAACTTCCCCTTTCGGTTCCCCGTCCATCCACTGTGGACGGAAGCTTCTTCGGTGGCGGCCACCAGTTCGGGCACGAGCCCCATCAGGCCGTCGTAGTCCAGCAGGACCTTCGGCACCGAGATCGACGCGGCCGCCAGCACCACGCCGCCCGGCCCCCGGACCGGCGCGGCGACGCAGTGGATGAAGTCCTCGTGTTCGGCGTTGTCCACCGCGTAGCCGCGGTCGGCGACGAGCGCGAGTTCTTTCCCGTACGCCTCGGGCGTGGTGATCGTGTTCGGTGTGCGGACGAAGAAGTCGATCCTCGACACCACGTCCGCCTGTTTCTCCGGCGTCATCGCCGCGACGAGCACCTTGCCGACGGCGGTGCAGTGCAAGGGGGCGCGTTTCCCGATGCGGGAGTACATCCGCACCGAATGCCTGCCCTCGAACTTGTCGATGTAGACGACTTCGCCGTCCTCATAGGACGCGAGGTGGATGGTGTGCCCGGTGCGGGCGTTGAGCCCGGCGAGCGCCGATTGCGCGGTGCGGCGGACATCGCGGTCCTCCAGCGCCTGCTGCGCGAGGTCGAACAGCGCGCTGCCCAGCCGGTAGTACCGCTGCCCTTCCCGGCGCACGAAGTGGTGCGACTCCAGCGTCCGGAGCAGGCGCAGCACGGTCGACTTGTGCACGCCGATCTCCTCGGCGAGCTGATCGAGGGTCTTCGGCTCACGGGCGAGCCCGCTCAGCAGCGTGAGTGCCCTGTCCAGGCTCTGGCTCATCCGCCCACCAATCCCTTGTCCGTCAGCTTCGCCGCCGCCCATGCTGCCTCATCCGCACCGAGGAGCGCTTCGACGACGGATTCCGGCAGTGGCGTCCCCACGTCGTCGTGGGTCAACAGGGTGGCGGCGGCCTGGAGGTGACCGCGCCGCAGCCGCGCCGCCGGGGCGTCGCCGCGCAGGGTGGCGGCGAGGAAGCCGGCCGCGAACGCGTCACCGGCGCCGACCGGCTCCACGACGTCGACCTGGAGCGCGGGCGAGAACAGGGGCGCCTCGTCGCCGTCGATCAGGGTCACGCCGCGTTCCCCGTGCTTGACGACCAGCGTCTTCGGCCCGGGCAGCGCGGTTCGCAGCCGCTCCGGGTCACCGGTCCCCCACACCCGCTCGGCTTCGTCCTCACCGGCGAGCACGATGTCTGCGCGGGCGGCCAATTCGGCCAGCACCGAAGGATCGCGACCGGTCCACAGCGCGGGCCGGAAGTTCACGTCGAACGACACCAGCGTGTCGCCGCGCGGGCGTTCCATCAGGGCGCGCACCAGGTCGAGGCAGCCGTCCGACAGCGCGGGCGTGATCCCGGACAGATGGATGACGCGCACCCCGTCGAGATCGAGTTTCCCCAGCAGCCCGGCGTCCATCCCGGACGCGGCCGACCCCTTGCGGTAGTACCGCACAGGGCTGCCTTGAGCACCGCTTTCCTTGATGTAGAGCCCTGTCGGACGCGTCGGGTCGACCATGACCGCGCTGACGTCCACCCCCGCGGCGGCGATCTCGCGCACCAGCGCGCGACCGAACGGATCGTCGCCGACGGCGCTCACCCACGCGCTGGTGAAACCCAGCGCCGGGAGATGGCAGGCGACGTTCGACTCGGCCCCGCCGATCGTCCGTACCCACTTCCGCACCTCGTCGGGCGGCCCGGATTCGGCCGGTACGAACAAGGCCATCGACTCCCCGATGCACAAAACGTGGGGCGCGCTTGTCACCTTCGCGTCTCCTAGTCGTCACGCCGTTGACCTCTAGCGGACCGGATGCTACACCTATCCCACGCAATATGCGCAACGTCCGTTGCAACATACGCAACCGAGGTGAACCTCATGTTCGAAGCCGGCACCATCGATTCCGCCGCGGTCGCGGCCGTCCGCGAGGAGCGCGTCGACTGGCGCTTCCGCTCGGTCGCGCCCGCGCTGTCGGGACTCACGATCGGCGAAGCCGCCGCCCGCGGCGCGAAGCTGTTCGAGGACGGCTTCTTCGGCCCGTTCGTCGTCCTCGACGAAGAGGCCGTCGAACACAACCTGCGCACGATGGCCGACTGGTGCGCCGAACGTGGTGTCGCGCTGGCGCCGCACGGCAAGACGACGATGGCGCCGCAGCTGTTCGAGCGACAACTCCAGCACGGCTCCTGGGGGATCACCTGCGCGAACGCCGGGCACCTGCGGATCTACCGGGCGTTCGGGGTTTCCCGGATCCTGCTGGCGAACCAGCTTCTCGACCCGTCGGGCTTGAAGTGGCTCGCCGCGGAACTGGACGCCGACGACGACTTCGAGTTCGTCTGCTGGGTCGACTCGGTCCGCGGTGTCGAGCTGATGACCGAAGCCCTGCGCGGTGCCCGCCGCAAGGTGGACGTCCTCGTCGAACTCGGCGCCGAGGGCGGCCGCACCGGTGTCCGCGACACCGAGACCGCGCTCGCCGTCGCCGAAGCCGCGCACGCGAGCCCCGCCCTGCGGCTGCGCGGATCCGGCGGTTACGAGGGCGCGCTCTCCCACCACACCGACGAGAAGTCGCTCCAGCTGATCAGTTCCTATGTGGACGGTCTTCGGGAACTCGTCTTCGCTTTCCACGGCAAGGGCTTGCTCGACGACGCCGGGCAGATCATCGTCACCGGCGGCGGCAGCGCGTACTTCGACCGCGTCGCCGACGAACTCACCAAGGACTGGGGTGACCTGGACGTCCTGCCGATCCTGCGCAGCGGCGCCTACGTGACCCACGACGACGGCTTCTACCGCGTGATCTCCCCGCTGGGCGAGCACCCGCGGATCGAGGGCGTCGCCTCGTTCCGTCCCGCGCTGCGCGCCTGGGCCCAGGTGACGTCGAAGCCGACGGACGAACTCGCCCTGCTCACCATCGGCAAACGCGACGCCTCCTTCGACGAAGGCATGCCCGAGCCGCGCCTGATCCGCAAGAGCGGCGGAGCACCCTCCGTGCTCGAAGGTCACTCCATCCAGAAGATGAACGACCAGCACGCGTTCCTCACCCTGCCCGAGTCGTCACCGGTCGAGGTCGGCGACTGGATCGCCCTCGGTCTGTCGCATCCCTGCACCGTGTTCGACAAGTGGCCCCTCATCCCGGTCGTCGGCCCCGACGGCGAGACCGTGCTCGATTTCGTCCGCACCCACTTCTGAGTTGCCTGGTGAACCCGCGACCGCGATCGACGTCGGCAGGGCGCTGCCTGGTCATCCACATCACGGATGCGGATACGGCGCCCTGCCACCGCGATAGCGGGGCCTTCGGCCGGGCGGGTTCACGTTCGGTCACCTGTACAGGTCGACTTTCAGCTCCGCCAACACACCCTGATCCGTCCTCCACCGCCGCAGAGGAAGAATCATCATGGACATCGTCGTCCGCTCCGCACTGGTCGCCGACGGCACCGGGGATCCGCTCACCAGGCACGACGTGGGCATCTCCGGTGGCCGGATCGCCAGTGTCGCCGAACCCGGCTCGCTCGCGGGCCGTCGCACCATCGACGCCGACGGACTCGTGCTCGCGCCCGGGTTCATCGACATGCATTCGCATTCCGATCTCCAGCTGCTTGCCAACCCTGATCACCTCGCGAAGCTCTCCCAGGGCGTCACGACCGAGGTTCTCGGGCAGGACGGGCTCTCCTACGCGCCCGTGAACGACGACGTCCTCGCGTCGTTGCGCCAGCAGCTCGCCGGATGGAACGACGATCCGGCCGGCTTCGACTGGAACTGGCGCTCGGTCGGCGAGTACCTGGACCGGCTGGACGCCGGGGTCGCGGTCAACGCGGCCTACCTGGTGCCGCAGGGGACCGTCCGGATGCTCACCGTCGGCTGGGAAGACCGGCCCGCGACCGAAGCCGAGATGAACGCGATGAAGGAACTCGTCGCGACCGGTCTCGCCGAAGGCGCGATGGGCATGTCGTCCGGGCTCACCTACACGCCGGGGATGTACGCCACCACCGAAGAACTCGTCGAACTGTGCCGGGTCGTCGGAGAGAACGGCGGTTTCTACAGTCCGCACCACCGCAGCTACGGCAAGGGCGCGCTCGAAGCGTTCGGCGAGATGGTCGACGTCTCCCGCCGTTCGGGCTGCCCGCTGCACCTCGCGCACGCCACCATGAACTTCTCGGTGAACAAGGGCAAGGCGGGAAACCTGCTGGAGCTGCTCGACGAAGCGCTCGACGACGGCTGCGACATCACGCTCGACACCTATCCCTACCTTCCCGGCGCCACGTACCTCTCCGCGCTGCTGCCGAGCTGGTCCACCGAGGGCGGGCTCGACGCCACGCTGGCCCGTCTGTCCGATGTGGACACCCGCGAGCGGATCCGCACCGAGATCGAGGAGACCGGCTCGGACGGCGCGCACGGCGTGCCGATCGACTGGGAGGCCATCGAGATCAACGGTGTCCGCCGGGACGAGAACTCCCACCTCGTCGGACATTCCGTCGCCGCGTCGGCGCAGCGGGCCGGGAAACCGGCCGCGGAGCTGTACTTCGACGTCCTGCTCTCGGAAAAGCTCGGCACGTCCTGCCTGATGCACGTCGGGCACGAGGAGAACGTCCAGGCGATCATGCGGCACCGCACGCACACCGGCGGCAGTGACGGCCTCCTCGTCGGCGCGCGGCCGCATCCCCGCGCCTGGGGCACGTTCCCGCGCTATCTCGCGCGCTACGTCCGCGAGCTCGGCGTCCTCGACCTCGCCGAATGCGTCGCCCACCTCACCGGCCGCGCCGCGCGGCGCCTGCGGCTGACCGACCGGGGACTCGTCCGCGCCGGATACGCGGCCGACCTCGTGCTGTTCGACCCGGAAACCGTCGCCGACACCGCCACGTTCGACGAGCCGCGGCAGCAGGCCGCCGGTATCCCCCATGTCTTCGTCAACGGTGTCGCCGCCATCGACGATGGTCAACCGACCGGCGCCCTCGCCGGCCATTCGCTCAGAGCTAGTCGGCGGAGCTGACATGTATCTACCCGAAGTGACCACACGCTCGAACCCACCTCGTCAATCGCGGGTTCACCAACAAACACAGAACCCCGGGAGTGCCCGATGATCGACTGGCTCCAACATTCGACGGGAGGTCTCCTGACCCTCGCCGCCGTCTCGATCGCGGTGTTGTTGTTCCTCATCATCAAAGTCAAACTCGAGCCCTTCATCGCGCTGATCGTGGTCGGCCTGCTGACCGCGCTGGCCGCCGGCCTGCCGGTCGTCCAGATCGTCGGGTCCGCACAGAAGGCATCGGATTCCCTGCTGGAAAAGGGTTTCGGCGGGATCCTCGGGCATATCGCCGCGATCATCGGGCTCGGCACCATTCTCGGGTCCATTTTGGAGCGCTCCGGCGGGGCACAGGTGCTCACCAGTGCGCTGCTGCGGGCCATCGGTGAGAAGCGGGCCCCGTTGGCGATGGGTCTCGCGGGCTTCGTCTTCGGCATCCCGGTGTTCTTCGACATCGGTATCTTCGTGCTGGCACCACTGGTCTACGTCGCCGCCAAACAGGGCGGCCGTTCGCTGGTGCTGTACGCGTTGCCGCTGCTCGCCGGTCTTTCGATCACGCACGCGTTCCTCCCGCCGCACCCCGGCCCGGTCGCCGCGGCGGGCCTGCTGCACGTGGAACTCGGCTGGATCATCCTGATGGGCCTGGTCTGCGGCATTCCCGCGTTCCTCGTCGGCGGCGTGGTGTACTCGACGTGGATCGGCAAGCGGATCGACGTACCCGTTCCCGCCGAATTCCTTGTCGCGGAAGAAGAAGGCGAAAAGGAGACGAACCCGCCGTCGCTCGGGCTGGTGCTGGGGATCATCGCGGTCCCGTTGGTGCTGATCCTCGCCGGTACCTTCGGCAGCATCTGGCTTCCCAAGGCCTCGGCGGCCGCCGGTGTCGCCGCGTTCATCGGTACCCCGGCGGTCGCGCTGACGGTCTCGGTGCTGCTCGCGTCGTGGCTGCTCGGCCTGCGCCGCGGCTTGACGGGCAAGGACTTGAGCGAGCTTTCGGCGAAGTCGCTGCGCCCGGTCGCGATGATCCTGCTGGTGGTCGGCGCGGGCGCGTTCTTCGGCGCCGTGCTGTCCGCGACGGGGATCGGAAAGGCTGTCGCGGGATCGCTGGACAACGCCGGTCTCCCGGTCATCCTGGCGGCGTACGTCATCAGTTGCGGTATGCGCATCGCGCAGGGTTCGGCGACGGTCGCGATCGTGACCACGAGCGGTATCGTCGCGCCGACCGTGGCGACGCTGGGCTACTCGCAGATGCAGCTCGCCCTGCTGGTCGTGGCGATTTCCGCCGGGTCGATCATCGCCTCTCACGTGAACGACGGCGGTTTCTGGATCATCTCGCGCTACTTCAACATGACCGTTCCGCAGACCCTGAAAACCTGGACCGTCCTGGAAACCGTCCTTTCCGTTTCCGGTTTCGGCGTGGCAGCATTGCTCATGGCAGTGGTTTAAACCACCTGAAAGCTGGGAGAGATCACGATGACCGGACTCGATCGACGCACCTTCCTCGGCGCCGTCGGAGCGGCTGGACTCACCACCGTTCTCGGTTCCCACCTCGCGAACGCCTCCGAACAGACCTGTGGACCGAAGGGAACCGGGGCCATCTACGTCAGCAGCTACACCAGTTCCGGGCACGGGCTCGATGTCGCTCACCGGGACGCGGCCACGAACGCGGTGGTCGTCGACCGGACGATCCCGGGAGTCAGCAACGCTTCCTGGTTCGACATCAGCGCCGACCGCAAGACGCTCTACGTGACCAATGAGGACGAGAACGGGCAGATCTCCGCGCTCAGCCTCACTGATCCGGCGAAGCCCAAGCTGCTCAACAAGAAATCGGCGAAGGGCCAGCACCCGACGCATCTGTGCGTCCACTCGAGCCAGAAGTACGTACTGGCCGCGAACTACAGCAGCGGCAGCGTCGTCGTCCTCCCGATCCTCGCGGGCGGAAAGCTCGGCGACGTCGTCGATCTGGCCCAGCACAAGGGCGCCGAGCGTGCCGCGCACGCGCACCAGGTGGTCAACGACCCCACCGGCAAGTGGGTGCTCTCGGTCGACCTCGGCGCGGACTCCGTCTACGTCTACAAACTCGACGTCGCCACCGGGAAACTGAAGCTGAACCAGCAGCTGAAGCTCCCCTCGGGTGCCGGGCCGCGTCACCTCGTCTTCCACCCGAATGGCAGGTACGCGTACATCCTCGGCGAACTGCGCGCCGAGGTGACTGTCGCGGCGTGGAACCCGGCCACCGGGAAACTGACCGCCGGACAGGTCGTCAAGGCCGTTCCGGCGGGCACGCCCGGCGAGCAGTACCCGGGCGAGATCACCACGTCCAAGGACGGGAAGTTCGTCTACGCGTCCGTGCGCGGGTCCGACACGATCGCGTCGTTCGGCGTCGGTGAGGACGGAAAGTCCTTGACGCTGCTGAACAACGCGCCCGTCGGCGGCGTCTACCCGCGGCACATCACCCTGGATCCGACCGAAAGCTGGTTCTACGTCTCCAGCGACAAGTCCGGCACGCTGAGCTGGCTGCCGCGTGATCCCACCACCGGTCTCCCGGGGGCCGTCGCCGGAAAACTGGCGCTCCCCCAGGTCAATTCCGTCTTTTTCGCATAAGGAGAGAAATTCCATGAGAACTCGCGTGCTCATCGCGGGCCTCGCGGCGGTGGGCCTCGTCGCGGCCTGCGCGCCGGCCCAGAACACCCCCGCCGCGAGCGGCGGTGACGAAAAGACCGGCACCGTCCGGGTCTGGCTGTTCGACGAAGCCAACCGCGCGCCGAAGGAGGCCGCGGTCAAGGAGGCGATCGCCGAGTTCAAGGCGGCGCATTCGGGTGTCGAGGTCGACGTCCAGTGGATCCCGGTGGAAGGCCGCGCGGACAAGTTCTCCGGCGCCTTCAACGACCCCGCGAGCGCGCCGGACGTCGCCGAGTTCGGCAACACCGACGTCTCCAGCTACGCCGCCACCGGCGCGCTGGCCGACCTGACCGGCGACCTCTCGTCGTGGAAGGAAGGGGCGGACATCCTCCCGGCGGTGCTGGAAACCGCGAAGTCCGGCGGCAAGACTTACGGGCTCCCCTGGTTCACCGGCATCCGCGCCTTGTACTACCGCACGGATCTCTTCGCCGAACTCGGTCTGAAGCCGCCCACGACGCTGGCGGAACTGACCGAGACCGCGAAGACGATCCGCGCCAAGAAGCCGGAGCTGTACGGCATCTCCGTCGGTGGCAAGTACACCTACGCGATGCTTCCGTTCCTGTGGGCACACGGCGGCGAGATCGCCAAGCAGGACGGCGACAAGTGGAAGTCCACTGTGGACTCCGAGCAGGCCAAGGCCGGCGTGACGGCGTACTCGAACCTGCTGAAGGCGGACATCTGCCCGCCCGAGCAGTGCGCCAACCTCACCGGGACGCAGAGCATCACGGCGTTCGCCGGTGGCAAGGCGGGCATGTCGATCGGTGGTGACTTCAACCGCAAGGCCGTCGAGGCCGGCCAGGTGAAGGGCAAGTACGCGATCATCCCGATCCCGGGCACCGAGGCGGGCAAGATCGCCCCGGCGTTCGCGGGCGGCAACCTGCTCGGCGTGTTCAACGCGACCAAGCGCAAGAGCCTCGCGGTCGAGTTCACCGAACTGCTCGGTGGCGCGAAGTACCAGGAGAAGATGTACGTCGCCATGGGCAACCTGCCCACGCTCGGCAGCGTCCAGCAGAAGCTCGCCGCGAGCGACCCGTCGGTCAAGCCGTTCGTCGACACGCTCACCGCGGGCACGAAGTTCGTCCCCGCCACCGCGGCCTGGTCGAAGATCGACGCGCAGAACGTCTTGCCGACCGCGATCCAGCAGATCGCGACCGGCGGCAAAGACCCGGCGGCCGCGCTCGCGACCGCGTCCGCCGAGATGAACAAGGCGTTCGGCTAAGTGGTCACCAAGGAAATCCCCCGCACCACGGCTCCGGCCGTCCCGGCACGGCGGTCGCCCCGCCGTCGCCGGGACGGGCGGGCCGCCCTGCTCTACCTGGCGCCCGGCGGCATCCTGCTGCTGGCGATGCTGGTGTACCCGATCTACCAGCTCGTGCTGATCTCGTTCTACGACTACGGCCAGCCGCAGGCGGTCGGGAACGCGCCGCTGGTGTTCCTCGGCTTCCAGAACTACACCGATCTCCTGCAGAACCTCCAGTTCTGGGAGGTGCTGGCCAAGACCCTCGGCTTCACCGCGGTCTGCGTCGTCGGGAGTCTCGCGCTCGGGACGGGCCTCGCCGTCCTGGCGACCCGGGTCCGCACCTGGGCACGGGTCCCGCTGTTCCTGGCGGCGCTGGCCGCCTGGGCGACCCCGGCGATGGCGGGATCGTACGTCTGGCTGTTCCTGTTCGACGCCGACTTCGGCCTGGTGAACGAGGTGCTTTCGGGCCTCGGGTTCACCGGGATGGCGAACCACTCCTGGACCTTCGACACCTACAGCACGTTCGGGCTGGTGGCCGCCGAGGTCATCTGGTGCTCGTTCCCGTTCGTCATGGTGACGATGTACGCGGGGCTCAAGGGCGTGCCGGAGGAGGTCATCGAGGCCGCGTACCTCGACGGCGCGTCGACCTGGCGCACGACGTGGTCGATCACGCTGCCGATGGTGCGGCCGCTGCTGACCATCGCCACCATCCAGTCGATCATCTGGGACTTCAAGATCTTCACCCAGATCTATGTGATGACCAACGGCGGCGGCGTGGCCGGGCGCAACCTCGTGCTCAACGTCTTCGCCTATCAACAGGCCTTCGCCGGACAGGAATACGGTCTCGGCGCGGCGCTCGGAGTCGTGATGACCTTGCTGCTGCTGTCCATCACCGGGCTGTACGTCCGGTCGCAACGCCGGAGCGCGGGATGGGTGTGACGACGGCGCCGAAGACTCGGCGGGTCAAGCGGCCCGGCAGGCTGATCGCCGAGATCATCTGCGTGGTGATCGCGGGGATGGTCGCGTTCCCGGTGTACTGGATGGTGCTTTCGGCGTTCAAGCCCACCGGGCAGATCCAGGCGGAGAACCCCCGCCCCTGGACGCTCACGCCGACACTGGAGCACTTCGAGCGGGTGCTCAGCGGCGAGGGCTTCGCGATGTTCTTCTTGAACAGCGTGATCGTGGCCGTCGTGGTGGTGGCGTTGTCGCTGCTGCTGTCGTTCCTCTCGGCGGTCGCGCTGACGAGGTTCAACTTCAAGGGCCGGACCGTCCTGCTGGTGATGGTGCTGGTGGCGCAGATGGTGCCGGTCGAGGCGCTGACCATTCCGCTGTTCTTCCTGATGCGGTCGGTCGGCGACGTCGCGCCCGCGTTCGGCACCAACCACCTCGGCTCGCTGATCCTGGTACACCTGGCGTTCAGCCTGCCGTTCGCGATCTGGATGCTGCGCGGGTTCGTCGCCGCGGTGCCGCAGGAGCTGGAGGAGGCGTCGAAGATCGACGGGGCGAGCCGCATGCGGTTCACCTGGCAGATCCTCTTCCCGCTGGTGGCGCCCGGGCTGGTGGCGATCAGCGTGCTGGCGTTCATCCACGCGTGGAACGACTTCCTGTTCGCCAAGACGTTCATCATCTCCAACACCGAGAACCAGACGCTCCCGCTGGCGATCCTGGTGTTCTTCAAACCGGAGGACACCGACTGGGGCGCGGTGATGGCGGGCTCGACCCTGATGACCATCCCGGTGCTGGTGTTCTTCATTCTCGTGCAACGACGACTCGTGTCCGTCATGGGCGGCGCGGTGAAGGGCTGACATGCCTGGCTTCGAAACTCTGCTCCCCCGTCCCGTCTCGGTGGAACCGCTGCCGGGACAGTGTTCCGTACCGTCCGAAGTGGATGTGCGGACCGACGAACTGCTGCCGGCCGAGGGCTACCGGCTGGAGATCGACCCGTCCGGCGTGACCTTGCACGCGGCCGACGCGGCGGGCGAGTTCTACGGCCGCCAGACGCTCCGGCAGCTCATCGGGCCGGACGCGTTCCGGGCGACTTCGATCCACAGTGGACAACGGACGATCCCGTGCGGTGTGGTCACCGACCACCCGCGGTTCGGCTGGCGTGGCTGTCTTCTCGACGTCGCGAGGAACTTCCGGACCAAGGCCGAGGTGCTGCGGTTCATCGACCTGATCGCCGCGCACAAGCTCAACGTGCTCAACCTGCACCTGACCGACGACCAGGGCTGGCGGATCGAGATCGCCGAGTTCCCCAAGCTGACCGAGGTCGGCGGCTGGCGGAAGTCGTCCATGGTCGGTCGGCACGACGGGCCGGAGCGCGACGGGCGGCCGCACGGCGGGTTCTACACAGTCGACGACCTCCGTGAGATCGTCGCGTACGCCGCCGAGCGTTCGGTGACGGTCGTCCCGGAGGTCGACATCCCCGGGCACGCGCGGGCCGCGATCGCCGCCTATCCCGAACTCGGACCGGAAACAGACGAACCGTGGGAGGTGTGGACGAGCTGGGGCATCAGCACGTCGCTGCTGAACACGGAGAAGTCCACCGTGGACTTCTTCAAGCGCGTCTTCGACCACGTACTGGACATCTTCCCGTCGGAGGTCATCGCCCTCGGCGGTGACGAAGTCCCCGGCGCGACCGAGGAACACGGCTGGTTCGTCCGCGAGATCGCCCAGCACCTGGTCGAGCGGGGACGTCGTCCCCTCGGCTGGGACGAGGTGCTCGAAGCGGGTGACCTGCCGCCGATGGTCATCGGCTCCTGGCAGAGCGAGGCG
Source organism: Amycolatopsis thailandensis (assembly GCF_002234405.1). Lineage (GTDB taxonomy): Bacteria > Actinomycetota > Actinomycetes > Mycobacteriales > Pseudonocardiaceae > Amycolatopsis > Amycolatopsis thailandensis. The sequence goes on along the minus strand of NZ_NMQT01000030.1, from coordinate 137,495 downwards.
GCAGGGGCGCGCGCCGCGGCCGCCGGTCACGACGTCGTCATGTGTCCCGAGGACCACGTCTACCTGGACCACCGGCAGTCCGATCACCCCGACGAGCCGATCCCCGTCGGCTACCTGAGCACACTGGAGAGCTTCTACGGCTACGAGCCGGTGCCGTCCGATTTCCCCGAGGGGAAGTCGATTCTCGGCGCGCAGGCTCAGGTGTGGGCGGAGCATCTCGACAACGTGCGGCGAGTGGATTACGTCGCCTTCCCGCGTCTGTGCGCTTTCGCCGAGGTGGCGTGGAGCGACCCGGCGGGGCGGGACTACGCGGAGTTCCTGCCGCGCCTGCGGGACCACCACCTGCCGCGACTGGACGCGCTGGGCGTCGAATACCGGCCGCTCGACGGGCCGCAGCCGTGGCAAACGCGGCCGGGGGTTCCGGGCCGTCCGCGCCAGAAGTAAGCGACCACCTGTCCGTGAAGGCCTCCTTGAGGGACCCTGGGTCCCTCAAGGAGGCCTTCACGGACTTGCGCCATTATGGGGTGATGAGTGATCAGTCCGAGCGGTGGGTCGACGCCACCCAGCTTCCTGAAGAACTCGTAGCTCTCATCGACACCCTCCGTCCCGGCGAGGACGTGCGTATCACCCGGAACGGCGAGACCATCGGGACGATTTCCGGCGCTGTTCAAGAAGAACCGGCTCCTTCGACGGACTCCGAGGACATCACCGTCGTGGCCACCGCCATGAAGCTGTCAGCGTCGGCGCGGGACTCGTTGTCCGAGCGACTCGGCCCCGGTTACCTCGTCCTGGACCTGCACTCGGCTCCCCCGACCGTCGACGTGCTGCTGGTCCCGCCCGCCAGCCCACAGCTGATCGGCAACTTCCGGGCGCTGTATCCGAAGGCCCGGATCGTGATCACGGAGATCGAGGACGCCGAACTCGGGGTCAAGTACGAAGGCCCGGTTCGCCGCCTCCTCGACGCGGGTGCCGAGGCCTATCTGCCGTCGAGCACGATCCCGCGACTGGCCGAGCAGCTGGACCGCACGATGACCCAGCTGAACCAGCTGACCGGTGGTACGTCGGCTCCCCTGACCATCGAATCGCCGCGGGATCGCGCCTTGGAGTGAATGGTGCGGTCATATCGGCTAATACCAGCTGATTGCCATCACTCTTAAGAGGCGAATATGCCGACTAGCAGTCACATAAAATTACGAACACGTGTTCGAAATTTTGGTGTATTATGGAATTGTGTCCGAGACCTTCCTTCCCGAACTCCCGCAGGAGTTGTGGCGTGCCGGCAAGCTGGAGCTTGCCCATGGCGTGCAGCAGTTTCTGCAGTTGATGCGGGTCGCGTCCGCTGCTCTGGGGCAGTTTTTGGCGGAGGTCGAGTCGCGGGGTTCGAAGGACTTGTATGGCTATGGGTCGACGGCGGCGTGGTTCGCCGATGTGGCTGGGTTGTCCCGGGGTGAGGCGCAGTCGGTGGTGAAGCGGGCGGTCGCGTTGAATCCGACTCGTGCTTTGGATGGCACGGAGGTTCCGGCTTTCGCGCCCACTGTGGGCGCGGCGGCTGCTGAGGGCATGATCGGGGATGAGCGGATCGACCAGATCTTGGAGATCTTGGGAAAGATCCCGGCCGATACGTCGGTGGAGGATCGGGAGAGTGCGGAGAAGATCCTCGGGAACCTGGGCCGTGGCGCTGGGCCCCGGCAGGTGACGAAGGCTGGCGAGGACATCCTCGGCTGGCTGGATCCCGACGGGAACGAACCCAAAGAACCTGAGCCGAAGCAGCCGCACCGCGAGATCACCATCGAGCGCCGTCGAGACGGGTTCTGGAAACTGACCGGCCTGCTGGATGACGAGCTGGGAGCTCGTACCGCCGCCGCACTGGAGGCGTACGCGAAGCCGCGTCCGGTGGACGAATTCGGGCAAGCTGACTTGCGGATGAAGTGTGAACGCCTGGGCGATGCGTGGGCCGAGCTTCTTGATTTGGCGATCGCGTGCCCGGATCAGCCTGGCACGAGCGGGTATCGGACGTTGGTGCACGTGACCATCGGCTTGGAGGAGCTGAAGTCCGGGATCGGGAAAGCCTGCCTCGACTTCGTCGGGACCATGACCGCCCGCGAGGCGCGGATGGCCGCTTGCGACTGTCTGATGCTTCCCGTGGTGCTCAACGCCGCAGGGGAACCCCTCGATGTGGGACGGCTGAGACGGTTCGTCACCCCAGGCCAACGCCGCGCCTTGAACATCCGGGACCGGGGCTGCGCGTTCCCGGATGTCACCGAAAACCCAAGAACTGCCACGCCCACCACATTCACCACTGGGCAGACGGCGGACCCACCGACCTCCGCAACCTCGTCCTTCTCTGCGGCTTCCACCACCGCCTGATCCACCACGGCGACTGGCAAGTCCACATAGCCGCCGACGGACTACCGGAATTCATCCCGCCCCAGTACCTGGACCCGCTACAACGAACCCGGCGCAACACCCTCCACCGCGCCTGAACCCCTGCATCACCCGAGGAGCCCGCCAGCCAACCCGGCGACGGGCCCCTCGGCATGCCCACAGGCGCCACCGACCTGGTTCAAGTGGTCGTGAGTGGCGATTCGGTTCATTTAGAGAAAAGGCAAAGGTGGCGTGTTGTCTGTTCCCGGTCCTTGTTCCCAATGTCGCATTCGAGACGCTCAGCGACACAAATGCGACATTGGGAACATCCCCCGCCGAGACCCCGAATCGCGATCACCGGGAGTCACTCCCCAAAAGGTAGTGCCGGCGGCCAAACGACCTCCACGAACCGCGGCCGGTAGATCCGCGCGTCCGCGATGTTGTCGGCGTGGTCGAGCGAGTTCACGTTGTACGACACCATGAGTTTCCCGGGACGGCTCAGCTGCGGATGCGCGGTCGCGTCGTAGACGATCCGCCGGTCGCTTGCCTCGGGTGCCCGGTAAAGGGTCCGCGGAGCACCAAACGGACCCGTCGGCGAACCGGCGGTGTAGGCGAGCATCACCGGACTGAAGCCGGGACTGGTGTCCATGGTGATCAGCACGTACTCGCCACCGATCCGGGTCACCGAGAACGCCGTCCCGACCCCGGACAACATGCGGGCGGAGTCCTCCTCGTGGGACGACCAACCGAAGCCGGTCCAGAACTGCCACGGTCCGCGAAGACCACCGGCAGGCACCCTGGCCAGCCGCAGATGCCCCTCTTCGGCGCCGTAGATGTAGGTGTACCCGCCGTCTTCGAGCAGCTCCGATCCCCACGCGACCTTGTCACCCACCGGGATCACCAGCAGCTCGGACGGCGTCAGCGCGGGCAGCCGGAAGGTGGCCAGCGAGGTCCCGGTGCTCCGGAAATCGAGTCCACCGGGCCCCGTCGTCCTGTACCGGTTGTAGAGCACCCGCAGGACGTCGCCCTCGACGACGCCGTCACCGACCCAGTAGTACTCGCCCGATCCGGGAAGCGCGATCAAGGGCTCCGGATCATCGGCGGTGCCGCCGTGCAGTGTCTCACCCAGTGTTCCATCAGGCCGCTGGACGACCAGGGTGTTGCGGGCGATCGGACTGTCCGGCGGGCGGCTGTGGTCCGGGTTCACCCTGCCGAGGAACGTGTCCGAGAACAGCCACGCGGTGCGGCCGTCCGGCAGCGGCACTGACACCGTGCGATCCCCGCCGGTCCAGTGCCCGCCCTGGTCGCCATAGGCGTTCCAGAGTTCGTTCGGGCCGACGGAGGTCTCGGGCGGCGGCGCGGACGCGATGCCGCTGCTCGCCACCACGGCGCTGAACAGCAACGCGGCCACGAAGAGAATCCGTGACGGCCGGCGCATCGGATCATGATAAGTCTTTGTACGAGCCTTGTGCGGCAAGTGGTTACGGTCCGCGGAATGTCCTGGAAACTGCTTTCCGTGAGTGTGCTCGCCGCTCTCGCGTGCACCGGATTCACGACGGCCGAAGCCGCTTCGAAGACCTACTACGTCGACCAGGTCACCGGCAGTGACACCGCGAGCGGCACCTCGCAGCAGGCCCCGTGGAAGTCCTTGGCGAAGGTCTCCTCGACCACGTTCGCACCCGGTGACACCGTGCTGCTGCGGCGCGGCGGGGCCTGGACCGGCGGGCTCGCCGTCAAAGGCTCGGGCGTCACGATCGGCGCGTACGGCACCGGCGCCCGCCCGATCGTCAAGGGCAACGCCGAAGCGTGCGTCGACCTACCCGGCGACGACAACGTGGTGCAGGACCTCCAGATCGGCGTCGCGGCCGACGCCGGGCGCTGTTCGTGGGCCGGGGTGAAGGTCTCCGGTGACCGGAACAAGGTGCTGTCGAACCTGATCACCGGCGCCGGTGCGGGCGTGTACATCGCGCCGTCCGCCGACCACACCGAGGTCACGCAGAACGACCTTGTCGACAACAACCACATGACCGTCGTGACCCCAGGCGGCAACGACGATTCCGGCGCGTTCGCCGTGCTGGTGCAGGGCAACGACTCCGACATCGGCTGGAACCGGATCAGCGGCTCGATCGCGAAGGCCGACGACTTCGGCGGTCTCGACGGCGCCGCGGTCGAGATCTTCTACGGGTCCCGCAACGTCATCCACCACAACATCTCCGAGGACAACGAGACCTTCACCGAACTCGGCACGGACGCGAAGGACCCGGACGGCGTCTCGGCAGGCAACGTCTTCGAGTACAACGCGGTCTTCGGCGCCAAGACGCGCGGCGGGATCATCACGCGCGGCGCCGAGGACGGCAACGGGCCGGTGCTCGGCACGGTGTTCCGCAACAACTCGCTGCGGCTCCCGAACGCGGAGTCGGAGGGGTTCGTCTGCTACGGCGGATGCACGAACCAGATGCTGACGATGACGCAGAACGTCGTCCAGGCGGCGTACAAGGTCGGCTACGCGGACCCGACCTTCACCGCGACCGATCACAACGTCTACTTCGGCGGGCTTCGCCAGTTCACGGCGGGCGCGACGGACAAGGTCGCGGATCCGAAGTTCACCTCGGTCACGAACCTCGTCCTGCGGGCGGGCAGCCCGGCGATCGACCTCGGAACCACGAAGTACGACGACCGGGACGTAGACGGCAATCCGGTCTTCGCCGGGGCGCGGGTCGACGCGGGCGCCTATGAGTTCCAGGGCTAGAACGCCGTGAAGGCCTCCTTCCCCACCTTGCGAGAGGGGAAGGAGGCCTTCACAAAGCGTGAGAGCGTCAGTAGTTGTAGATGCGCTGCATGGCGCCCGCCGCGACGAGCCCGTTGGCCCACAGCGAGTTCACCCGCGAGACTTCCTGGGCGTTCGGCTTCGCGTTGGTGCAGGACGGGCCGGGGCCACCGCCGGACATCAGTTCGGAGCACGGGCCCTGGTAGTTGTCCGGCAGGCCGAGCGCGTGGCCGGTCTCGTGCGCGGCGATCCGCGTCTGGTCGTACTGCTGCGCCTGCGTGTAGTCGATGAAGATCGTGCCACGGCCGTGGCCGTCGGTCTGGGCGTACGAACCCCGGGGGTCGTTGCCTTCGGTGTAGCGCAGGGTGGCGCCCGACGAGCTCTCCTGGAGCTTCACGTTGGACACCGAGTTGTTCCAGTTCGCCGCGCCCGCCTGGATGGCGGCACGGAAGCTGGGCGCTCCCGAGGCGTCGTAGTAGACCGTGGTCGTCGCGGCGGTCTGCTGAGCCGGCTCGACCGCGGCGGCCTGGCCCGCGGTCACCGGGACGGCGAGCAGCGCCAAGCTCACGGACGCGGAGACGAAGAACTTCCTTGCCATGGACCCACTCCTTGTGAGGACAACGGAATGGTTGGTGAATTTAGGAGCCTCCGCCGCGGCTGGGCACCAACTTTCGTCGCGTCAGCCAGCTGGTGATTTACCAACACTTTCGTCTATTGACATGCGCATGTCCGCATACAACGATGCCGCGCTCAAGGCCGGAGCACGAGCTTGCCCGAGGTCGCCCGCGCCTCCAGTTCCGCGAGCGCCTTCGGCCCGTCCGCGAGGTCGTACACCGTCGGTGTTCCCGGAGCGCAGACGCCGACGGCGATCAGCTCCCGCAGCTCGTCCATCAGCTCCGCGAAGATCGTCGGCGCTTGCTCGATCAGGACGCCGAGATGCAGGCCGATCAGGTGGATCTGATGCCGGAAGTTCAAATCCCGGTTGGTGATCGCGACCTCTCCCCCGGCGACGCCGTAGACCACGACGCGTCCGGTGACCCGTTTGGCGGCGGCGAGGCTCACGGTGAACGTCGTCCCGCCGACCGATTCGAGCACGAGGTCCACCGCTTCCACCTCCGCGCCGTAGTCGAGGACGCGATCGGCGCCCAGCGCCCGCACCGAGTCGTGCTTGCCTGGCGAGGTGATGCCGATGACGGTGGCCCCGTAATGCTTGGCCAGCCGGACCGCGGCCTGGCCGACCCCGCCGGCCGCCGCCTGCACCAGCACCGTCTCACCGGCCGCCACCCGCCCCAGCGGCTTGAGCGCGGCGAGCGCGGTGACCCAGTTCAGGATCAGCCCGATCGCCTGTTCGTCCGACCAGCCCTCCGGCACGGGGACCGCGCCGGCCGCGGGCATGACCATGCACTCGGCGAAGGCACCGCCACCAGTCCCGACGACATGGTCGCCGATCCGCGGTGACAGCACGCCGTCTCCGGCTGCGACGACCTCACCGGCCGCTTCGAACCCGGCGACGTACGGCGCTTCCGGGCCACCCGCGTAGGTTCCCCGCGTCTGCATGACATCGGCGAAGTTGACACCGGCGGCGGCGACCTTCACCAGGATTTCGCCTGGTCCCGGCGCCGGGACGGGCACATCGGTGATCAGGTGGAGATCGTCAGGGCCGTTCGCGGATTCCTGTCGCAGCGCGCGCATCGAAGTCATGTCCGCACGCTAAAACCCTCACGTTTGTGTCAGGGTCAAGTCGCGGAGGTACGCGTCGAGGGCGTCGCGATTGCGGGTCATGAGCGCGATCCGGCGATCGAGGACTTCCCGCTGCCGCGCGACCTCGTCGATCATGTACTCGCACGGCACTTTCGGCCGGACGTCTCCGGGCCCGTCGAGATACGGGAGGACCTCGCGGATCAGCCTCGTCGGCAGTCCCGCGTCGAGCATCCCGCGGATCTGGAGGACGGCCCCGACCGAGCCGTCGCAGAAGTCGCGGTAGCCGTTGCCTTCCCTGCCCGGGCTGATCAAGCCCTCTTCCTCGTAGTAGCGCAGCGCACGGACGCTGACCCCGGTCTTCCGCGCGAGTTCGCCGATCTTCACTCGTCCACGGTAGCCGTCGCGACGCGGTATAGGTCGTTATACGGTCTTCGGTTTGTACCAGACCTCGGGGCGGCCGACCTGGCCGTAGCGGGGCTCGCGCTGGGCGAGACCGTTGTCCGCCAAGTACTCGAGGTAGCGCCGCGCGGTGACGCGGGAGGCGCCGATCGCGGTCGCGGCCGCCCCGGCGGAGAGTCCGTCCGCCGACGAGGCGAGGACTTCGGTGATCGCCTCCAGGGTCTGCCCGCTCATCCCCTTCGGCAGTGCCTGCCGCTCGGTGGTGCGCAGCGTGCCGAGCGCGCGGTCGATCTCGGCCTGCCCGGTGACCTCGCCCGAAGCGCCGTGGAACTCGGCGTAGCGTTCCAATTTCTCGCGCAGGGAAGCGAAAGTGAACGGTTTCAGCAGGTACTGCACCACGCCGACCGACACGGCGGCCTTGACCAGCGCCAGATCACGCGCCGAGGTCACCGCGATGACGTCGATCGGGAGACCGGCCGCGCGCAGCGACCGGCAGACCGCGAGCCCGTGCGTGTCCGGCAGGTAGAAGTCCAGCAGCACCAGGTCGACCGGCTCGCGTTCGCAGAACCGCAACGCGTCGCCGCCGGAATGGACGACGCCGGACACGGTGAAGCCCGGCATCCTCTCGACGTACACCCGATGCGCGTCGGCGGCCACCGGTTCGTCCTCGACGACCAGCACCTTGATCATCGCGTTGACTCCCTCGGCAACCACACGGTGAACACCGCGCCCTCGTCGCGGCCGACGTCGATGGTCCCACCGTGCCGTCGCACCGCCTGCCCCACCAGCGCCAAACCGAGCCCGTGCCCGTCCTCCGGTTTGGTGGACCAGCCGCGCCGGAACACCTCTTCGACGTCTTCGACACCAGGGCCGGTGTCCGCGACCCGCAGCAGCAACCCGTCGGCGTCGGAACGCACGGTGACCTCGACTCCCGGGCGTCCACCCTCGCCCGCGTTCCCCGCCGCCGCGTCGATCCCGTTGTCGATCAGGTTGCCGAGGATGGTCACCAGGTCTCGCGGCGGGACGCCGGTGTCCGAATCCTCCATCACGGTGTCGGGCGTGATCGTGAACTCGACGCCGCGTTCGCTCGCCTCGGCCGCTTTGCCCAGCAGCAACGCCGCCAGCACGGGTTCGGCGACCGCGCCGACCACGCGATCGGTGAGTTCCTGCGCCAGCGCGAGTTCTTCGGTCGCGAACTCGACGGCCTGTTCGGGGCGGCCGATCTCGACCAGCGAAACGACGGTGTGGAGCCGGTTCGCCGCTTCGTGCGCCTGCGACCGCAGCGCCTCGGCCAGTCCGCGCACCGTGGTCAGTTCCCCTGTCAGCTCCTGGAGTTCCGTGTGGTCACGCAGGATCACGACGGTGCCCATCGCCTCCCCTCGCGAACGCACCGGCGCCGTGCTCACGACGAGCACCCGGGCTTCGGTGAGGTGGAGTTCGTCGGTGCGCTCCTCCCCCGACGTGAACGCTTCGACGAGGTCTTCGGGAATGTCCAATGCGGACAGCTCCCGGCCGACCGGATCGTCGGCGACGCCCAGCAGCGCGCGGGCGCCGTCGTTGCACAGCACCACCCGGCCGTCGCCGCCGACGAGCAGCAGTCCCTCACGCATCGAATGCAGGACGGCTTCGTGGTACTCGAACAGGTTGCTCAGTTCCTCGGGCGCGATCCCCCTGGTCTGCCGCCGGAGCCGGGCGCTGACCAGATAGCTGCCGATCCCGCCGACCACCAGCACCGCCACCGCGACCCCGATCAACGGCCACAGGCGTTCGCGCAATTCGGCGTCGATCGCTTCGACGGTGATGCCGACCGACACCAGCGCGACGACCTGTCCCGCGGCGCCGCGCACCGGGACCACCACGCGTTCGGAAGGGCCGAGAGAACCCGCGTAGGTCTCGACGACCTTGCCGCCGCGCTGTGCCTCGCCGATGTTGCCGATGAACGGCTGCCCGATCAGCTCCGGATTCGGGTGGGTGTAGCGGATCCCGTTCGTGTCCATGATGGTCACGAAATCCACTTCCGTGTCCGAGCGGACACTCTGCGCGAACGGCTGGAGTGTCCGGGTGGGCTCCGATGTGGACAGTGCGGCGAGCACGCCGGGCGCGTCCGCCACCGCTTCGGCGACCGCGGTCACCTTGTCCCGCGCCCGGTCTTCGGTGGCCCGTACGGAATCGAGGTAGGCGAAGGTGACGCCGGCCGCGACGAGCACGAAAAGCACGACGAGCTGCAGAATCAGCAGCTGACGGGCGAGACTGCCGCGCCTGGTCCGGATCCGCGTCGTCGAGGGCACCCGCTCATACCAGCACACCGACACCGGTACCGCTTCACATGCCCGGGACGGAATTCCCTAAAAGGCACTCGTGCGAACTCAATGAACACAACCGTGACCCAGCTCACCTGACCGAGTGATAGTGATGGGCAATCCCCACGAACACCCCCCCCTGAGCTGGAGGCAAAGGTGCCTACAACGCCGGAAGCGGCGCCCCGACGCCGCGACAAGATGCACTACCTGTACATGGCCGTGATCGCGGCGGTCGTCCTCGGCGTCATCGTCGGATTCGCCGCGCCGGATCTGGCCAAGGAGCTCAAGCCGCTCGGCACGGGCTTCGTCAACCTGATCAAGATGATGATCTCCCCCATCATCTTCTGCACCATCGTGCTCGGCATCGGATCGGTGGCGAAGGCCGCGAAGGTCGGCAAGGTCGGGTTGCTGTCGCTCGGCTACTTCCTGATGATGTCGACCTTCGCGCTCGCGATCGGTCTCGTCGTGGGCAACCTGCTGCACCCGGGCGAGGGCCTGCATCTCGATCCCGCCGCCGCGGCGAAGGCGCACACGCAGGCCGAGGGCGGCGAAGGCACCGTCGACTTCCTGATGGGCATCATCCCGACCAGCTTCGGTTCCGCGTTCACGGAAGGCCAGGTGCTGCAGACGCTTCTGGTCGCCCTGCTCGCCGGATTCGCCGTCCAGAAGCTCGGCACCAAGGGCGAGCCGATCCGCCGCGGTATCGAGCACATCCAGCGGCTGGTGTTCCGGATCCTCGCCATGATCATGTGGGTGGCTCCGGTGGGCGCGTTCGGCGCGATCGCCGCGGTGGTCGGCGAGACCGGCTGGGGCGCGCTGCGCAGCCTCGCCGTCATCATGATCGGCTTCTACCTGACCTGCCTGGTGTTCGTGTTCGGCGTGCTCGGCACCGTCCTGTGGCTCGGCGCCCGGGTCAACATCTTCACGCTGCTCCGCTACCTCGGCCGTGAATTCCTGCTGATCCTCTCGACCTCGTCGTCCGAATCGGCCCTGCCGCGCCTGATCGCGAAGATGGAGCACCTCGGCGTCTCCAAGCCCGTCGTCGGCATCACCGTGCCCACCGGGTACTCGTTCAACCTCGACGGCACGGCCATCTACCTGACGATGGCGACCTTGTTCATCGCGACCGCCCAGGATCAGCCCCTGGGCGTCGGCGAGCAGATCTCCTTGCTGCTGTTCATGATCATCGCGTCGAAGGGCGCGGCGGGCGTGAGCGGCGCCGGTATCGCCACCCTCGCCGGCGGCCTCCAGTCGCACCGGCCGGAACTGGTCGACGGCGTCGGGTTCATCCTCGGCATCGACCGGTTCATGTCCGAAGCCCGCGCGCTGACGAACTTCGCGGGCAACGCCGTCGCGACCGTCCTGGTCGGAACGTGGACCAAGGAGTTCGACCGCGACCAGGCCAACCGGGTCTTCAGCGGTCAGGCCCCGTTCGACGAAGCCACCCTGATCGACGACCACTCCGACACCTCCAAGGAGCCTGACGGAGACCGGGAGAAGACCGTGGCGCACGCGTAGCGCCCGGCGACGAACCGTAACCGCGGTGCGAGGGTCCCCCGTCCTCGCACCGCGGTTCTTCTTTTCTGGAAAACTCCAGGCCATGCCGGACGCCATCGACCGCTACGTGATCTCGCGGTACTCGAAGCTGTTGCACGGCAACTTCGCCGGGATGATGAGTGATCCCGAGCGCGAGATCTTCTTGGGCGACCTCGTCGAGGACGCGCGCCGGATCACCGACGAAGACCTGGAAACGCTGCTCGACGACGGCTGGCGGCCACGCATCACCGCGGCCTGGCTGATCGGCGCCGACCGCCGGACCGCGTGGCGCGGGCGCGTCCGCGAACTGTTCCTGGAAAGCGGCATGGTCTTCGCCGGGCAGGGCTACTGTTTCGCGCTCGCCCGGTTCGGCACGATCGCCGACGCCGAGATCCTCGTGTCCTATCTGGACCATTACCTCGCGCGGCCGGACCTGCGCTACGACCAGGCGTGGGCGCTCGCGGCGCTGCACCACATCGACGCCGACCTCAGGACGGCTTACACGTCACGCTATCTGCGGCCGGGCGGTCTCTGGGAGAGCTGGTCCGCGAAGAACAGCACGGACCTGCCGTTCCACAAGATGTACTTCGACATGCTGTGCTCGCACGTCCAGCGGGCCGTGCACGCGGCCGATGTCAGGCGCTGACCTTCTCGTCGTAGACGACGCGCGACGCGGCGATCGATTCGCGGTGCCGTTCCGCCCAGCTCAGCAAACCGCTCAGTGACGCGTACAGCTCCTTCGCCATCGCCGTGGCCTCGTACTCCACCTTCGGCGGCACTGTCGGGTACACGGTGCGCACGAGCAGGCCGTCGCGTTCGAGGTTCCGCAACGTCAGGGTGAGCATCCGCCGGCTGATCCCCTCCACCGATCGCTCCAGCTCGGTGAACCGCACCGGACCGCGGGTGGCCTCCAGCAGGATGCCGATCGCCCACTTGCCGCTGATCCGGTTGATCACCTCGAGCACGGTGCACACCTCGAGTTTTTCCGGGTCGACCACCCTGGCCTGCGCGGTCACATCGTTGTTCCCCTGGGACATGAAAGTGCCTCCTTCCGGCACGGAACAGAGTCACACAAGATGGGCGCTGTTACAAGTGATGCACCAAGGCCTCACCTGGGGAAAGAGGTTCGTTCTCGCCGCCCTCGTCGCGGCCGTCTTCCTGCGCGAAAAGAAGGCTCAGGAGGTGATCGTCGCGTAAGCCCACTCGGAGACTTCGCCGCCAAGGCGTACTTCGGCGGCGCCTCCGGGCTTCCAGACCCCGCTGCCGCCGAACGCGGCCATCCCGCCGGTCTTGCCGGAGTACTGGGAGAGCACGACCCACATCCCGTGCCCGGCCGCGACGCCGACCTGGTCGAGCAGCCGTTGTTCCTGTCCCTCGCTGAACAGGGCGCTGAGGACGTAGACCTCGGCTCCCGCTTCGGCGAGTTCCCGCGAGTGGTCCGGATTCGCGGCGTCGAGGCAGATCGCGAGGCCGAGACGCCTGCCACCGACGTCGACGATCACCTGTCGCGTGCCTGGTTCGAACAGCTCGTCCTCGCTGTCGTGCAGATTCCGTTTCGCATAGGTGGCAACGGTTTCGCCGCGCGCACCGATGATGAGCGAACCGATGTACCGACGGCCGTCTTCCACCAGCGGAAGCCCGATGACGGCGTGGACACCACTCGCCCGGCAGGCCTCCCGGAGCGGTTCGAGGCGCGGGTCGTCCGCTGTCAGCCAGAGCCCCGGGTCGGCGGCGAGCGCCTCGAACTCCAAGCCGGTCAGGGAGAGCTCGGGGAAGACGCAGAGGTCGGCCTCCGCGATCCGGAGGAGCCTCGCGTGCTCGGCGATGTTCGCGGAAAGGTCCGCGGGGACGGTGAACGGCTGCACGACAGCGACACGCATGGCCCGAGCCTAGGCGAGATACCCCCGCAAGCCGTGTTGTCCCCGTCTCATCATGAGCGCGTGGTTGATCCGGAAGACCGGCCTGGCGATGCGATCGAGCTTGCGCAGCAACGGTTTCCGGGCCTCGACCTCCTGCGTGATCTCCAGGAGGGTGCCGTCACCCACCGAGGTCAGGACGCCCGCCAGCATCCCTTCGAGATCGCCGCTGAGCAGGACCCGCACCCGGCCCTCGTGCTCGTCCTGACGGTCGCGATGCATCCGGACGGTCAGCGCGTACGGCAGCCTGGACCGGCAGACGAGTTCGGCGGTGTCCTCGTCGACCTTGCTGACCGAACGGACATCGCGCCACCACAGCGGATACGCGGCGAGGTCGACGACGGCGTCGAAGACCGCCTTGGGCGAGGCGGGAAGCACCCACGTGTCGCGGAAGCGGTACCAACCGCCTCCGCGACCCGTGAGCGAGCCCGTCATACCCGCGCCGACACCAGGTTCCGGCCGTCCATGGTCACGACGTCGACCGAAGCCACGTCGTCCGGGGCGACCAGCGCCGAACCGTCGATCCCGGTGCCCTCGCGTTCGCCCTTCGCGGAAACCAGCCAGCTGCCCGCGTTGACCCGCTCGCCGCTCTTGGTCACCACGACGAGCTGGCATTTCTCGCCCGCTCGGACACCTTCCGCCTTCGCGTGGAGCCGGACCCAGCCCATCGCCGGGGCCACCCGGACCGCCAGTTGCACACCCGTTTCCCGGTTGGTCGCCGCGATGTCGCGGGTGCCGGGGACCGGGGCGGTCGCCGTCGGCACCGGCAAGGCCACCGTCGACGGTTCGGGCGACGTCTGCCGCCCGACCAGCACACCCGCGCCCAGCGCCACGACGACCAGCACGGCCGCGCCGGCCAAAGCCAGGACCCGTCGCGGTTTGCGCTCCTGGGTGCCTTCTTCTTCGCGAACCTGGCGGAGCGTGCGCTGCAAAAGCAGGTCGCCGCCGTCGGGAGGTCCTTCGAGGAACGCCTCCGGCGGAACCTCGTCGAGGTGATACCGCAGTTCCGAGAGCTCGCGCACCTCACGCCGGCACGCGGGGCAGCTCGCGAGATGCGTCTCGAACGTGGCCGCTTCCGCCGCCGTGAGCCCGCCGAGGACGTAGGCGGCGAGCTGGCCCTGGTCGTGTCCCACCGCACTCATCGCGCTACCTCCTTCCCTGGTCCCGACATCACGGCTCTGAGCGCCCGTAACGCGTAATAAGATCTCGACTTAACGGTACCCGGGGCCACGCCCAGGGACTGCGCCGCTTCGGCCACCGTCCGGCCCCGGTAGTAGATCTCCACCAGGACGTCACGATGTTCCGGGGAAAGACCGTCCATCGCGCCGAGCACGGCCATGGAGTCCACCACGCTCTGCGCGTGGTCCCGTTCCACCGCCGGGGTCGGCGCTCCCTCTTCGGGCTCCGGCACTTCCGGCGGCCGCGCCGCCCTGGCCCGCGCGCGGTCGGTGATGATGTTCCGGGCGACCGTGAGCAGCCAGCCCCGCACCGATCCCTTCGCGTCGTTCTCCAGGTCTTCGGCGTGTTTCCACGCCCGCACCAAGGTCTCCTGCACGACGTCCTCCGCGGCCGCGCGGTCCCCGGTCAGCCTTGTCGCGTACGCCAGCAGGCTTCGCCCGTGTTCGGCGTACAAGTGCCGGACCAAGTCCTCGCCTTTGGCCTTTTTGGGCCGCCAGCCTCCGATCGCCACTCGCGTCCTCCCGACGGTCTTCTGGGTCGGCGAGGACAGTACTGCAACCCGCAGGGGCAGAGTGGATCGTTCGGCGCGCGCCGCGATCGAACTGTGCATCGGCACCGGCCTCTCCTCGGTTCTCCATGGCCGCCTCCTCTTGCCTCCCACACGGACCGCGCGGGGCCGCGGTTCAACCGGGTCTTGTCGATCACCGGACGCGCTCGTATGCTGACGCCTCCGGATCCCGCCGCCGCCTGATTCCCGGGAGGGACGAGGCGTGCCAAGGAAACTCGCGGCCGTTCTGCTGGCGGTCGCTTTCGTGTCGGGATGCGGTGCGGAACCCGGTTTCACCGCGACGCTGACCGATCCGGTGAACGTCGACCTGAGCTGGCCGGACGACGATCCGGACGTCGCGGGCAGGATCGTCGAATACACCACCGATCCGCACGGTGAGTACACGATCCTGCGGTTCGTGCCGCCTCGGCAGACGACCTACCGGCATCCGGATCTGATGCCGGAAACGCGGTTCTACTACCGGATCCGGCCCTTCTACGGCGCCGTGTCGGACGCTGTCACGGTTTCCGGAGTCGCCACCCCGGCCTCGTCCGGACCTCCCGTGTCCTTGCGGGCGGGCGATCGCTCGGCCGCTCCGGCGTCGTTCCGGGCCGAGCCCGCGCCGGAGGCGATGGTGCGGTTCAGCTGGGCGGACCGCTCCAGCGACGAGGACGGTTTCCTCGTGGAGATCGAGAAACCCGGCACGGACGGTTTCGTGCCGATCGAGATGTCGGATCCGGGGACGACGTCGGCCGGGCTCGCCTCGATGCCGGGCGAGGAAGGCGCCTCGTACCGGCTGCGCGCCTTCTACTACGGGCCCGCTTCGCCCGTCTTGGACCGGACCACGGGGAAGGGCTAGTCCGCGCGCGCAATGAAGGGGCCTTTCATAGCAAATTTTGCTATGAAAGGCCCCTTCATTGCACTTGGTGACCTCAGGCGAGAACGGTCTTCAGGAACTCACCGGTGTAGCTCTCCTCCACCGAGGCGACGTGCTCCGGCGTGCCCTCCGCGATCACGGTGCCACCGCCGGAACCACCCTCGGGGCCCATGTCGATGATCCAGTCCGAGGTCTTGATGACGTCGAGGTTGTGCTCGATGACGATCACCGTGTTGCCCTTGTCCACCAGGCCGTTGATCACGCCGATCAGCTTGCTGATGTCCTCGAAGTGCAGACCGGTGGTCGGCTCGTCGAGGATGTAGACCGTCTTGCCGGTGGACCGCTTCTGCAGTTCGCTGGCCAGCTTGACGCGCTGCGCCTCACCGCCCGACAGCGTCGGCGCGGGCTGCCCGAGCCGGACGTAGCCGAGGCCGACGTCGACGAGGGTCGCCAGGTGCCGGTGGATCGCCTTGATCGGCTCGAAGAACTCGGCCGCCTCCTCGATCGGCATGTTCAGCACGTCGGAGACGGTCTTGCCCTTGTAGTGCACCTCGAGGGTCTCGCGGTTGTACCGGTCGCCCTTGCAGACCTCGCAGGGGACGTAGACGTCCGGCAGGAAGTTCATCTCGATCTTGATCGTGCCGTCACCGGCGCAGGCCTCGCACCGGCCGCCCTTGACGTTGAAGGAGAACCGGCCCTGCTGGTAACCGCGCACCTTAGCCTCGGTGGTCGCGGCGAACAGCTTGCGCACGTGATCCCAGACGCCGGTGTACGTCGCTGGGTTGGACCGCGGCGTGCGGCCGATCGGCGACTGGTCGACGCGGACCAGCTTGTCGACGCCTCCCAAGCCGTTCACGCGGGTGTGACGGCCCGGCACCTGGCGGGCGCCGTTGAGCTTGTTCGCCAGCACCGTCGCGAGGATGTCGTTGACCAGGGTGGACTTCCCGGAACCCGAGACACCGGTGACCGACACGAGGCAGCCGAGCGGGAACGACACGTCGAGCCCGCGCAGGTTGTGCTCGCGCGCGCCGACGACGGTCAGCTGACGCTTCTTGTCGATCGGGCGCCGGATCGCCGGGACCTCGATCTTGGTGCGTCCCGACAGGTACGCGCCGGTGATCGATTCCTTGTTCCGCAGGATCTTCTTGTACGGTCCACTGTGGACGATGTGGCCGCCGTGCTCCCCCGCGCCGGGGCCGATGTCGACCACCCAGTCGCTGGAGCGGATGGTGTCCTCGTCGTGCTCGACGACGATCAGCGTGTTGCCGAGGTCGCGCAGCCGGACCAGCGTCTCGATCAGCCGGTGGTTGTCCCGCTGGTGCAGGCCGATCGACGGCTCGTCCAGCACGTACAGCACGCCGACCAGACCGGAACCGATCTGCGTGGCGAGCCGGATGCGCTGCGCCTCGCCGCCGGACAGCGTCCCGGAGGCACGGTCGAGCGAGAGGTAGTTGAGGCCGACGTCGAGGAGGAAGCGCAGCCGCGCCTGGATCTCCTTGAGCACCGCGCCCGCGATGACCTGCTCGCGCTTGCCGAGCTCGAGCTCGTCGAGGAACCGCGACGCCTCCGCGATCGAGAGTGCGCACACCTCGGCGATCGACCGGTCGCCCTGTGTCTTGTGCTCCAGGGTGACCGCGAGGATCTCCGGCTTGAGCCGCGTGCCCTGACAGGCCGGGCACGGCACCTCGCGCATGTAGCCCTCGTACCGCTCGCGCATGTAGTCGGACTCGGTCTGCTCCTGGCGCCGCTCGAGGAACGGGATGACGCCCTCGAAGCTCGCGTAGTACGAACGCTGGCGGCCGTAGCGGTTCTTGTAGCGGACGTGGACCTGCTCGTCGACGCCGTGCAGGACGGCCTTCTGGACCTTCGCCGGCAGCTTGCGCCACGGGGTGTCCATCCGGAAGCCGATGGTCTCCGAAAGCGATTCGAGCAGCCGGATGAAGTAGTCCGCGCTCTGGCCGCCCGCCCACGGCGCGATGGCGCCCTCACCGAGCGACATCTCGTCGTCCGGGACCACGAGCTCCGGATCGACCTCCTTGCGGACGCCGATACCGGTGCAGTCGGGGCAGGCACCGTAGGGCGCGTTGAAGGAGAACGAGCGCGGCTCGAGGTCCTCGATCGCCAGCGGGTGGCCATTGGGGCAGGCGAGGTTCTCGGAGAAGCCGCGCACGCGGTGCGGGTCGTTCTCCGGGAGGTCGACGAACTCCAGCTCGATCAGGCCGTCGGCCAGCCGCAGCGCGGTCTCGACCGAGTCGGTGAGCCGCTGCCGCGAGCTCGTCTTCACCGAAAGCCTGTCGATGATGACGGCGATCTGGTGCTTTTCCTGCTTCTTCAGCTTCGGCGGGTCGGTGAGCGGGTGGATCGTCCCGTCGACCACGACACGCGCGTAACCCTGCTGCTGCAGGTTCTCGAAGAGGTCGACGTACTCCCCCTTGCGCCCGCGCACGACCGGCGCGAGCACCTGGAAGCGGGTGCCCTCCTCCATGGCGAGCACCTGGTCGACGATCTGCTGCGGGGTCTGCTTGCTGATCGCCTCGCCGCACTGCGGGCAGTGCGCCTTGCCGGCGCGGGCGTAGAGCAGGCGCAGGTAGTCGTAGACCTCGGTGATGGTGCCGACGGTCGAACGCGGGTTGCGCGACGTGGACTTCTGGTCGATCGACACCGCGGGCGACAGGCCCTCGATGAAGTCGACGTCCGGCTTGTCCATCTGGCCGAGGAACTGGCGCGCGTACGCCGACAGCGACTCGACGTAGCGGCGCTGCCCTTCGGCGAAGATGGTGTCGAAAGCGAGGCTCGACTTCCCGGACCCGGACAGACCGGTGAACACGATCAGGCTGTCGCGGGGCAGGTCGAGATCCACTCCGCGGAGGTTGTGCTCGCGGGCGCCGCGAACAACGAGGCGATCAGCCACGCCAGGGTCCCTTCAGGTTTCATTCTCAGCTGCGGTCGCCGGCCCGGTCGATAGCTGCACGGGCGGCCGCATCCATGCTACGAGGCACCACCGACAGAAACTGGTTCTGAGTCTCTGAACTGCGGTTTTCCAGGCTTATCGCGTCGATCCCGGCGAGCGGTGAGCCACCGGTGGACCGGCCGCTCCACGCCCGCGGTGATCGCCCAGCCCCCCAGGACGGCGGCGGCCAGCACGAGCGGGAGACGAAGCCAGCCGGGGACGCCGACGTTCAGCAGGGCACGGGCCAGGATGTATCCGAGTTCCTGGTGCACCAGATAAAGACCATACGAGATGCCCGCGAGCCAGGTGACAGCCGGGGCGATCCTGGAGAGGCCGGGGAGCCGCCAGTCCGGCCCGCGCGCGGCCAGGCACACCAGCAGCAGCATGATCGCGAACCCGACGAGCGACGGCCAGCGCTCCGGATCGTTGGGCAGGGCCTGGTGGAACGGGAAGACCTGCAGGTCCTGCGCGGCGCAGGCGGCGATCACGAAGAGCGCGAGGTGCCAGTGCGCCAGCCGTCGTTTCGCCCACAGCCAGATCGCGATCCCGATGGCGAAGACGTGCACGCGATGCAGGCCCAAACCGTAGTAGAAGGTCTCGACGAGCTTCGGCGTGGAGACCGGGTCGAACACGACGAACCGCAGGAAGAGCGGCACCAGGATCAGCGCCCAGAGCAGCCCGACGGTGAGCCGGTGGGTGCGCCAGCGACGGGGCCACAGCAGGGCCGCGGCGGTGAACGCGACGAGCTGGACCGGCAGCGTCCAGTAGGCGCCGTCGAGGTAGTAGAAGAGTTCGTACCGCCAGCCCCATTCCTGGACCATGCCCAGGTTGGCGAGCAGATCGGCGCCGGTGGGGATGTACCAGGGCGAGGGATCGGTCGGCGGCCCCTGCGGAACGCCGAACAGGAATCCGGAGAGGCCGGGCGGGAACGGCAGGCCGCTGAACCGGATCGTCGCGTACCGGGCGACGACGTAGGTGACTGTCACCGCCACCAGGTACGCGGGCACCAGCCGCGCCACCCGGTTCCACAGCCACCGCCGAGGTTCACCCTTTCGAAGGCTCGCGCACACGAAGAAGGCGGAGATCACCAAAAGGATGGCGGCTCCGAACTGGGCGGTCACCCGGAAGGGGTACCCCACCAGTTCCGGGTGCAGGAGAGCACCCTGATGAGTGACATGCCCGAGCATGACCGCGAAGACGGCGACAACGCGAAGGACGTCCCAGCTGATCTTGCGCGGGGTGCGCGGTGAGGCGTCGGGCACGGGTGTCCTGTGGTTCGGCTGGCGGGGCGACGCGAGCCTACGGCCTGACCCTGTGCGGCGCCTGTGCGGGTGGAACCGATTGCAGGGGAACGACTACCGTGTGCACCGTGAACATCGTCGAGACCTACACCGGGCACGTCGAACCCGGCGGAGACGCCACCCGTCGCACCCTGGACGCGCTCACCATCACGAAGCTGTCGGTCGGTCCGATGGACAACAACGCCTATCTGCTCGTCTGCCGCGCCGAGAACGAGGCGCTGCTGATCGACGCCGCGAACGATCCGGAACGCATCTCCGACCTCATCGGCCACGGCCCCGACCGTCCCGCGCTGAGGACCGTCGTGACCACCCATCAGCACCAGGACCACTGGCAGGCCCTCGGCGCCGTCGCCGGCGCGAACGGCTCGAACACCGCCGCCCACCCGCTCGACGCCGAACCGCTGCCGATCCCGCCGGACTTCCTCGTCGAACACGGCGACACACTCAAGGTCGGGCAGGTCGTCCTCGAGGTGATTCACCTGCGCGGCCACACCCCCGGCTCGATCGCGTTGCTGTACCGCGACCCGGCGGGACACCCGCACCTGTTCACCGGCGACTCGCTCTTCCCAGGCGGTGTCGGGAAGACCGGTTCGCCTTCGGATTTCACTTCGCTGCTGGACGATGTCTCGTCGCGGATCTTCGACGAGCTGCCGGACGAGACGTGGTTCTACCCGGGGCACGGGGACGACTCGACGCTGGGCGAGCAGCGGGGACACCTCGCGGAGTGGCGCGAACGCGGATGGTGAGCTGACGGCCTTTCCGAACGGTGCTGCCCTTCGCTGGGCGGCCCCTTCGTTCAGGACCGGGCCCAGCGGAACGCGATGCCGTATTCCTTTTGTGGTCGACAGGTACCCACGAAAGTGTGCTCCACGGCTCCTCGCCGGATCTCGAGAAGACGTCCATCTCCGACAGGAGGGGAGACCATACGCTCTCGCTCGTCTTGTTCCGCGTACCACCAGCAGGCCTCGGGGACACAGTCGTCGAAGGTGACACTAACGCTCAGCCCTCGGATCACTCTGCCCTCACTGTCGACCACGCTCGGCGCGATCCCGCCATAGTCGACGGCGACATTGATCCAGTGTCGTTCCGCGTCGAGATCTTCGTCGCACGCGAGGGAAACGAACTCGTGACGCTCCCCTTTTCGCAGTGGTTCCGGAAAGCGCAGGTCCACGGCCGGCGGGTCCCCAGGGCGGCCGCCCGGCGCGGCCTCCACACAGCAACCGAAGATCGCTTTGACGGGAATGGCCTGCATATCGCCGGACCACCCGGTCAGAGCCCTCGTCGCGTAGCCGCCGACCCCGTTTTCACAAGCGATGACGTTCCGCACCGTCAGCCTGCGATATGCAACTCTGCGCCGCATCTCCACGATCACCATGAGGCGTTCCAAGAACATCGACTGTGCTCCAGCGGAGGGTGTCCGGCGACGGGCAGTTCGAGGCTCAGCCGGCGAGGCCTGCGCGATCTCGACGTAGGGTCTCCAAGCCTTCTCCGCACCGGAGAGCATCGCCAGGTTCCTTGCCAGACGAGCGGGCAGCTCGTCACTCGTCTCCCGACGCCAAGTATCACTTATCGGTGTGGTCGCCGGATATCCAACGCAGTCTCTCTCCAGTTGGATCACCATGAAGTCCTCCACTATTCGCGGCAGTGATCGACAATTCGCGGTGCGACAGGACAATGACCAAAATCCGAGAGCCCGTTCTTGAGGCCAAGAACTTCTCCTGTCCCTGAAGGTCAGAGGCGATGAAAGCTGTCGCCAATCATCGCGCCTACGGTGTACTAGTACACCATCCACGAACGATCCGGCAAGGAGCACACGAAGTTGATCAGAGCTTCTATGACATGAGAGTCAGCCGTAGTAACGTTCCCGCGCATCGGCCCGAACCACGGCGCGATGCCGTACCACGGATGTGACCACGTCACAGCGGTCGCCATCGGCGGCCGGCTCCTCGCGTCCGAAGTTCCGGCACACAGCGGCAACGGCGAGATCGCCGGACCGGATTGCTCCCCGTCCGCGTGGTCCGTCGTCGCCAAGGCGTTCCGAAGCACCGGCGGCTTCCTGCCGAAGGAATTCAGCGACTACACCGGAGAACCCGCGCTGTGCACCGGAATCGTGGGCGGCACAGCGATTCTGCTCGGCTCACAGGACGACAGCCACCGGGACGAGGACCGGAGATTCACACATCTCATCGCGTCCGCGAAAAGCGATCTCCACTACATGCGTTCGCTCGCCCAGCGAGTGAGAAACCCTTTTCCAGTGGACTTCGAGATCGCTCGACGTCAATTCGGCGATCAGTAACGATCGAGCGAAGAATACAACCTCCGCGCCACGACGGACGTCTTTCCGGAACCAACTCTCCGGCAGGAGGTCATCGTCATGACCGGTACTCTCCGGCGCGCGCTCGGGGCGCTCGCCGCCACCACCCTCATGCTCACCGGCGCCATCACCGCGGCAGCGCCCGCTTCCGTCGCGGCCCAGGCGATCCCCACGATGACCGGGATTCGCACCGGCCAGAACCCCGGCTTCGACCGGGTCGTGCTCGACCTGACCGCGGGGCCCGCGCCCGCCGTCCGGTACGACCTCGTCGACGAGCTGATCGCCGACGGCTCGGGCGAGATCGTGTGGCTGACCGGGGAATACTTCATCGCTGTCGCCGCGACTCCGGCGGCCGCGCACGACGACGCCGGGAATCCGACCTATCCCGGACCGCAGAAGTTCCGGACCCGGAACCTCCACAATGTCATGGCGGTCGCGGTCACCGGTGACTACGAGGGCACGTTGTCCATCGGTCTCGGCGTCCGGTCCAGGACGCCGGTCACCGTGTTCACCCTGACTTCGCCGAACCGGGTCGTCATCGACGTCCGTCATTGATCACGAGCGGGAATCCGTGAAGGCTTTTCGCCGAACGCGCAGTTTCCGGTGAGCAAAATTCTTTTCGGATTCCCGCGGTGAAAATCCCGTTCTGCCCGATGGGGCGATTTTTCCGAAATCCAGGTATCTGCCGCCCGGTGTAGCGTTCCTTCCTTCCGTCAGCATCACCGCCGATGCGAAGGAGAACCTCATGCCGACCCCACGCAACCCCGACACCCCGTCCTTGGGCCCGGGTGGTGACAACCTCGAAGCGGGCCCGGGAAGTTCGGGTCTGGGAAGCTTCTCGAACAGCGAAATCGGCGAGCTGGTGACCCAGGCCGCCGAAACCATGGCCGCGTCCGGCGAGGACGCCGAGCGCAATTACCAGCGGAGCCTCGACAGGCTTCGCGAGCGCGCGGACGACGTCGTCCCAGCCCTCGGCGAGCAGTACGACGCCCTGTCCGAGGAGCAGTACCTGGAGCGCTGGGGCCTGGTCCAGCTGCTCACCGACCTGCGGCACGCGGCCGCCGTTCCGGCGCTCGAAAACGTGCTGCGCCAGCCGATCCCGCCGGAGCGTTCCGACGACCCGGCACACGGGATCAGCACCGTCGGCGAAGAGGTGATCATCCGCACCACCGCCGTGGAAGCGTTGGCACGCCTGGCATCCGCCGGAGACAGCGCGGCCAAGGACCTGCTGCTGCGGCAGGTCCGGCACGAGGTGTTCACCGTGCGGCGCGCGGCGGTCCAGGCCATCGCCGAGGTCGGTGACACCGAGCTCACCGCCCGGGTGCGCGAGGAGCTGAGCGGCACCGAGGACGAGCGCCTGCTGAACATCCGGCGGGTCGACGTCCGCGGTGTCCCGCAGGCCGTCGGCGGCCGGTACGTGAAGGACAAGCAGACCGACGACGTGCCTCCGCCCTCCTGAACCGAACGAATTCCTTCTACAGACAGGTGATCTCCGATGGCCACTTGCAGCTACACCGTGCCTGACAAGAACGTGACCGGGGACAATTTCTACGGCGCCTCGATCTGCAATCAGACCTACATCGACTATTTCTGGAACACCTACGGCTTCGCGGGCAACAAGGACTACTGGGACGACGGCTTCGGCTGGGAAGACGCGTGCAACACCGACAAGCCGCTCGCGCGGACGTTCAACGCGTGCTATCTGCTGACCTATTCGGCGCAGGATTACCAGAACGACGCCTATTCCGGCGCGATGCTGAACTGGGCGCGCCGCTACGTCCGCGACAACTGCGACGACCTCCGTTCGCTCTGTGGCGACGGCAGTGCCATCGCGCGCTCGTTCAAAGGGGCGTTCGTCGACGACCGGATCGAGTTGTACCTGGGTTTCTGGTACTCCAAGGACGTTCCCGGCCGCGCGGAGACGTTGATCCACGAATCGCGGCATCAGGGCGGGAAACCGCACAACGCGAACTTCCCGGCGGGTTCGGTGTTCGGCGCCGGCAAGAGCGGCGCCGACTCCACGTGGGGCTACGAGGGCGCCTGGATGTACGGCGCGCTCTACCTGTGGTGGTTCTTCGCCCAGGGCGCCCGCACGACGTCGGCGTTGCGTGAACGAGCCCGCCAGCGCGGGAACCTCGTGATCGACAACGCTTTCGCGACCCACCCCGGCTTCAACATCTGAGTCAAGCCCGGCAAGCCCTCTCGTACTGCAGACGAGAGGGCTTCGTCGCGCGACACCTCCGACGACTAGAGCTATGTCCCGCTCAACGGGGCTTGACCGCCGAGATATCTGCCGCAATCATCGGATCTCTCGGCAACCACGCCCTAGATGAGAGCGGATGGTCATGAGAGTTCACCGCACCGCCTGGCTCGCCCTGGTCCTCGCCCTGGTGGCGGGTCTGCTCACCACGCCGCCGGCGAGCGCGGAACTGCACCATCCCCGCCAGAAATGGCTGCGCGAGGCCACCGCGGGGCTCTTCCTCCACTGGGGCATGTTCACCGCGCCACGGCAGACCGACTGCGCCGCCTGGGAACGTGCCGTCACCGACGGCGGCTGGAGCGCCGACTACTGGGTGGACGAGGCCCGCAAACTCGGCGCCTCCTACATCGTGCTCGCCACCTTCCACAGCAGGCTGGGCTACGCGCGGCCGTGGCCGTCGGCGATCCCGGGCAGCTGCGCCACGCGTCGCGACCTCCTCGGCGAGCTCGTCAAGGCCGGAAACGCCAAAGGTATCCGGACGATCCTCTACATGACCGACGATCCCCAGTGGCACAAGGAAACCGGCGTCGAGTCGCTGGATTCCGCCGCGTACTCCGCCTACAAGGGCAAGCAGGTCGACCTGACCACCCGCCCCGGTTTCGGCGAGTACAGCTACGACCTCTTCCACGAGGTCATGGACCGCTACGCGGACCTCGCCGGGTTCTGGATCGACAACGACAACGACTATTGGGAGAAGAACAAGCTCTACGAACAGATCCGTGAGAAACGACCGTCCTGGTTGCTGAGCAACAACAACGAGGACACGCCGATCATGGACACCGTCAGCAACGAGCAGAAGACCGGCATCACCCCGCCGTACGACTACCCGCAGGCCGCGTTCACCCCGATGCCGCGGCTCACCGAGGCCGACTACAAGCTGCCGACCAATGGCGGCTGGTGGTACGACGGTACCGATCAGGCCGTCGACTTCCGGCTGTCCACCGGTCGCTACATCACCAACGCGGGTTCGTCGATGAAGTCGCTGATGGCCGAAACCCCGATGGTGAACGGGAAGTTCCCGCCGCAGCAGGAGGCATACAACAACTTCATGGCGAGCTGGGTGCCCCCGATCAAATCCTCCCTGCAGGGCAAAGAGGGCGGCGGGTACATGTACGGCGGGATGCAGCCCGGCTTCTGGAACGACGGCGCGCACGGCGTCATCACCGTCGAGCCCGGCGCCGGGACGCAGTATTTGCACGTGGTCACCCGCCCGAGCACCGATCTGCTCCGCCTGCGCGACAACGGCTACCAGGTGACCAAGGTGTCCGACGTGCGCACCGGGAAACCGCTGCGTTTCAGTCAGTCCGCCGGGTATCTGACCATTGTGGACATCAAGGACTGGGACACCTACGACACGGTGTTCAAGGTCGAAACCGCCGGGCAGCGGCACTTCCTCGACTCCCGGACGATCAAGGCGACCGCTTCGTCCTCGCGCGCGGGTCACCCGGCGTCGAACCTCGTCGACGGGAACTTCGAGAACTACTGGGACGCCGACGGCAAGCAACCGGTCTCCCTGACCTTGGATCTCGGCAAGCGGCGGACGGCGGCGTATCTCGCGGTGAACCAGCGCGAGATGTCGCCGACGCACGCGCGCGAATCGTTCGGCAGGCCGGAGGACTCGTCCCGGATCAAGGACTATCGCGTCTACGTCAGCGACGACGGCCGGAACTGGGGCGCCCCGGTGCGCACCGGGGCGATGCCGAGCGCTCGCGGCGTGCAGTTCATCGATTTCGGCGAACGGCAGACCCGTTTCGTCAAACTCGAGGTGCTGAACACCTGGTCCGGCCCGCAGGCGAAACCCTTCTACCGGCAATTGGCGATCGACGAGATCAAGGTGGCGTCCGGCTACCCGACGTCGCTTCCGGGTGACCGGGCTCCGCTGGAGGCCGAGTCCTTCCGCAACGACCACGACGGCCGCGCCCGCCTCGGCTGGTGCACCTCGTGCTCCGGATCGTTCCAGGTCACCGGGCTCGGCGGCGGCCCGCGCAACTCGGTCACCTATCCGGGGGTGACGGTCGCGGAGGCCGGGACGTACCGGCTTCAGCTCGACACCTCGGCCGGGCCCGCGACGTCGGTATCGGTGAGCGTCAACGGTGGTGCGCCCGTCGAGACCGCGATCGACGACGGCACACCGGGAACCGTGGCCTCGACGGCGATCCCCGTCGCCTTGAACGCCGGGGGAAACACACTCAAGGTGTTCAGCAAAGCCACGCCGGGGCCGGGCCTCGACCGGATCGCGATCGCTCCCCTGCCGCCGTCGTCCTACATCCCGAAGACGACCCTGACCGTCGAACCCGGTGGCGTCCAATGGCTTTCCCCGGGGCGGCAGTCCTTGCGGGTCAACGCGAAGCTGCGACTCGACGCCGATGACGCGATCGGCGAGGTCACGCTGGCTCCGGTCGTCCCGACGGGCTGGAGCGTGCAGGGCGCTCCGGCGAAAGCGGGGTCCATGCGCGTCGGGAACGAACTCGAAGCGTCCTGGACGCTGGTGCCGCCCGAAGGCGTCACCGCGGCCGACATCCCGGTCACCGCGTCGTTCGACCTCCTCGGCCGCACGAAATCCGTGAGCAAGCCGGTGCGGGTGAGCCCGCGACCGGCGGACCGGGTCTTCATGCGCGAGGCCGAAGATTCGGCGAACGACGTCGGCGGCGCGGGCGTCACGAACTGCGGGGTCTGCTCAGGCGGCCAGAAGGTCCGCAACATCGGCGGCGATCCGGACTCGTTCGTGCGGTTCGACGACGTCACCGTGCCCGAGACCAGGCGCTACACCCTCCACATCGACTTCACCGTCAACGGGCCGCGCTCGTACTTCGTCACGGTCAACGGCGGCGCTCCGGTCGAGGTGAAGGTCGATGGCGCCGGCAACAACACCCAGCTCACGACGTCGGTGCCGGTCGAACTGAAGGCGGGAGCGAACACGATCAAGCTGTCCAACGACCACGCGTCCGCCCCGGATCTCGATCGGCTGTCACTGGGGTGAGCTACCGGGTTGACCCTCTCCCCGGGAGAGGGTTCAGGCTGTTCCCATGACGACCTTGATGCCGATCGGCGTGTTCGCGCACGCCACCAGGCTGTCGGTCCGCGCGCTGCGGAACTACGACCGGCTCGGGCTGCTGGTGCCAGCCAGGATCGACCCCGGCTCCGGGTACCGCCGGTACTCGCTGGAGCAGTTCGCCCGCGCGGGCTTGATCCGGCGGCTGCGGGAACTGGAGGTGCCGCTGGCGGAGATCGCCGAGATCCTCGACGCGGGTACCCCGGACGAGGTGAAGGCCGCGATCAAACGGCACCACGACCGGGTGGCCGCGCGGGCCGCGGAACTCGCGGCGATCAGCGGCGGGCTCGACTCCGTCCTCGCCGAGCCGACGCGGTGGCTGCACGTCTACGAGCGCGTGCGCACGCCGCAGCCGATCGCCCGCCTGACGATCCAGACCCCGCTGAGCGGCCTGGCCGAGCGGATCGGTCCCGCCTACGCCCGGCTGTTCGCGGCGCTCGACGCTCAAGGCGTCATGCCGTCCGGCCCGCCCGGGACCCGCTATCGCACCGATGATCCCGACGAGCTGTCCGTCGAACTGTTCGTCCCGGTGGACGGGCCGGTGCGGGACGACGGCGAGATCGGTTCCGCCGAGCTTCCCGGTGGCCTGCTCGCCGCGACGATCCACGAGGGCGGCTACGAAGACGTCGAGGCGGCCTACCGATCGCTGGGCCGCTGGATCGCCGAACGCGACCGCGTCCCGACCGGGCCCGCCGAGGAGTTGTACCTGGTGGCGCCCGGCCCGGCGGTCGCGCCCGAGGCCTACCGCACCGAGATCGCCTGGCCGGTGACCGCGTGATCCTCGACGGCGTCAAGACCGAGGGCGGGGAGCACTGCGAGACCAGCACCCTCGACGTCCTCCTGCGGCACGCCGGGGTCGAGCTGTCCGAGCCGATGCTGTTCGGGCTGGGTGAAGGGCTGGGCTTCATCTACTGGGACGGGAAGAATCTGCCGTTCCCCTTTCTCGGCGGGCGCGCGAAACCCGCCGAGATCACCCGGAAGCTGGCTGAACGCCTCGGACTCACCTTGCGGGTCAAGGAAACGACGTCGGCGCGCACAGCGTGGCGGAACGTGGCCGAGCAGATCGAAGCCGGTTTCCCCGTCGGTCTTCAGCTCGACTCGTACCACCTCGAGTACTTCACCTCGAAAGTCCACTTCGGAGGACACTTCGCGGCTTTGTACGGCTACGACGGCGAGAACGCCTTCCTCGTCGACACCACGCAGCAAGGCGGTGCCGTGTCGACGTCATTGACGAGTCTGGAGCGCGCCCGCGGCGAAAAGGGACCGATGACGGCGAAGAACCGCTCGTTCACCATCGGCGTGGACGCACCCCTTGTCCCGCTCGCCGACGCCGTCCGCACGGCGGTACGGGCCAACGCGGCGGAGTTCCTGAACCCGCCCATCGCCAACCTCGGGTATCGCGGGATCGGCAAGGCCGCCGTCCAGGTGCGAAAATGGCTGGAGCGCAGCAGCGAACCGGCCCGCGACCTTCCGCAGGCCGCCGTCCTGATGGAGCGGGCGGGGACCGGCGGTGCGCTCTTCCGCCGGATCTACCGGGACTTCCTCGAAGAGTGCACGACACTCGTCGACGACGCCGGTCTCCGCACAGCGTATGAGAAGTACCGCGAGATCGTTCCACTGTGGACAGAGGTCGCGCGATTGTTCGCACAGGCCGGGGAAACCGGCGACGCCCGACGGCTCGCCGACGCGTCCGCCATCCTGTCCGAGCTGGCTCAGCGCGAACAGGAGGCGATGACGGCTCTGGCGACGGTTCAGCGTGGGCGCTCGTAGGGCAGCTTCTCCCCCGCTTCCACCGCGAACGGGAGGTTGTTGCCCGCCGGCGGCAAGGGGCACGTGGCGAAATCGGTGAACGCGCACGGGAGATTCGTCGCGCGGGTGAAGTCGAGGACTACAGAGCCGTTTTCATCCGGCGGAGGCACCGCGAGCGACCGGTTCGCCGCGTAGGTGGTGATGCCGCTCGTGGCGTCGGTGAACAGGATGAGCAGACCGTCCTTCTTGCCGTTGAACGCGGTGAGCGTGTGCTCCACGCCGTCGTGTTCGAACCGCACGATGCCCGGGGAGACGTAGACGTGACTGAGTCCTTCGACGACGGCGCCGACAGTGGTCGGTTTCGGCTCGTCGAAGGCCTCGAAGGTCCCGGTCAGCACCCAGGCCGCGTCGGGTTCGTACGCCGGGATACCGCGGAAAGCGTTCAGCACCGGCGCTTTCGGGTCGTGCGTGCGGATCAGGTAACCGCCACGGCGCGCGACCTCGATCTCGATGTCCCCCGCGACGACCCGGGTGGTCGCACCGCTGTTGACCAGCTCGAAGCGCCGGACGCCGGTGAGCCGTTCGCCGTCGTGGGAGAGGTCCGCGCCCTGCGGGTCGAGGTAGGCCGCGTCCGTGTCCTGCCACCACAGTCCGGGCAGGCCCTCGTAGGCGCGCGGCTTGTCCTCGAGCCAGTCGAGCGAGACCAGGGCGAGCCAGCCGAGCGGGTCGGCGAGGTCTCGCTCGCGCTGGGTCTTCCAGTCCTGCCAGTCCCGCGTGAAGGTGTCCAGGCTTGTGCTCATCGGCGATCCCTTCCGTGACCTTGCTCGTTCTCCCAGGTCAACGATGTGCGGACGGCGATATTTCGTGTCCCAGGATGTGGGCGCGTCAGGCCCGGTAGTCGTCGGTTACGCCCTCCTCGGCGGAGATCAGCTCGGCGATGGGCGCGAAGAAGGCCTTGATCCCGGGCAGGTTCGCCCCCTTCTCCCGCGACGCGGCGAAGTCCTCGGAGGAACGCCACCACACGACGTCGAGCCAGGTCTCGTCGTCGACCCGGATCAGCTGGGCATCGAGGAAACCCTCCCGGTCGGCCCGGAAGTCGGCGAGCATCGCGGCACGGGCCTGGAGCAGTTCGGCCGCGCGGTCGGCCGGGACCTTGAAGCGGGTCAGTTCGACTGTCGTCATGGTGCCGATGCTAAGCGACCCGCCCTCCCGGTGGCGGCCTTCTGGAGCTCACTGGCTGAATGCGGAGAGGCGCCCTATTGTTGTCGCGGTTTTCCAGCGGATACGCAGGCGGCAGGCTCGGTCGGCGCAGATCCGGCGGGGCCGCCGCCGGGACGGTGGGATCTGGTGGATCTGCGGCATCAGCTGGGTGATGTTCCCTGCCCCCTTTAACGCACCAACATGCGATCCGTGCCCACTAAGGGGTCCTAACAGATTGAGTGGGACTTGAGTCTGCGCCAGCAGATGATGGCGCAGCCGAGGGTAAGGAAGGCGTCGTGGAGGTCGTCACGGATCTCCCAGCGGATGCGTAGCCGCCGAAACCAGTGCAGCAGGGCGAAGGCGCCCTCGACGACCCAGCGATGAACACCGAGGCCGGAGCCGTGTTCCTGGCCTCGGCGGGCGACGAGAGGCGTGATGGCCCATTTTAACGTCCGCACATGCGATGCATCAAAGGCTGCCCGTGACCAGTCCAGTTGGCCCGCCGCGTGCAGTTCCGCCAGCAGCAGCTCGTGCAACTGCTGCCACATCCCGCAACCGCCGCCAGCACATCACGATCGCCCCCCACGGACGCCGCTGTCCCACCAGCTCACCCCTCACAGAACGATCACCGAGACACGGCATCAAACCACACCCCAAGATCATTCTGTTACGACCCCTAATTGCGAAGCTTGCCGATTCACTCTTAAGTGGGAACTGCGCGGGTTCGCGGTAACACAAAATTACGAACACGTGTTCGAGGAATAGGTGTATTATGGAGGGGTGTCCGAGACCTTCCTTCCCGAACTCCCGCAGGAGTTGTGGCGTGCCGGCAAGCTGGAGCTTGCTCATGGCGTGCAGCAGTTCTTGCAGTTGATGCGGGTCGCCTCCGCCGCTCTGGGGCAATTCCTGGCGGAGGTCGAGTCTCGGGGTTCGAAAGACTTGTATGGCTATGGGTCGACGGCGGCGTGGTTCGCCGATGTGGCTGGGCTGTCGCGGGGTGAGGCGCAGTCAGTGGTGAAGCGGGCGATCGCCTTGAACCCGACCCGAAATCTCGACGGGACCGAGGTTCCGGCGTTTGCGCCCACTGTGGGCGCGGCGGCTGCTGAGGGCGTCATCGGGGATGAGCGGATCGACCAGATCCTGGAAACCCTGGGGAGACTCCCGTCCGATACATCGGCCGAGGATCGGGAAAGCGCGGAGAAGATCCTCGGCAACCTGGGCCGTGGCGCGGGCCCCCGGCAGGTGACGAAGGCCGCCGAGGACATCCTCGGCTGGCTCGACCCGGACGGCAACGAACCCAAAGAACCCGAACCGAAACAGCCCCGCCGCGAAATCACCCTGGAACGCCGCCGAGACGGGTTCTGGAAACTCACCGGCCTCCTCGATGACGAGCTGGGGGCTCGCACCGCCGCCGCCCTGGAGGCGTATGCGAAGCCGCGTCCAGTGGACGAATTCGGACAAGCTGATCTGCGCATGAAATGCGAGCGTCAGGGCGATGCGTGGGCCGAGCTCCTCGATCTGGCGATCGCCTGCCCGGATCAGCCCGGTACCAGCGGATACCGGACCTTGGTGCACGTGACCATCGGCCTGGAAGAACTCAAATCCGGGATCGGAAAGGCGTGTCTCGATTTTGTCGGCGAGATGACCGCCCGCGAGGCGCGGATGGCCGCGTGCGACTGCCTGATGCTCCCCGTGGTCATGAACGCCGCCGGGGAACCCCTCGACGTAGGGCGACTACGACGGTTCGTCACCCCAGGCCAGAGACGCGCACTCAACATCCGCGATCAGGGCTGCGCGTTCCCCGGCTGTCACCGAAAACCCAAGAACTGCCACGCCCACCACATTCATCACTGGGCAGACGGCGGACCCACCGACCTCCGCAACCTCGTCCTCCTCTGCGGCTTCCACCACCGCCTGATCCACCACGGCGACTGGCAAGTCCACATAGCAGCCGACGGACTACCGGAATTCATTCCACCCCAGTACTTGGACCCGCTACAACGAACCCGGCGCAACACCCTCCACCGCGCCTGAACTCCCCGCATGACCCGAGGAGCCCGCCAGCCACACCGGCGACGGGCCCCTCGGCATGCCCACGGAACAAGCGCCGGGAACTGGCGATGCAGGAATCGCGACAAGGGCGACCCCGGCCGTCGATACCCCCGCCGACCGCCGAGCGGGGAAGAATCCGGACGTTCAGCGTCCGAAATCCTCCCCCGTCACACACCCTGACCGAAACGAACCCAAGCCCAGCAGCTACGCAAATACCCCGCATGACCCGAGGAGCCCGCCGGCCAGATCGGCGACTGGCTCCTCGTCCTGCCCGAAACTGTTCGGTACCGGCGGGAACCCGAATTTCGGCTGCGCCATTCGGGCGTATTCATGGGCAAGTCCTCGTTCCTTTCTCTTCGTCCGGAGCAAGATCACCCGTTCCGGACTTGGGAGGGGACGGAACGCAGCATGGTGAATCAGCCACGTGGGCCGGATGGTCGCTGGATCAAATACAAGTACGGCGCGGGCGCGCTGGTCACGGCGGGCGTAGTCGTGGCCGCCACGAACGGAATAGGTGGAGCCTCTCTGGATTCCGCCGCGGGCCAGGCGCTGAAAGGAAAGAGCTCCAGTAAGAAATCCGCGCAGAAGGGCCGCCATTCCGAAGCATGGCAACGTTTGGGCTGGCGCCGGCTCAAGAAGCAAGCCAAGCGGGAACTGAAATGCGGACCGCGTTCCTTCGGCGAGGTCCAGCGCTTCTTCCTGCGCCACCCGTGCGTCGATCTCGACCGCATGTTCGTCACCGTCGCCGACGGGGCAGGCAGCACCATCTCCGTGTCCGTCGCGTGGGTGAAGATGCCGAAGGCGAGCGACCTGAAACGCCTCATCGACAAGGACGGCACCGGCAACGTCATCCGCCGTCGAAGTCGCGGTCGAATTCCCCGCACCTTGAACCACCACCGACGAACGGAACACAGGTGAGCAGGAGCGCACACGCCAGAAGGCAACTCGAAATCCAGGCCCGGCAGTTGCTCGAGAGAGCCTTCCCCGGCCTGGACTCGCTACACCGTAATGTGCTCATCGCCCTGCTCAGCCGGACCGATGCCGGCTGGCGGCTGCTGATCAAGACGTCGCTCCCCTCGGGGGACAGCCGAACCGCGGACGCCTTCTTGATCGGGTACACCGGCGTGTTCGCTCTTCTGATCACGGACGAAGCACCGGACAACGAGACCGCGAACCAGGTCCTGCGTCACGCGAAAGAGCGCTTCGCCGGGATTCCCGGGCAGCAAGGCCGGTCCCTGGCCGAGACCGCCATCCATCTCGTGGTGATCGGACGGGGCGCGGGGAGTCCCCGTCGGGACGGCGTCCACTGGGCGCTGACCGAGTCGAGCCTCGACCGGATCTTCCGGCGGGACGCGCTCCATCTCGACAAACGGCTGATCGCCGCCATCGCGGAGCAGGCGGAACGAAGACTGCGCGGCTACCGCTCCCTGGCCGTCCAGCAGCAGGAGCGCGGACCTGGCACGGCCGGTCTGCTGGACGTCGCCGAACTGATCGACGACCAGCTCGGCGCGGCTCAGAGGCGACCGTTCGATTCGTGGCTCACCTTCCTGCATCCACAGCAGAACGCCATCGTCAAACGCCACTACTCGGGCCCCGCGCGGATCAGCGGCCCGGCGGGAACCGGCAAGACCGTCGTCGCTCTCCATCGGCTCAGGCATCTCGCCCGCCTCGACACCGGGCCACTGCTGTTCACGACATACGTCCACTCGCTGCCCTCCGTGATCAAGACGGCCTTCGACCGGCTCGCCCCGGAGTTGGACGGCCGTGTCGAGTTCACGAACCTGCATGGCTGGGTCCGCCGTTTCCTCTCCGAGCGCGACGTGCCGGTGCGGGTGGATCGGCGCAAGATCGATACGGCGTTCAGCTTCGCGTGGATGGCCAACCGAGAGAAACTGCAGGTCATCGAACCGAGCTTCGACTACTGGCGCACCGAAGTGGACCGGGTGATCAAGGGCAGGGGGATCACGACGCTTCACGACTACGTCGCGGTACGGCGGCGCGGGCGGATCCTGCGGCTCGACGCGAACCAGAAGGCGCTTGTCTGGGACCTCTACACGCACTACCAGCGAGGATTGGCCGAAAGGGACGTGCACGACTACAACGATCTGATCGAACTCGGCCGCGCGGAACTCGCGGACCGGCCGCTCGAAACGCCGTACGCGGGAGTCGTCGTCGACGAGGTGCAGGACATCCCTCTGTGCGGCTTGCGACTGCTGAACGACCTCGCGGGCGACGGGCCGAACAGGCTGTTGCTCGTCGGGGACGGCCAGCAACAGGTCTATCCCGGTGGCTGGCGGTTGTCCGACGCCGGCATCCCGGTCCAGGGCCGCGGCGAAATCCTGAAGGTCAACTACCGCAACCGTGCCGAGGTCCTGAGTTTCGCACGCCGATTCGACGCGACCAACCGGGTCGACGACCTCGACGGCGCGGACGGCGTCACCCTGCGCGCGGCCGAGTCCGCCAGTGAGGGCGGAGTGACCGAGACCTGGCGCGGCACCTCCGGCGAACTGTCCGGCGCGCTGGTCGAAGCGGTCCGAAACCTGCCGGTGCGCCCTGACCATTCGGCGCTGATCGTCTTCCACCACAAGGACCTGAGCCGGTGCGCCGAGATCTTGCGCAAGGCGGGGATCCCGACGCTGGCGTTGGAGCACTACTCCGGCGCGACCGACGGCAAGCTCAAGATCGGCACCGTGCATCGGGCGAAGGGCCTGGACTTCGAAGCCGTTCTGGTACTTGAGAACACGCACGAGAGCGTGACCGGCAGCGAGGCCGAAGAGGAACGCCGTGAGTTGCGCGGCAGGCAGCATCTGGTCGCGGCGACCAGGGCTCGCGATTTCCTCTGGTGGGGCGTACTCGACGACACCGCGCCCGAGCAGGCCGAGAAGACCGAGCAGTCCGAGAAGGCCGAGAACGCGGCGAAGGCCGTGGAGACCGAGGACGACTGCGTTCACGACATGCCCATTTCCTGGTGCTCGCTCTGCCGCAAACCGCCGCCGAGCGTCCTCCCCCACGGTTACCGGACTTCCGGAGGAACCGCGTACCACAACGACCCCGACTGCACGTGGCTGCGAAAGGGCCAGGGAAGCGCGCACCGACAGGGCATGAACGTCCACGACGTCACCCGTCTCGCCTGGGGATCGGTCACTCCGGGCAAGCTCGAGCCGTGCGAGTTCTGCTGCAGTCCACAATGGATGCGACGTCACGGCCACTGACCGAAGGGGAGCCCCATAGACGACCAGACCGATCTGCCGTCCGGCATCGGCAAACCGGCGACGCGTGCCTTCGCCGCCGCCGGCTACACGCGACTGGAGCACTTCACCCACGTCACCGACGCCGAACTCGCGAGCCTGCACGGCGTCGGCCCCAAAGCGCTCCGCATCATCCGCGAGGCGCTGGAAACCCGAGGTCGCACACCCGAACCCGCCGAATAATTTTTTTGTCTTGACAACTTCACCCTTCGGACGGTTAGCTAAGCACACACCGATCGAAGGGACCAAGTCATGGCCAAGTTCGCGAACGTCGACGACTACCTCGCCGCTCTCCCCGAGGGTCTGCGTGAGGTCGCCACCGCGCTGCGCCCGATCGTCAACGCCGCCTTGCCCAGCGCCATCGAGGCGATGTACCACGGCTCCCCGACCTGGAGCGCGGGCGAAGCCGTGGGCAAGAACCTCGTCTGCCTGGTGAAGGCGTACTCGTCATACGTCACCTTCGCCCTCTGGAAGGGCCAGCTTGTCGACGACGAGTCCGGCAGGCTCGAGGCGAGCGCACGGGAAATGGCACACGTCAAGCTGCGCTCGGTCGAGGACATCGATGCCGACCTGTTCACCGGCTGGCTCAAGCAGGCACGAGACCTCGAAGCCCCCGCCGGAGCACGGTGACACAATCGGCGGCGTGCCTGTGATCACCGACGAATCCCGTTGCCCGTGCGGCCTCGGCGAGCCCTATGGCGTTTGCTGCGGCCGTTTCCACCGGGGAGCCGCGACAGCGCCGACCGCCGAACTCCTGATGCGGTCGCGGTTCAGCGCGTTCGCCGCCGGTGACACCGCGTACCTCATCGCGACCTGGCATCCGAAGACCAGGCCCGTGGACCTCGAACTCGACCCGGGGCAGCGCTGGACCTTCCTGGAGATCCTCGG
Source organism: Amycolatopsis thailandensis (assembly GCF_002234405.1). Lineage (GTDB taxonomy): Bacteria > Actinomycetota > Actinomycetes > Mycobacteriales > Pseudonocardiaceae > Amycolatopsis > Amycolatopsis thailandensis. The sequence goes on along the minus strand of NZ_NMQT01000030.1, from coordinate 100,895 downwards.
CAAGACCGGCGGCGGGCTGCTGGAGAACGAGGGCACGGTCGAGTTCCGGGCGCACTACCGGCAGGACCGCCGGGCGGACAGCATGCACGAGAACAGCCGCTTCGTCCGCGCCGACGGGAAGTGGATCTACGTCGCGCCCGTCGCCTGAGTTCCATCAACTCGCCCAATCAGGCTTCCCTCGCGTGATAAACAAGGTGGCGATGGGAAAACTGACCCGCCGGGCGAGGGCGAAGGCCGACTACTACGCCTACTCGGCCGCTCGTGAGTGGCCGGTCGCGGCGTCCGGGATCGGCGTGGTCCTCGGCGCGGCGACGATCCTCCCCAGCGCGATCGGCATCGTGCTTTCGGTGCTGGCACTGGCCTTGGGGACGGCCACCTTCGTCAGGGATCTCCGGCTGCTGCGGGCACGCTGGGCCGGGTTCGAGTTCAGCGCGATCGCCGCCCCGTTCCCCACCGCCGAACTGCCGCCTCCGCCCGCGTATCCGGGAGCGAAGTATCTCGCCGTACCCGCGCGGGGAACGGCGCTCGTCAGCGACCCGATCGACGAGGCACTGTCGGCGGGGAACTTCCGGATCGCCGTCTCCGAGGAGCCGTATCGCCTGCCGCCCAAGCTCAAGGCGACCGCGCCGCACGTCCTTCCCCTGCGAGCGAAGGGCCGCGTGCTGTTCAACGGCCCCATCGTCGGCATGCGCGGCGAGCCGCTTCCGGCGGCGAGCGCCGCTCCTGCCCCGATCCGGCTGCATCGCGCGCGGTTCTTCGACGCCGTGTGCTCCAACGAACTGGCGACCCTGCGGATCACCAGGAAGGACACCGGCGAGGAGTACGACCTCCGCCGCGAAGAACTGGCCGACTCCTCGGGCAGCCTGCGCACGCTCGCGAGCAGCGAACTGGCCGACCTGGTCGGCGTCTCGACCATCGCGTTCACCTCCGACGGCAAACTGGTCGTGGTGCTCCAGTCCCGGCGGAACTCGGCGAGCGCGATGCTGCTCGCGCCGTCGGGCAGCGGCTCCCTCGAACCCCAGGACCTCGACACCGCCGACGGCGGACGCCGCCGGATGCTGCACACGGCGGTGATCGCCGGGATGGAACGGGAACTGCGCGAAGAGACCGGCGTCCTGCCCGGCGAGATCGTTTCGACCCGGCTGACCGGGTTCGCGCGCTGGATGGAACGCGGCGCGAAGCCGGAGTTCTTCGGGATCACCGAGCTTTCCGTGGACGGCGACACCCTGCGGACACGTCGCACCCGTGGCGCCGAAAAGCTGTTCAGCGAGGGCGCGAACGTGCTCGACGTCGACCTCGCCGCGCTGGGCGAAGAGCTCTCCGCCGGGACGGCCGTCGCCGAGGCGTCGACGTTGCCGGCGAGAGTGCGTGACGACGCCTCCCTGCCCTTGTTGCTGTGCTTGCGCGCCGCCGCACTCCGGCGGACTCTCCACCACTGACGAACCCGGTGCAAGGGTCTGGCCTTGCCGTGATGTGACGGCTACCATCTCCCCCAACATTGTTAGGGAACTTTCTTAACGATTTCCGCCCAGGTCCGCCGCCGTGTGCCCAAGGAGGCGCGCTCGTGAGTTTTCGGCAGAAGAGAACCCGGATCCCGTTACTGGCCATGACCGTCACCGCGCTGGCCGCGGCGGTCTGCGGGGTGACCACCGCTCCCGCCGCCACCGGCGCGGAAGCGGCCGTCCCGCTGTCCGTCGGCGCCGCCGCGGGCAACGCCACCCCGATCCCCGGCTACGTGATCCAGTCCTCGGCACAGGTCAGTGACGACTCGGCGGTGTCGAAGCCGGGCTTCCCCACCGCCGGCTGGTACCCGGTGTCGTCGCGCTCGACGGTCTACGCCGGACTGCTGCAGAACGGCAAGTACGCCGACCCGTTCTACTCCACGAACATGAAGAACGTGCCGACGGCGCAGTTCACCGTGCCGTGGTGGTACCGCACCGACCTGAACGTCGAAGACACCTCGCAGCGCACGTACCTCGACTTCAGCGGTGTCCTCTCGAAGGCCGACGTCTGGGTCAACGGCACCCGGATCGCGACGAAGGACCAGGTCAACGGCGCCTACACCCGCCACGACCTCGACATCACCGAGCACGTCCGCCAGGGCGTCAACAGCGTCGCGTTCAAGGTCTACCCCAACGATCCCAACAACGACCTCTCGATGGGCTGGATCGACTGGGCGCAGACCCCGCCGGACCAGAACATGGGCATCGTGCGCGACGTCCTCGTCCGGCGCGGCGGCCCGGTGGCGCTGCGCAGCGCCCACGTGGTCCAGAAGCTGAACTCCTCGCTCAGCCACGCCGACCTCACGGTGAAGGCCGACGTCCGCAACGACTCGGCGAACGCGGTGCAGACCACCGTCGCCGGAACGGTCGCGGGAAAGCCGGTCAGCCAGACGGTTTCGCTGGCCGCGAAGGAACGCAAGACCGTCACCTTCCCGGTCGTCGGCCTGGACAACCCGAACGTATGGTGGCCCGCCGGAATGGGCGGCCAGAACCGGTACGACCTCGACCTGACCGCGAGTGTCGGCGGCACGGCCTCCGACGCCTCGAAGTCGAAGTTCGGCGTCCGTGACGTCAAGGCGACGCTGAACTCCAGCGGTGGACGGCAGTACAGCGTCAACGGCAAGCCGCTGCTGATCCGCGGCGGTGGCTACACACCGGACCTCTTCCTGCGCTGGAGCGAGACCGCGGCGGCCGACAAACTCAAGTACGTGCTGAACCTCGGGCTCAACACGGTCCGGCTGGAAGGCCACATCGAACCGGACGAGTTCTTCGACATCGCCGACGACCTCGGCGTGCTGACGATGCCCGGCTGGGAATGCTGCGACAAGTGGGAAGGCCAGGTCAACGGCGAGGAGAAGGGCGAGCCGTGGGTCGAGTCGGACTACCCGATCGCCAAGGCGTCGATGTTCTCCGAGGCCGAGCGCCTGCGTGACCACCCGAGCGTCATCTCCTTCCACATCGGCAGCGACTTCGCGCCGGACAAGCGGATCGAACAGGGTTACCTCGACGCGATGAAGGCCGCCGACTTCCAGCCCCCGGTGATCCCGGCGGCGTCGGCGAGGCCGTCCCCCATCACCGGCGCGTCCGGCATGAAAATGAACGGCCCGTACGACTACGTCCCGCCGGTGTACTGGTACGACAAGTCGCAGAAGGACCGTGGCGGCGCGTGGAGCTTCAACTCCGAGACCAGCGCCGGCGTCGACATCCCGACGATGGACACCCTGAAGCGGATGATGTCGGCCAGCGAGCTCGAAACGATGTGGAAGAACCCGTCGGCCGCGCAGTACCACCGCTCGTCCTCGGCGACCTTCGGGAACCTGAAGCTGTTCGGCAACGCCCTCACCAAGCGCTACGGCGCCCCGGCCGACCTGAACGACTTCGTGCGGAAGTCGCAGCTCGCGCAGTACGAGAACGTGCGTGCGGAGTTCGAGTCGCATTCCCGCAACTACACGGACTCGACCAATCCGTCGACCGGGTTGATCTACTGGATGCTCAACAGCCCGTGGACTTCGCTGCACTGGCAGCTGTTCGACGCCTACATGGACCAGAACGGCGCGTACTACGGGGCGAAGAAGGCCAACGAGCCGCTGCACATCCAGTACTCGCACGACAACCGCTCGGTCGTGGTGATCAACCAGACGTCGAACGCGGTGAGCGGGCTGACGGCGACCACGAAGCTGTACAACCTCGACGGCACCGAGAAGTACAGCAACACCAAGACCGGACTGTCGGTCGGCGCGCTGGGCGCCAAGTCCACCGCCGTCACCGTCCCCTCGGTGAGCGGGCTGTCGACGACCTACCTGGCGAAGCTGGTGCTCACCGACTCCTCCGGCAAGGAGGTCAGCCGGAACGTGTACTGGCTCTCCACCAAGGCGGACACGCTGAACTGGAGCGGCAGCGACTGGTACTACACGCCGCAGTCGGCCTACGCCGATCTGTCCGGGCTGAAGAACCTCGGGCAGTCCGCCGTCGGCGTGACGGCGAAATCGGTCGCCGGTTCCGACGGCACCACCACGACGACCGTGACGCTGAAGAACACCTCGGGCGGCAAGCTCCCGGCGTTCTACGTCGACTCGAAGGTCGTGGACGCCGCGGGCAAGCCGGTGCTCCCGGTGGAGTGGAACGACAACGCGGTGAGCCTGTGGCCGGGTGAAACGACCACGCTGACCGCGAAGTACCGCACCGCCGACCTCAAGGGCTCCAAGCCTTCGGTACGGGTCTCGGGCTGGAACACCGGCACGCAGACCGTTCCCGCCGACGGCTCCGGCCCCGGTCCGAACAACCCGGTCGACTACCAGGCCGAGGACGCCACGGTCGTCCGGGGCGCGGTGGAGTCCAACCACGCCGGGTTCACCGGCAGCGGGTTCGTCAACTACGACAACGTGGCGGGCAGCTCGGTCGAGTGGACGGTCACCGTGCCGTCCGCGGGCACCTACGACGTCGTCGTCCGGTACGCCAACGGGACCTCGGCGGACCGGCCGCTGGACTTCTCCGTCAACGGCTCGATCAGCGCGTCGGGTGTCGGCTTCGGCGGCACCGGCGCCTGGCCGAACTGGACGACCAGAACCGTCAAGATGACCTTGGCGGCGGGGCAGAACAAGATCAAGGCGGTCGCCACCACGGCGAACGGCGGTCCCAACGTCGACAAGATCACCCTCTAGCACGGGGAGTCGCCAACGGCCCCCTTCGCCACCCGGCGAAGGGGGCCTTTTCCGTTCCGGCGTGGGTTAGGCTTTCCGGGTGAACGGACAGCGTGACCCAGGCCCGCGCCTGCGAGACCTCGCGATGTTGCGACGCGTCCGCGACCGGATCGACCGGGACTACGCCCAGCCGCTGGACGTCGAGGCGCTCGCCCGCGGCGTGCACGTCTCGGCCGGGCACCTGAGCCGGGAATTCCGCGCCGCGTACGGCGAATCGCCCTACAGCTACCTGATGACCCGCCGGATCGAGCGGGCCATGATGCTGCTGCGGCGCGGGGACATGTCGGTCACCGAGGTCTGCTTCGACGTCGGTTTCTCGTCGCTGGGCACTTTCAGCACGCGATTCTCCGAGCTGGTCGGCGTCTCGCCGAGCGCCTACCGCAAGCAGGCGGCGGAAGAGGGCCGCGGCATGCCCGGCTGCGTCGTCAAACAGGTCATGCGGCCGATCAGGAATAGAGAAGCGGCCTCCCGTCGCCCCGACCTACCTTGAGTCGCATGATCCTCTCGATTCACGCGTCCTTCCTCCCCGCCGACGATCTCGAGGCTTCCCTCTCCTTCTATCGCGACATCCTGGGCTTCGAGACGCGGGACGAAGGTCCGCACCGGGTTGCCGTCGGCCCGCCGGGGCAGCCGCGGACGTCGATCGTGCTCCACTCCCCCGCCGCGGGCCCGGAGCTCACCGACGAGGAACGCGCCACGGTCGCCGAACTGATGGCCAAGGGCACCTACGGGGCCATCGTGCTGTCCACCTCGGACCTGATCGACACCTTCGACCGGATCCAGGCCACGGGGGCCGACGTCGTCCAGGAGCCGATGGAACAGCCTTACGGCGTCCGCGACTGCGCTTTCCGCGACCCGGCGGGCAACCTGGTGCGTATCGAACAGCGGTAGCCGGGCCTCGGTGCGCGCGCACCGGGGCTCTCGGGTGATGATGAGCGGCGTGGAGATCGCGGTAGAACTCGTGGCACTGGTGGTGGCCGTCCTCCTGGTCACCGCCGCGGCGCGGAAACTCGACTGGTCGGCGCCCCTGTGCCTGATCGCGGTGGGGGTCGTCGCCTCGTACGTCCCGGGCATCCCGGAGTACGAGCTGGATCCGGAGGTCGTGCTGCTGGGGCTGTTGCCCCCGCTTCTCTACGCGACCGCGATCCGCACGTCGCTGATCGACTTCCGCCGCAATCGCGGGCCGATCCTGCTGCTGTCGGTGGGGCTCGTCATCTTCACCACGGCGGCGGTCGGGGTCGTGGCGTGGCTGGTGATCCCCGGTCTGCCGCTCGCCGCCGGGCTCGCGATCGGCGCGGTGGTCGCGCCGCCCGACGCGGTCGCGGCCACCGCCGTCGCCCGCAAGGTCGGGATGCCGCGCAAGCTGACCCGGCTGCTGGAGGGCGAAAGCCTGTTCAACGACGCGGCCGCGCTGGTCGCGTTGCGGACCGCCATCGCGGCCATCGCGGGCTCGGTCAGCGTGTGGCAGGCCGGTGGTGACTTCCTGCTGGCCGCGGGTGGCGGGCTGGTGATCGGTTTCGCCGTCGGCGCGCTCGCCGCGCTGATCCGCACCCGCCTCGAAGATCCGGTCACCGACACCGCGCTTTCGCTGGTGGTCCCGTTCGTCGCGTATCTGGCCGCCGAGGCGATCCACGGTTCCGGCGTGATCTCCGTGGTCGTCGCGGGCCTGATCCTCGGGCACAAGGCCCCGAGCATGCTCTCGGGCCGCTCGCGGCTGGCCAGCAGGCTGAACTGGCAGACCATCCAGTTCCTGCTGGAGAACATCGTCTTCCTGCTGATCGGCCTGCAGGTCCGCCGGATCATGACCGAGGTCGGCGACAGCGGGCTGAGCGTGCCGGAACTGATCCTGATCTGCGCCGCCACCCTGGCCGCGACCATCGTCGCCCGGATCCTCTGGATGGCCGGGATCGGCCTGGCGCGGCGGACCTTCCGCCGTCACGCCTGGCCGTGGCGGTACTCGGCGGTGATCGCCTGGGCCGGGATGCGCGGCGTCGTCACTCTCGCGGCCGCGTTCGTACTGCCCGCGGACACCCCGCAGCGGGCCGTGCTGGTGCTGGTCGCGTTCGTCGTCGTGGCGGGAACGCTGCTGCTGCACGGGACGACGCTGCCGGTCCTGGTCCGCCGCCTGAAACTGCCGCCGCCCGACCCCGCCGAGGACGCGCTGCAGGAAGCGGCCGTCATCAACACCATGACCAGGGCCGCGCTCGACGAACTGGAGAAGATCCGCACCGTCGAAGATCCCGACGACATCGTCGAACGCCTGCGCAGCCGGCTCCAGCACCGGTCGGACTCGGCCTGGGAGGAGCTCGGCAGGCAGAGCGCCCTGACCGAAACGCCGAGCGACGTCTATCGGCGCCTGCGGATGAGGCTGCTGGAGGTCGAACGGGAGAAGTTCCTGGAGGCGCGCGACTCCGGGATGGCCGATGATGATGTCCTGCGCCGGATCCTCGAACGCCTCGACATCGAGGAATCCATGCTGGACAGAGAAGAGGAGGAGACCGTGCCGGACTCCGATCGGGAACTGCGCACCCCCGCCGCGACGGCGGGATCGTGCAAGCATCTGACCAAGGAGTGGCCCGCGGCCGAACCCAGCTCGCCCGATGTGTGCGCGGTCTGCGTCGAGAACGGGATGACCTGGGTCCACCTGCGCGAATGCGTCAAATGCGGGAACGTCGCCTGCTGCGACTCCTCGCCGGGCAAACACGCGACCGAGCACTTCCACGAGACCCTCCACCCGGTGATGCGCAGCCACGAACCGGGCGAGACCTGGCGCTGGTGTTTCGTGGACAAACAGCTCGGTTGACTCGGTATCGTCGGCGGACATGAGCACCCCTGAGCAGGAAGTCGAATACCGCCAGCACCGCTTTTCACCCCCGCCCGGCGCGACCGAGATCTTCCTTGTCCGCCATGGCGAATCGGCGCCGGCGAAGGGCGACGATCCGTTCGACCTCGTCGACGGGCAGGCCGACCCGGACCTCGCGCCGGAGGGCCGGGACCACGCCGAGCGGGTCGGGCGCCGGCTGGCGGACGAGCGGATCGCCGCGCTGTACGTGACGACGCTGCGCCGGACGTCCCAGACAGCGGCGCCGCTGGCGGCGAAGCTCGGGCTCACGCCGGAGGTCGAAGCCGACCTGCGAGAGATCCACCTCGGCGACTGGGAGAACGGGCTCTTCCGGCGCTACACCCACGAAGGTCATCCGATCGTCGAGCGGCTGTGGCGGGAACAGCGCTGGGACGTCATCCCGGGGGCCGAGACGATGGAGTCGTTCGGCGGCCGGATCAAGGCGGCCGTCGGCAGGCTCGCGGCGGCCAACCCGGACCGCCGGATCGCCGTGTTCACCCACGGCGGTGTCATCGGCGAGGTCTTCGCCCAGGCGAGCGCCGCCGGGAACCGGTTCGCGTTCCTCGGGGCGGACAACGGCTCGATCTCGCATCTGGTGGTGTCGGGCGACGACTGGATGGTGCGCCGGTTCAACGACACGTCACATCTTCAGTCGCCTTTCGGCTGATCCGGCCCGCCGCGACCAGGTGCACGACGACCAGCACCGCGACGGCCTCCGCGGCCAGCAGTCCGATGAGCACGAGCACCTGGGTCACGCCTGCTTGAAGCGGCCCGGCGCCACCGAGGAGGACACCGACGTAGGCGCCGGGCAGGGTCACCAGGCCGACCGTCCTCGTCTGGTCGAGCGCGGGGATCAGCGCCTGTCCCGCCGACGGCCGGCAGATCTCCAGCGCGGCCGGGCGGCGGAGGAAACCCAGCGCCAGCGCGGCTTCGTACTCGCCGTGCCGGGACACGAGTTCGTCCAAGGCGCGCCTCGCCGCCTGGGAGGTCGCGGACATAGCGCCGCCGATGACGATCCCGGCGATCGGCACGATCGCGATGGGCCGCCACGGGACCACCCCGGTCGCGAGCACGAGGGTCAGCACCGGCACCACGCCGGACGCGATGGCGAGCGCGACCCACGCGAGGTCCTTGGCCACGCCGATCCGGCGCGCGGAGGTGATCGCGGCGATCGCGAACATCAGCAGCACGAACCCGCCGGTCAGCCAGCCCGATTCCAGGATCCCGACGATCACCAGCGAAACGGCGGCGAGCTGCACGACGGCGCGCGCGGCCGCGAACAGCACCGCCTTGCCCTGCCCCAGCTGCCCGAACCGCACCACCGCCGCGCCGAAGATCGCCAGCACGGCCAGGACCACGGCGAGCACCGGGCCGAACGCGATCGCACCATCCGTCACGCGGACGATCCTGCCGCAGGAATCAGGACGTACAGGTCACCGGCGCGCCCGCCGCGGGGGCGGTGCGGTCACTGACGACTTCGCCGTCGACGAGGATCCTGCATCGCAGCGCGCCACTACCCGAGCCTTGCGCGGAGAGGCTGTAGAACTCGTCGCGGCCTTCCTGACTCGCGCGCTCGAACGTGGTGCTCCACGGCGCCGTCACGTCGGTCTTCTGCATGAGTTCCGAGCCCTGCGCGACATAGGTGACGTTCTGGGCGCCCTTCGCGCCGGAAAGTTCGTAGACGACCAGGTGCGTCACGGCGCGCACGGCGGCCGCGGCCTGCTCGACCTGTTCCACCTGCGGCGCGGGCGGGTTCTGCACCGGCCGCGAGGCCTTCGGCAGCACATAGCTGGTCAGGGTGACGGCGACGGCCATCACGCCCAGCACGACCACGATGGTCCCGAGCGGCTTCAGCCTGCCCGGGGCTCCCTGTCCCGGCGCCGATGCCGGAGGGGTCGCGGTGGGAACACCCATGGAGAGGTCTTCTCTCGTCCGAGCGCACTTCCGTCGAGTGCGTCGACTACTTCTCGCTGGAAGGTGACTCCGCGTTAGCCGTTATCGGGAAGAAACCCGATATTCACCCTTTTGGGTGTCCCGGTGAGCGAAGAGCACCTGGTCATAGGGCGGTTGGCGTAAACACAGTGAGCCGAACAGCTCACTTTGAGTGATATGACTGCTCGATACCGTCGTACCCCCGCGGCATCATGGCAAGCGTGTATCGGGAGACGACGGCGCCCGGCGGACTGCGGGACGTGGTGCGCTGCCTGTGGGAGGACACGGGCCGGGCGCCGAAGCGGATCGTGCCCGACGGCTGCGTCGATCTGGTGGCATGCGGCGGCGAGGTGTTCGTCGCGGGGCCGGACACCACGGCCTGGACCTGGGAGACACCGCCCGGCACCCGGGCGTACGGCGTGCGCTTCGTCCCCGGCAGGGCGCGCGACGTCCTGGGGCTGGGCGCCGACGAGCTGCGCGACCGGCGTGTCCCCCTCGGCGACCTCTGGGGCAAGGAAGGCGAACTGCTGGCCGAGCGGGTGCTTTGCGGCGGCGTTTCGCTGGCCGACGTCGTCGCACGACGCCGAGCGGACGGCGCCGACCGGGAGATCTCGGAGCTGATCGCCAGGCTCGACGGCGGCGTCCCCCGGGTTTCCGCCGCGCTGGACCGGTTCGCGACGGGAGAACGGCAGCTGCGGCGGCGGTTCACCCTCGCGGTCGGCTACGGCCCGGCGACGTACCTGCGGGTCACCCGGTTCCAGCGCGCCATCGGCCTCGCGCCGACGGCGCCGGATCTCGCGTCGCTGGCGTTTTCGGCGGGCTACGCCGATCAAGCCCACCTGAGCCGGGATTGCCGGGAGTTCGCCGGGGTTCAAGCGAGGGAGTTCTTCCGCGCCAAGAAGTGCGCTATGTCCATTGTGGACCGGTAAAGCGCGCGGTAGTGCGGGTAGAACTCGTCGTAGACATCGGCGTCCGCGCCGGGACGGACGACCTCGGTGACCGGGTTCCAGGCTCCGGCATCCGGCTCCCACCCCAGGGCGTGGGCCGCGAGAACGGCGTCACCGAACGCCGCGCCGACGGTTTCCGCGGGAATCTCCTGCTCGATCCGCGCGACGTCGCTGACGATCCGCGTCCACACCCCGCCCCGCGTACCACCACCGACGGCGACGAACCGGCGTGCGCCGCCCCCGGCTTCGCGCATGGCCTCGAGGTTGTGCCGCACCCCGTACGCCGTCCCTTCCAGCGCCGCGCGGTACAGCTCGGCGCCACCGTGCGCGGTGGTGAGCCCGGCGATGACGCCGCGCGCGTCCGGATCCGGTATCGGTGTCCGTTCCCCGGCGAAGTACGGCAGCATCAGCAATCCGCGGCTGCCGGCCGGAACCTCGCCCGCCGCCGCGACGAGTTCCCCGAACTCGCCGCCGACGAGCCCCCGCAGCCAGTCGGTGATCGCGCCGGACGTGGCCATCCCCGCCGCGAGTGAATAGGTGTCCGGGAACGCGCCTCGCGTCGTCCACAACCCCGGCACGGGGCGGGGATCGGAGAGCATCTGGATCAGGAACATCGTGGTGCCGTACATGAGCATCGTGTCGCCTGGCGCGGTGACACCGGCGCTCGTCGCCTCCGCCCAGGCGTCCACGGTGCCCGCCGTCACCGGGATCCCTTGTGGCAAGCCGGTTTCCGCGGCCGCCCCGGCGGTGATCGAGCCGACCACCTCGGTCGGCCACGCGAGCCGGGGCAGCTCGATGCCCGGAGCGATCGCGGCGACCCGGTCCGGCGCCCACCGGGCCTCGCGCAGGTCGTACATCGGGTCGCATTGACTCGCGGAGTGATGGTCGAGAACGTATTCACCGGTCAGCCTCAGGACAAGGAACGAACTCGCCATCAAGAACAACTTCGCGCGTTCGAACACGTCCGGCTCGTTCTTGGCCAGCCAGCGCCATTTCGGTCCGACGGCCTGCGAGCCGAGTGCGCTCCCACCCCGTTCCACAATGGATTCTTCGCCGAATTCCCGGTCGAGTTCACGGATTTCGTCATAGGCACGGGTGTCGACGCCGTAAAGGATCGCCGGGCGCAACGGTTTCCCGGAAGCGTCCGCGGGCAGGAGCACCGGGCCGATGCCGCTGACCGACACTCCGATGATGGGATGATCCCCGGCGCCCGCCGAGAGTTCCCTTGCCAGTACGAGGAAGTCTTGCCACCACACGGTTTCGGCGTCGTGCTCGAACCAGCCCGGACGGGGCCGTGCGGTATCGTGTCGCCGGGACGCTCGCGCCACCACGGTGCCCCGGGAATCGACGAGGACACCTTTGGAACTCGAGGTGCCGATGTCGATGCCGAGCACCAGGCCCGGTTCCCCCACGAGACCCCCGAACTTTCCGGCACGAGTAGCGCGATCAGCGGATGGTAACGATTGTCGGTCAAGCTATTCTTCCCGTGCGAAGGTGTCAACACACCTGCAGAAGGGGAGGTCACGGTGGCCACCATCAACGACGTGGCGGCGAAGGCCGGGGTTTCGACGGCGACCGTGTCGAGGACGCTCAACGGTAAGTCCACTGTGGACCCGGTGCTCGCGGCACGGGTACAGGCCGCCGCGGCGGAATTGGGATATCACCCGAACGGGCTGGCGCGAAATCTGCGCCGTCAGGAAACCGCGGTCCTCGCGCTCATCATCTCCGACGTGGAGAACCCGTTCTTCACCGCGATCGCCCGCGGCGTGGAGGACATCGCGCAGACCGCGGGCTACTCGGTGGTGCTGTGCAACGCCGACGACAACGAGGAGAAGGAGCGGCGCTACATCGACGTCGCCCTGCAGGAGCGGGTCGCCGGCGTGGTGCTCTCCCCCACCGGCCGGGCCACCAACGTCGACAGGCTGACCGAACGCGGCACGCCCGTGGTCGCCGTCGACCGGCCGCTGCTGGAGAACACCGGCGACCAGGTGCTGGTCGACACCCGGCTCGCCGCCCACGAGGCGACACGGCACCTGCTCGACGGCGGATACCGGCGAGTCGCCTGCGTCAGCGGTCCGCCCGGGGTGCGCACGGCCGAAGACCGGCTGGCCGGCTACACCGACGCCGTCGGTGCCGAAAACGCGCTCACACGGCGCGCCGAGTTCCGCGCCGAGGGCGGCAGGCTCGCCGCGCTCAGCCTGCTCGACGAGCCCGAACCGCCGGACGCGCTGCTGGTCGGCAACAGCACGATGGCGATCGGCGTCCTGGAGGCGCTGGCCTCACGTGGACTGCGCTCGGGCCAGGACGTGGGGATCGTGTCGTTCGACGACGCGCCGTGGACGACCCTGATCGATCCGCCGCTGACGGTGGTCGCCCAGCCCGCGAACGAGGTGGGCCGGGTCGCCGCCGAACTGCTGCTGGCCCGGATCGGCGACAGCACGCGCAAGGCCACGACGACCACGTTGCAGGCGAAGCTGATCGTGCGCCGCAGCTCACGGCGCGACTGACCCCGGAGATCCCAGGTGCACGACGTGCCTGGGCGACCGGCTCGCACCGGCCGCCCAGGAACGCCCCACCCCCTTGTTCCCCCAAGCCGGCCCCACACCAGCCGGGTTCTCCGAAGCGGTGGGAAGAAATCGTTTACCTTCCGGAAGGTAAATTCCCGCATACGACCTGTCAAGCCGGATCCCTGGACAAGCTCGCCCGATCCGGGCACACTATTGCGACATTGCCTACTGCGCGTGTGTGATTCCGTGCACTCTGTGTTCATCTCTGGTGAATTCCCCCACGAAATCGAGATGAGACCGCACGAACCCGCACAGACGAGTTACTCTAGGCGCTATGTCGATAGCGCTCGAGAACGTCCTCGCCAAGGCGGGCCTCAAGGTCGACGCCGACGAGTTCCTGACTCTCGTCGAGGACGCCGCGCGGAGGCTCTCCCCGCCGAACCCCGATCCGTCGCATTACTTCTCGGCGGACCAGCGGGCCGCGCTCACCGACGTCGGCCTGGACCTCTCCCCCCGCAGCGAGGACGAACCGGACTTCCGTGCCCGCACGGTCGCCGCGCACGCCGTGCTCGCCGATTCCGCGCTCAGCGTGCTGGAAGCGGCCAAAGCCCTCGGCGTGGACGACAGCCGCATCCGCCACCGTCTGAAGGAAGGCAGGCTCACCGGCTGGAAGGACCAAGGCTGGCGGCTGCCCTCCTGGCAGTTCACCGGCTCGGGGGTCCTGCCCGGCCTGGAGGTCGTGCTGCGCGCCGTCCCCGAAGACCAGCCCGCGCTGGTCGTCGCCGCCTTCATGAGCACCCCGCAGTCCGATCTGGTGATCAACGACCACCCCGCCACCCCCCGCCAGTGGCTGCTCTCCGGCGGAGACCCCGAACATGTTGCAAAGCTGGTAGCCACTCTGGGGTCGCCGTTCTAAGGTGTCTTGCCCGACGACGGAAAATTTCAGTCGGGGGTAGGCCGTAGGCTGACCCCATCGAGCAAGATCACCCGACAAGGACGGACGACTCCCGAGGTATGGCCCGGCTCCCCCTGCCGCCCGCGCGCTCTGTCCTGGTCAAGGAGCTGCACCGCACCAACGACGTGGTGACGGTGCACCCCGGCACCAGGCTGGTCAGGATCTTCACCGCGCACGGCAACCACCCCCAGCAGTGGAATTCGTTCCGCTACAGCGGACCGCTCCCGCACGGCCGTTTCGACCCGCAGACGCCGGGTCGCGGCGGACGCCCGGTCACCGACCCCGGGAACGGCGTCCTGTACTTCGGCCTCACCGTGCGCACCAGCATCGCGGAGGTCTTCCAGACCACGTCGACGGTCGACCGCAAATCCCGCGGACCGCGCCTGGTCGTCGTCCGGCCCACCCGCACCCTGCGGCTGCTCGACCTCGCCGGCCTGTGGCCGACCCGAGTCGGCGCCTCGCAGGAGATCTCCAGCGGCCCGAAGAAGATCACCCAGGCCTGGGCGCGCGCCATCCGCGCCGCCTTCGGCGATCTCGACGGTGTCTGGTACCGGTCTTCCATGGACTCCGGCGGCCCCGCTCTCGCGTTGTGGGACCCGCCCGCCGGGAACTCGCTGCCGGTCGCGCCGGACGTCCTGCTCCCTTTGGACCACCCGGGGCTCGACGTCCCGCTGGGCCGGGTGTGCGAGGAACTGAATTACACGCTGCTGTCGTGAGCGGCAAGAACGATTCCATTCAGCGGCAAGTCGAATACGACATGGTCGATCCTGCCGAGCAGGCCTTCTTCGCTGCCTTGAGGGCAGGAGTCCGGGCCGGTCGGTGGACCGGCGCGACCCGAGCGTCCACTTAGGACGTTCAGCGTCGATTGGGCGTCCGCTTTATGCCCGTATGGGCCGTTCTGAGTGAGGTCGTGAGTGGTAAAGAGGGTTCTAACCCTCTTTACCACTCACGACCCCTTCGCAAAGTCACGCAAAGCACCCAAAACGGGCGTATCAGCTGGGAAAACCCGCTCTTGTGGACGGTCAAGGTCGCGCGGACCAGTTCAGGCCGTGCCGCCAAGGCCCAGCTCGGCAGGAGACTCGATCACGTAAAACTTGCCTCGCCTCTCGATAATCGTCCCCACCTCTCACGAGGTTCAAGGGTTCGGTCCATGAAGGGCTCATTGCCTACCCTGAAGGTAGCAAAGGAGGCCTTCACTACCTTCGTGATCGCCCCAGGAACACCAGCAGTCACAACCGGCCCCTTCCCCGGTACATGAAGGCCCCCTCCCTTACGCCTAGCGCAAGGAAGGGGCCTTCATGTACCGCAAGCGGGCAGGAGCGCCGGTACCGCATCGGTCCGGGGGTCGTGAGTGGAGAGGCAGGTTCTCACCCCTCGCGAGGGTCAGAGGTGACGGCCCCACCACTCGAGCACGGCGTCGAACCGCTGCACCCGGTGCCGCGGCTGCCCCGAACGCGTGAGTTCGTGCCCCTCGCCGGGGAACAGCAGGAACTCCGCGGCGACGCCGTTCCGCCGCAGTGCCACGTACATCCGCTGCGCCTGCTCCAGCGGGCATCGCCAGTCCTGCTCGGAATGCGCGACCATGAACGGGATGTCGATCTTCCCCGCGTAGGTCAGCGGGCTGCGCTTACGCTGCTCTTCGGGGTCCTCACCGACGTACCCGTCGGCGAAGAACCAGCCGATGTCGGAACTGCCGACGAAGGAGTCCCAGGCGTTGACCGCGCGCTCGCTCCACGCGGCGCGGAACCGGCCGCCGTGGTGCGCGGCGAGCCAGCTGGTCATGAAGCCGCCGTACGAGCCGCCCATCACGCCGACGCGATCACTGTCCAAATCGGACTGTTTCAGCGCTTCGTCCAGCAGTGCCAGCAGGTCGTCCGCGTCCACCGTGCCCAGGCCGTGGACGATGCTCCGGCCGTGACTCTCGCCGTAGCCGGCGGAACCGCGCGGATTCCCCAGGATGACGGCGTAGCCCGCGTCGGCGAGCACCTGCGCCTCGTCGAAGACCTTCCATTCGTAGGGCGCGAACGGTCCGCCGTGGATCATCAGGACCACCGGATGCGGTCCCTCGCCCTCGGGCCGGACGATCCAGCCGTGCGCCGGGTAGCCGTCGGGCGCGGTCGCGTCCAGCTCCTCCAGCGGCCGGATCCCGGTGTCCCGCAACGCCTTCGAGTAATCGGTGAGCACGCGGGATTCGCCCCCCGACAGGAGGACGACGTCACCGGAGCTCTCGGGCGTCCCGATCACCGCGGCGATCCGCGTGCCGTCGACGACGAACGACTTCACCGCGGCGCGTTCGCCCGCCAGGTACCGCAACGACTTCAGCTCGGACAGTTCGCCCTCGAGCGGGACGGCGCGCAATTCGGCGGCGCCGCGGGTGCGGACCACGACGAGCGCTTCGTCGCCGAGGACGACCGGAGGCCCGGCGGCGTTGTCGCAGTCCACCGTTTCGACGTCGGTCAGCCGCCGCGCGGACGAGGGCTCGTCCCCGGCAGGCCACGGCGCGTGCCAGAGCCCGGTGTTGCGGGCGATCTCCTCCGCGCCGGGGAATTCGGTGCCGTAGAACAGGATCGATCCGTCCGGGGCGGAGACCGGTTTGGCCGCGGTGCCCTGGGTCCGGACCAGCAGCCGGGGTTCGCCGCCCCCGGCGGGTACGGCGTAGACGTCCGAGCGGACGGTGTCCTCGACGGCCCAGCCACGGGGCGCGACGATCAGGACGGACTCACCGTCGACCGTCCACGACGGATGCTCGACGTCGGCCCGGTCGTCGGTCAGCGGCGCGAGGTCCGCGGGCGCGGCCTCGTCCAGCGCGGCGACGGCGTCCACTACGAACAGCCGCTGCGGACGGTCGTTGAGGAAGCCGGTGTCGTCGACCCGGTAGAAGAGATTCGTGATGTGCCGCGGAGCTTCTTCGCCCGGCTCCGGGGTTTCGCCGTCCGCGTTCTCCGTGCCGTAGCGGCCCTGCTCGGGCACGCGCGCGACGAAGGCGATCCGGCGGGAATCCGGCGCCCAGACCGGGACGCCCGCGCCGAGGGGCAGGTCGGTGATCCGCTTCGCGTCACCCCCGGCCGCGGCGATCACGTGCACCTGCGGCTTGGCCTGGCGACCGGCGCCCTCCCCCGCCCGGAGGAAGGCGACCCACCGGCCGTCCGGGGAGATGACGGGGGCGGAGTCCTTGGTCCCGTGGGTCCAAGGGCCTTCCCCGCCACCGCCGAGGTCGACCTCGCGCAGGCCACCGCGGTAGCTGTTCGTCTTCAGATCGGGCCTGCTCACCGCGGTGAGCAGCAGGTCGCCGCGCAGCGCGGGGGTGCCGGGGACCGTCAGGGCTTCGATGTCAACGGGACGCACGGCCCCGACGGTACCCGATCCTTAGCAGTTCTAACTACTGATTGAAGACTCCTGCTCGGCGGCTTCGACCTTCTTAGCCTTCGCGAGGCTGGCCAGCGTCGTCACGGTCAGGACCACGACGATGACACCCAGGGACACCCAGTTGTTGATGTCCAGCCAGTCCGGCACGGCGCCGTACTCGTGCAGCGCGTGCAGGAACAGCTTGGCGCCGATGAAGGCAAGGATCACCGCGAGGCCGTAGGACAGGTACACCAGCTTGGTGACCAGGCCACCGAGCAGGAAGTACAGCTGCCGCAGGCCCATCAGCGCGAACGCGTTGGCGGTGAAGACCAGGAAGGCCTCCTGCGTGATACCGAAGATGGCCGGGATCGAGTCGACGGCGAACAGCAGGTCCGCGCTGCCGATCGCGACGATCACCAGGAACATCGGGGTGATCCAGCGCTTGCCGTCCTTCTTCACGAAGGACTTGTGCCCGTGCCACTCGTTGGTGACCGGGAAGAGTTTGCGCACCCAGCGGGTGAGGGCGTTCTCCTCGTATTCCTCTTCTTCGTCCTTGTTGCGGATCATGCTGATCGCGGTCCAGATGAGGACGGCGCCAAAGAGGAAGAAGACCCAGACGAACTGCGCGATCAGCGCGGCGCCCACGGCGATGAACACGCTGCGCATGGCGAGCGCGAGCAGGATGCCGATCAGCAGCACGCGGTGCTGGTGGATCGCGGGCACCTTGAACGACGTCATGATGATCATGAAGATGAACAGGTTGTCGACGCTCAGCGAGTACTCGGTGATGTACCCGGTGAAGAACTCGACACCCGGGTCGTGTCCCCCGAAGACCCAGACGCCGATGCCGAACGCGATGGCCACGGCGACGTAGAAGATGACCCACCGGGCGGCCTCGCCGGTGGTGACCTCATGCGGCTTGCGATCGACGATGATCAGGTCGAGCGCGATCAACGCGAGCAGACCGCCGATGGTGGCGATCCATAGCCACAGGGGAACAGACATGTAACCAACCCTCCGGATAGTGCACAGCAGCAACTAACCGGAGGTCTCTTCCGCCGGTGCGAAACCGGCCGACGGTGCCGGGGGCCCGCGAAGACCACCGTGCTGACGACACCGCCGCGAAGGAATACTCCCCTCACAGCTGGTCCAGTTTGACCTGTCTGTACGCATGACGCCAGTTAAGGTTGCCCTTGTCACCAAGATGGTCGCGTAACTCCCGTCACACTGACCTCTTTCCGCTCCTTGAGTACCCGTTCTGATGGCGTGACAACCCCACCCTTGTGTGGTCTGTGTGTGCTGGGAAGGCGACTCTCAGGTTCGGTGAAATACGGTCATTCCGTGCCCCGAATCCCGCTCCCTCGCACGCGAGGCGCGAAGCTCACCGCGCTCGCCGCGGTCGTGGTGGTCCTGGCCGCCGCGGCCGTCGTGTGGACGAACAGCGAACCAGCCCCGTCCGCGGTCAAAACCCAGGAAGCGACCCTCGACCTGCCCGAATCCCCGGGCTCACCCGAGGTCGTCAAGATCGACACGACCACGTACCTCCCCGAGCGGACCCCCGCTCCCGCCGTGCTGCTCGCCCACGGTTTCGGCGGCGACAAGAACAGTGTCGCCACCGAGGCCCGCGAGCTCGCCGAGAAGGGTTTCGTCGTACTCGCCTGGTCCGCGCGCGGCTTCGGCCGCAGCACCGGGAAGATCGCGCTGAACGACCCCGACCGCGAAGTCGCCGACGCCCGGAAGCTGATCGACAACCTGGCTTCACGGCCCGAGGTCCTCAGCGAGAACGGAGACCCGAAGGTGGCCGTGTCCGGCGCTTCGTACGGCGGCGCGCTGTCGCTGCTGCTCGCCGGGACCGACAAACGGGTCGACGCGATCGCGCCGGTGATCACCTACAACGACCTCGCTCAGGGGCTCGTCCCGAACGCCGCCTCGGCCGCGCCGCCGACGGCGACCACTCCCGCCGCCGGCGCGTACACCGCCGACGGTGTCTTCAAGAGGTCGTGGGCGGGCATCTTCTTCTCCGCCGGTTCCGGCGCGGCGCAGAGTGGCTCCCCCGCCAACGACGCTCCCGAAGCCGGTGACGAGACGAGCGAATCCGGTGCGTCGCAGGGCGCGGGCGCGGCGGGTGCCGCGGCGCAGTCCCTGCCGCTCGGCGGTCCGAACGGGCAGCGGCCGCCGTCCGGCCCGGCCGACCCTTGTGGACGGTTCACCGCCGACGTCTGCCAGGCCTACACCGAACTCGCCACCACCGGGAAAGCGAGCCAGAAGACCGTCGATCTGCTCCGCCGTGTCTCCCCCGCGTCCGTGACGGACAAGATCACCGTGCCGACCCTGCTGGTGCAGGGCGAAAGCGACACGCTGTTCGGGCTGGACCAGTCCGACGCGACCGCCCGGCAGATCGCCGCGGCGGGCGGCAAGGTCCGCACGGTCTGGTACTCCGGCGGCCACGACGGCGGGAAGCCCGGGCAGAAGCTGCGGGCGCAGATCGCCGACTTCCTCAAGTTCTCCCTCACCGGCCAGGGCACCGATCCCGGCACCGGTTTCAGCTACGACATCCAGGGCACCCTGCGGGCCAACGGCGCCCCTTCGGTCCGGACCGTCACCGCTCCGGCGTACCCGGGAGCCACCGGGGACGCCACCGAACGGCGGCGGTTCACGCTCGAAGGCCCGGCCCAGCCGATCGTCCGGCCCGCGGGCGGCAACCCCGCCGCGGTGAGCGGGATCCCCGGCCTGAACGGGGCGGTGGCGGGTTCGTCCCGGCTGTCCGGACTGTTCAGTGTGGACCCGCCCGGCCAGGCCGCGCAGTTCGCGACGCGACCGCTCGACGCGCAGACGATCGTGGCCGGTTCGTCCACGGTCCGCCTGCGGATCTCGGCGGGGCCCGGGGCCGCCCCGCAGAAGGAAGCCGTCCTCTTCGCGAAGCTCTACGACGTCAACTCGGAAGGTGTCCGCACGCTTCCGGCCAACGCGGTCGCGCCCTTCCGGGTTTCCGGTCTGCCCGCCGACGGCGGCCCGGTCGAGGTGACGGTGACCCTGCCGGGCATCGTGCGGCCCCTGGAAGCCGGGCACACGCTCCGGCTGGTCGTCGGCACGACGGACCAGGCTTTCGCGACGCCGGTCGAACCCGCGGTGTTCCGCGTCGAACTGGCGGACGGCGGACAGCTCGGCGTCCCGGTCGTCCACGGCACTTCGGTCGGCGCGGGCGCGCCCACCGCGCAGCTGCTCGGGATCGCCGGAACCCTGCTCGCGGGTATCGCGATCACGGTGATCGCCGCGTTCCGCCGCCGCCGCGCGCACGACGTCGACGAGAGCCTGGCGAAGACGCCGCTGGTGATCGAAGGACTGCGCAAGGCCTACGCGGGCGGTTTCGTCGCGGTGAAGGACCTGTCGTTCCGGGTCGAACCCGGTCAGGTGCTCGGCCTGCTCGGGCCGAACGGCGCCGGCAAGACGACGACCCTGCGCATGCTGATGGGGCTCATCACCCCGACGGCGGGCACCATCCGCGTGTTCGGCCACCTGATCGCGCCCGGCGCGCCGGTGCTGTCCCGGATCGGGTCCTTTGTGGAGGGTTCGGGTTTCCTGCCGCACTTGTCCGGCAAGGAAAACCTGGAACTGTACTGGGCGAGCACGGGCCGTCCGGCGGACAGGGCGCACTTCGCCGAGGCACTGGAGATCGCCGGTCTCGGTGACGCGGTGAACCGGCGGGTGCGCACCTACAGCCAGGGCATGCGGCAGCGGCTCGCGATCGCGCAGGCGATGCTCGGCCTGCCGGAGCTCATGGTGCTCGACGAGCCGACCAACGGGCTCGACCCGCCACAGATCCACCAGATGCGCGAGGTGCTCCAGCGGTACGCCGCGACCGGACGCACCGTGGTGGTGTCGAGCCACCTGCTGGCCGAGGTCGAGCAGACCTGTACGCACGTGGTCGTGATGCACCGCGGCATGCTGGTCGCCTCGGGCGAGGTCGGCGAACTGGCCGCGTCCAGCGGCGAGGCGACGTTCCGGGTCGACAAGCCCGCCGAAGCGGCCGAAGCGCTGCGGAAGGTCGGCGGCGTCTCCGGCGTCGACGTCGACGGGGAACTGGTCCACGCGGATCTCGACGGTCTCGCCCGCGCCGAGGCGGTCGCCGCCCTCGTGCGGGCCGGGGTCGCGGTCGAGCAGGCCGGGCCGCGGCGCCGTCTGGAAGACGCGTTCCTGCAGCTGGTCGGAGAGGACTCGAAGGGTGAGTAAGACCAATGGTTCCGGCCCGGCGACCCGGGCGGATCACGGCGTGCACACCGATCCGGCGGCACTGCTGGAGCTGACCGAGGTCGCGTCGCACGAGCGGACCGAGGTCGGTCCCGACGGGGCGGTGGCGGGCTACCGCGCCGACCGGACGCTGCGGCTCGGCGTCGAACTGAAGCGGCAGCTCAAACGACGGCGGACCCAGCTCATGCTGGGGTTCGTCGCGCTGCTGCCGTTCGTCCTGGTGATCGCCTTCGAGATCGGGCAGGCCAACCCGAACCGCCGCAGCGGCGGGTTCGTCGACCTCGCCACCGCGAGCGCGCCGAACTTCGTGGTGCTCGCGCTGTTCGTGTCCGGCACGTTCCTGCTCCCGATGATCGTGGCGCTGTTCTACGGCGACACGATCGCGAGCGAGGCGTCCTGGTCGAGCCTGAAGTATCTGCTCGCGATGCCGGTCCCCCGGCACCGGGTGCTGCGGCAGAAGGCGATCGTCTCCGGGATCCTGTCCGCGGCCGCGCTGATCCTGTTGCCGCTGGTGTCGCTGGTGGTGGGCGTCATCTGGTACGGCGCGGGCGACGCCATCAGCCCGACCGGGGACGCGGTGTCGTTCAGCGACAGCCTCGTCGCCATGGGTCTGGCGACGATCTACATCATCCTCCAATTGGCGTGGGTGGCCGGTCTGGCGATGCTGCTCTCGGTCGCCACCGACGCCCCGCTGGGTGCCGTCGGCGGCGCTGTCATCGTCGCGATCGTTTCGCAGATCCTCGACCAGATCACCGCGCTGGAAGGGCTTCGGGACTATCTGCCGACGCATTTCGCGTTCTCGTGGATGGATCTCATCTCGACCGACATCGACTGGACGAACATGGCCAACGGGATGTTGTCGGCGGCGTTGTACGGCACGGTGTTCTTCCTCCTGGCAGGCCGCCGGTTCGCGACGAAGGACATCACCAGCTGAGAGCGTTTTCGCACCGGGAAATCACCGGGGTCCACCGGGAAGACGAAATATTCTTCCCTGGTGGGCCCCGGTTTTCACTGGCCGTGGCGACCTTCACCCATTAGCGGCGGTAATCGGTGTTTCATGCGCATGAGACCATTGATTTTTCCGATCATCGACTCATTGGGTGAAAAGTTCGCATTCATCTTCGGCACTCCCTGAGAAATCCTTATCTTCAGGGGAAAGGTGCCCGAAGCGAGCAGAAAGCGGGGACGTGACCATGACCCAGTCACTGGAGATCCCGGTTCAGGAATTCTCCCTTGCTTGGACGATGACCGCGGACAAGGGCGGCCGGGTGGGATTCGCCGCCTCCGGTCAGGTGACGTTGCTCGACAACAAGCGGTTCTACAAGATCGACGGGGTCCTCTACATCTCCGAGGGCAGCGCCTACTGCCGCGACATCGGCAACCCGCACCTTTTCGTCCGCCGCAACGGCGTCGAGGAGAGCGGCAGGCAGTGGGGCTGGGAGACCATCTGCAACCGCAAGTCCTGCAGCAGGCTGTGCGCGATGGACGCGTACTTCGTCCGCACCGGCTACTGGGCGCCCGCCGACAAGGCCATCCAGCTGAGCATCGGGGCCGAATCCGGCTGGAACCGCAAGCGGTCCTTCAGCCCGACGATCACCGTGCGTCTCGACGATTAGCGGTCCACTGTAGATCTCCACCGGCTCGGGTACGGTCGGGCTCATGGCCACCTCCTCGATCCGCGTGGACGACGAAGGCGGGATCGCCGTCGTCACCCTGCAGCACGGCAAGGCGAACACCCTCGACACGGAGTTCTGCCAGGAGCTGATCCTCAGGCTCGAAGACGTCCAGCTGGGCGGCTATCGCGGTGTCGTGCTGACCGGCACCGGCGGCATCTTCTCGGCGGGCGTCGACCTGCGGCGGGTGCACGACGGCGGCGCGGGCTACATCGAGGACTTCCTGCCCGCGCTGTCGGACGCGTTCCTGTCGGTGTTCGGCTTCCCCGGCCCGGTGGTCGCGGCCGTCAACGGTCACGCGATCGCCGGCGGGGCGGTCCTGGCCGCCGCCTGCGACCGCCGTGTCCTCGCCGACGGCCCGAGCCGGATGGGGATCACCGAACTGCTCGTCGGGGTGCCGTTCCCGTTGGCGGCGCTGGAGATCCTGCGTTCCGGGTTCGGCGCCGACATCCTCGCCGAACTCGCGTTCCTCGGCGAGACCCACCTGCCTGGAGACGCGCTCCGGCTCGGCCTGGTGAACGAGGTGACCGAGCCCGAAAACGTCGTGGGACGGGCGGTGGAGGTGGCGAGGAAGCTCGCCGAGATCCCCGCCGCCGCGTACGCGCACACGAAGGCGCAACTGCACCGGCCGTTCCACGAGCGCATCGCCGAACACCGCACCGGCGACGACGCCCACGTCCTCGAACTGTGGAGCTCTTCCGAGGCGCTCGCGGCCATCAAGGCCTACGTCGACAGGGTGCTCCGCGGGGCGAAGTGACGGTGTCCCGATCATCGGGACACCGTCCGGATAGGCGATTGCCCACCGGCGGGGACTCTGTGAGTATCCGACCGCTCAACAGGTCCCGATGGGGAGGGCATGGATGCGGAAACTCACGGCCGCTTGGTCGGTTCTGGCGATCGCCGTTCTCGCACTGGCCGGGTCGACCCCGGCCGCGCAGGCGGCACCCGAAGACATCAAGGAAGCGCTGGGCCGGGTCCCCGGCCTGACCGTCGTCTCGGAGAACCCGGCGCCGACCGGGTACCGGTTCTTCAAACTCACCTACACCCAGCCCGTCGACCACCGCAGGCCGGGCGCCGGCACCTTCCAGCAGCGATTCACCTTGCTGCACAAGGAATTCCGCTCGCCGACCGTGGTGTACACGAGCGGGTACAACGTGTCGGAAGCGGCCAACCGCTCGGAGCCGACGCAGATCGTCGACGGCAACCAGCTGTCGATGGAGTACCGCTTCTTCACCCCCTCGCGGCCGGAGCACCCGGACTGGGGCAAGCAGCTGACGATCTGGCAGGCCGCCGCCGACCAGCACCGCGCGGTGGAGGCGTTCAAGCGGCTCTACCCGGGCAAGTGGCTCGCGACCGGCGGCAGCAAGGGCGGCATGACGGCGACCTACTTCCGTAGGTTCTTCCCGAACGACGTCGACGCGACGATCCCCTACGTCGCGCCCAACGACGTCATCAATTCGCGCGACCGGTACAACCGGTTCCTGGCGAACGTGGGCAACGACCCGGCGTGCCGTTCGGCGCTCAAGGCGATCCAGCGTGACGTGCTGACGCGACGCTCGGAGTTCGCGGCCCTGGCCGCCGCCGACGCGGCCAAGAACGGCTACACCTTCAAGACCGTCGGCTCGGCCGACGTGTCGCTGGAGATCTCGGTGATCGACTCGTACTTCGCCTTCTGGCAGTACCAGCGGCAGTCGGACTGCGCGACGATCCCGAAGGCCGGTGCCCCGGCGGCCCAGGTCTACGCCTGGTTCGAACGGGTCGAGAGCCTCAACACCTACTCGGATCAGAACCTCGAGATCTACGTCCCCTACTACTTCCAGGCGGCGTACCAGCTCGGCGCCCCCGAGTCCTACGAAGACTATCTCCGGGATGTGCTGCGCTACCCGGGCCGCAACGTGTCGCGGACGTTCGTGCCGCGGTCGGTCGACATCCCCCGGTTCGACCACCTGGCCATGCCGGACATCGACTTCTGGGTGAAGTCGCAGGGTAAGCGGCTGATGTTCGTCTACGGCGGAAACGACCCGTGGGGTGCCGAGCCGTTCCAGCTCGGCTTCGGCACGAAGGACTCCTACACCTACACGGTGCCGGGCGGGAACCACGGCGCCCGGATCTCGCAGCTTCCCGCGGCCCAGGCCGCCGAAGCGACGAACACCGTGCGGCGCTGGGCCGGTCTGCCTCCGGTCTCACCCGGCGTCAGCACGCGTTCGGTGCCCGCCGGGTTCCCGGACTTCGACGCGGACCTGACGATGGTGGAGCGCCCGCGCCTCTGAACAGGCCGCCGGGAGGGCACGCGTGCCCTCCCGGAAGGCGTTGCGAAAGCCACTTTCACAACCTTCAACGTTGCGAAAGTGGCTTTCGCAACACCACCTTCCCGCTGGCACGCACCTGGCCGCGCCGGGCCTGACCGGCAATACAGGCTGGGGGCCAAAGCGGAAATCGCGTGTTCGGGCTGGACAGGCGACCTCGCGTGTTCAGAGACGGAACTCGCGTGATCAAACGCCGCTCACTTGAGATCGCCGTCTGCTCACGCGAGTTCCGCCTTCAAACACGCGACTTCCGCCTTCAATCACGCGAGTTCCGCGTCTGATCACGCGAGTTCCGCGTCGCGGGCTACTTGATGCCGGCCGCGTCCATCCCGCGCAGCTCCTTCTTCAGGTCCGAGACCTCGTCCCGCAGGCGGGCGGCGAGCTCGAACTGAAGGTCGCGGGCGGCCTGCATCATCTGGTCGGTCATCTGCTGGATGAGGTCGGCCAGTTCGGCGCGCGGCATACCGGCGACGTCCTTGTCGGCGAGCATCCCGGAGCTGCGCACGCGGTCGCCCTGCTCGGGCTTCTTGCCGCGGGAGGCGTTCCGGCCCGAACCGCCGACGGCGACGGACTCCGTGTCCTCCGCCTCGCTGTAGACGCGGTCCAGGATGTCGGCGATCTTCTTCCGCAGCGGCTGCGGGTCGACACCCCGCTCCTCGTTGTAGGCGACCTGCTTGGCGCGACGGCGATCGGTCTCGTCGATGGCGTGCTGCATCGAGTCGGTGATCTTGTCCGCGTACATGTGCACCTCGCCCGACACGTTTCGCGCCGCGCGGCCGATCGTCTGGATCAGCGAGGTACCGCTGCGGAGGAAGCCTTCCTTGTCCGCGTCGAGGATCGCGACCAGCGAGACCTCGGGCAGGTCGAGCCCCTCACGGAGCAGGTTGATGCCGACCAGTACGTCGAAATCGCCCGCGCGCAGCTGCCGCAGCAGCTCGACGCGGCGCAGCGTGTCCACCTCGGAGTGCAGGTACCGCACCCGGATGCCCAGCTCCAGCAGATAGTCGGTGAGGTCCTCGGCCATCTTCTTGGTGAGCGTGGTGACCAGGACGCGCTCGTCCTTCTCGGCCCTGTCGCGGATCTCGTGCACCAGGTCGTCGATCTGGCCCTCGGTGGGCTTCACGACCACCTTCGGGTCGACCAGGCCGGTGGGCCGGATGACCTGCTCGACGAACTCGCCGCCGGCCTGTCCCATCTCGTACGGCCCCGGCGTCGCGGACAGATACACCGTCTGCCCGATCCGGTCGCTGAACTCCTCCCAGGTCAGCGGCCGGTTGTCGACCGCGCTGGGCAGCCGGAACCCGAAGTCGACCAGGTTCCGCTTCCGTGACATGTCGCCCTCGAACATGCCGCCGATCTGCGGGACCGTCTGATGCGACTCGTCGATGACCAGCAGGAAGTCGTCCGGGAAGTAGTCGATCAGGGTGGCGGGCGCGGATCCGGCGGCGCGGCCGTCGATGTGCCGCGAGTAGTTCTCGATGCCGGAGCAGAACCCGACCTGGCGCATCATCTCGATGTCGTACGCGGTCCGCATCCGCAGCCGCTGCGCTTCGAGCAGCTTGCCCTGCTTCTCCAGCTCGGCCAGCCGCTGCTCCAGCTCGGCCTCGATACTGTGGATGGCCTTCTCCATCCGCTCCGGGCCCGCGACGTAGTGCGTGGCCGGGAAGATGCGGACCTCGTCGACCTCTTTCACGATGTCGCCGGTGAGCGGGTGCAGGTAGTACAGCTTCTCGATCTCGTCGCCGAAGAACTCGACGCGGATCGCGAGCTCCTCGTACGCCGGGATGATCTCGACCGTGTCGCCGCGGGCGCGGAAGGTACCGCGCGCGAAGGCGATGTCGTTGCGGGTGTACTGCACGTCCACCAGCGCGCGGAGGAAGACGTCGCGGTCGAGCTGCTCGCCGACCTTCAGCTTCGTCGACCTGTCGAGGTACGACTGCGGCGTGCCCAGACCGTAGATGCACGAGACACTCGCGACCACGATGACGTCACGCCGGGACAGCAGGTTCATCGTCGCGGAGTGCCGCAGCCGCTCGACGTCGTCGTTGATCGACGAGTCCTTCTCGATGTAGGTGTCCGTCTGCGCGATGTACGCCTCGGGCTGGTAGTAGTCGTAGTAGCTGACGAAGTATTCGACCGCGTTGTGCGGGAACAGCTCCTTCAGCTCGTTCGCCAGCTGCGCGGCGAGGGTCTTATTCGGCGCCATGACCAGCGTCGGCCGCTGGACGCGCTCGATCAGCCAGGCCGTCGTCGCCGACTTGCCGGTACCCGTGGCACCGAGCAGCACGACGTCCTTCTCGCCCGCGTTGACCCGGCGTTCGAGCTCGTCGATGGCCGCCGGCTGGTCACCGGCGGGCTTGTACTCGCTGACCACCTCGAACCGGCCGCCGGTCCGGGGGATGTCCGTGACGGGGCGGAAGTCGGACTGGGCGAGCACGGGGTGTTCGGATGCGAAAGCCACGGGAACCAGAGTAGGCGCTGGGTCCGACAGTTTCCGGTTCGCCTGGTCGACGCCCTACGAACAGTCACAGCAGGAACAACAGTCGCAGCAGTCACAGCCACTGCAGTCGCCGTTGATACAGGCGTCGTGCGGCTTCCCGCTCCACGGGCCGGGGAACGGGTCACGGCAGCAGAACTGGCAGGAGCAGCACATGTAGGTGGCCACGGCGCAGCCGAAGAAGAAACCCCGCGGCCGAGGCGGCACCCGGAACTTCGGCGTCCAGCAGGCCCCGCCCTGGCCGTCGACCGGACCGCCACCGCTGTGCTTCCCCCTCTTGGGCGGCTCCTGGGGCGGGCCTCCGCCACCGGGAGCGCCCGGCGGCGGAGGCGGCGGCTGGTGGTGACCGCCCTGCGGGTACTGCTGTGGTTGCTGAGGCTGGTGGGGATGCTGTTGCGGCCGCGGGCCGGGGCCGATCCAGCCCGGCGGCGGCTGCTGCGGACCGTGGCCGTGCCCGATGAGCCCGTGTCCGAACGAGCGTCGCACCGCCTGCCGGAGTTCGTGCACCAGCAGCGCGTGGACGAGCTTGGGCTGGTCGAACCGCACCTCGCGAAGGGCGAGCTCGACGCCGAGCACGGCGTCGTCGCACAGCCGCCGGGCCTCGGCGAGCCCGGTGCCGGTGGCCGTCAGCGGGTTCCAGGCGCCGGCCGCCTCGTCCTCGGCGAGGTCCTCGACGGCGTCGAGGAGATGCGCGGCCCTGCCGAACAGGCGTCCGGCCTCGGCCAGCGGCGCGGCGTTCTCCGGGCGGCCCGCCAGCGTGGCGGTGTACGCGAACGCGGCCGACGTCGCCAGCTCGGCGGGTTCGGTGGCGAGCACCGCCGAATCACCGAGGCGGACGGCGCGTTCGATCTCGCCCTGCCGGTCGACGGCCTCGGTCAGGACCGCCGTGTCGAACCCGATCCGGTTGCCCGTGCGGCTCCCCTGATCCGCCCAGCGCGTCGCGACCCGCTTCGCGGCGAGAGAGACGGAGCGCCGCGCGAAGGCGCCGTCGCGGTCCTCGACGTGGTCGGTGATCTTCGCCGACGCCAGCACCAGGGAGACCGCCGCCGCGAGCTGGGCTCCGCCGCCCTTCGCGACCGAAGTTCCCTTCATCGCCCGAAGCGGGCATGGACCGGCGTCGCGACGTCCCTCCGCACGCGGCGACTGGGCTTCGACGAGCGCCGAGATGATCAACCCGTCGTAGTTCGTCACCATTCGGGCGAGATGTCCGTGTTCGTCCCGCAACGCCAGGCAAAGACCGCACAGATGGGCGAGCCAATCCGCGTGCAATCCGGCGGAAAGCCGGTGACGGCACGGCCTGATGATCCCGAACATACGTTGACTCCCACTCACCCCTCCGGCGGAACCAGCGCACCCTATCCGGCCGGTGGTCCCCGCTTCCCCGGAATCACGAAACCGTGATCGTCCACCCGGTTGGGCGGTGTTCGCGGACGCCGTGGCCTTCCAAGATGGGCGCATGACCGCGCTGCACCCGCCCAAGGTCGAGTACTTCGACCCGGCCGCGAAGACCAACACGGACCCCAAGGGCGTCGTGAGGGACGTCGAGGAATACCGCGAAGAACCCTTCGGCCTCTACATGGCGCGGCCGGCCCCGGGACGGAAACAGTTCCGCTACCTCGAGTCCTGGCTGCTGCCGGAGCTCGGCCTGCGGATCACCGACTTCTGGTTCAACCCC
Source organism: Amycolatopsis thailandensis (assembly GCF_002234405.1). Classification (GTDB taxonomy): domain Bacteria; phylum Actinomycetota; class Actinomycetes; order Mycobacteriales; family Pseudonocardiaceae; genus Amycolatopsis; species Amycolatopsis thailandensis. The sequence goes on along the minus strand of NZ_NMQT01000030.1, from coordinate 71,266 downwards.
GGCCACGAACGCGATCAGGACTTCTACCTCGACGTCGTCGACGTCCACCGTGAAGGCGGTGTCTGGGTCGCCACCGACCTCTACCTCGACCTCGTCCTGCGGGACAAGAAATCGGTCCAGGTGATCGACACCGACGAACTCCTCGGCGCGGTCACCTCCGGGCTGCTCTCCCTCGCCGACGGCGAACGCGCGCTCGGCGTCAGTCACGCGACCGTCGACGGGCTGGCCACCCACGGGCACGACCTGCGCGGCTGGCTGTCCATAAAGGACATCACGCTCGCCTGGAGACGACATTGAGCCGTCCGCATCAACCGATCGGTTGATGCGGCCTTATCCCTTGGACGAACGGTTACTGACCGGGTGATGGATTCCCGGAAAGACGTCCTCACGGGACTCTCGATCACGAGCGAAACCGATCGAGAGGGGGCGGAATCCATGGTCGTCGAGACCGGGGGACTCCGGGAAAGGAACGGCGAACGAGAACACGCGGGGATCGCGCCGTTCGCCGGGAAACCGGTGCTGGCCATCGCCGGGGCGATGGGGGCGGTGCTCGCGGCGACGGCGGGCCGCTACGGCTATTTCGGCGACGAACTGTACTTCCTGGCAGCCGGCCGTCATCTGGACTGGGGGTATGCCGACCAGCCGCCACTGTTGCCGCTGCTGGCACGCCTGATGGCCGCGTTCGGCGCCGATTCGCCATTCGTCCTGCGGATCCCGGCGATGCTCGCGATGGTCGCCGGGGTCGTGCTGACCGCGTTGATCGCCAGGGAACTGGGCGGTGGCCGCCGGGCGCAGACGATCGCGGCGGCGACCTTCGCGGTGTCGGTCCAGATGCTCGGCAGCGGGCACTACTTGGCGACCAGCACCCTCGACCCGTTCCTGTGGACGCTGCTGATCTGGCTGCTCGTCCGCTGGACGCGGACCCGCGTGGACGGACTCCTGCTCTGGAGCGGCGTGGTGACCGGCTTCGCACTGAACACGAAGTTCCTCATCGGGGCGTTCTGGGTAGTCGCGCTGGCCGCCGCGGCCGTCTTCGGCCCTCGCGACCTGGTCCGCCGTCCGGCGCTCTGGCTCGGCGCGCTGATCGCCGCCGCGATGGTCACGCCCACGCTCGTCTGGCAGGCGGCGAACGGCTGGCCGCAGCTGACCATGGGCGCGGCGATCTCCCGGGAGGTCTCGGAAGGCTGGGGCGGACGGGCCACGTTCGTCCCGACACTGGTGATGAGCGCGGGGGTCCCGGTGGGGATGATCCTCGTCTGCTACGGCCTGTGGCGGCTGCTGCGGTCCGAACGCCTGCGGCCGCACCGGTTCCTGGGGTGGACAGCGCTCGGCGTACTCGCCCTGTTCCTGCTGGCGAACGGGCGCTACTACTACGCGGCGGGGATGTTCGCCCCGCTGTTCGCCGCCGCCGCGGTGGAGCTCGAAGCGGGACAGGCGTCGAAGTACTGGCGCTGGATCGCGACCTGGCCGGTGTACCTCGTGGCCGCGGTGATCGCGATCCCGCAGACGCTCCCGGTCCTCCCGCGCGACGAGCTGGCGAACGCCCCCGAGTGGGCGCGGCCGGGCCTGGCTCACGAGGAGATCGGCTGGCGGGAGATCACCGAATCGGTGGCCCAGGCGTATCGCGCCGTTCCGGACCCGGCCCGCACCGGCGTCATCGCGGCGAAGTACTGGCAGGCCGCCGCCATCGACCACTATGGACCGGACCTGGGCCTTCCGTCACCGTCGAGCCCCAACCGCGGCTACGCGACGTTGCCGAGGCCGCCGGAATCGGCCCGGGACATCCTGTTCGTCGGGAACGATCCGTCGGTGCTTGTGCCGTACTTCACGCAGGTGCGCGAGGCCGGCGCGCTCGACAACCGGGCCGGAGTCCCGAATTCGAGTCAGGGCATGAAGATCTGGCTGGCCACCGGCCGGACCGGGAGCTGGGACACGGTGTGGCCGGAACTCACGGACTGGGGCTTCTGAACCTCACCGGTCCTCTCACGACCGACGCACCACGCCGGTGGCACGTAAGGTGCGAGAGGACCGGCACCCGAGGGATCTGTGAGGACTGGATGGAAGCCGCCAGCGCGGCCGAAACACCGACCGCGTCCGGTGTGGCGTTCGCCCGGCTCCCGGTGGCGCTGCTCGCCGCCGCGGCCGCGGCGGCGCTGCTGGCGACGGCGTGGCGGTACGGCTACTTCGGCGACGAACTGTACTTCCTCTCCGCCGGGAAGCGGCTGGCCTGGGGATACGCCGACCAGCCACCGGTACTCCCGTTCCTGGCCCTGCTGATGGACTCCCTCGCGCCGGGCAATGTCTTCGTGTTCCGTCTCCCCGCCGTCCTCGCGACGGCCGCCGGTGTCGTGTTCACCGGGCTCATCGCCTACGAGATGGGCGGAGACCGCCGCGCGCAGACCCGCGCCGCCGCCGCGTACGCGATCTGCGGGCAGTTCCTCGGCAGCGGGCACTACCTGGCCACCTCGACGATCGACCCGGCCCTGTGGGCGCTCATCGCCTGGCTGCTCGTGCGGTGGATGCGGACCCGGGACGACAACCTGTTGCTGTGGCTGGGCGCCGCCACCGCCGTCGCGCTGAACGTCAAGCTCCTCGTCGCGACTTTCTGGGTCGCCGCCGGGGTCGCGATCCTCGTCCTCGGCCCCCGGGATCTCTTGCGCAGGCCCAAACTCTGGATCGGCGCGGCCATCTCCGCGCTCTCGCTCGTGCCCACCCTCTGGTGGCAGGCCGCGAACGGCTGGCCACAGCTGGAGATGGGCGACGTCATCGCGCACGAGACCACCGGCGGCTGGAGCGGCCGCGCCGGGTTCCTGCCCGCCCTGCTGACCGGCGCCGGTCTCGGCATCGGCGTCGTCGGTGTCCTTTATGGACTCTGGGTCCTGATGTTCTCGGCGAAGCTGCGGGAGTTCCGGTTCCTCGGCTGGGCGACCGTCGGCGTGATCGCGCTGTTCATCCTGTCCAACGGCCGGTACTACTACGCGGCGGGGATGTTCGGCGTCCTGTGGGCGGGCGCGGCTGTCCACTTCGGACAGTCGAAGCCTTCATCGTGGTTCCGCTGGATCCCGACCTGGCCGGTGTTCGTGCTTTCCGCGCTGTACACCCTCCCCTACGCGCTGCCGGTGTGGCCCGTCGCCTGGATCGCCGAGGGCCGGGACGTCCCGCGCCCGGCGTACGCGCTGGAGGAGATCGGCTGGCCGGACCTCGCCCGTTCGGTCGCGGACGCCTATCACCGGCTCCCGCCGGAGCAGCGGGCACGCACCACGCTCGTGACCGCCGGGTACTGGCAGGCCGGAGCGCTGGACCGGTACGGCGCCGACTACGGACTTCCCGCCGCGTACAGCCCCAGCCGGGGCTTCTGGTACTTCGGCCACCCGCCCGAGACCGCGGACAGCGTGCTGTTCGTCGGGCCCGATCCGGCACGGCTGCTGCACTCGTTCACCGACGCCCGGATCGTTTCCCGGGTCGGCAACGACCTCGGTGTCCGCAACGTGAGCCGTGAGATGCCGATCTGGCTCGTCACCGGTCGCACGGAATCCTGGGCGTCCTCGTGGCCGGGATTGCGGGAGTTCCGGGTGTAGCCGCTACGGGGTCCAGCCCGTCGACGCGGCCCACGCGTCGGCCCGGCCGAAGGCCGCGTCGACCCAGACCTGCTTTTCGTCGGTGTACCGCTCGACGGTCCCGTCGCCGGCGTGCTTCGCGGCCATGGCGTTCTTGACCGCCGCGTAGGCGTCGCGTTCGTCCGGGTTCTGCCGCAGCCACTCCGGGAACAGCAGCGCGAGCCGCCAGGCAGGCGTTTCCTGGGACCGGACGTGCAGGTTGACCGGGCGGCGCGGGTCGCCGCCGAAGTGGAACCGCTTGGGCCAGGTGCCCTCTTCACCGTGCGCGTCGTCGAACCACTCACCCTCCGCGCGCGGGAACCCGGCGTCGGAGAGCACGTCGGCCAGCTCGTCGGCCTTGTCCGTGGTGGACACCGTCAGCTGAAGGTCGAGGATGTCCTTGGCGGGCAGCCCCGGCACGGAGGTCGAACCGATGTGGTCGACGCGCACGGCGTTGTCACCCACCACCACACGGATCCGGGCGAGCGCCCGCTCCGCCTGCACCGGCCACGTCGGGTCGTATTCCGCGATCTTCGGCGACATCGGCGCCCGCGGCTTGCGGAGCCGCACGTTCGCTTCGAACGGGGTCAGCCTGTCCGCCCACAACGCGTCGACGTCGGCGAGCACGATGTCGGGTGCCCCGCTGTTGTCGAACCAGACGTCGGCCACCGCCCGGCGCTGATCGGTCGTGGCCTGCGCCTTGATCCTGGCGCGCGCGTCGGACTCGGCCATCCCCCGCGCCTCGACCAGACGGCGGACCCTGACCTCTTCGGGGGCGTCGACCATGACGACGAGGTGGTACATCGGCGCGAGGCCGCCTTCGACCAGCAGCGGGATGTCGTGGACGACGATCGCGTCCGGCGCCGCGGCCGCCATCAGCTCGGCCGTCCGGGCGCCGACCCTCGGATGGACGATCGAGTTCAGCCGCTTGCGGGAATCTTCGTCCGCGAACGCCTTCGCGGCCAGCGCGGGGCGATCGAGCGAGCCGTCGGCCGCGAGGATGTCTTCCCCGAACGCCTCGACCAGCCCGGCGAGCCCCGGTGTCCCCGGCTCGACGACCTCCCTGGCGATCTTGTCGGAGTCGATGAGGACGGCGCCGTGCTCGGAAAGCCGGTTCGCCACCGTCGATTTTCCGGCGCCGATCCCGCCGGTCAGGCCCACACGCAGCATGTCGATCAGCCTAGTGGCGCAATCCAAGGTGACCGCGCAGGGTCATCGAATGGGTACATCCGGCACAGAAGGATGCAAAAGGCAAGATCATCGTGACGCGCGACTCAACCATTTCGAGTGACACGCCGGGCGGTTACCCGGCTTCGGCGGCTCGATTGCGTACCGTGCGCGGCGAAGGTAGCCCACACGGAGGAAAGATGGCAGACGGCAAGCACGTCGGAAGGCACCGGCTCGGATCGCCGGGCCTGGTGCACTGTGTCCTCCATCGTCCCGTGGCCGAGGCCCTCGCCGAATACCGGCGCACATGGCTGAGCGCACTCCTGGTCCCCGCCAAGCACAGCTTCGCCGGACTCCGCCGCAAGGCCCGCGCGGCCGCCCTCGAACGCATCTGGGTGCCGGCCGTCCGGCCCGCCACTTCCTGACCCTCTTCGCCAACCCCCGCGTTTAGTCCTCTGGATGCGGTAGTTCGCATGCGCAACTACCGCATCCAGAGGACTAAACGCGAAAGACAGCGGCCCCGGTCCGAGGTGGACCGGGGCCGCTGTCTGTCAGCTACTGGCTGAGCGCCTGGATCACGCGCCGCCCGACAGCTTCTCGCGGAGAGCCGCGAGCTGCTCGTCGCTGGCGAGCGTGCCGCCGCTCTTGGCCTCGGCCGGAGCGGAGGTGTAGCTCTGCTCGCCCGAGTCGCCGGAGGTGACGCCGGTCGCGGCGTCGGCCGCGGCTTCCGCGTCGGCCTCGGCGGCCTTGACGACCTGCTTCATGTGAGCCTCGTAGCGGGTGTGAGCCTCGGCGTACTGACGCTCCCACTCCTCACGCTGCTTGTCGAAGCCTTCCTGCCACTCCTGGGTGTCCGGGTCGAAGCCCTCGGGGTAGATGTAGTTCCCCTCGGTGTCGTACTCGGCGGCCATGCCGTACTGAGTGGGGTCGAACTCGGTCTCCGGCGTGACGCCCTCGTTCGCCTGCTTCAGCGACAGCGAGATGCGACGACGCTCGAGGTCGATGTCGATGACCTTGACCATCACGTCGCCGTTGACCTGGACGACCTGCTCCGGGATCTCCACGTGGCGCTCGGCCAGCTCGGAGATGTGCACCAGGCCCTCGATGCCCTCCTCGACGCGCACGAACGCGCCGAACGGGACGAGCTTGGTGACCTTGCCCGGCACGATCTGGCCGATCGCGTGGGTGCGGGCGAACTGACGCCACGGGTCTTCCTGGGTCGCCTTCAGCGACAGCGAGACGCGCTCGCGGTCCATGTCGACGTCCAGAACCTCGACCGTGACCTCCTGGCCGACCTCGACGACCTCGGACGGGTGGTCGATGTGCTTCCAGGACAGCTCGGAGACGTGCACCAGGCCGTCGACGCCACCCAGGTCCACGAAGGCACCGAAGTTGACGATGGACGACACGACGCCCTTGCGGACCTGGCCCTTGGCGAGCGCGTTGAGGAACTCGCTGCGCACCTCGGACTGGGTCTGCTCCAGGTAGGCGCGGCGGGACAGGACCACGTTGTTGCGGTTCTTGTCCAGCTCGATGATCTTCGCCTCGAGCTCGCGGCCGACGTACGGCTGCAGGTCGCGCACGCGGCGCATCTCGACCAGCGACGCGGGCAGGAAGCCCCGCAGGCCGATGTCCAGGATGAGGCCGCCCTTGACGACCTCGATGACGGTGCCCTTGACGGGCTCGTCCTTCTCCTTGAGCTCCTCGATCGTGCCCCAGGCGCGCTCGTACTGCGCACGCTTCTTGGACAGGATCAGACGGCCTTCCTTGTCCTCCTTCTGGAGAACCAGGGCTTCGACCTCATCGCCGACGGTGACAACCTCAGCCGGGTCGACATCGTGCTTGATGGAGAGCTCACGCGAGGGGATGACACCCTCGGTCTTGTAGCCGATGTCGAGCAGGACCTCGTCACGGTCGACCTTGACGATGGTTCCCTCAACGATGTCGCCGTCGTTGAAGTACTTGATCGTCTTGTCGATCGCAGCGAGGAAGTCTTCCTCCGACCCGATGTCGTTGATAGCGACTTGCTGGGGCCCGGTGGGGGCGGTCGGGGCGGTGGCGGTGTCGGTCGTCATTAGGCGGGTTGCTCCGGTGGATGGGAAGTAGTGGGTTTGCGGTTAGGGCACCATGGGCTCTTCCGGCATGAGGCGACCACATTTGCAAACGTCCACAGGGAACGACCGCGAGCATCACCGCATCCGGTGCGCGACCCCCTGACCCGGACGCTGAGCGAACCGGGGGAAAGAGTAGCGCGAACCCACTGCGCTAACAGATATCCTACGCGGCCCCCTGTACACGGCACAATCAGGGTGCCTACCGCGATCACGGCGGGCGGATAAACTCTCCTCCACAGCCCTGACCTGGGGAAAGGATACCGGTTTGAGTCAGCAGTCCGTCACCGAGCCCGAACGGCACGCCGAGGCCGAGGAACGGCTCGGCACCGCGGGGGTCGCCTACCGGGCGGTCTCCGCGCCGGAGGCGACGGCCGCGAACCTGGCGTGGTGGGACGCCGACGCCGACGACTACCAAGCGACCCACGGCGGCTTCCTCGGCGACGCGGACTTCGTCTGGTGCCCGGAGGGCGTCCGCGAGGCCGACGTCGCGCTTCTGGGTGAAGTCGGCGGCAAGCGGATCCTCGAAGTCGGGTGTGGACAGGCGGCCTGTTCGCGCTGGCTCGCCGCGCAGGGCGCCGAGGCGGTGGCGACCGATCTGTCGGCGGGGATGCTGCGGCACGCGCGGGAGGGCAACGAGCGCACCGGCACCCCCGTGCCGCTCGTGCAGGCGACGGCGGAATCGCTCCCGTTCGCCGACGCGAGCTTCGACGCGGCGTGCTCGGCCTTCGGCGCGGTCCCGTTCGTGGCGTCGGTGGACGTCGTGTTCGCCGAGGTGCACCGGGTGCTCCGGCCGGGCGCCCGCTGGGTGTTCTCGGTGACCCATCCGATGCGCTGGATCTTCCCCGACGACCCCGGGCCGCAGGGCCTCACCGTCACCCAGCCGTATTTCGATCGCACGCCGTACGTCGAGGTCGACGAAGAGGGTGTCGCGACCTACGTCGAGTACCACCGCACCGTCGGCGACTACGTCCGCGCTCTCGCCGACGCCGGTTTCACGCTGACGGACCTCATCGAGCCGGCCTGGCCGGAAGGTCACTCCCGCACCTGGGGGCAGTGGAGCCCCTTGCGCGGCAAGCTCTTCCCGGGCACCGCGATCTTCTGCACCCAGCGGGGATGAGTTCGGCGGCGGGGGTGCAACGGGCACGGTTCGCCGCGCTCGATCCGCTGCTTCCACCGCCGCCCCCGCTCCCGCCCGGCGAGCCCGTCGAAGCGGGCGGCGCCGCCGGGACGATCGCGCACGTGCGGTTCGCGGCGGGTTCCTGGCAACGACTGTGGAGCCCGGCGCACCTCCAGATCCTTTCCGCGTTCCTCCCGCACGACGCCGGCGCGGGGATGAGCGCGCTGCTGTCGGCCTGGCGCGAGCGGATCGCGCTCGCCGACGCCGAACCCGATTCGTCGTGCACGGTCACCTGGCCCAGCCGCGACGTCGTGGTCGCGCGGGCCCTGCTCGACCACGGGCTCGCGCCGCAACTGGCGCTGGCCGTCCGGGCGCCCGCCGCCGGCGAGGCGTACTCCGTGCCCGGTGTGACCGTCCGGGAGTCCTCCGGCGGTGATCTGGAGGAGATCGTCGCCCTGCGCTTCGAAGAACTTCGCTACACCTCGTTCGTCGGTCACGGCGTCGTCCGGCCGGGGGCCGAAGCCCTGCTCGAGGAAGAGGTCCGGCGCGGCTTGCAGTTCGGCGGCCGCGTCTGGATCGCCGAAGAGGAAGGCGTCACCGTGGGGATGGTGACCAGCGGAAAACGCTCGCCGCTCCCCGGTGACGCGCTCGCCGGAAGACTGCCGCCGGGCGAGTGGGGCTACGTCGGCACGCTCGCGGTCACCGCGGCCGCCCGGGGACGCGGGATCGGGCGCGCGCTGACCGCCGCCGCGCACGACGAGCTGTTCTCGCCGTCGCTGCGCGGTACCTTCGTCTCGTACAATCCGGCCAATCCGCTTTCCCCGGTCTTCTGGCACCGGCAGGGTTATCGTCCTCTGTGGACGACGTGGGCGGCCAGCCCCGCCGCGGCCCTGCGGTAGCGGTGACGGGCGCGGCCGACCCTGGGGACGGAATGGAAATCGAGAAGACGTTGTTCGACGCGCACCGCGCACGGTTCGCGACGATCGACAGGCTGCTGCCCGAAGCGGCGCCGCCCCCGGTCGTCGGCGAGCGCGTGGACGCCGCGACCGCGTCGGGCGTCCAGGTCACCGGCGTCGTCCAGCGCCAATTACACGGTCCGGACGACGTGCCCCTGCTCTGGTCGGCCGCCGACGTGCGCCAGCTGTTCCCGTACATCGGGACCACCGGCACCGAGGGTATGGACGTGTTGCTGCGCGCGTGGCGGACGTGGATGGACGCCGAATCACCCGGTGAGGATTCGTCCTGCGTGGTGAACTGGCCGAGCCGGGACGCCGAGGCGATCCGCGCCTTCCTCGACCACGGACTGGTGCCGATGTCGGCGCTCGCCGTGCGCACCGGACGCCACCACGACGAACCGGCCGCCGACGGCGTATGCGTCCGCCGGGCCCGGCGGGACGATTTCGACGACGTGCTCGCGATGGCCGTCTCGACCCACGACTACATCGGCCAGGTCGCCACCAGGCATCGCCCGAACGCCGCCGAACTGCTGGCCCCGGCGCTGGAGCGCGCCCTCGACAAGGACGCACCGCTGCTGTGGCTGGCCGAACGGGACGCCCGCGTCGCCGCGTTCGCGCACGCCGCCTGGATCACCTCGTCACCGGGGTCGGCCGAGGCCGAACTGCTCCCCCACGGCCGCTGGGGCTACGTCAACAACGTCGTCACCGTGCCGGGCCTGCGCGGGAGCGGACTCGGCCGGACCCTGATGTCCGTGGTGCACAAGGAGTTCTCCGCGGACGGCGCGGACGGCACGTATCTCTACTATAACCCGACCAACCCGCTCTCTTCGGTGTTCTGGCACCGGCAGGGCTATCGTCCACTGTGGACGTCCTGGGAGGTCCACCCGGCTTCCGCCCTGCGTTAGCCGAAATGCGCAGTCAGCCGTCCGGTTTGCGGAGGTTTCGTCACTCTTGCGTGTGACGTGGGCCCCCCACGGTTGTGCACCTCCCAGGTCAGGGCTAACTTTTGAACTGACCAGTCAGTTTAAAAGTTCCACGAGTCGCCGACCTGGGAGTTCTTCGTGCGGGTTCAAGCCGACAGGGTGTCCGTGACCGGACCCCACGGCACGTTGCTGTCGCCTACTTCGCTCACCGTTTCGGGTGGTGAGCTGGCGATCGTGCACGGCGAGCCGGGGGTCGGCGTCACGGCCTTCGGGCTGGCGCTGGCCGGCAGATTGAAGCCCGCCACCGGGACGGTGACCGTCGAGGGCGGTGACCCGCGGAAGGTCATCGCCGTCGTCGACTCCCCCGGCGTGAGCGAACCGGACGGCGCGTTGACGCTGCAGGTCGTCGTCGGGGAGGAACTCGAACTGGCGAAACGCCCGGCGAACAAGGCCGCGGTGACGAGCTGGCTGGCCGAGCACGACGCCGCCGCCTTCGCCACCACCCGCTTCGAGAACCTCGAACCGGTGACGCGCACCAGGCTGCTGACCGCGCTCGCCGCGAGCCGCAAGGGAGTCGGCGTCCTCGTGCTCGACACCCCGGACAGGCACACCAGCGACGTCGACAGCTGGGCGCGGCTCGCCCGCGAGTACGCCGAGCGCGGCCTCGCCGTCATCGTGCTCACCGCCACCACCCCGGTTTCGGCCCTGCCGGAGAAGCCCGCCCTGTGCGGCGCTCTCGACCAGCCCGATCCCGTGCGCTGCGCACCCGTCGAAACCCCGGCGGAGACGACGCTGGAAGCGACCGTGGCGGACGACACCGAGAAGACTTCAGGAGACCAGGAATGAACCCCGTCCGGATCGCCGCCAACGAGCTGCGCCGGCTGAGCAGCGGCACCCTGCCGAAGCTCGCCATGGTCGCGCTCGTCCTGGTGCCGCTGCTCTACGCGTCCTTCTACCTCTACGCGAACTACGACCCGTACTCGCGCCTGGACAAGCTGCCCGCCGCCGTCTTCACCTCCGACGCCGGCGCGAAGGACTCGGCGGGCGCGGAACGCAACGTCGGCCGCGAGGTCACCGACGAACTGGTCAAGTCCGGCACGTTCCAGTGGCACGAGGTGTCGCAGGAGGAAGCCCTCAAGGGCGTCCGCAACGACAATTACTCGTTCGCCATCGGCATCCCGCGCGACTTCTCCACCGCGCTGCTGTCCTCGGGCAACCTCCAGCCCCAGCAGGCGACGATCACGCTGACCACCAACGACGCCAACAACTATCTGTCGGGAACCATCGCGAAGCAGGTGGCCGAACAGGTCCGCAAGACGATCGCGGAGAAGGTCGGCAGCGAGGCGGCGGACAAGTTCCTGGTCGGTTTCTCCACGATCTACGGCAAGATCCAGGAGGCCGCGAACGGCGCCTCGCAGCTCGCCGACGGCGCGGGCAAGCTCAAGACGGGCCAGCAGCAACTGGCCGACGGCGCCAACCAGCTCGCCTCCGGCAGCTCCCAGCTCGCGACCGGACTCGGCACCCTGAAATCCAGTACCGCCCAGCTCCCCGCCCAGACGCAGAAACTCGCCGACGGCGCCGGTCAGGTCGCCGACGGGAACCAGAAGGTCTCCGACGCGGCTTCGCTCGCCGCGACGGCGTCCGGCGACATCCAGGGCAAACTCGACGGCTACCGCACCCAGCTCGCGCAGGATCTGCGCGCCGCCGAGGTCCCCGAGGCGAAGGTGCAGGAGATCCTGAGCCGCCTCGACACCCTCCGCTCCCCTGTCGACCAGGCGAACACGAAGATCCAGGGCGCGAACAGCCAGCTCGTCCAGCTCGCTTCCGGCGCACGGCAGGTGTCCGACGGCGCGCACCAGCTGGCCTCGGCCACCCCGCAGCTCACCAGCGGGATCGCGCAGGCCGCCGACGCGTCGACGCAGATCCGTGACGGCGCCGCGAAGCTGAACGACGGCGAGAAGTCCGCCGTCTCCGGCACGACCGAGCTCGCCGACGGCGCGGTGAAACTGCGTGACGGGCTCGCCGCCGGGCTGAAGGAGATCCCGAACCCGGACGATCCCACCCGCGCGGCGACGGCCAACACCATCGCCGACCCGGTCGCGGTCAACTCCTCCGGCGTCGCCTCGGCCGGGACCTACGGCGCGGGTCTGGCCCCGTTCTTCATCTCCCTCGCCACCTGGATCGGTGCGTTCGTGCTGTTCCTGTTGCTGCGCCCGCTCTCCACCCGGGCCCTGACCGCCGGCGCGTCGCCGTTCAAGGTCGCGCTCGGCGGCTGGCTCTCCTCGGCGCTGCTGGGGATCGCGCAGGTGATCGTGCTGTTCGGCGCGGTGACCTGGCTGGTCGGGATCGACGTCGCGCATCCGCTCGGCGCGATCGGGTTCGCGGTCCTGGTGTCGCTCACCTTCACCGCCGTGGTGCACGCGCTCAACTCGTTCTTCGGCGCCGTCGGGAAGTTCCTCGGCCTGGTCCTGCTGGTGCTACAGCTGGTGAGCGCGGGCGGCACGTTCCCCTGGCAGACGATCCCGGACGCGCTGTACCCGCTGCACATCGTGCTGCCGATGGGTTACGCCATCGACGGGTTCCGGCACCTGCTCTACAGTGGCGCCTCGATGGAGATCCTCGGTGACATCGGCGTCCTGGTGGCGTATCTGGTCGGCGGCATCCTGGTCTCGACCCTGGCGGCACGGAAACGGCGCACCTGGACGGTTTCCGCGCTGAAACCCGAGCTCGCGTTGTGAGTCCCCGGGGTGAGGCGACGAAGCAGAAGTTGTTCGAGGCGACCCTGCGGCTGTCCGCCAGCCGCGGCCTCGTCGGGCTGACGGTCGACGACATCGCGGCCGAGGCGAAAGTCGCCAAAGGCACCGTCTACTACAACTTCGGCAGCAAGGACGGTCTTGTCGACGCACTGCTGCGCTACGGCGTCGGCGTGCTCGCGGACCGGCTGCGCGCGGCCACCGGCGACGGCGATCCGATGGACGTCATCTCCGCGCAGGTGGACGGCGCGCTGGAGTTCATCGCCGAATACCCCGGTTTCTCGCAGATCCTGGTGAGCGAGATGTGGCGCACGCCCGGAACGTGGCACGAGACGCTGACGTTGCTGCGCGAGGAGATCATCTCGATCGTGCGCGAACAGCTGCACCGGCTGGACGCCGCCGGGCGGCTCCCCGACGGCGTCCAGATCCCGACGGCGGCGGCCGGGTTGTTCGGCACGATGCTGGTGGTCGCCCTCGACTGGCAGGTGTTCCAGCCGAAGCGGACCCGGGCCGACGTGCGGGAATCGGTGATGGTGCTGGTCCGGGGGCTCGGCCGCTGACGCGGATCACGCGTGATCGAAGCCGGATCTCGCGTGATCAAGGCCGTAACTCGCGTGCTTGAAGGCGGAACACAAGGTGCGGCGCGTGTTCCGGCTCCAAGCACGCGAGTTACGGCTCTGATCACGCGTCTTCGGTCTCCCGGACCCACTTCAGCTTGACCTCGAAGTTCCCTTCCAGCCCCGTTTTCGCGATCACCGCGCCCGCCTGGGCGGTCAGTTTGACGCCGAACTTGAGCTCGACCTCGTCCGGTCCCTTGGCCATCGACCGGAAGGTGTCGAGCGCCGCCGCGGCCGCGTCCCGCACGTTCGCCAGCGCCGCTTCGAAGGATCCTTTGGTGTCCTCGATCAGGTCGTCGCGCCGGGAGACGCGGGAGGTGCCGGGGACGGGGTCGATCTCGACGATCACCGAACCGCCGCCTTCGAGCGGGAACCGCGCCAGGTCGTTCACCGGATCTCCTTCACTGTCCACACGGGATTTTCAGCCACTCGCCCTGTTGAATGCTCTTCTGCACGTCGTCGAGCTGTTTCAGCAGGATGTCCAGCCGGTCACGGTTGCTCAGGTACTCCAGGACGGCACGGTGGAACGCGCCGGTCATCGTCGCGGGCATCAGGTCGGAGGCGTCGAAACACAGGGCCGAGGCCGAGGTGATCGTCTCCGCGACCCGACGGCTCACCTGGTCCGGATAGACGTCGAGGCCGAGCTTCCGATTGGCGGAAAACGCGTTGGCGCGGGGAATCGACGGCCAGATCCGCTGCGCCTTCTCCGAGGCCAGGTACTCGATCAGCTTCCGCGCCTGGGGCGTGTTCCTGAACATGCCCGCCAGGTCGGCGGCGACCTCGGAGACGTCGCGGCCGGGGAAGGAGAGGAAGTCGAAATCGGTGCCGGGCTCGGGGAACGACCCGTCGGGCCGCTTGAAGTTCTGATAGCGGCTCATGATGAACGACGCCTGGTGTTCGAGCGCGCAGCCCGGCGGGTCGGTGAACATCCGCTTGCCCGCGTCGCCGAAGTCGGTCAGCAGCGCGGCCGCGGTGCCACCGCGGATCGAGGCGGGTTCAAGGACGGAACCCCAGTCCAGCCAAGCCTGTTTCACCTCCGGCGAGGTCCACGCCAGCCCGCCGGACGCCCACTGCCGGTACTTCTCGGGCCCCGCCGAATGCAGCAGGATGTCCTCGATCCAGTCCGTTCCCGGCCAGCCCGAAGTGGGCGGGGCGCCCATCCCGACGCACCAGGGCGTGCCGCCCGCGGCGGTCAGCCCGGCGGACAACGCGCGGAGACCTTCGAACGTCGTCGGGCGGATCCCGGTCAGCCGGGCCGGGTCGTACCAGATCAGGCTCTTGAGATCGGCCTTCACCGCGAGCGCGTACAGCTTCTCGGTGCCGATCTTCTGCAGGCTGACCCACTGCGGGCTGAAGGACCGGTTCACGGCGGCGGAGAGGTCGTCGTCGAGCGGCAGCAGGTCACCCGACTTCTGGTATTTCGCCAGCACACCCGCGTTCGGGAGGACGGCCACGTCCGGCGGCGTGCCGCGCTGGACGTCCGAGGCGAGCACCTGGTCGACGGCCCGGGTGCCCTGATAGAGGTAGCCGATCCCGGTGTCGGCCTTGAACGCCTCCAGCACCTGCCGGAACGCCGTCTCCTCCTCCCCGCTCCAGGACGCGAGGACGACGACCGGCCCGTCCTGCGCCGACACCGAGCAACCGCCCGCGATCAGAGACAGCGCCATCACCATGGCCGGCAGGCGTTTCACCGGCGGTACCGGTATTCGTCGATCCGGGCGTGCAGCCCGAGCAGGATCAGTCCGCCCGCGAGCAGGGTGCCCGCCGGGATCAGGAACTCCCGTCCGCCGGATTCCGCCGCGTCGGAGGCGTCGGCCGCCACCGCCTTCGCGCCCGCTGTGACCACCCGCGTGTTGTCCGTCTCCACCGTGGTGGTCCGCCGGGCCCGCTCCCGGAATTCGTCGGCCGTGAAACCGCATCCCCGCTCCTCGTCGCAGTACTCGGTCAGCAGATCGGCGAGCTGTCGCTGACCGGCGTCGTCGGCCGCCCGGATCTGCGCGCCCCGCGCCGCGGCCACGCCGTCGAGCCGCTCGCCGACCGAGTCCAGCCGGTCACGGCTGATCAAGGTGAGCACCAGGGCGGCCCCGATGGCGGCGACGAGCACGGTCGCCGTGAGCAGCGGAACGTTGACCACGCGGCGGAAGCGTTTCTTCAGGAACAGCTGGGTGAGCACCAGCAGCACCAGGAGGGCCAGCACCGGCAGGAGCCACAGCGGGAGCAGCGCGAGGCTCATCCCGGTGGACGACAGCTGCCGGTCCAGCGCGTCACGTTGCCTGCCCTGCAACGTTTCCAGTTCCTCCAAGACCCCGCCGGGAGCGTGCAGCAGCCGTGAAGCGTGCCAGAGGTCGACAGCGCCCAGCACGGCGGCGTCCGGCTGACGGAAGTGCACATCGGCTTGCCCGATGGAGCCCGAGTAGGCCGCGACCTGGCTTTCCACCACTTGCAGCGCGTTGCCGCCGTCCTCCCCCGCCTGATTGAACTCCGCGACCCGCGCGAGGCTCTGGCTGGCCAGCGCCAGCTGATTCGCGTACTCCTGCCCCGGGCCGGCCAGTTTCGCCTCGCCGGAGGCGAAACTGGCGACCGCGGCGGCGTCGGCGGCCACCAGCGCGGCCCGGGCCGCGGTCACTTCGAGCACCGCCTGCGAAGTCCGGTCGCGGACGGTCTCCGCCGTGTCATGGACATTGTGGAACGCCCACAGCGAGGCCACCAGGACCGCGAGGGTGAGCGCCAGCAGCGCGGCGCGGAGCCGGACCAGCCGCACCCGGGTCGGCGTCACGGAACCGCCTCGCCGAAGGGTTCCCCGCAGCCGACGCAGAAGTTCGCCCCGGCGGGGGAAAGCGCGGGACAGCAGGCGCAGGCGAGGGGTGGCGCTCCGGGCATCGGCCGATCTTCCTGCGGGAGAGCGATTTCCGAAACCCTCGACGGGATGACGACGTGCAAAGCGTGACTGCGGGTCGCGTCCGGGCGCAGGCGCACGGTCCCCTTCTCCGCGTCGACGATCTCCACGACCCCCGAGAGACGGCCGAGCGTCTCGTCGTCACCCGCGGCGGTGGCCAAGGCGACCGCCCGGCCCCAGTACCGTTCGGCCCCGGCCTGGTCCCCGGCCGCGTAGGCGTCGCCGCCGGCGGTCAACGCCTCACCGAGATCGGCCTGAGCGGCGTACTTCGACACCATCGGGTGCACCAGCGTCGGCGGGATCGGGTCGTGCGTCCACCGTCCCGCGATGGGCAGCGCGCCCTCCTCTGCCGCGGCTCCGGGAACGGGTACGAGTTCCGTCCACGCGAGCTGACGGTCCTGTCCGTGGCTGGGTTCGAGGCCGGGATCGAGATCCAGGATCAGCTGGTAGTCCCGCGTCTCGTCGCTCGCGAACGAGCCGAGTGAGAGCTCCAGCTCGCGGACGGCGACCTCCCGGCACCGGTCGGTGAGGACGTACTCGTCCGGGAACACCTGCTTGATCGAGCGCAGCCTGCTGAACGGCATGGTGCCGATGCGCAGCCGGACCTCGGGCAGCACCTTCGTCATCGCGCTTTCCACGAGCCGCCGGAAATCCTCGGTGAGCTGATCGTCGTCGACGACGGAGTCGACGTTCCCGCGCAGCACCCGGCCGATCTGGGTGAGTTCGGCGGGTTCCCAGCCGTCGCCGATCCCCCGGGCGTCGCAGACGAACCGGCCTTCGCAGCTGCTCAGCACGGTCATCAAGGCGGCCCTGGTCTGCGAATCGTTGCGGCCGTCGGTGAGGAGGATCGCGTGCCGGACGGCGTCGGGTTCGTGGTCGAAGAGGTCGCGGGCCTTGGTGAGCCAGGCGCCCATCGCGGTCCCGCCGACCGCCGCGAGCCGCTCGACCGCGGCGCGGGCCTCCGCGCGGGTCCGTTCCGAGGCGGCGACCAGACCGTCCTCGGCCGGATAGATCACCTTCGCGTGCTCGGTGCCCTGGATGACGGCGAAGCGCACGCCGTCGGGAAGGACGTCGATGGCGGCCGCGGCGGCGCGCCGGGCCTCGCCGATCTTGGTGCTGGGGAAGCGCATCGAGCTGGAACAGTCGATCATCAGGACCTCGGCGGCCGTCCTGGCGGCGGCCGCACCGCCGCGCGAGACGACCCGGACGATCGCGGTCATCGTCCGGCCGCCCTCGGCCAGGAACTTGTTCTGGTGCACCTCGAGTCCCAGACTCGGCCGCGTCATCGATCCCCCTTCACACAAGCGTCACCGGTCTCACCGAATTCGCGAGATCGATCAGGACGTCGTGCGGTCCCGGCGCGGGCGCGTGATGGGCGAGCCGCCGGTACGACTTGTCCAGCACCGTGCGGGCGCCCGTCTCGTCCGCGCGCAGGATCTCGCCGTCGGTGATCCCGTCCTGCCCGAGGAGCACCCCGGCGAGCCCGGTCTCGCGCACCGCCGTCACCAGTCTGTCGAGGGCGTCTCCGTCGAGGTCCAAGGCGGTCAGCCGGACCACGGCGTCGTCGAGTTCGGCCGAGGCCGGGAGATCACCGGTCCCGGGCATCGGCGCGGACAGCACCCGCACCCCGGCGATCCGCGCGGCCTCGTCGTAACGCGAGAATTCCGGGACCTGGTCGAGGATCGCGACGGCGGCGGCGCGGTCGCCACGCAGCAACCGGACCCGCGCGAGCCCGAACGCCGCGCTGACCTGGGACCTGTCGCGCACCCACAGAGCGTCGTAGTACCGCTCGGCGGCGGCCGCTCCGTTGAGATGCTCCTCGCACAGGCCCAGCGCGAGTTTCGGCGGTTCCTCACCGGGGATGTCCCGGTACACGGCGGTGAACTTCTCCTTGGCCGCGGCGAAATCACCCGCTCCGAGCGCGAGCAGGCCCCGATGCCACGCCACCCGCCAGTCGTGAGCGGCACGGTCGCCGAGGAGCCGTTCGGCCTCCGCCACCGCCAACGCGCCTTCGACGGTCGCCCCGAGTTCCAGCCGCGCCCGGCACCGGCGGAACTCGACCTCGACCGAACCGGACACCCTGTCGAGCTTCTTCAGCAACCGGGCCGCGTCGGGAGCGCGGACGGCGCGGAGGAAGTTCGCCTGCGGATCCTCCGGATCCTCGCGCGGCAACGGCAGGCCGACGGCGATCTCCGCGGCGGCCGGGCGCGCTCCGAGCGAGACCGGAGTCCCTCGTGTCCAGTGCTCCAGCGGCGGCGCCTGGCCGAGCCCCGCGTCGAGCAGGACCGCCCCTTCGGTGAACAGCGTCGATCCGGAGGGCCGGGACTGCTTGTCCCGCAAGGAAAGGATCTCGTCGAGCACGCCGTCGAGCTGGACCAGCATCTCGCGCGCGCTCGCGAATCGCTGGTCGAACCCGGCGGTCGCGCGGTCGAGGACACGGAGGAAGGACTCGATGCCGAACCGGACGCCACGCGCGTCGGTGGTGACCGACCAGCCGTCGCTGGCCTGGAAGAGTTCCCGCAACGTCACGCCGACGGTGTGGATGTCGGACCGGACGGTGAGCCCGTGTTTCGCGCGTTCCCGCGGGGACACCTGGTAGTGCTCGGTTCCGACGAGCGGGCTTTCGTCGTCGGCGATCTTGCGGATGGCGCCGAAATCGATGAGTTTGATCCGCTTCTCGCCGCGGATCACGTTGTCCGGCTTCATGTCGCAGTACAGCAGGCCCTCGCCGTGCAGGTAGTCGAGCGCGGTCAGGATCTCGCGTCCGTACGCGACGACGTGCTCGACCAGCAGCCGTCCTTCGCTGGAGTCCAGCCCGGCCCGGCCGCGGTTCTTGATCTCCCGCAGGGAAAGCCCGTCGACGAACTCCATGACGATGTACCGGAATTCCTCGTGCTCGACCACGTCGAAGATCCGGACGATGTTCGGATGCTCCAGCGCGGTGAGCACCTGGCTTTCGGTCTCCGCGATCCGCACGGCGGCGGTGTTGTTCGTGTTGATCAGGCCCTTGAGCGCGACGTGGCGGCCGCCGAGTCCGGAGTCCGTCGCCAGGTAGACGAATCCGAGTCCGCCGCGGGCGACGCAGCCGAGCACGTGATAGCGGCCGTCGACCACGTCACCGGCCGCGAGCTTGGGCGTGAACGAGAACGGTGTCCGGCAGACGGGGCAGAATCCCTCGGCGGGCGCGGATCCACCGCCGACCGAACGGCCGACCGGGGTGGCGCAGCCGTGCTTGCCGCAGAACCGTTCCTCCTCCGGGACGTACGGCTCGGTCAGCAGGCGGCCGGCGACGCCGGGGAGCTCGACGGCAGGCAGCGGGACCCGGTCGTCCGCGATCTGCTGGGACCGGGTGACCACCGTGCCGGTGATCCTGGTCGGCTCGTCCGGGCCGGGGATCACCAGCGTCGGTTCTTCCGGGGTTCCGGGCGGCAGCCCGCAGATCTCGCAGAAGCCGGTCTTGCCGAGCGCGCCGGGGCAGCCGTTCCGTCCGCAGGCCGTCATCCGTCGATCCGTTTCCGTACGGTTTCCGCGTACCGCTCGACGGCGGCCGTCGCGGCCGCGAGGTCGCACGGTCCTTCGAAGAGCAACCGCCAGGCGGGCGCGTAGGCGGCATCCAGTTCGACGTCTTCGACGAGGCCGCTGTTACGGGCCATCTCCCCGTAGGCGTCGAGCCGGGCACGCAGTTCCGCGCGCCGGGCGAGGTTCTCGTCGAGGAGACGGCGCAGGTCCCGGGCACGCTCGACGGTTTTCGCCACGGCTCGTTCGCAGACCGGAAGCTGCCTTTTCACCCATTCGGTTTCGCCGTCCCGCTCCGCCGAACGCACCTGCGTCAAGGCTCCTCGCAACCGCCGCGCCCGGGGATGGACGTGCGGAGCGCCGGAAAAGCGGGGCGCGTCGCCCAGGTTGTCCTTCTCCAGCCGTTCGAGTTCGGCCAGCCGGGTTTCCAGCAGGGCGAAACGGCCCTCGACGTCGTCCGCTCCGGCCCACAGGACGTCGGTGCTCGACCGGACCACGCTGACCCCCGGCGAGGTCTCCTCGCGGAAGGCCAGCGCGAGCCGCAGCCCGAGTTCTTGCGCGCGCTGGGCCAGCGGCACGAGCACCTCGCCGACGAGCTCGTCGGGTTCGGCCGACTCGTCGACCCCGTAGACGACGACGGTGCGGCCTGACCCGTGACGGCCCGCGGGCGAGTCCGCGGCGACGTCGAGCCGGTCGGAGATGCGACGGCGGACCGCGTCGGCGGTCTTGCCGACCGCGTCGACGGCGAGCACGACACTGCCCACCGGCGGGACCGTCGGCCCGGACACGCTCCGTCCCGCGCCGTGTTCGCGGTCGCCGAGGACGACCGCGCGGCGCAACGAGGCGGCGACGGCCGAATCGTCCTCGCCCATGATGATCACCCGGACGTCCGACCGGCCGTGCCCGCCGAGCCAGCGCGCGAAATCGCGGGCGAAGAGCACGTCGATCGCGGGTGGTTCCGGACGCTGGACGAAACTCGGGTCGATCGCCGGGCTGCCGTGAGCCCAGCGGCGCAGTTCCGGCAGGTAGCCGAGCATGGTCTCGACCGGGATCATCCAGGACACCCGGGCCGCCTCGGTCGCGTACCGGGTCGCGACCATGCCGACGACGTGACCGGTCTCGTCGGCGATCACCGCGGAACCGCTGAAGCCGTGGGTGATCGGCTCGGCGTCGGGGCTCCGGTGCAGCTGGACGCGCTCCAGACCGTGCCCGCCGTCCCCGACGACGGTCGCCAGCGACCACATTCCGTCCGAGCCGCAGGGAAAGCCGTACGCGCGCACATGCCGGCCGTCTTCGAGGGCCGTCCGGTGGAGCGGCGCACCGGTGATCTGTTCTTCGGGATCACGCAACCGGAGCAGCGCGACGTCCCCGCCGTCGTCACCGATGGGCGCGGCCTGCGCGACGATTTTCGCGATTCCGGATTCGACACCGGGAAGGGCCACGAAATCCACCGCGATTTCGTCGTGGCCTTCGATCACGTGAGCGCAGGTGAGGAGGTGTTCGCCGTCGAGCATGGTCCCGGCGCCCAGGATCCGCCCACGGTGATCGCGCAGCCGCACCCGCCAGCGTCTGCGCTCGGAAGTCACCCGAAAGACCCTACCCATCGTGAGTGGCAATGACGGTTCTCACCGGCATTACCACTCACGAGGCCTAATGCGGGCTCTAATGTGCGGCGTCGTTCCAGGACCGGCCGTAGCCGACCGAGACCTCCAGCGGCACGGCGAGCTCGTATGCCGAGCCCATTCCCTGACGCACCAACGCTTCCAGCTGCTCGCGCTCGCCTTCGGCGACCTCGAGGACGAGTTCGTCGTGGACCTGGAGCAGCACGCGGCTCTTCAGCTTCGCTTCGGTCAGCGCCTTGTGCACGTTGAGCATGGCGACCTTGATGATGTCCGCCGCGCTGCCCTGGATGGGGGCGTTGAGCGCCATCCGCTCGGCCATTTCACGGCGCTGGCGATTGTCGCTGTTGAGATCCGGCAGGTAGCGGCGGCGGCCGAAGATCGTTTCGGTGTAACCGACCTTGGCCGCGTCGCCCACGACCGAATGGAGGTAATCGCGCACGCCGCCGAAGCGGGAGAAATACGCCTCCATCTGCTCCTTGGCCTCTTCGGTCGAGATCCGCAGCTGCTGCGAAAGCCCGTACGCCGAAAGGCCGTACGCCAGGCCGTACGACATCGCCTTGACCCGGAACCGCAGTTCCGGCGTGATCTCCTCCGGCGGCAGCGAGAACGCGCGGGACGCCACGAACGTGTGAAGATCCTCGCCGCTGTTGAAGGCCTGGATCAGCCCTTCGTCCTGCGAGAGGTGCGCCATGATCCGCATTTCGATCTGGCTGTAGTCCGCCGTCATCAGCTCGGCGTACCCGTCGCCGACGACGAACGCGTCGCGGATGCGGCGGCCTTCCTCGGTGCGGATGGGGATGTTCTGGAGGTTCGGGTCGATCGAGGACAGCCGCCCGGTGGCGGCGATCGTCTGCAGCAGCGTGGTGTGGATGCGGCCGTCGTCGGCGACCGCCTTGATCAGGCCCTCGACCGTGGTGCGCAGCCTGGTCGCGTCCCGGTGCTCCAGCAGGTGCTGCAGGAACGGGTGCTCGGTCTTCTCGAACAGGCTCTGCAACGCCTCGGCGTCGGTGGTGTAGCCGGTCTTGGTGCGCTTGGTCTTCGGCATGCCGAGCTCGTCGAACAGGATCACCTGGAGCTGCTTCGGCGAACCGAGGTTGACCTGCTTGCCGATGACCGCGTACGCCTCGTCCGCGGCCTGGGTGACCCGGCCGAGGTAATGCGCTTCCAGATCCGTCAAGTGCTCGATGTCGACCGCGATGCCCGCCGCTTCGAGTCCGGTGATCACCTGCAACAGCGGCAGCTCCAGCTCGACGAGCAGCTGCGCGCCGCCGAGTTCTTCGAGCTCCTTGGTCAGCGCGCCGGCCAGCTCGGCGACCGCGCGGGCCTTGACCAGCTCGGCCTGGATCTCCTTCTGCTCCAGGTCCTCGGCGCCGCCACCGTCGAGCAGCGAAAGCTGCCCGTCCCCGGTGTCGGCCTCGGACCGCAGCTCGCGGTGCAGGTACCGCAGGGCCAGGTCGTCGAGCTCGAACGTGCGCTGGCCCGGGCGGACCAGGTACGCCGCGAGCGCGGTGTCCATGACGAGGCCGGCGAACGCCCAGCCCCGCGCCTGGACGGCGTGCAGGGCGACCTTGAGCTCGTGACCGATCTTCTGGATCTTCGCGTCGGCGAGCCAGGCCGTGAGCGCCTTGTCGTCCTCGGCGTCCATTGTCGTGACGTCGACATACGCGCCTTCGCCGTCCGCCGCCGCGAAGGTGATGGCCTTCAGGTCGGAGCGCACCGAAGCCCCGGTGGTGCGGAACGCCAGACCGACCGGCGCGTCCTGGCCGGTGTGCGCGGACAGCCATTCCGTGAGGGCGCCCGGAGCGAGCTTCGCGCCGCTGACCTCGAAACCCTCCTCGGCCTCGGGCTCCGCGCTCTGCAAGGTGGCGAACAGCCGGTCACGCAGGACCCGGAACTCCAGCTCGTCGAACAGCGCGTGGACGGCCTCGCGATCCCAGGGGCGCAGCTCCAGGCCTGTCGGGCCGAGCTCCAGCTCGACGTCGCGGATCAGCTCGGTGAGCTGACGGTTCAGCATGACCGCGCCGAGGTGCTCGCGCAGCGCGTCGCCGACCTTGCCCTTGACCTCGTCGACCCGGTCGATCAGCTCGTTGAACGACCCGAACTGCCTGATCCACTTCGCGGCCGTCTTCTCGCCGACGCCCGGGATGCTGGGCAGGTTGTCCGAGGGGTCGCCACGCAGGGCGGCGAAGTCCGGGTACTGCGACGGGGTGAGGCCGTACTTCTCCTCGACCGCCTCGGGGGTGAACCGGGTCATCTCCGACACGCCGCGCTTCGGGTACAGCACGGTGACCTGCTCTGTCACCAGCTGGAGCGCGTCACGGTCGCCCGTACAGATGAGGACGTCGAAGCCTTCGGCGGTCGCCTGTGTCGTGAGCGTGGCGATGATGTCGTCGGCTTCGTAGTTCTCCTTGGTCAGCGCCGGGATGCCGAGGACCTTGAGCACGTCCTCGACCAGGCCGACCTGGCCCTTGAACTCGTCCGGGGTGGCGCTGCGGTTGGCCTTGTACTCCGCGTACGTCTCCGAGCGGAACGTCTTGCGGGAGAGGTCGAACGCCACCGCGAGGTGGGTCGGCGCCTCGTCGCGCAGCAGGTTGATGAGCATCGAGGTGAACCCGAAGACCGCGTTCGTCGTCTGCCCGGTCTTCGTCTTGAAGTTCTCCGCGGGCAGCGCGAAGAACGCGCGATACGCCATCGAATGGCCGTCGATCAGCAGCAGCTTGGGCCGCTCGGCCTGTGCGGTGGCGGGTGTGGCGTTGGCAACGGTCGTGTTCTCACTCGGGCTCACGGGAGCGAGTCTAGGGTGAGGGTCTGACAGTCCTACCTGTCGTGTCGGTTGCGGCATGTCGGCGGAGCTGCCCGGCACCCTCGGCGCAGGAACCCGCCTGGCCAAAGGCCCCGCGGTCGTGGCGGCAGGGCGTCTGTCGGCAGGACGTGAGAAAAACTCGGAACGTGCGCCCTGGCGACGCGATCGCGGTCGCGGGTTCACGATGTTAAGGAGCTCTGCGTGACCGAACAAGCCCTCGAATCCTTCGCCGGGATCGACCCGGCCTACGCCGGACAGCAGCTCAACGACAAGCTCGGGCTCGAGATCAGCGAATTCGGCCCCGAACGCGTCGTGGGCAGCATCCCGGTCGAGGGAAACCTCCAGCCCTACGGTCTCCTCCACGGCGGGGCGAACGCCGTCGTCGCCGAGGCGCTCGGCTCGATGGTCTGCGCGCTCAACGCCGGCACCGACAAGGCGACGATGGGCCTCGAACTTTCGTGCACCCACCATCGGGCGGTCCGGTCCGGGCGGGTGACCGGTGTCGCGACTCCGGTGCACGTCGGGCGCGGGACCGTCACCGCCGAGATCGTGCTGACCGACGACCAGGGCCGCCGCTCGTGCACGGCGCGGCTGACTTGCGTGGTGCGGGAGCGGCCGCCGGGCGCGTGAGCTGTCCGGCCCCTCCGGAGTGTCATGAAAGGGTCGTTCAGGACGTTTTTCGTCCTGAACGACCCTTTCATGACATAGGCGACCTGCACCTGAAGTACGTGAAGGCCTCCTTCACTACCTTGAGGGTAGGCAAGGAGGCCTTCACGGTGTGAAGGCCCCCTTCCTTGCGCCTAGGTACATGAAGGGGGCCTTCACGTACCTTGAGCGGCGTGGATCTCGACACGGCTCAGGTGCGGGCGTTCGTCGCGACCGCCGACCACGGCCATTTCGGTCGCGCGGCAGAATCCCTCTACCTGACGCAACAAGCGCTGTCGAAGCGGATCCGCAAGCTCGAGGACGCCTTGTCGGTCCAGCTCTTCCGCCGCACCAACCGGTCCGTCGAGCTGACCCCCGACGGCGACCGCTTCCTCCCGCACGCGCGCGAGCTGATCCGCGCGGCGGACGCCGCCGTCGCCGCGATGGGACTTCAGGACCGGCCGCCCCGCCTCGACGTCATCGACCCGCGCCTCGCCCCCATGTACATGCTGCGCCGCGTCGCGCAGCGGGATCCGGACCTCGCCGTAGAACGCGTCGCAGGTCGGGGGCTCGTCAACGCTCTGGACCCGCTGGTCCGCGGTGAGATCGACCTCGCGTTCGGCCGCGTCGCGGACCTCGGCCGCGAGGTGCCGCCGGAACTCGAACATCGCCTCGTCCGGCTCGAACCGCTGGTCGCCCTCCTCGCGCCGGAGCATCCGCTGGCGGGCAGCGATGTCCTGAAATTGTCCGATCTCCGGGGTGACGGCATCTGGATTCCGCAATTGGGCGGTCCGGTCGAATGGCTTTCTTATTTGCAACGCCTATGCAAAGAATTCGCCGTCCCGATCGACGACTCCGGGGTCAGTTACGACCTCAGGCACACCCTGGAACAGACCCGTTACGGGAAGCAGCGGGTCACCCTCGCCGGCGCCGACATGGACCTCGCTTCCGATCTCAACCTGCGGGTCCTGCCTTTCGAACCGTCGCCGCTGTTCCCGTGGTCGGTCGTGTGGCGGCGCGGCGAAGGCCCGGCCCTGCGGCGCCTGCTGGCGCTACTGGGCCGGACCGGCCACGAAGAAGGTTGGTGCGCCTACGATCCCGAACGATCCTGGCTGCCGGACGACGACCTCAGACAGCTAGGTGCCGGGCGAACCAGCGCGTGAGCTCGGCGTCGACCAGCTTCGCGTGTTCCGTCTGCGGAGCGGGTTCGAGGCCGGGCGCCTCGGCGAACTCGTGCGCCATCCCCGGGATCGTCACGAGCTCGGATCGCCCCTCCCCCAGCGCCTTGTGCAGCGCGGCCGCCGGTTCGGTGATCGAGACGTCGTCCTCCTCGCCGATGACGAGCAGCACCGGCGCGGTCAGTTCGTCGGCCCGCCGCACGTAGTCGTACTCGTCCGCGACCGCGCGGGACCGGTCCGACCAGTGATAGGTGACGTCGTAGACCCGCTCGTTCGCCGCGATCACCGGCGCCAGCTGGGTCACCGGGTTCACCAGCGCGGCCGCGGCCACCGGGATCTCGGCGTGGGTCAGCATCTGCAACGCGACGGCACCGCCCTGCGACCCGCCAACCAGCCCGACCGGACCGTCCTCAATGGACAGGCGGGAGCACAGCTCCGCCACCGCCGCCGGGAATTCGGCTTCGACCTGCCTGGTGAGTGGTTCGACGACGTTGAGCACGTTGTCCTCGCTCGCAAGGCGGAAGAAGCCCTCGAAACCGCCCTCAGGGAAACGTTTCCCGGTCAGCGGCAACCCGAGGTGCACTCGCCACGCGCGCAGTTCCCGCATCGGCAGCGCCGCCGCCATGGCCGCCTCGCTGAACGGCGCGCCCAGCAAGTGCCAGGTCAGCACCAGCGGCGCCGGGCGCTCCAGGTCCGACGGCGGCAAAGCCACGAACGGGACTCCCGCCGCCACGCCTTCGATCGCTTCGCCCATTTCGACGCTCATCGTCATGTTCTCCCAGGTCCTTCGCGGTTTTTCCGGCTCTGGGAACAGCTAACCGCGAGGTCCGGGCCGGGATCCAACAGCCGTTCGGGCCCCGATGACAACCATCGGTTGTCGTGCCACGAGAGAAGGGAGGGGCACGCTTGACGCCCTTTGGGGCAACATTGCTACGACGAACGGGCGCCTTCGAACCGGGGAAAGTCGCAAGATACGCGGCCGAAACATGATCATTACCCACGAGCATGATCGACGTGGTAGCGGTGAATCCCCAGCGTGACCAGCGAAGACCTGTCAACCGGCAACATTCGCCTTTTCGTGCAATTCGTTCTGGTTTCGACCGTCACGATGTGGACACAGAGTGATGGGCGTCTGTCCAGATCATGGCAGAGGGGGATATCTTCCTGCCCTAACCTAGCCCCTGTGTCGGGGGCAACGCCTACCGGCGGCTGGTTGGTCATGGGAGGTAGTCGGTGTCAGGAGTGCGTTTTGGACGGGTTTTCGCCGTCGCGGCGGCTGCGTCGCTGGCGCTGGCGGGCTGCGCGGGCGGCAGCACGTCCGGTGGCGGTGACAGCAGCACGCTGAAGATCGGGTTCATGGGTGACCTCACCGGTGAGAACTCCGGGATCGTCATCCCGCCCCGCAACGGCGCGAAGCTCGCTATCGACGAGTACAACAAGACGAACCCGGCGACCAAGCTGGAGCTCAAGGAATACGACAGCCAGGGCAAGCCCGAGCAGGCGACGTCGCTGATCGCGACCGCCGTCGGCCAGGACAAGATCACCGCGCTGATCGGCCCGGCGTTCTCCGGCGAGTCGAAGGCCATCGGCGGTCAGCTGGAGCAGAACAAGATCCCGAGTGTCTCGCCGTCGGCCACCAACGCGGGCCTCGCCGCGAACGGCTGGAAGTACTGGCACCGCGTCGTCGCGAGTGACGCCAGCCAGGGCCCGGCCATCGCCAACTTCCTCATCACGGCGAAGTCGCCCAAGAAGGCTTACGTCATCTCGGACGACCAGGAGTACAGCGTCGGCCTGGCCGACAACTTCGAGAAGACCTTGAAGGAAAAGAACGTCCCGACCGAGCGCGACAAGTTCGCCAAGGACGCGTCGGACTACTCCTCGACCGTGCAGAAGGTCAAGGCCGCGAACCCGGACATCATCCTCTTCGGTGGCTACTACGCCCAGGGTGGCCGTCTGCTCAAGCAGCTGCGTGACAGCCAGGTGACCGCCGTCTTCGCCACCGGCGACGGATCGCTCGACGCTCAGCTCGTCAGCGGCGCGGGTGCCGCGGCCGCCGAGAAGGCCGTCGTCGGCTGCCCCTGCAACATCCCGGACGCGGGCTCCACCGACGAGTTCAGCACCAAGTACAAGGCCGCGTACAACGTCGACCCGGCGATCTACTCGAGCGAGGGCTACGACGCCGCGACCGCCATCATCAACGCGGTCAAGGCGGGCAACACCACCGCCGAGAAGATCAACGAGGCCCTCAAGACGATCGACTTCAAGGGTGTCTCGAAGCAGGTCAAGTTCAAGGAGAACGGCGAACCGTCGACGGACGCGATCAACGTCTACCAGGTCACCGGTGGCGTCCTCAAGAACCTCGGCGTCTCGACCGAAGCCAAGCTCAACGGCTGACGGAGCAGGTAGGAACACCTAACGGAAGCGGGGGCGCTGTGCGGGCACAGCTCCCCCGCTTCCCGTAAATGTGGCGAAATATCGCCCCGTCCCGTAAGGCATCCACGTCATGCTTCAAGATCTGCAAGCCCAGTTCCTCGGTAGCACCATCGGCGGACTGGTCGCCGGAAGCATCTACGCCCTCATCGCCCTCGGCTACACAATGGTCTACGGCGTGCTCCGGCTCATCAACTTCGCGCATTCCGAGATCTTCATGATCGGGACGGTCACGTCCCTGTTCGTCCTCATCACCATCGCCGGCGGCACCGCCCCGATCACGCTCGGCGTGTTCGGGATGATCGCCGTGCTGCTGCTGATCATCATCGCTTCGGCCGCCGTTTCCGGTGGTGCGGCGGTCCTTCTGGAGCAAGTGGCCTACCGGCCGCTCCGCAAGAAAGGCGCGACCCGGCTGGCCGCGCTGATCTCCGCCATCGGCGCCTCCCTGTTCCTCCAGGAAGCGTTCGGACTGCACATCATCGAATGGATCACCGGCAAGTCCGGCCGTGTCCAGCAGAACGCGCCGCGGTTCATCCCGCACGAGGAGCTGTTCCACATCGGCAACGGCGTGGTCCGCACCGACCACGTGTTCGTCGTCGTCGGCGCCGTGATCATGATGATCGCCCTCGACCAGCTGGTCAGCCGGACCCGCATCGGCCGCGGTATCCGTGCCACGGCACAGGATCCCGAAGCCGCCGTGCTGATGGGCGTCAGCATCGACAAGATCGTGCGTCTCACCTTCCTGCTCGGTGGCGCCATGGCGGGTGTCGCCGCGGCGCTGTACGTCATGGAATACGAGAACACCGACTACCGCATCGGCTTCCTCCTCGGCATCAAGGCGTTCACCGCGGCCGTGCTGGGAGGTATCGGCAACCTGCGAGGGGCGCTGCTCGGTGGCATCGTGCTCGGTCTGGTGGAGAACTGGAGTTCGATCTTCTTCGGTTCACAATGGAAGGACGTCACCGCCTTCGTGGTACTGGTGCTGGTCCTGATGTTCCGTCCCACCGGCATCCTCGGTGAATCGCTGCAGCGGGCACGCGCATGAAGGGCAACGAAGAAGTGGCTGAAAAGTCCTCAGAGAACGGGAAGCCCGCGCGCGCCGGGTTCCACCCCATCGACGGTATGCGGGATTGGTGGGCCGACGCTCCGCATTGGCAGCGTTATGGCGTCTACATTCTCCTGATCGTGGGCGCGCTGATCCTGCCCGCACCCGCCATCGGTTCGTTCATGTCCCCGGATTCGGACTGGACGAGCGTCCTGATCTTCCCGGTCGGGATCTACATCCTGCTGGCGATCGGCCTGAACATCGTCGTCGGTCACGCGGGCATGCTCGACCTCGGTTTCGTCGCGTTCTTCGCGATCGGCGCCTACACCCTCGCCGTGATGGGCACCAAATACGGCTGGGATTTCTGGGGATGCCTCGTGCTCGGCATCTTCCTGGCGGCGATGTCGGGGGTCATCCTCGGCGCTCCGACGCTCCGGTTGCGCGGCGACTATCTGGCCATCGTGACACTCGGCTTCGGTGAAATCGTCCGGATCACCGCGACCAACACCGACTCCATCGGTGGCGCCCGCGGTATCACCAACGTCCCGCACCCGGACGCGATGTTCGGTGTCGAGTTCCTGCTCGACCCGGCGCCGTACTACTACCTGGTCCTGGCGGCGATCGTGATCGCGATCGTCTTCTCGGTGCGGCTGCACCGAAGCCGCGTCGGCCGGGCGTGGGCGGCGATCCGCGAGGACGAGGACGCCGCCGAACTGATGGGTGTCCCGACGTTCAAGTTCAAGCTGCTGGCGTTCGCCATCGGCGCCATGCTCGGCGGGATGGCCGGTGTGGTCTACGCCAGCAAGGCCGTCTTCATCGAGCCGAACAACTTCCCGTTCATCCTGTCCGCGACCATCCTCGCGGCCGTGGTGCTCGGTGGCGCGGGCAACCTGCCCGGTGTCATCCTCGGCGCGTTCCTCGTCGCCTGGCTCCCGGAACGGTTCCGTATCGTGCAGGAGTACCGCATCCTGTTCTTCGGCGCCGTGCTGGTGCTGATGATGGCACTGCGGCCGGAGGGCCTGCTGCCGTCCCGGCAGCGCAAGGCGGAACTACGTGAAGGAACGGGCGGGATGGGTGCCATGGGCGCCGAAGTCGCGGGTCCGGATTCCGAGGCTTCGGCGGAGGTGACGAAATGAGCGCACTGCTCGAATTCGACAGCGTGACCATGCGCTTCGGCGGCGTCACGGCCTTGAAGGGCGTCGACCTCGCCATCGACCAGGGTGAGATCTTCGCGCTGATCGGACCGAACGGCGCGGGCAAGACCACCGTGTTCAACGTGATCACCGGCGTCTACCAGCCGACCGAGGGCGAGGTGCGCTTCGCGGGCACCAAGGTCAGCGGGATGAAGCGGTTCAAGATCAACCAGACCGGGATCGCCCGCACGTTCCAGAACATCCGGCTGTTCCACAACATGTCGGCGCTCGAGAACGTGATGGTCGGTGCGGACTCGCACCACAAGACCGGCGCGATCTCGGCGACGCTGGGCCTGCCCGTGCACCGCAGGGAAGAGAAGCGGGGCCGCGAGCTGGCGAGGGAACTGCTGGACTTCGTCGGCATCGGACGGGTCGAGCACAACACCGCGAAGAACCTCTCCTACGGCGACCAGCGCCGGCTGGAGATCGCGCGTGCGCTCGCGACCGACCCGAAGCTGCTGCTGCTCGACGAGCCCGCCGCCGGGATGAACCCGGCGGAGAAGAACTCGCTGCAGCAGCTGATCCGCAAGATCCGGGACGACGGCCGGACCGTGCTGCTCATCGAGCACGACATGGGCTTGGTCATGCAGATCGCCGACCGGCTGGCCGTGCTCGACTTCGGCCAGAAGATCGCAGAAGGGCTCCCCCACGAGGTGCAGAACAACCAGAAGGTGATCGAGGCTTACCTGGGGGTGGCGGAAGATGCTTCTTGAGGTTCAGGACATCAACGTCCACTACGGGAAGATCGCCGCGCTCAAGGGAATGACCATCGAGGTCGGCGAGGGCGAGATCGTTTCGCTCATCGGGGCCAACGGCGCCGGCAAGACCACGACGCTGAAGACGATCTCGGGCCTGCGTCCACTGACCAGCGGCCGGATCCTCTTCGACGGCAAGGACATCTCGAAGACGCCCGGGCACAAGCGGGTCGAACTCGGGATCGGCCAGTCGCCGGAAGGCCGGGGCGTGTTCCCCGGTATGACGGTGCAGGAGAACCTCCTGATGGGTGCCTACACCCGGAAGGACGACCTGAAGGCCGATCTCGACGAGGTCTACGAGCTGTTCCCGCGGCTGAACGAACGCAAGACCCAGTTCGGCGGCACGATGTCCGGTGGCGAGCAGCAGATGATCGCCATCGGCCGCGCGCTGATGACCAAACCCAAGGTGCTGCTGCTCGACGAGCCGTCCATGGGCCTGGCGCCGATGCTGATCGCGCAGATCTTCGACATCATCCGCGAGATCAACAAACGCGGGACCACGGTCCTGCTGGTGGAGCAGAACGCGCAGCAGGCGCTGAAGCTCTCCGACCGCGCGTACGTGCTGGAGACCGGTGAAGTGGTCAAGAGCGCCCGCGGCGCCGAGTTGCTGGACGACCCGCAGGTGCGGGCCGCCTATCTTGGTGGCGACCTGGGCGTCTGACGCCTTTTGCAGGAAGGGCCCCGTCGCTTTCGCGGCGGGGCCCTTTCCGTGCGAGCGTGGCGTGTCGCCGTAGGTCGCCGTGGGTGGCGTTTCGGGCCAGGCTTCGGGTGTCGTGAAAGCCACTTTCGAGACACCTGACGTCCCGAAAGTGGCTTTCGCGACGCTGGCTGCCGCCTAACGGACCGGGCCGCCCCACAGACATGTTGTGAAAGCCACTTTCGCAACGTTGAAGGTTGCGAAAGTGGCTTTCACAACACCTTCTGCTCAGCCCAGCTTGATGTCGGTCCCGGTGAGATTCTTCATGTCCGTCAGCGTCGGACCGCCGAAAGCCCGCAGCACCAAGGGTTTCGCCTCTTTCGGCAGGTCGAAGTAGAGGTCGAACTCGACCCGTACGCCTCGCCCGAGCTCGAACTTGTCGGGCTGCCGCTTGATGGTCATGGCCTGGTTGTCGACGGCGATCACGGCGCCGGAATCGGTGAGGAGTTGCTGGCGCCGGGTGTCGAAAACAATTCCGGACACGCCCTTCCCCGTCACCACCAGCCGGAGGCGGACGAACCGCCCCTTCGCTTCGAACTCGGTGTGGCTGCCGGTGAGACTGGGCAGTCCGGCGGCCAGTCCGATGACGGAGAACTCGGTCTCGCCGTTGAGCACCGGTGACAGGTGCAGCGCGGTCTCGTCCGGCCGGACCTCCCGCGCGGGCAGGTCGTACACGGGTTTGGCGGGCGGCTGTGCCTGCTCGCCGGAGCAGCCGGCCAGCAGGAGGACCGCGGCCGCGGCCATTGTCAGGCACTTTCTCATCCGACGATCTCCACGCTCAGGTATTGCCACCCGCCGACCTCCGGCAGCCGTACCGGGCCGACGTCCTCACCGGGCCGGAAACGCACCGTCGTGCCGGTCGTGCCGTCGTCCGCGATCGGCGTCAGATCGGTGACCGGGACACCGCGTTCGTACCGCTGAGTCCAAGAGCCGTTGTGACGCCGGTTGGTGTGCACGAGCCAGTCGCTCAATGCCGCGACGACCGACATTCCGTGCCGCGGATGGCCGTCCGGCAACGTTTGCGCGTCAGGAAAGCCGAAGAAGCGCAGGTCCTTGGTCGACATGACCGGTTTCTTCACGAACCCGCCGCTCCCGTCAGCACGGGTGGCGGTGCCCCGGCCGTTGTCCGCCACGGAGACCGAGCCATCGGGATGGACCGTGACGACGGCGTGCCCACCGCCGGTGCTTTCCGCCTCCTCGGCCGCGTAGGCGAGTACTTCGAGGACGAGATGACCGACCCCGCCGGGGGAGAACTCCCCCGGTTTCCGGCGAATGCGCGCCAGATGGTCGTGGTCCACCGAACCGGCCCAGTCGTGCGTGGTGTCGCCCCGTCGCGCGCTCGTGTCACTCACCCTGCCATTCTCCTACGGCTACTGTGCGATTGTGGAGTTACGACGTCTTCGATATCTGTGCGCCGTGGCGGAGGAAGGGCATCTCACCCGCGCCGCGGAGCGCCTCGGCATCCGGGCGTCGTCGCTCAGCCAGCAGATCATCGCGCTGGAACGGGAACTGGACGCGACGCTGTTCGTCCGCACCCAGGCGGGCATGACACCCACCGCCGCCGCGCTGGTGCTGCTCCCCCACGCCCGCCGGATGCTGGAGGAAGCCGAACTGGGCGCGCGAGCCGTCCGCGAGACCGTGGACAGGCCGCTCCGCGTCGGCGTGACACCGGGCGCGCCGCCGTCCGTGCTCCCCGCCCTGCACGCGGGCGCGGTGGAGATCGAGGACCTCTCCGCCGCGCGGCAACTCGAACTCCTGCGCCGGGGCGCGCTCGACGCCGGTCTTCTCGCCCTGCCGGAGGCGGTGGACGGCCTGCGGGTCGTCGTCGTGAGCGAGAGACCGCTGGGGGTGCTCGTCTCCGGCACTCATCCCCTGGCCCGGCTCGACGAGGCGGGCTGGGACGACCTCACCGGGCTAGACCTCCTTCTGTACAACCGGGAACTGGCGCCGGGCTATCACGACGCGCTGCTCGCGGCGGTCGGCTGGCGGCCGCCCCGGGTGCGCTCCGGGCCACCTCGGCGGACGCTGTTCGTCGCCGAATTGCGGCATGGCGGCGACGTCGTCGCCTTGCGCCCCCGGGAAGAACCGGCCGAAGGCCTGCGGTGGCTTCCGCTGCGGGAAGCGCCCGTCGTCCGGCACGCGTTCGTGTGGGATCCGGCGCACGCGTCTTCGGACCGGATCGCGGCGCTGCTATGACGGCGCCCACAACGGATTCGCGCGCCGCGCGCCCGGCCTCGCCTGTTCGGTGATCCCGAACGGCCGTTCGGATCCGCCTCGTGGACGACGATCCCGTTTCGCGATTACCTCACGGTGTTCGAGAACGAAGGAGAATCGTCATGCGACAGTGGGGTTTCGTGTACTTGGCCGACGGCTGCGATCCGGAGCGCGACGTGTCCCGTGTGGACACCGGGGCCTGCCTGACGGTGCTGGTCGGTGTCGGCGAGGTGGACCAGGTCGTGGCCGTAGCCGAACGGCTTGTGGCCGATGGGGCGCAGCTGATCGAACTGTGCGGCGCTTTCGGTCCCGTGTGGACGGCGCGGGTGATCGACGCGGTGGGAGCCCGGGTTCCGGTCGGAAGCGTCATGTACGGCGGCGAGGCCACGAAGCAGCTTCACGACCTGTTCGGCCTCGGGGCCTAACAGTCGTCGTGGACGGCTTCGACACAGGCGCCGGGCTCGGCATGGCCCGCGGCCTGATACAGCAGGTTGTACAGCGTCTCGCGCTGATCGTTGTCGAGCGCGCCGAGTACCTGGTCCTCGACCGAGGCGAGCGCGAACTCGGCTTTGACGAGCTGTTTGAGGCCGACGTCGGTGAGTTCGACGATGTGCCGCCGCCGGTCCCGCGGTGACCGCTTGCGTTCGATCAGGTTCGCGGACTCGAGGTCGTTGAGCAGCCCGACGACGTTCGTGCTGTCCATCTCCAGCGTCTTCGCGAGGTCCTGCTGCGAGCAGCCGTCGAGGTCGCGCAGCACGGTGAGCGCGACGAGATGCCGGGGACGCAGGCCGAGCGGGGTCAGGACGGTCTCGCTGCGCAGCCGGATCCGGCGGGTGACGTGGTCGAGCAGCGCGCCGCAGCGGTGCGGGGGCTGGTTCACGACCGGGAGTTCGGACACCCGTCAAGTGTACGTTCCCACATGATGACCAACACAGGATCAATGGTTTGCGTTACACAAACTATCTGTGCGAGATTATAGGTATGACGCATCTGCTGCACATCGACTCGAGCATCACCGGCGAGCACTCGACCAGCCGCGGCCTCACCGCGCGGGCCGCCGCGGCCTGGCGCGCCGCGCATCCGGAAGGCACCGTCACCTACCGCGACCTGGGCGCCGAGCCGCTGCCGCATCTGGACGCGGCGACCCACTTCTCCAGGACCGTGCCGCCGGAACAGCACACGCCGGAGCAGGCCGCAGGCTGGCGGCTCATCAAGGAACTGGTCGACGAGGTCAAAGCGGCCGACACCGTGCTGCTGGGCCTGCCGCTCTACAACTTCGGACCGCCGAGCACGGTCAAGTCCTGGGTCGACCACCTGATCGCGCCCGGGCTGTCGATCGACC
This sequence comes from Amycolatopsis thailandensis, assembly GCF_002234405.1. Taxonomy (GTDB): domain Bacteria; phylum Actinomycetota; class Actinomycetes; order Mycobacteriales; family Pseudonocardiaceae; genus Amycolatopsis; species Amycolatopsis thailandensis. The sequence continues at coordinate 35,687 of NZ_NMQT01000030.1, read as the reverse complement.
CCGAGACCAACCAGGGTCTGCTGGGCGGCCGTGACTTCATCGTCCTGGCCTCGCGCGGCGGCGGTTACGGCGAAGGCACGCCGCGCGAAGGCTGGGACCACGCGCAATCGTGGATCCCTCACGGCGTTTCGCTGACCGGGCTCGAACCGCGGTTCGTCACCGCCGAGCTGACCATGGCGAAGGTCAACCCGGCGATGGCGGACCTGATCCCGCTCGCCGACGCCAGCCTGGCCGAGGCCGAGCGTGTCATCGACGCGCTGTGGACGCCCGTCGCGGCTTGAACGCGTGGGCAGTCAAGGGGGTCGTGAGTGGTGAGGACGGTTCTAACCGTCCTCACCACTCACGAGACGTCACGCGATACCCGCCGCGAACACGTGCATCGCGGTGTTGGACGGAAGCGTCACCGCGACGACCTCCTTCCCCGCGGTCAGCGGGACGGAGTTCGCGAACACCCGGTACGGCGTGGTCGGATAGGCCGCCCCGGCGCGGGTGTTCTTGCCCATCACGGTCGCCACCGTCGTCGCACCGTACTGGGCGGGATCGGCGCAGCACCAGTTGGGGAAGCCGAGTTCGGCCTGACTCGTGGTGCCGTCGGCGTAGCGGACGACGACGGTGCCCTTCGCCGTGCCCGTTCCGGTCCCCGTCAGCACCAGCTTGCCGCCCGTCCCCCGCACCGCGATGGTCTGACCGGACGCGAGGACGTTGTCCTTCTGTCCGGTGCCGGTTTCCGGCCAGGTCAGCTGAGCACCGAGGGCGGTGAAGCCCGCTCCGGGTTTGAGACCGGCTTCGGCGAGACCTTCGGCCCGGAGACTGCTGCCGCCGCCGTCGATGTCCCCCACCGCGACGTGAGCCGCGTCGGTGACGCCGACGTTGCCGTAGGCCGCGGCGAGCGAACCGTGCGGGACGGTGACCGTCACCGAGTCGGTGACCCGGTTCTCCCCGAGCCGCGCCTTGTACGACGCCGACGCGGTGAGCTGGTAGTCGTCCGGTTTGATCCCCGCGTCCGGCGTCACCTTGACCGGGACCTGGACGGTCTTGCCGGGCATCACCAGTCGCGGCCCGGCGGGCACCTCGACGCGGAAGCCGTTGGCGGGCAAGGAGAACGTGACATCACGGACCGGCAGCGGCGTGCCGTTGGTGAAGCTCAGCGTGCCCGTCGCGGTCTGCCCGGGACCGGCGACCGCCGGCACGGACAGGGCGACCGAACCGTTGCGGTCCTCGGGGAAGATCCCGCCGACCGCGCTCGTGCCGAACAGCCGGACGTCCTGGCGGTCACCGGCGCCGATCTTGCCGGTCTTCACCCTGGCGACCCCGCCGGTGGCCGGATCGAACCACCAGCCCGACGGCGCCGCGTCCAGTTCGGCCTCGCTGCCGTACTGCCGCAGGATCGAGGTCCCGGCGAGGACGGTCGCGGGCTTGCTTCCCGTGTGGACGGTCAGCTGGTAGTTCCGCGACGCGGGCTTTCCGGCGTAGGAACCGGAACTCGCGCCGATCCCGACAGTCACCGTTCCCAGCCCGGACGTCGGCGCGTCGACGGTGAAGGTCTGCTTCGCCTGGTCACCGTTCTTGTACGCCCTGGTCACGCCGTCGTCTTCGGTGAGCGTGAACGAGCCCTTGCCCTGCGGGTAGACGTCGAGGTCGAGCACGCCCTTGTCCCGGGTCTGCCACGACTTCGTGCCCTCGGCCCACATCGGCACCACGGCACCGGCGCGGACGAACAACGGCAGCGTGTCGAGCGGCGCGTCGTAACCGTCCACAGTGGTCGGCCCGGTGTAGGTCTTGCCGCTCCAGTAGTCGACCCAGGTGCCCTTCGGCAGGTAGATGCCGTTGCGGACGGTGGAGTTCTCGTACACCGGCGCGACGAGGAAGTCCTTGCCGGACAGGAACTCGTACTTCGCCTTCTCGCCCCAGACGTTCGGGTCGTCGGGGTATTCGAGCGCGAGCGGGCGGACCTGGCCGACGCCGGTGGCGTGCGCGTCCACCGAATGGCTGTAGGTGTAGGGCAGCAGCCGTTCCTTGAGCAGCAGGTACTTGCGGTTGATCGAGGTGAACGGCTCGCCGTACTTCCACGGCTGCTTGTCCGAAGCGGCCCAGCCGTCCATCGTCATCGAGACCGGCAGGAAGGCCTTCCACTGCAGGTCGCGGACGTAGGTCTGCGGGCTGCCGCCGAAGATGCCGTCGATGTCGCCGGTGTTGTACGCGATTCCCGAGGTCGTCGCGCCGGCGTAGGTCGGGATCTGCCACTTGATGTAGTCGTAGGAGCCGGCCTGGTCGCCGCTCCACAGCACGCCGCAACGCTGCGCGCCCGCCCAGCTCACCGGTGTCCAGACGAAGCCGCGCGCGTCGCTGTTGTCCTCGATGCCCTTGTGCGCGGTGTCGCACGCGTCGAGCGCGAACTGATAGCCGGGGCCGACCCACGCGACGTCGAGTTTGCGGACCCGGACCCCGGCCTTGACCTCTTCGACCTGGTTCGGGACACCGTTCTCGGTCCACAGCCCGAGCTGCATGTTGTTCTTGCGGAGGCCTTCGCCGGTCTGCTGGAGGTTTTCGTACCCGCAGCCGTAACCGTCGTTGACGAGCATCCAGCCGTTGGGCATCCCGTGCTCGGTGTAGCCCTCGGCGACCTTCACCGCGTCCAGCGTGTGCCGCTCGCCGCGGTTGGCGTTGTGCAGATAGCAGTCGGCGTCGCCGTGCTCCAGCCCGTAGAGCGGGGGCAGGAACGGCTTCCCGACCAGGTCGGTGTAGCCGGTGATGACGTCCTTGAGCCCGTTGCCGACGACGTAAGTCGCGTCGAAGCGGCGCTCGTCGTGCGTGGTGCGCACCGGCTCGGTGAAGGCGTACTTGCCTTGCGCGAAGGTGTTGCGCAGCACGCCGTATCCCGCCGTCGAGGCGTAGAACGGCTGCGAATTCGGGGCCCCGCCGTCATTCCAGTTGTAGTCCGCGAAGATCCGGATGGTCTGGTCGCGGTGGCTGAAGCGGCCGTTCTGCTCGCCTCCGCCGACGAACTGCTCGGTCGCCGTCCGCGCCAGGGTCTGCGTGGTCGCTTTGTCGGTCCAGGACAGCGGCGCCGATTCCTCCCAGAGGCGCTTGCGGTCCGCGCCGTCGTACAGCGCGAGCCGCATCGGGTGCTTGTACGCCCGCAGCGTGGCCTTGGCCGTGGAAACAGCCCAGTAGTCCCCCTTGTCGACCTTCTTCGGCGTGACCTCGCCGGTGCGCGGCAGCACGATCTTGCTCCCGGCCGGGTCGGTGAACTTGCCGTCCGGCCCGAGCCAGACCCGGACGGCGCCTTCGGCCGGGAAGCTGACGCGAACCGCGTCGCTCCCCGAATTCAGGGTGACCGTGGGGCCGTCGGCGGAGATCCCGGTCAGATCGCCCAGCTTGCCCGCCGCGGCCGCGGCCGGATCGGCGTGGGCGGCGACCGGGGAAAGCCCGAGAAGGGCCACTGCAGCCAGCGAACTCAGGGATTGCGCAACTCTGCTCATTCAAGACACCTTTCGCGCATGAATACGCAATAGGGTCTCTGTATAGCGCACGGTTCGCGCAAAGTCATCCGCCGAAGCGGTGCTGCCGACTTTCGTCGGGTCGGACGAAGATCCTTATGTGGCAGGAAGTCTTCGTACCCTGGATGTCATGAAAGGGGCTTTCAGGACAGATTTCGTCCTGAAAGCCCCTTTCATGACACTCGGGAACGGAGCGGGTCAGACCGCCTGAACCTCGACCCCGGCGGCTTCGAAAGCCCGCAGCACCTTCGGATCGGCGTTGGAATCCGTGACGAGGGCGTGTACCTGCGGCGTCGCGCAGATCCGCGCGAACGCGCGACGGCCCAGCTTCGAACCGTCGGCGACGGCGACGACGCGTTCCGCGCGTTCGACCATCAGCCGGTTGATACTCGCCTCACCCTCGTGGTGAGCGAAGGCGCCGGCCTCGGCATCGAACGCGTCGACCCCGAGGAACAGCAGGTCGATCGTCAGTTCGCTCAGCACGCGGGTGGCCAGCGGACCGCTGAGCTCGAACGACTGCGGACGCGCGACCCCGCCGGTGACCACGATCTTCACATGCGGCCGCACCGCGAGTTCGTGCGCGATGTTCAGCGCGTTGGTGACCACCGTCAGCCCCGGCGAATCACCCCGGCCCGCCAGATCCGACCGGGTGGCCAGGGACCGTGCGACCCCGGCCGTCGTCGTCCCGCCGTTGAGGCCGACGACCATGCCCTGCGCCACGAGCGACGCCGCGGCGACACTGATCCGCTGCTTTTCGGGCACATGCCGCGCGGTCTTGTACCGCAACGGCAGATCGTAGGCGAGGTCGTTGGCCACCGCGCCACCCCTGGTGCGGGTGAGCAACTGTTGCTCCGCCAGGTGATCGAGGTCGCGCCGGATCGTCGCCGCGGAGACGTTCAACTCCTCGGCCACGTCCTCGACGTCGATCTTCTCCCGCTGCCCCAGCAGGTCCAGCAGGGTGCTCAGCCGTTCGTGCCGGGCCATCGGCGCCACTCCTAGCTCGCTGCGGCCTATCGCGCATGGTGTTGCGCTGTTGGCCACTGTTTCGAGCAGTATGCTGCATCGCGGTTGTCCGCCGCGTGCGGCACGCCGGTCGAGTGGCCCGGCCGGTCACTTCATCCGGAAGTCGTGCTGTTCGGGCAGCGGTTCGTCCGAAACCGCCGCCCAGGTGTCGGACAAAGACGTCTCCCCTTCCCTGAGGTTCGCGACCTCGAAACCGGTGTCGTAGACGTCCTTGGCCCCGGCGACGTCCCCGAGGGCGAGCCGGGTGCGAGCGGTCAGCAAGGCGGTCCGCCCTTCCACCGGAAGCCCGGCCAGCAATCGGTCAGCCTCGTCCGGTAGCCCGGCGGCGAGTTGCGCCGCGATCGCCTCGACCACCAAAGGCCTCAGCGACGGCGCGAGAGCGACCGCCCGCCGGTACAGCCAGGCCGCTTCGTGCCCGGCCGTGGCGACCGCGAGATTCCGCAGCGCCCAAGGGTTCTCGTCCGCCGAGACGGACTCGCGCCAGGCGCGGACCGCGTCCGACTGCCGTCCGGCCGCCCAGTGCGCGACGCCGCGGTGATACCAGGTCAGCCAGTTCTTCGGGGCGTACTCCATGAGATCCGCCCAGTACCGGTTCACCAGCGTCGGCGGCGGCACGGCGAGCGGATCGCCGTCCGGCGGGGTCCCGTCGAGCAACGCGAGCCACGGCTCCTGGTCCGGCCCCAGCGAATCGTCCGGGAACGGCGTGCCGGGCAGGCACATCGGCGCCCGGCGGTTCTCCAGCGCTCCCCAGCCGGAACCGGCGGCCAGGAAGGATTCCGGGGTGACGTCGGCGATCTTCCGCCAATCGTCGTGGTACCCGTCCAGGGTTTCGGCCGACGGCAGACCGGCGGCGACGGCTTCGCGTGCCGCCGTCCAGTCGTCCCCGTGCGCCGCGGCGGGATCCGCGGTGACCGGACCGTAGGCCTCCAGCCAGTCCCAGCTCTCCCCCGGCGGCAACCGCAGGTGTTCCAGCTGGGTGCGGGCCAGCCCGGCCTGGATCTCCAGGTAGCCACCGACGCCGGGCGCCAGCCACTCCTGCCAGCGGCGCCCACCGGCGGATTCACCCCACAGGAACAGCTTCCGGCCGCGCAATCGTTCGGTGGACAGCTGGGCCAGCCCGGTTCCGTCCGGTTCGACGGCGGCGACCCACGGTCTCCCCGTCACCTCGAAGAAGTAGTCCGCCGCGGCCTCGGCACGGGCCGGGTACGTCAGCTCGCCGGGGACGTCGACGAGGTCGAGACGTCCCGAATAGCCGTAGTGCCATGCTTGTGTCGCAGGCGCCAGCACGCGGGTGCCCTCGTTCTGCGGTACCGCGATGTTCGACCACCAGTACACCGGGACGTCGTAGGGATGCGGATTCCGCACCCGCACCGCCACCAGCAGGTGCTCCGAGTCCTCGGGCAGCCAGAAGTCCACCTGGTACGGCAGATCGCGGGTGCGTTCCCACTCCCACAGCCGCAGCACCGGCGTGCCGTCCGGGCCCTCGATCTCCGCGGCGAACATCGGCTCGCAGGTCAGCGTCGTATGCCCGGTGCTCCCGAGGTTCCACTCGACACCGCCCGCGAACCACGCGTCCCGCAGGGCGAGGTTCGCGGGCTGGAACACCGGGTTGCGATAGAGCAGCTCACGGCCGGTCGCCTTGTGGATCAGCGAATACAGCCGTCCGCCGAGCGACGGCAGCACGGTGGCGCGGAGCTTGTCGTTCTCCAGCACCACCGCCGGGAGCTCACGTTCGGCGCGCTCGCGGGTGTAGCCGTCCTGAAGCAGGCACGGCAGCGTGGTGTCCAGGCGACCGTACCCGATGTTCTCCGCCAGGTCCGGCGGCAGCTCGTCCACATTGGACACCTTCGCCACCGCTTCGGGTTTCCGGAGCGGCGGCAGCGGGTTTTCCGGCCCCAGCTCGGCGGCCGGGAGCACCAGCCCGGTGCGGTACAGGCGGGTCATGCGTCCGGGAGCCGATCGCCGGTCGCGGCGTCGAACAGGTGCACCGAGCCCGGTTGCGGGGTCAGGGAGATCGGCTCGCCGCGCTGCCACGGGGCCATCCCCGGGGTGCGGACGGTCAGCACGCGGTCGCCGTCCCGGCAGTAAAGGTACTGGTCGCTGCCCAGTTCCTCGACGACCTCGACGACGGCTTCGAAACCGCCGTCACCGATCGTCCAGCCTTCGGGCCGGACACCGACGACGATGCCGGGGCCGGTCAGCGCCGAACGCTGCGCCGGGGTCAGCGGGAGCCGCGTGCCACCGGCGACGGCGCCGTCACTGTCCACAGTGGTCTCCAGCAGGTTCATCGCGGGCGAGCCGATGAATCCGGCGACGAACACGTTGACCGGTTTGGCGAACAGCCCGACGGGGGTGTCGCACTGTTGCAGGATCCCGTCCTTCAGCACGGCGACCCTGTCCCCCATGGTCATCGCCTCGACCTGGTCGTGCGTGACGTAGAGGGTGGTGATGCCCAGCCGCCTTTGCAGGGAAGCGATCTGGGTCCGCGTCTGCACCCGGAGCTTCGCGTCCAGGTTGGACAGTGGTTCGTCCATCAGGAACACGCTGGGCTCGCGCACGATCGCGCGCCCCATCGCGACGCGCTGCCGCTGACCGCCGGACAGTTTCGCGGGCTTGCGGTCCAGGTACTCGGTCAGGTCGAGCACGGCCGCGGCCTCCGCGACCTTGCGTTCGCGTTCGGCCTTGGGCATCTTGGCCAGCTTCAGGTGGAAGCCGATGTTCTCCCCGACCGTCATATGCGGGTAGAGCGCGTAGTTCTGGAACACCATCGCGATGTCCCGGTCCTTCGGCGGCAGCTCGGTGACGTCGCGGTCGCCGATGTGGATGGAGCCGTCGTCGACGCCTTCCAGCCCGGCCAGCATCCGCAGCGTGGTCGACTTCCCGCAGCCGGACGGGCCGACCAGCACCAGGAATTCGCCGTCGGCGACTTCGAGGTCGAGGCCGTCGACGGCCGGTCGTTCCACCCCGGCGTAGAACCGGGTGGTGTCGGAGAAGGTCACGGTGGCCATCAGGTCCTACTTTCCGGCGCCGAGGGTCAGGCCGGTGATGATCCGGCGGGCGAGCACGAGGTAGAGCACCAGCATCGGGAGCACGACGATCGCCACACCGGCGATCAGTCCGCCGTACTCCGACTGGTAGCTCGCGGCCCCGTAGAAGGTGAAGAGCGCGCGGGAGAGCGTGAAATGCGCCTGGTCCTTGAGGAACACGATCGCCAGCAGCGTCTCGTTCCACAAGCCGATGGCGTTCAGCGTCAGCGCGGTGATCATGCCGCCGCGGGTCAGCGGCAGCATGACCGAGAAGAACGTGCGCATCGGCGACGCGCCGTCGAGCGCGGCCGCCTCCTCCAGTTCGTCCGGCAGCGACCGGAAGAACCCGGTCATCAGGAACACCGTGAACGGGATGGACAGGGCCACGTACAGCACGAACAGGCCGTACTCGTTGTCCAGGTGGATCTTGCTGAGCACCACGAACAGCGGGATGATCACGGTCTGGAACGGCACGCCCATGCCGATCGCGACGACGTTCGTCATCGGCCCGGCGCCGCGGACACCGAGGCGGGTGAGGGCGTACGCGCAGGGCGCCGACACGGCGACCGTCACGACAGTCGCCAGCCCGACCAGGACCACCGTGGTGAGCACGGCGTCGCCGAAACCGGCGTTGTTCCAGGCGTAGATGAAGTTCCGGAACGGCTTGCCGACCTTGAACCACTGGTACGGCAGGTCGAACGGCTTGGTGAAGATCTCCACCGGCGTCTTGAACGACGCCGTCAGCAGCCAGTACAGCACCAGGATATTGCCCGCGGTGAACAGCCACACGATCGCGGAACCCACGACGCGCAACGGGCTGAACCGTTTCGAACCGGGCGCCGGCCGCGGTTTGCGCGGCGGCTTACGCACCGGTTTCGCCGGTCGCCGCGCGGGCGCCTCGACGTCGGTGACGGACATTTCGTCTCCCATAGACAACTCAGAACTGGATCGCGTCACGGCGCATCAAACGACGGAGCAGGACCACGAGCACGGACACCAGCGCGATCATCGCCACCGCGCAGGCGCAGGCGGCACCGAAGTCCGGGGTGCCGTTCGAGCCGAAGGTCCGGTCGAACACGTAGATCCCCAGCGTCCACGCCTCGTTGGGCGGGGCGTAGGTGCCCGGACCGGCCAGCACGAACACGAGCTCGAAGATCTTGAGCGCGTTGATCGTCCACAGCACCCCCGCGACACCGACGACGTCCCAGGTCATCGGCAGCGTGATGTTCTTGAACTTCTGCCACGGCGAAGCGCCACCCAGTTCCGCGTCCTCGAAGAGGTACGGCGGGATGCGGTCGACCGCGGCCATCAGGATGGTGATGTAGAAGCCCGAACTGGCCCAGATCAGCGAAGCCGTCACCACACCGGTCACATTGGACGGTGCGAGGAACTTCGCCGCGTCCGCGCCGAGGCCTTCCAGCACGTAGTTCGCCAGCCCCTGTTTCCCCGGCTGGTACTTGAACACGAAGCCGAGGAACATGCCGAGCGCCACCGGCGCCACGATGTTCGGGAAGAACAGGATGGCGCGGACGATCTTGCCGCCCTTCATGTCCCTCAGCACCATGGTGAACAGGAACGCGAGCGCGAACGTGCCGATCCCGCCGAGGAACACGTAGATCAGCGTGTTGCGGAAGGCGTACTGGAACGAGTCGCTCGAAACCATCTGCGTGTAGTTGGTGACGCCGTTGGGTTCCGGCGTGTCCCCCGCCCCGGCCCAGCTGGTGAAGCTCAGCACGACGGTCGCGATCGTCGGCAGGACCAGGAAGGCCAGGTACAGCACCAGCGCCGGCGCGGCGAACGGCCAGAACAGCCGTTTCTTGCGACTCAGGTGCGCCCCGGCCTTCACGGCCCGCGCCGGCGGTTTCGCCGGAGTCGTGACTGTCGCCATCAGCCCTGGTTCTTCCAGAACTCGGCGCCCTTGGTGGCGAGCTGGTCGACGAACTGCTGCGGGGTGATCTGGCCCTTCAGCAGCGCGATGTCGGCGGGGTCGAAGACGTCGGTCTGCCACTTGCCGCCGGCGATGCCGTCGATCCCGTCGTACTGCAGGACGTGTTCCTTCTTCGGGTCGTCCAGCGCGGCCTTGACCTGCTTGAGGTCGTCCGGCACCGAGAGGTCGGCGCGCGGGACGAGGTTGTCGGCCACCGCCGGGATCCCGGAAAGCAGGTCCTTGTTGAGGAAGTAGGCGATGAACGCCTTGGCCGCCTCGGCGTGCTTGGCCTTCTTGGTCACCGAGAAGCCGATCGACATCTGCTCGACGGTGTCGTGCGTGGCGCCTTCGGGCATCGGGAACTGGAAGGAGCCGTAGTTGATCTTGGTTCCGGCGCCCTGCTTGTCCAGGTACTCGCGGGTCTCACTCGGCGCCCAGCTGCCGACGTAGAGGAACCGGGAGTCGCCGTCGGCCCAGCGCTGCTGCACCTGCGGGAACTTCGCCGCGTCCCAGCCGTCGATGAAGTACTTGGGCAGCTTCGCGGTTTCGGTGGCGGCCTTGAGGAAACCGGGCTCGGTCTTCCACGCCTGGCCGGTCTTGTCGGTCGCCGCCTTGTAGATCCCGCCCGCGCCGACGTAGCGCTCGGCGAGCTGGGTGTAGAAGTACATGTTGTAGAACGGGATGTCGCCGTCGAGGCTGATCGCGGCCTTGCCGTCGGTCTTGGCCTTGTCGAACAGGCCGATCAGCTCGTCCATCGTCTTCGGCTGCTGGATGTCGCCCGCGGTGTCCTTGTTGAACCACCAGGCGCTCGACTGGATCGTGTACGGGACCATGAAGTTGTGTCCCTCGCGGTCCTTGTTCTGCGGGAAGTCGTACGAGCTGGGCGAAAGCACGTCCTTGACGGTCTTGTCACCCTCGCCGACCTTCATCGCGAACACGTCGTCGACGCTCTGCGTGCCGCCGGGCGTCATGATCGCGGCGCCGACCTTGCTGACGTCCTGGTCGAACAGGTCCGGCACCGCGTCGGTGTTCAGCGCGGGCACCAGGTTCTGGGTGTAGGCCTTGCGGCCCAGCCACTGCACGTCGACCTTGACGCCGGTCTTCTCCTGGAAGCATTTGAAGGCCTTCTGCAGGACCTTGCCCTGCGGCTCGTCGGCCGTCCACATGGACCAGTACGTGAATTCCTTGTCCGTAGCGGGTTTCACCCCCGCTTCGGGACAGGGCGCGTTGAGGAACTGGTCGACGCCCGGGAGCGCGTTCTCGCCGGTGCCTCCGGCCGCGTCCCCGCCGCCGCATCCCGCGAGCAGGAGCGCCGCGCCTGCTGTCAATGCCGTGAGCCTGCCTACCCGCATCCGCCACCACCTGGATCGAAGATCACACAAGTTCTGCTTGTTCTTGCGCAGTTTTGTGAGGTTTCACGCACATGTCAACACTCAATCGCGCAAAGTCTGCTCAATCGTCACCTTGACCGGTTCACTCTGATCAAGCTTGAGCACTTCCAGCAGCCGCCGTACCTCGACGGCGACAGCGGCACGTCCGGCGCCGAGGTACTTGCGCGGGTCCACCCGCTCCGGATGCGCACGCCAATCGTCCGCGACAGCCGCGGTGAACACCTTGTTGAGCTGGGTGGCGATATTGATCTTCGTCATCCCCGCTCGCACCGCTTCGGCCAGCCCCTCGTCGGGGACTCCCGACGAGCCGTGCAGCACCAGCGGTACCGGCACCCGGTCCCGGAGCCGTGCGATCAGCTCGAAGTCCAAGGCGGCGTCACGCGTGAGCATGGCGTGCGAACTGCCCACCGCCACCGCCAGCGCGTCGACACCGGTGGACGCGACGAACTCCGCCGCCTCGTCCGGATCGGTGCGCGCGCCGGGCGCGTGGACGCCGTCCTTGCCCCCGACCTCGCCGAGTTCGGCCTCGACCCACACTCCGTGATCGTGGCAGTACGCGGCGACCTCCCGCGTCGCACGGACGTTGTCGGTGTAGTCCAGTTTGGACGCGTCGAACATGACGGACCCGAAGCCGAGCGCGACGGCCTCGCGGACGAGGTCGGCCGATTCGGCGTGGTCGAGGTGCACCGCGACCGGTATCGCGGCCTCCCTGGCCGCGGCGAGCGCCGCCGTGCCGACCGGCGCCAGCGAGCCGTGGTACTTCACCGCGTTCTGGCTCAGCTGCACGATGACCGGCGCTTCCGCCGCGGCGGCGCCGTCGATGATCGCGGTGATGTGTTCGAGCTGGATTGCGTTGAACGCGCCGCAGCCGTGCCGGGCCGCCGCGGCGGCTCCGACGATCTCCCCGGTTCCCACCAGAGGCATGACTGTTTCTCCTAGGTCGTGTCCTGCTCCGGCCGGGCGCTCACGGCGACCAGCCCCTGTTCCGCTTGGTAGTGCGCGAGGTCGACGTCGCCGGCTAGCGGGCCGAGCACGGCCGCCCCGGACAGGGCGACGGCCCGGCGCAGGATGTCCGGCCAGGCCTCGGCGCGGCTCAGTCCCAGCGCGAGCGCCGCGACGACGGCGTCGCCCGCGCCGGTGGTGTTGCCGGTGAGCACGGTGGACGGTGCCGCGTGCCAGGTGCCGGACCCGGTCACCGCCAGCAGTCCCTCGGGGCCGAGCGAGACGACGACCGCCCCCGCCCCGGCCGCGCGGAGTTCCGTCGCGGCGGCCACGGGGTCCCGCAGGCCGGTGACCTCGCGCAGTTCGTCGGCGTTCGGCTTGACGACGGACGGCTTCGCGGAGAGGGCGGCGAGCAGCGCTTCGCCGGAGGTGTCCAAGATGGACGGTGTGCTGCCGAGCAGGCCGGCGTATCCCCCGGCGCCCGGCGGGAGGCTGCCCGAGCAGACGAGCACGTCCGTTTTCCGGGCTCGGACGGCCGCCGCAAGCGTTTGCCATTCGCTTTCGGTGAGCCGGGGCCCGGGCTCGTTCAGCAACGTCACCGATCCGTCGTCCGCCAGGACCGTGGTGGTGCGCCGGGTTTCCCCGCCGATCGGGACGACGTCGGCCGGGATGCCCGCCGCCGCGAGGTCGCTCTCGACGGTGGCTCCCGTCGCCCCGCCCGCCGTGACGATCGCGCGGACGTCGGCGCCGAGCGCGCGCAGTACGCGGGCGACGTTGACGCCCTTGCCGCCCGCCCGGTGCCGCACGTCCCTCGCCCGGTGCACCCCGCCGGGCCGGAGACCGTCCACTGTGTACGTGACGTCCAGCGCGGTGTTCGGCGTGACAGTGACGATCACGACGGCCTCAGGTCAGGACGACGGAACGCGTGAGGCTGCGGGGGTTGTCCGGGTCGAGCCCCTTGCGGGCGGCGATAGCCCCGGCGACGCGCTGCGCGCGGACCAGGTCGGCGAGCGGGTCCAGGCCGCTCTCGACGAACAAGCCGCCCGCGCGGGCGACGTCGTCGGACAGGCCTTCCGGCGCCTGCCCGAACATCCAGGTCACGCGGCCGGGTTCGCTGATGCTGATCGGGCCGTGCCGGTAATCCCACGCCGGGTACGACTCCGTCCACAGTAGACAGGCCTCGCGGAACTTGAGCGCCGCTTCGTTCGCGATGCCGACGGACCAGCCGGTGCCGAGGAAGCTGAACTGCTCCGCGCCGATCAGTTCGTCGGGCAGCGGTTCGGCGAGTACGCGTTCGGCCTGGTCGGCGACCGCGGTCAGGTCCTCGCCGAGGTGCGCGCGCAGCATCGCCAGCGCCGTCGTGGCGAAGCGGGTCTGCACGACCGAGCGTTCGTCCACGACGGACAGGTCGACGATCGTGTCCGCGGCGCTCTCGATCTCGCGCGGCACTCCGGTGATCGCGATGGTCGGCGTCTTGCCCCGCAGCTTCGCCAGGAGGGCGTGGACCTCGGTCGTCGTGCCCGACCGGGTCAGCGCCACGACGTGGTCGTAGCCGCGGCCCTCCGGGAATTCCGACGCGGCGAAGGCGTCGGTCTCGCCGAGCCCCGCGGACTCGCGGAGGACGGCGTACGCCTGGCCGATGAACCACGACGTGCCGCAGCCGACGATCGCGACCCGCGCGCCCGGCGGCGGCAGCAGTTCACTGTTCGCCGAGGCCAGCGCCGCCGCGTCCCGCCAGCATCCGGGCTGGCTCGCGATCTCCGCCGCCATGAAGGTCCCGCTCATGAACTCCCCATCCGTGCCAGTTGTGCGCAATAGCTGTCACGTTAGGTGCAGTTTTGTGCAACGTCAATGCTCTGTTAGCGCACTTTCACGCAATTGACTCGCGCAGATGTGCAGGATGTGCTGGTCACCTACCGTGGACGGATGCGGATCGTCTCGCTCCTCCCGGCCGTGCGCGTCCTGGACGGCCCTGCCTACTTCAACCGGCCGGGCCCCAGCGTCGTCGATGGTGCCGAGATCCTCGCCGACGTTCTTCATCGGTGACCGGCGTCACTTCGAAAGCTGTCACAACCTCTCCGTCCCGATCGTCATGTGTGCAGAAACCGACGGAGAGGGAAGATCATGGAAACGCGTTTCAACCTGTTCGAGAACGAGGTCGCCGTCAAGTTCGTCAAGCGCCTCGGCGCCGCGAGCCGCCCGATCGAGGAGTCCTCGCTGCCGCACGCGACCCAGGAACTGGTGAAGCTGCGCGCCAGCCAGATCAACGGCTGCGGCTTCTGCACCGACATGCACAGCAAGGACGCCGCGCACGCCGGCGAGACCTCGGTGCGGCTCAACCTCGTCGCCGCCTGGCGGGAGGCGAACGTGTTCACCGAGGCGGAGCGCGCCGCGCTGGCGCTCACCGAGGAGGGCACCCGCATCTCCGACGCTCACGGCGGTGTCAGCGAGGAGACCTGGGCGCAGGTGCGCAAGCACTACGACGACGAGCAGATCGGCGCCCTGATCGCGCTGGTCGCCACGATCAACGCCTACAACCGGCTCAACGTCATCGCGCAGACCCCGGCAGGCGACTACCAGCCCGGCATGTTCGGCTGAGCCCCGCGTTCACGGACAAGAGGATTGCCTTGCCGGACAACGATTCCGGGAGACCCCGGTGCTAAACCTTCGGAAACAGCGACCCATCCGGAGGTTCAGCCCGTGGAACTCGACGTCCGTTTCTTCCCCGTGACCGGCACCCATCAGCTCAGCACCGACCTCGTCGGGCTGCGCGCGAACTTCCACTACGGCTCGGGGAACGTGCTGGAGCAGCACTACGCGGACAGGACGACGATGATCTGGACAGGCGTGTCCGGCGATTTCACCGGCGTCCGGCAGAAGGAGAAGACCCTGCGCGTGTTCGCGGTCGGTCCCGCTCAGTACTTCGTGACCTGGTACGAGACCGGGACCGTCGCGACCGCCGCGCACGGCGAGGTCTTCGACGGCGGCTATCCCATCGCGGTGATGGCGGACTTCGAACGCCTGGTCGCCACCGCGGCCTATACGAATCCGCGCGAGGACGGTGGGCAGTACTTCCTGGTCGACCAGGCGACCATCGAGATCCTGGACAAGCCGCATGGCTGGCCTTCTTTCCCTGCGCCTCGGGCTTGAGGCGGGCTTTCGTTCGGCTGCGCGTGCGTGGTGGCCTGCGCTGGAGAACGCAAGTAGCCGGCGAAACGCAATCGGCCACGCATGGGGTGCTCACGGTCTCGAACGTGGCGCTCGGACGTCATGTCCATCGGTTCGGCCTATGTCCGCAGGTGCATCGTGTTACGCCTCGGTTCCCCAGTGGGGTCGAGGTAGGCGGGGGCGATGAACTCCGGCAAACCGTCTTGGGCGATCCGGACTTTCCATTCGCTGCGGTGGATCAGCCGGTGGTGTCTCGAGCAGAGGAGCACGAGGTTGTCGATCTTCGTTTCGCCGTGGTGCCGCCAGAAAACGATGTGGTGAGCGGTACAGCGTGGCACCGGCATATCGCAGCCGGGGAAGGCGCAGCCGCCGTCGCGGATGGTGAGCGCGTACTTCTGCGCTAACGACACTGTCCGTTTGGATCGGCCGATGTCCAGGGGTTCGCCCTCGGTGCCGAGAACACCCGGCCGCACGCGAGCATCGCAGGCGAGGATGCGAGCGTCGGTGGCACTGATGGGACCGACCAGATCCAGGTGCGCTTCGCCGATATCCCGGATCAGGTCCTCGTAGGACATGGTCACCAGGATGTGGGTGGCTTCTCCCGCTTGGCCGGGAAGGTTGCGGCTGCTGGTCTTCAACCGCACATAGTCGGTGAAGGCATCCCCGTACCGTTCGTCTTGGGTGCGGGAGTCCCGCACCCCATCGATGGCTTTGTGGGGCTTGGCCATCGGGTCGAGGTCGGACTTGAGCCGGGCGTAGGTTTCCAGGTCCAGAGTGCCCTTCAGACCGAGCGTGCCGTCGCGGTGCTTGACGAACCGCAACTCCGGCCGCACATCCTTGGGATCTTCGTCGCGGGGCTCTTTCCCATCGGGATCGAGCTTGTCCAGCAACCGGCGACCGGCCTTGGCGATCTGACGAGGTCCGGCATGGCGGGCGAGGTCGACCAGGATCTTCTCCCCGCCCCGCACCCTCTCCTCCGAAACCGTGGAGGGGATCCTCGCCAGGGTGCGGATGATCGCGTCGATCTGCGAGCCGCCGATCGCTCCCTCGGCCGCCGCCTCAGCGGTCAACGGCGCGAGCGGAGGCGTCGGGTCTCCGCCGATGGACGGACCGGCATGCAACGCGAGAACCCGATCGGCGCGATCATTGGCTTCCTTCTCGGTCACATGGAAGTCCTCGAAAATCATTGCGGCCAACGTCGAATGACCACTACATCCGCGAACCCCGCGACTGTTGATCTCCGCGAGTACCGCGTTCTGCTCCGCATCCAACCGACGCTTCAACACTTCCAACTCTTGTTTGCGGGCATGCAGCGCAGCCGTGTCGACGCGCCACCACTCGGCGGACGTCGTCTGGGATGCGTTGTCGCTGGCCACAAGGTCGATAATACTCCTGATCGAACACTTGTGCTAACACATATCAGGCTGGAAACCGAAGTGAAATTGCTCGTTTCGACGCGAATACGGGCACCAGATGACACGACTCTCACCGAAACTTCGCTGTACCTGAAATCGACAAGCGTGCCGATGTGGCCACGCCGAGCACTTTCGTTGCCAGGGCGTTGTCGGACGCCGCGAAGCAACTCACGAAGTTCCAGCACCTCACGACATCGGTCCGCAGACGCCGTCGACCAGACACTGGCGAACAAGCACCGAGCGCGCAGAGCCAAAGTCCACGCCCCCGGCCGCTCCCATACTGGCCACCCAGCCGAGAAGAGGAGCAGCATATGAGCCGAGACGACACGTCGCTCGCCAAGAACGTCCTGGGCGTGCCCGGCATCGTGTTCCTCGTGCTCGCCGCCGTCGCGCCCCTCACCGGGATGATCGTGATCGCGGCCATCGGCATCGCGGTGGGCAACGGCGGCGGCATGGTCGCGGCCTTCCTGCTGGCCACCGTGGTACTACTGCTTTTCGCGGTCGGCTACGCGCAGATGTCGCGGGTGCTCACCAGCGCGGGCGGGTTCTACGCCTTCGTGGTCAAGGGGTTGGGCCGGACGCCGGGGCTGGTCGCCGGTTTCGTCGCGATGCTCGGCTACAACTGTTTCGTGGCGGGGGCGATCGGCACGAGCGGATTCTTCACGTCCACCGCGATCGACGACGTTTTCGGCCTGAAACTCGACTGGCTCTTCTGGAGCGCGCTTTCGGTCGTGCTGGTGCTCCTGCTCAGCCGACGCGGTATCGCGGTCAGCGCGAAGGTCCTGGGCGCCTCGCTGATCCTCGAAGTGTCGATTCTGCTGATCATGGACTTCAGCGTGCTGTTCCGGCACGGTTTCTCGTTCGCCGCGTTCAGCCCGTCCGTCATGTTCCAGGGGGCGGGCGGTCTGGCGTTGTTGTTCGCCGCCAACGCTTTCATCGGGTTCGAGGCGACGGCGTTGTTCGGCGAGGAGGCCAAGGATCCCAAGCGGACGATCCCGCGGGCGACCTACATCGCCATCGGGTTCATCGGGGTGTTCGCCGCGTTCACGACGTGGGCCGTGGTCAGCGCGATCGGCGCGGAGCAGGCGCAGGACGTGGCCGCCGCACACCTGTCGAGCGGGGATCTGGTGCTCTCGGTCGCCCAGGAATACCTCGGCGGCCCGCTGACCAAGGTGATGTTGCTGCTCCTGGTGGTCAGCCTGTTCGCGGCTTTGCTGGCGCTGCACAATTCGGCCACCCGTTACCTGTACGCGCTGGGCCGGGTCGGCGTGCTGCCGCGGCTGCTGGGCAAGACCAGCCCGCGCAACGGCGCGCCGCGCTACGCCTCGATCGTCCAGTTGGCCTTCGGATCGGTGGTGGCACTGGCGTTCCGGCTCGCCGGGCTCGACCCGGTCGCCGACCTCACCGCGAGCATGACCGGCTTCGGCACCCTCGGCATCCTCACCCTGCAACTGTTCGCGGCGGTGGCGATCCTGGTGTACTTCCGCCGGACCCGGGACCGCCGGGTCGTGAAGACGCTGATCACCCCCGGACTGGGCGCGGTGGGCCTCGGGCTCATCGTGACGCTGGCGATCCTCAACTTCCCGACGCTCGCCGGGTCGAGCAACGGCGTCGTCCCGCTCCTGCCGTGGCTGCTGCTGATCGTGGCGCTGGCCGGGCTCGCGCTCGCCGGCTGGCTGCGCCGGTTCCGTCCCGCGGTGTATGCAGCGCTGGAGTCCGATCTGGAACGCGAACCGTCAGACGTTGTTGGTCAGTGAGAGATTGAAGGAGTAGCGCGAAGCCCGGTAGACGTGCCACCCGTGTTCCACGACCTTGCCGGAATCGTCGTAGGTGGTGCGCCGCATGGTGAGCAGCGCCGCCCCCGGCTTCTCGTCGAGCAGTTCGGCGTCCTCTTCGGTCGCCTGCCGGGCGCCGACGTTCTGCTGGGCGGCGTGCAAGCGGACGCCCGCCGAGCGCAGTAGCTGATAAAGCCCCCTGTCCCGCAGTTCGTCGTCGGCGGGGTCGATGAGACCGTCGGGCAGGTAGTTGTTCATGATCGCCAGCGGTTCGCCGCCGGTCGACCGCACTCGCTTGAGGCGCCGGACGTGGGTCAGGCCCGGCGTCTCGAGGTGCTCGATCGCCTCGTCGTCCGCGGGCTCGACCCGGTTGATCAGGACGACGGACTCCGGCTTGTCCCCGAGTTCGCTGAGGTCGTCGAAGAGACTGCTCAACCGCAGCGGGCGGGCGACCTTGGTGCGGACGACCTGCGTGCCGACACCGCGTTTGCGGACGAGCAGCCCCTGATTGACCAGCGACTGGATCGCCTGACGGATGGTCGGCCGCGACAGATGCAGGCGGGCCGCCAGATCCAGCTCGTTGTCCAGCCTGGCGCCGTTCGGCAGCCTGCCGTCTTCGATCGCGGCACCGATCTGGCGGGCGACCTGGGAATACAGCGGCTCCGGGCCGTTCGGATCCACCACGATCTCGCCGGGCGCCCACGGTTTCATGCGCGGAGCCTACCGCGACGAGCGTCTATGACCTTATGTCCATATGTCTTGACAAAGTCTCCGGGCTCTTGCGATGGTCGAAGGACCAAGCGAGCCGGGAGGTAAGGAAGGTGTCGGACACAGTGCGCCGGATAGTCGCCGCGAGGGTGCGCGATCCCGAGGCCATCGCGGCGGCCGCCGCCGCCCGGGTCCGGGCGAAATCGCCGTTCAACGACAAGGGCCGCACGATGATCATCGCCGCGGACCACCCCGCGCGCGGCGCCAACGGCGTCGGGTCCGACCCGCTCGCGATGGCGGGCCGCGGCGAACTGCTGGACCGTCTCGGCCTCGCGCTGGAGCGGCCCGGCGTCACCGGCGTGCTGGCGACACCGGACATCGTCGACGACCTGCTGCTTCTCGGCGCCCTCGAAGGCAAGACCGTCATCGGCTCGATGAACCGCACCGGACTCTCGGGATCGAGTTTCGAGATCGACGATCGTTTCGCCTGCTACGACGCCGAAACGATCGAGCGGATGCGGTTCGACGGCGGCAAGACGCTCACCAGGATCTGCCTGACCGACCCGGCGACGCCGAGCGTCCTGGAGAACACCGCCAAGGCGGTCAACGAGCTCGCCGACCGGAAGCTCGTCGCGATGGTCGAGCCGTTCGTCGCGGACTGGGTCGACGGGCGCCTGCGCAACGACCTCTCCCCCGAGGCCGTGATCCGCTCCATCACCATCGCCTCCGCGCTCGGCCGCTCGTCGGCCTACACCTGGCTGAAACTCCCGGTGGTCAAGGACATGGAGCGGGTGCTGGCCGCCTCGACGCTGCCCGCCGTCCTGCTGGGCGGCGAGGTCAAGGATCCCGACGCCGCGTTCGCCGCCTGGCAGCGCGCGCTCGCGCTGCCGACCGTGCAAGGCCTCGTGGTCGGCCGGTCCCTGCTCTACCCGCACGACGGCGACGTCGCCAAGGCCGTCGACACGGCCGTCGGACTGCTGTGAACACCCGTGGAGGACAACGCGTGAAGACCATCGACCACTGGATCAACGGCACCGCGACCACGGCGGGCTCCACCCGCACCGCCCCGGTGTACGACCCGGCAACGGGGCAGGCGCGGGCTCAGGTGGTCCTCGCCGAACCGTCCGATGTGGACACCGCGGCGGCCGCGGCGGGCAAGGCTTTCGAGTCGTGGGGCGATTCGTCGCTGTCGCAGCGGACCAGGGTGATGTTCGCCTTCCGCGAGCTGCTGGTGAAACACGAGGACGAACTCGCGCGGATCATCTCCGCCGAACACGGCAAGGTGCTCGACGACGCGCGCGGCGAGATCGTCCGCGGCCGCGAGATCGTCGAGTACGCCTGCGGCATCGCCGACGCGCTGAAAGGCGGCTTCTCCGACCAGGTCTCACGGGACGTGGACGTGCACGACTTCCGGCAGCCGCTCGGCGTCGTCGCCGGGATCACGCCGTTCAACTTCCCGATCATGGTCCCGCTGTGGATGCACCCGATCGCCATCGCGACCGGCAACACGTTCGTGCTCAAGCCCAGCGAGCGGGTTCCGTCCGCGTCCAGGCTGGTCGCCGAACTGTACGCCGAGGCCGGTCTTCCCGACGGCGTGTTCAACGTCGTCAACGGGGACAAGGTCACCGTCGACGCGATCCTGGAGCATCCCGGAATCGCCGCCGTGTCGTTCGTCGGGTCCACCCCGATCGCCAAATACGTCCATGAACGCGCCACGGCGACCGGCAAACGCGTACAGGCGCTGGGCGGGGCCAAGAACCACGCCGTCGTCCTGCCCGACGCCGACCTCGAATACGCCGCGAACCATCTCACGGCGGCCGCGTTCGGTTCCGCCGGACAGCGCTGCATGGCGATCTCCATCGGCGTCGCCGTCGGTTCGGCGGGCGACGGGCTCATCGAGATCCTCAAGCGCAAGGCGGCCGGGATCAAGGTGGGACCCGGCCACGACGCCGGCAACGACATGGGTCCCGTCGTCACCGAGGCCGCGCGGCGGCGGGTGATCGACTCCGTCACCCTCGGCGCGGAGCAGGGCGCGACCGTGGCGGTCGACGGCCGGGAGCTGCGCGTCGCCGGGCACGAGGACGGCTTCTTCGTCGGACCGTCCCTTTTGGACAACGTGACCACCGACATGGCCGCCTACCGCGAGGAGATCTTCGGGCCGGTGCTCGGAATCGTGCGGGTGTCCACCCTGGACGAGGCGATCGCGCTGATCAACGCGAACCCGTACGGAAACGGGACCGCCGTCTTCACCGGCAGTGGCGAGGCCGCGCGGCGGTTCCAGCGGGAGGTGAAGGTGGGGATGATCGGGGTGAACGTGCCCATCCCGGTGCCGATGTCGTACTACTCCTTCGGCGGCTGGAAGGACTCCCTCATCGGGGACAGCCCGATCCACGGCCCGGCGGGCGTCAACTTCTACACGCGGGCGAAGGTCGTCACGACGCGCTGGCCGCAGTCCGCCGCCGGTTTCAACTTCCCGACGTCCAGCTGACCCACGCGTTTCGTCCTCTGAATGCGACTTCGCGTTCAGAGGACGAAACGCGGGTCGTCAGCCCACCTCGTGCCGCTGCTGCCGTTTACCGACCACTCGCCAGCCGACGGCCAGCACCACGACCAGCACCGGAATCGAGTAGAACGCGATCTTCTCGGCGCCGTCGGAGAAGCCCATCAGGACCACGACCAGCGCGAGGAAGCCCAGCGTCGCCCAGCCGCTGTAGGGCGCCCAGGGCATCCGGTAGGACGGCCGTTCCAGCTCACCGCGCAGCGCCGCCTGGCGCATCCGCATCTGGCAGAAGATCAGCGTCGCCCAGGTCGTGATCACGCCGAGCGAGGCGATGGCGATCGCGATGTCGAAGGCGTCCTTCGGCACCAGGTAGTTGAGCACCACGCCCAGCACGTAGGCGGCGGAGGTGAAAAGGATGCCGCCGTAGGGCACGTGACGGCTGCTCATCTTGCCGACGAACTTCGGCGCCTCCCCCTTTTCGGCCAGCGCCCGCAGGATGCGGCCGGTCGAGTAGAGACCGGAGTTGCAGCTCGACAGCGCGGCGGTGAGCACGACCGCGTTCATCACGTCGCCGATACCCGGGATCCCGAGGCGGGTGAAGACGGTGACGAACGGGCTCTCGCCGCCGTTGTAGAACGGCCACGGCAGCAGCATCGCGAGCAGCAGCACGGATCCCACGTAGAACACGCCGATCCGCCAGACCACGCCGTTGATCGCCTTCGGCAGCACCTTGCGGGCGTCCTTGGTCTCACCGGCGGCGATACCGACGACCTCGATGGCCGAGTACGCGAAGATGACCGCCTGCAACGTCATCAAGGCGATGCCGATACCCGCCGGGAAGAATCCATTGTGGGCGGTCAGGTTGTGCACGCCGGCCGTGGTGCCGCCGATGTCGGCGCTGGTGAGCACCAGCCCGATCGCGGTGATCAGGAAGACCACGATGGCCAGCACCTTGACCACCGAGAACCAGAATTCCAGCTCGCCGAACAGCTTCACCGAAAGCAGGTTCACCGCCAGCAGTACCCCGAGGGCGACCAGCGCGGTGATCCACTGCGGAACGTCGGGCAGCCATTTGTGCACGTAGATCGCCACCGCGGTGATCTCCGCGATACCGGTCATCGCCCAGTTCACCCAGTACATCCAGCCGGAGACGAAACCCGCCCACGGCCCGATGAACTTGCGGGCGTAGGTGACGAAGCTGCCGGAAGTCGGCTGGTGCAGCACGAGTTCGCCGAGGGCGCGCATCACGAAGTACGCGGCGATGCCGCACAGCGCGTACGACAGGACCAGCGACGGCCCGACCTGGTGGAGCTTGCCACCGGCACCGAGGAACAGCCCGACGCCGATCGCGCCGCCGATGGCGATCATCTGCACTTGGCGGTTGCCCAGTGCTTTTGAGTAGCTTTCACCTTTTTCGGTGAGCAGCGAGGAATCCATGGTTGCCAGACGCTAGAGCGTGTGCGGCAGGTCACCAACAGTGCTAAGGAAGACTTAAGGTGTGCGAGACGTCACTCTAGTGGTTTTACTGGAATTTCCCTTTTCGATTTGACAAATTCACGCGCGAACCCCGATCTTCGCGCGCGCGAGGGGCCTCCTACGCTACGGCTGTGGACCTCGCAGCGTTGCTGGACCGGATCGCCGACGACGTCGCCCCGGAGATCGGCCGCGGCGCCGTCGCGGACTACATCCCCGCGCTGGCCAGGGTCGAGCCCCGGCGCTTCGGCATCGCGGTGGCCGAAGTGGACGGTGGGGTGCACGGGGTCGGCGACTGGAAGGTGCCGTTCTCCATCCAGAGCATGTCGAAGGTCTTCACCCTGGCGCTCGCGCTCTCCCACGGTGACGGCCTGTGGGCGCGGGTGGGCCGTGAACCGTCCGGCAACCCGTTCAATTCACTCGTACAGCTGGAGAACGAGGACGGAATCCCTCGCAATCCCTTCATCAACGCCGGCGCGCTCGTGGTGACCGACGAATTGGCGCACCACGGCGACGCGGCGGAAAAGCTGCTGCGCTTCTTCCGTGAGGAAAGCGGCCGTCCGGACATCGGGATCGACGCCGAGGTCGCCGCGTCGGAGGCGGAGAACGCCGACCGCAACCGCGCGCTCGCCTATTTCATGGCGTCCTATCGGAACATGCGCCATCCTGTGCCCGCGGTCCTCGACCAATACGTTCGCCAGTGCTCGATCGCGATGACCTGCGCGGACGTCGCGCGCTCGGCGGTGTTCCTCGCCCGCCACGGCGTGCGCAACGACGGCACCAGACTGCTCGGCCTGAGCGCCGCCAAGCGGATCAACGCGGTGATGCTGACCTGCGGCACCTACGACGCGGCCGGCGAATTCGCCTACCGTGTCGGGCTCCCCGGCAAGAGCGGGGTCGGTGGCGGCATCGTCGCGATCGTCCCCGGCCGGTGCGCGATCTGCGTGTGGAGCCCCGGGCTGGACGCGCGCGGGAACTCCGTCGCCGGTGTCGCGGCGCTGGACCGGTTCACCACCCTGACCGGCTGGTCGATCTTCTGATCGGTTTAACCCCTCGCTGACGGGGAAGCCGCCGGTGTGCAGACGTTCCTTCCGTGCCTCGGCTTCCGAGCCTCCGCTTTGGTGCTCGACCAGCGAAGACTCGGCAAACAGCGCGTGGAGACGATCCAGGTGCTGCGTGCGCTGACGGTGCCGGGTTACGGCTGGCGTCATCACCCGGCCGCGGCGATGTGGGCGGGGTACGAAGAGGCCCTCGTCCGGTACGGCTTCGACATCTGCGAGGCCTGGTGCGAAACCGGCCGCCAGGACACCTGCCACGAAACGCTGCGGCTCGACCTGCTCCGCACCACGCCCTACGTCTGGCCCGCGTCGGACCGTCCACGCAGGACGCTGAAAGAGGAGTGACGATGACGAGCGAATTCCGCAAAGGCGACAAGGTCCGCTGGAACAGTCACGGCGGGCAAGGCGAAGGTGAGGTCCTGAGGAAGATCACCTCGGACACCGAGGCGGGTGGCCGCACCGTGCGCGCTTCCGAACAGGAACCGCAGTACCTGGTCCGCAGCGACAAGAGCGGCGGCGAAGCGGTCCACAAGCCCGACGCCCTGGAGAAGATGTGAGCGAGGACAAGGACGTCCGCACCGAGTTCGGCGAGGCGGTCAACATGACCGCGGGCGAACTCGAGAAGTGGCTGAAGACCGACGAATCCCGGCGAGCCGGGCAGCACAGTGGCGGAGGCGAGTCGGTCGGCCACGAGTCGGGCCGCCGGATCGTCACGATCCTGCGCGCGAAGAAGCCCGACCTGTCCGAAGAGGACGAGAAGCACATGCGGAAGGTCGTCGGCTACATCCACCGTCACCTCGCGCAGCGGCCGTCGGGCGACGTCGAGGACACGACCTGGCGCCACTCACTGATGAACTGGGGTCACGATCCGTGCAAGTAGCCTCAGGTGCTGGGCCGCCCCATCTCGTGGCCCGGCCGTCCCGCGGTACGACGCCGCCGCTTGATGCGTTCTTCGTGCAGATGGCGCCGTCCGCCGGTCAGGTCACCGGCGGCCTCCCGAGTCATCCCGCGGAAGGCCGCGTAGTAGCCGTCGTCGTACTCCTCGATCAGCTGAAAGGTCCACCGCTCCGGCAGCACATTGAGCCCGATCAGCTCGGTCCGGACGCGTTCGGCCCACTCGGTGTGCCCGGCTTTCTCCAGCGCCTCGGCGGCCTCGTCGAGCGCGAAGTCGGCGCTCCCCGTCAGATGGTGGAAGGCGTAAAGGTGTCCTCGCGCCTGCTCGACCGTTTCGAGCGCGGCGACCAGCTTTCCGACGGCATCGACGGTCGCGTCATCGGGTTCTGAACGTGATTCCGGCATGCCGGTGGATTCCCCGGAACCGGTGGTTCCACACCACCCTCACCGGTGACTTTCGACGGCGAGTCTGGCGAACGAACGGATCACCGGATTCTCCCGCGCGGTCATCCACGCCACGACCAGCGGGCTCGGCGGCATGTCCGTCAGAGGGACCCACGTGAGCCCGTCGGGAAGGGTGTGCCCGAAGGGCGCGATCCCGGCCGAGCCGTTCCACAGGACAGCCTGAAGACACTCGCTGACCGTACGCACCACCGGACCGGCGGGCCGCTCCCCCAGCGGCGCGGCCCCGTTCCAGTACTCGCGCCACAGCGGGTCCGTCCCCTCCGGCAACTGGAACCAGGGCCGGTCGGCGACGTCGGACAGCCGGAGCGACTCACGTCCGGCGAGCGGGTCGCCGGTGCGCAGGACCAGCCCGACCGGGTCCGTGCGCAGCACTCGGACGCTGATCCCGGTTTCGTCGAAGGGCGACCGGGTCAGCGCGACGTCGGCCAATCCGGTGCGCAGGCCGGTGGTGGGATCGGTGAAGTCCGCCTCGCGGAAGCGGATCGAGACCTCGGGATGGCGCTGCCGGAACGCCGCGGCCAGCCTGGTCCCGGCCTCTCCCGCTCCGTCGGCGAGGGTGCCGACGGTGAACGTGGCGGCCGCCGTCACGCGGGCGCGGGCGCGGTCTGCCTGGTCCAGCAGGGTGCGGGCCTCGGCGTACAGGGTGGTTCCGGCCGCGGTGGGTTCGACGCCGGCGGACGAGCGGCGCAGCAGGACGACGCCCAGGTCGTTCTCCAGCCGCCGGATCGCCCGGCTCAGCGGCGGCTGGGTCATGTGCAGGCGCGCGGCGGCCCGGCCGAAGTGTCTCTCTTCGGCGACCGCCACGAAGTAACGCAGCAGACGAAGCTCCATCACCAGCGATGATACCCAGCCGGTATCGGGCCATGGGGATCGGTCTTGGACGACGGGCGGAGAGCGGCGCGACAGTGGGGTCATGCCTTTCGAACCACTCACCCACGAGCCCGCCGTCGACCCCGGCCAGGCCCGCGAGATCGCCCGCGACCTCGTGGTGATCCCGAATCTCGGCGTCGACCTCGTCCCCAACATCGGGGTCGTCGGCGGCGGACACTCGGTGCTCGTCGTCGACACCGGGCTCGGCCCTCGCAACGCCGAAAAGGTGCTCGCCTTCGCGACCGAATACGCACACGGCCGCAAGCTGTATCTGACCACGACGCATTTCCACCCCGAGCACGCTTTCGGCGCGCAGGTCTTCGCCGACGAGGCGACCTATCTCCTCAACGGCGCGCAGGCGACCGATCTCGTCCACAAAGGACCGGGCTATCTGGAGATGTTCCGCGGTCTCGGCACCCCGGTCGCCCGGGCGCTGGAAGGCGTCGACCTGGTCGCCCCGGACGTGGTCTACGACGACGCGTACGAACTCGATCTCGGCGGACGGGTCGTCCGGCTGGAGGCGACCGGGCGCGCCCACAGCAAGGGCGATCAGGTGGTGACCGTGCCCGACGCGGGCGTGTTGTTCACCGGGGACCTGGTGGAGGCGGGCCAGTTCTCGATCTTCCCGTGGTTCCCGCCGTACGACACCGACGTCTCCGGCCGACGCTGGATCGAAGTCCTGCGCCGGCTGGACGCCACCCGGCCGGACATCGTCGTCCCTGGCCATGGCGGCGTCTCCGGACGCCGGATCCTGACCGACGTCCGTGAGTACCTCGAACTGCTGCGCGACGAAACCTGGAAGCGACGCGACTCGGCTCTCCCCGAAGAGACCATCGCCGCGGAGATCGAAGCGCTGATGATCGAACTTCACCCCGAATGGGAAGGCCGGGACTGGATCGCGAAGGGCGTCGGCTGTTTCTGCGCCGACCACTCAGGCCATGAGACAGCAAGCGCCGGTGAAACAGCCGAAGGCACCTCCGCTTGAGGCGTTCTTCCAGTTGTCGAAGTGATCGATGACGACGTCCACTTCAGCCTGCCCGGCGGCGGTCACGTCGACGCCGGAGTCGGCGAAGAGGCGGCGGATGTCGTCGGAAACGGCGTTCTTCATGGAATCTCCCTGGCGAACCTGCGGTGTTGGACAACGAAATCGTGCAGGTTCGCCCCTGCCGGCCGACAGTGCGAAGCACCATGGACGACGTGTGGCTTTCGACTGCTCCAAGTGGAGCAGGGAGGGTTACTTGAAGATGGCGATGGGATGGACGACGAGTTCACCGGTTTCGGGGTCCCAGTCTTCGACCTTGCCGAGACATCGCGCCCGGAACGCGCCGGAGGGCACGGAATCCCGCAGATCGCCGGTCACGCAGGTGAACCGGATCCGC
The DNA here is from genome assembly GCF_002234405.1 of Amycolatopsis thailandensis. Lineage (GTDB taxonomy): Bacteria > Actinomycetota > Actinomycetes > Mycobacteriales > Pseudonocardiaceae > Amycolatopsis > Amycolatopsis thailandensis. Next base: position 8,173 of record NZ_NMQT01000030.1, on the reverse strand, counting down.
CTGCTTCGCGCCGGATCGTCCGGATTCCCGTACGGTGCGAAGAAGACCGTCTCGTCCTCGGTCTGTGAACGTTCGCGGAACAGGCCCTTCACGGAGACGAACGCCTCGACGCCGCGCAGCCGGGTCTTGAGCTGACGGGTGCTCTCGTGACCGTCGGACCAGCCGAGTTCCTTGACCAGCGCCCGATTGTGGGCCAGTTCCTGCTTCGTCAGGTCGACGTAGATGATGTCGTGGTGCTTCTCCAGCACCTTCATCACGATGCCGATCACGGTGATCGGCTCGGCCTTGCGGATGTACCGCCGGAACTCCTCGTCGGTGTCGGTGCGCTCCGATTCCCCTTTCAGCGGGCCGAATCCACCCGATCCCCAGAGCCGCCAGCCCCGGCTCCGCCGCTTCTCCACCTCCTGTTCCAGCGCCTCGTTGTAGCGATGCAGCTGGTAGAGGCCCATCACGGATTTGGTGTGCAAGTAGAAGCCGATGCCCCGGATCATCCCCTGATCGCCGTCGGATCGCGCCCGGCGCCAGTGTTTGACGAAGACGACGATCGCGACGACGAAGGCGGCGACGGTCACCACCCAGACCGCGAGCCACATTCCCCAGACTTCCCACCACAGATTATCGGCAGCCACGGATCTCCTTGAAGGCTTCGAGCAGGGACGTCGCGTTGGCGTCGACCATGCGGCCACCGGTGGCCGCGGCCGCGCGGGCCAGCTCGGCGGGATCGGCCTCACCGAACCGGATGGCGTACGTGTGCACGCCGGGATCCCTTGGCGTGCGCAGGAATTCATCGACGCCCGGGCCGGTGTTGCTCTCGCCGTCGGTCATCAGCACGATCGAGACGTCGCGATCGGGTTCGGCCCGGCGATCGGCGCCGGCCCTCGCGTAGGCCTCGCCGAGCGCCGCCCAGACCGCCGTGTCGCCGTCGAAGTCGTCGCTCGCGACGAAGGAACGAAGAGCGTCGAGATCCTGCGGCCCGCTGACGGTGAACTCCTTGTCTCCCAGTATCTTCCCGCCGAAGCGGAGGACCGTGAGCCGCTCACCGCGATAGAACCTGTCGAACCCGCCGCCCGGGCCGCCGCTCAGCCCGTCGAAGGTCGCCCGGAGCGCGGCGATCCTCGCTCCCTTCATCGAGCCGGAGAAGTCGAGCACGAAGATCACGCGGCCGGGAGCCCTCTCGGCGTAGTCCTCCAGCAGCTTGTCCACGACGGCCGGGTCGTCCGGGAAGTACAGCGAGTTCCCGGTCGAGGCGGGCAACCTCGGATCGAGTCCCACCTCGCCGATGATCGGCCGCCGGAGCGTGCGGTCCATCAGTTTCTTCTGTGTCGCGGGGCTTCTGACCCACGAGACGACCTTGTCGTAGGCCTCCCGCTTGGCCGGGTCGAGCAGCAGGATCGGGTACTCGGCCTGGACGATGCCGTCGCGCGGGTACACCAGTTCGAGCGGTGTCTTGAGCCTGCCGCTCGCGTTGAGGGTGAGCAAAGTGGACTCGTAGCCGATGATCGCGTCGGCGTCCTGGCGTTCGGCGAACCGGTCCACCAGCGCGGCCGAAGTCTCCGCCGTGAGGGCGTGCCCGGTGCGGAAGCCCCGCAGCTTGTCGCATTTCACGTCCTCGAGCCGCAGCGCCGCCCCGGTGCCGGCGGCGGCCGTCGCCACTCCGACGAGCGAGGTGAGCCCGCTGGTCGTCTTGGCCGGATCCGCCATCGCGAACCGGAACCCGCCGCTCGCCGCCGCGTCCGCCAGATCCGCCCAGGACAGCTTCCCGTCCGGTTTGCCACGGCGCAGCTCCGCCGCCTTCGCCGGATTCAGCCCGACGACGACCGGGGAGATCATCGTCTTGGTGGCCAGCGGCCGCTCCCCCTGGTCCGCGGCCCGCCGGAAGTCGAGCTGGAAGAACCGGTCGGTGGAAAGCCAGGCGAGATCATGCGCGGCCCTGCCCGGGACGAGAGCCGTGCTTTCGTTGACGATTCCCTGGAAATCCATCTCCAGTTCGATTCCCGTTTCTTCGCGGAGGTCGCCGAGGATCGGCCCGAGATCCGCCAGTTCGGGACTGGCCAGCACGCGCAGCTTCACCTTCTCGCCGCCGCTCGTGCAGGCGGAGACCACCAGGAGCAGACAGCACAGAAGCGCGAGCGGCCGCTTCACGAGCAGTCCCCGACGGTCTTGATCATCTCTTCCAGCACCGGGTTGTCCGGCAACGGTGTGGTGCTGTCGTCGCCCGCGATCTCCGGGGCCGTCAGTCCCTGTTCGCGCAGGAAGTCGTACAGCTTCGCGCTTTTCGTGCTGCCCGCGGGGGTCGCGACGCCGAATCCGAGCTCCATCGCGCGGCGCTGGAGCTCGGGGTCGAAGGTGATCAGTTCGCCGAGCCGTTCCGCTTCCGGCTTCAGGGCCAGGAACTGGGGTTTCGTCAGGATGTTGTCCTTCGGGTACAGCAGGACGCGATCGAGGTCCGCCCGCCCGCTCTCCGCCTTGGCCCGCAACTGCATCGCGAGGTACTGATGTTCGTAGATGACGACGATCGGCTTGTCGCCCTCGGCCAGGTTCGCGTAGGACTCCGAGAGATCGGACGACGGGAAACCTTGCGCGGCCACGAGCGGTTTGACCCGGTTGGCCAGCGCCTTCGCGGCCGAGAGGTTCGGCGGACCGGCGGGCGCGCCGGCGGGCTGCGGGTCGACGACCGGGACCTGACGGCCGTTCTCCAGGAACGCCAGCAGGATCAGGTACGTCGCGCCCGAGTTGGAGTCGCAGATGTTCGACGTCTGGGCCAGCACCCGGTTCCCGTTTTCCGCGCCGAAAGCGCGGACGCCCAGCGAGTCCCAGGTCTGCCCGAGCCGCATCGCCTTGATGAATTTCTCGGTGTCCAGCGTGTAGTACAGCGAGTCCGGCCGATCCGGTGGTTTCGAGGCGATCTGCTTGCTCGCCAGCGTTTCCGCGTACCGGCGATACGTCGCGAGAACGATGGGGCTGGTGAACGGCTGCCGCGCGGAGCCCGTCCACTGGTTCGCCCTCGACCGCCGGACCAGGCCCGCGGCGGGCTCCCCGGACATGAACACGAAGTCGTACTGGCTGAGATCGTGCGTGGCGACGTCCCGGGATCCCGCCCTGGTCACGTGGACGCGGATGTGATGGCGCATCAGGATTTCCTGGATCCTCGCGTCCTCGAAGAGATCCGATTTGGAGCCCATCTTGCCGCGCAGGACCAGTGTCTGCTGGAAGGGCACCACGATCGTCCCGCTCACGAGCAGAACGATCAGACCGCTCACGGCCAGGGCGAGCGCGGGTCCGAAAGCACGGAGAAAACGGCGGCGCAGAAAGAACGCCGAAGGTTTGGGTTTGATGGTCAGCTGGGGTTCTTCACGAAGCGAGCTATCGGTGGTCACCGATTTCCTCCCCGATGTCCGGCAAGGCCCATTTTACCGGGGACCACCGACGGAAAAGCACGTCTCGATTCGGCTTCCGACCGCTTCGTGACCCACCCTCACCAGGCCGGGGAGCCGGACCGGTTAGTCTCTTCGGTGGCGAAAACCGCCATGCACCACGACGCCGGGAGATCTGAACCGCCATGCTGGACCGAGCAGTCATCGACGCCCTCTTCCCCGCCGACCTGCCCGAGCCCGAGCACTGGGAACAGCGTTACCCCGCCCGCGAGCTCCCCGAGGGCGCCAAGGTCACCCGCTTCGGCCCATCGCCGACCGGGTTCGTCCACATCGGCGGCGTCTACGTCGCCACCATCGACCAGGACGTCGCCCGCCGCAGCGAGGGCCGCTACCTCGTCCGGGTCGAGGACACCGACCGGTCCCGCGAGGTCGAAGGCGCCATCGACCAGTTCGAGCGTGGCTTCGCCTACTTCGGCCTCGCCGCCGACGAGGACATCCACCGCGGCGGCGACTACGGCCCGTACCAGCAGTCCGAGCGCGAGCAGATCTACCTGACCTACGTCCGCCACCTGCTCCGTGAAGGCCGCGCGTACCTCGACTTCGCCACCAAGGACGAACTGGCGGCGATCACCGCCCGGCAGCAGGCGACGAAACTGCCGACCGGTTACTACGGCTCGTGGGCCATCTGGCGCGACGCCGACCCTGCCGACGTCCAGGCGAAGCTCGACGCGGGCGCCCCGTACGTCGTACGGTTCCGCGCCCCCGACGACACCGGCGCCCGCGCCCGGTTCACCGACGCCATCCGCGGCCCGCTGGAGGCCGAGGCCAACCGCAACGACGTCGTCATCCTCAAGAGCTCCGACCAGAGCCCGCGGCTGCCGACCTACCACTTCGCGCACGCCGTCGACGACCACCTCATGCGCGTCAACCTGGTGATCCGCGGCGACGAGTGGATCTCGTCGGTGCCGGTGCACCAGCAGCTGTTCGAGGCGCTCGGCTTCGAGCCGATCACCTACGCGCACATCGCGCCGCTGATGAAGCAGGAGGGCGGCAGCAAGCGCAAGCTGTCGAAGCGCAAGGACCCGGAAGCGAGCGTCGACTTCTACATCGAGTCCGGCTACCCGACCAAGGCCGTCCTCTACTACCTGCGCGGCCTCGCCAACGGACGGCTCGCCGAAATGCCGCTCGACCAGGCCCTGGCCGAGCCGATCAACCTGGACGAATGCGGGGTCGCCGGCCCGCTGGTCGACCTCGTCAAACTCGACGACATCTCGGCCGACCACATCGCCACGCTGTCCGGCGCCGAGATCCTCTCCGAGGTACGTGGCTGGGCCGAGCGGTTCGACCCCGCGCTGCTCGCCGTCCTCGACGCCGAGCCGGACCTCGCGCTCCGGGCGCTCGCCGTCGAACGCGACGGTGCCGAGAACCCGCGCAAAGACCTGAAGAAGTGGAGCGAGTTCCGCGCCGTCTATGGCTTCTTCTTCCCGCAGCTGCACGCCGCCGTCGCCGGTCCCGACGACGAGCGGATCGCCGCCCTCGGTGTCGACCGCGAGGTCGTCCAGGCCGTGGTGCGGGACTTCGTCGGGAACTACCAGCAGCTCGACGACGGCCAGGAGTGGTTCCAGCAGATCCGCGACGTCGCCGCGAAGCACGGTTTCGCGAAGAACGCCAAGGAGCTCAAGAAGAACCCCGAGGGCTTCCCCGGCTCCATTCGCGAGGCTTCGCAGATCATCCGGATCGCGATCACGGGCTCGACCCGGAGCCCGGACCTGCACTCGATCACCCAGGCGCTGGGGCGCGAGGAGACGCTGGGCCGGTTCTCCGGTCTCGTCGGCGAGTGACGGTCGAGTGATGCCGGTGCCGGGGGGCCGGTGCGGTCGACGGGGGAAGATTCCGGCCGTTGAACGTCCGGAATCTTCCCCCGCCACCTCGTCTGTCGCCGATCGCGCCCGGCACGACCTTGATCAACGGAAGATCCGGGACACTCAACGTCCCCGATCCTCCGTTGATCAAGGTCCAAGACCGGGCATCCCTGGCGACGATGTAGGAATTGGGACGTTGAAGGTCCCAATTCCTACATCGTCGCGCCCGGCAGCCGCGGAACCGCAACTCATGACCACGGTGACCAAGCTCGGCACTTTCGTGTGACTGGGTGGACGACACGCGTGATCAGACGGACGACACGTGTGTCCAGGCGGACGTCACTCGGCGACGGCCGGGTCCACCGCGTGTCGTCCGTCCAATCACGCGTGTCGTCCGTCTGATCACGCGTGCCGTCCCATCGGGCACGCGAACCGCCCGACCGGAGGTATCGAAGGCATGGTTGGCCCTGACCCGGATCGCCAACCACGAGGCCCTAGAACTGGTCGTAGAACGCGGTCTTGATCGCGACGACGGCCTTCTCCGTCTCCCGGAACCGTTCCCGTGCCCCGTCCGAGTCGATCAGCTGTACGAGACGCAGTCCGAGCTGGTCGGAGTGGGTCAGCGAGAGCGGGGACGCGGCGGCCAGCGGGCGGGACTTCGCGTCGTGCACGTGGTGCGGGTAGTAGAAGACGGACTTGTCGCCGAGCACCGGGCCGATCCGGCGCCACAGCTCGCCGTACTCGACGGAGACCAGCACCTCGCCCCAGAACCGCAGGATCGTCAGCAGTTCGACGTCGGAGTGCTTCGAGTCGCCCGCCGAGGAGATCAGCTCCATGGTGGTGTCGAGGCAGGCCGTAGTGGCCAGCGACCGCCGGGACCGCACCAGCTCTTCACGCGGGAAGCCGAGGGCGAGGATGTCCGTCATCAGGTCTTCGCGGTGCGAAGGCGTGCTGCCGGGCGAAGAGTTGTCCGGGTATTCCTCGCGGATGATGACGCGGGCGATCCTGACGGACTGTTCGTCGGTGAGCAGATCGATCGCCAGGTCGTACGCCATGGTGAAAGCCAGCGACAGGAAACGGCGCTGCGTCAGGACCGTCCCCAGGTCCTCCGGCGAAAGATCGACGGCGTCCCGCAGCACCGGGTGATTCCGGAACCGCTCGATCAAACCGTCTTCGAACTCGTCAAGGTCTCGCATCACTACACCTCTTGCTCAGAAACGGATCATGTCGATGCTGCGGTTCCAGTCGCCGAGATCGACGTCGCGGCCGATGTCCCACAACGTGTCGAGCTCGCGCTGGATCTGCTCGCCGAGCACGGTGTCGTGCGTGCCCTCGATTTCGAACTGCGGCGAATTGATCGCCAGCTGGCCGTGCAGGAACATGCTGACCAGGTAGCGCCCGTCGGCCCGGTACACCGAAACCGAAGCCTGCGAGTTGAACACCCGCACCTTCAGGTTGCCCTGCCGTTTCGCCAGCCGCCGGTGCAGCCGGGAAAGCGTGTCCAGGCAGCTCGCGATCCCCGTGCTCACGAAGGCGTTGCCCGCCCCGTCGGACCGGCCCAGCGCCGCTTCACGCAATCCCACCAGCATCGAGTTCGGATGCAGCAACATGATCCGCACTTCGGCCCGGCGCTCGACGATGGCGGTTTCGAGTTCGTGTTCCAGCAATTCCAGGTTCGGGATCCAGGTGTTCAGGATCGTCACCTGTTTGGCCTTCGCGACCCGGGCCGCGAACGCGTCGTCCGGAAAACGTTTGTGCACTTCGACCACGCCGCCGTAGTGGGTGCGGCGGAGGCTCGAGGCGATGGTGTCGATGTCGAGACCGGCGAGGCGGTCGCGGATGTCTTCCAAGGCACGCAACGGGGTCAGCTCGACGAGCAGCACCACGACCACCCCGCTGACCATGATCAGGGTCAGGGTGGTGATGCCCTTCGGCGCGACTTTGTCCAGCCAGCCGAGCGCTTCCGCGATCCCGACCACGAAGCCGACCACCGCCAACCCGCCGAGACTGAGCAATTCGAGCCAGCGACGCATTCTGCGGAGCATTCACCCTCCGGGATCCGGCAACCTGTGCCTCATGTTCTCACGATCCGAGAGGTCACTGTGATCGGGGTCACCGGCTTGGCGCAACGGTGCTTTTCCCACGGAATCCCCGAAAACCACGGAACCCGGCGCGGGAATCCGCGGCGAAAGTCCTCAATCGTCGCCCGACTTGTACCTGCGCTGGAGTTCTTCGTCCTGCTCACGCGGCGCCTTCTCCACCCAGCGCCCGTGAACGAGGTCGTTCTCCGTGTAGTCCGCCCGCCGGGAGGCCCAGCCCGGCAGCATGATCTTGCGTGTCCCGCCCCGGCCCCGATCGCGCAGATCGGTGAGCACGGCGATGCCGATCACCACCAGCAGCACCCCGAGCGCTATCCATATTCCGACCATGTCCGCTCCCCCGCAGATGAAGTCGTTTTCTTCAGGTTAGCGCGGCGCGAGATGCCGGGACACGGGATTTCCGCCGCCGCGCCCGCCGCTTTCTTGCTCCGTTCGGGCTAGCCCGGCGGGCGTAGCCGGGTTCAGCCCACGCGACGAGGCGACGGCGGCACCCGCCGCCATAAGGTGACGACGTGCTCGGTGAACGACTCGATTCCTGGCTGCGCGGACACGGGCCGCTCGTCGACGCCCTGATCGCGCTGCTGCTCGCGACCTGCTGTGTCCTTTTAGGACTCTTCGTCCGGGCGGAGGCCGCGTATTTCCTGTTCTCCCTGCTCCTTTCGCTCCCGCTGGCCTTCCGGCGGCGCAAACCCGCGGTGTGCGCGGCCTTGGTACTGGGAACCGCGGGCGTCCAGTGGCTCGCGATCCGGAACGACGTCGGCGCCCTGCCCGCCGACCTCGCGGTACCGCTGGCGGTGCACGCCGCGGCGGCGTACGGACCGCGGCAGGCGGGTGGCGC
>NZ_NMQT01000003.1 GCF_002234405.1 Amycolatopsis thailandensis | reverse complement strand
GTCGAGGATCGCCTTCGCCGGGATCCCCGCCCCGAGCATGGCCACCGCTTCGGCCCCCGCCGAGGTCCCGATCAGGACCTCCGCCTCGCGTGGGTCCCAGCCCGCCCGGATGTGCAGCGCGTCGAGGACCGCGGCTGTCCAGGCGAACCCCAGGGTCCCGCCGCAGCCGAGCACCAGCGCTCTCGCGGAATGACGTGTCATTTCCGGAACGGTATGTCATTTGAACGCCCGGGGCAATAAGCTGACGGAATGACGACGGAGACCCCGGTCAGCAGGGCCGCACGGAAGAAGCAAGAACTAAGGCGCGAGATCGTGGAGACCGCGTTCGACTGCTTCGCCGAACGCGGCTACCACGCGACCGGTATCGCCGACATCGCCGCCCGGCTGGGCATCGGGCACGGCACGTTCTACCGGTACTTCCAGAACAAGCGGGACATCGTCGACCACGTGATCACGGACCTGGTCGAGAAGGTGGTCGCCGCGCTGGCCGCGGACAACGCGCCGGACGCGGTCAACAGCCTGGCCGAATACCGCAGGCAGAGCGCCCGGATCGGCGACGCGCTCGCCCGGATCTTCGGCGGCGACCCGCGGATGGCCCGGTTCCTCCTGCTCGAAGCGGCGGGCATCGACGCCGAGATGCGGGAACGGGTGCTGGACTTCTACGAGACCGCCGCCGAACTGACCGCGGGCTATCTCCACCACGGCGTCCGGCTCGGATATCTGCACGAGGACCTGGACGTGGACTCCACCGCCCGCGCGATCAACGGCATGATCCTCGCGTCGATACTTTCGGAACTGCGCGATCCGTCACCGGAACGGCAGGCGGCGATGAGTCGAGCGGTCCGCCGCGTCATGTACGACGGTATCGCGGCGCCCAGCTGAAGACCGGCCGGCCGGTCCGGTGTACGCACACCAGCCGACGGGGTCCGGGCCGTGCTGGTGGACAAGGACCATGGAACCGCTTCCGGGAGCGCGGGGCTAGGGGCGGAAACGCACAACCGCACCGACGAAAACGAACCTCAAGGTCTGCGCAGGGTCTGACTGGGCGATTCGCCGAAGGCCGCTCGATACTGCGCGCTGAACCGGCTGCCGTCCAGGAAGCCCCATTTCGCCGCGACACTGGTGACCGTCGTGCCTTCGACGGCATTTCCGAGTTCCGCCCGGGCCCGGTCCAGCCGGACCTGACGCAGATACGCCATCGGGGTGGTGTCCAGATGCCGCCGGAACGCCAGTTGCAGGGCGCGCACCGAGACCCGGCAGGCACGGGCGATGTCGGCGACCCCGAGGTCCAGATCCGGATTCGCCTCCAGGAAAGCGATCCCGCGGCGCACGGTGTCCGGGACGGCGTCCCGGCGGTCGCACGGGTACTCCTCGCCGGTGCCCGCGGTGAAGGTGTCCAGGGCCATGGCCGCCACCAGCCGTCCCGCCGCGCCGAGCACCAGCGGACCGTTCTCCTGCTCCGGTCCGGCGAACAACCCGGTGACGTATTCGACCGTCCTGTGCCATCGCCGCGCCTTCTCCTGGCTCACCGGCTCATAGCTCAACCGCTCGATCGCCCCGCCGTCCTGCGCCGGGTCGGCCCCCGTGATCAGCGACAGATCGAGACCGGTGATCTGCAGCCGCGCGCCGTGCAGCCGCGTCCGGTAGTCCTGACCGGGGTGCGGGCCGACGAACACGTCGCCGGGACCGAACCTGCGGTCGCTGAGACCGTCGTCGATCTCCAGCACCCCGTCCAGCACCCGCAGCAGCACCATCCTGCCCAGCGGCTGGACCGCGACCTCCGTGGTGAGAGTGTTGTGCAGGAAGTCGAAATGCACGTCCCCGAGGTCACAGCGGTTGTGCTCGAAACGATAGTTTTCGACGGTTCCCCGTACTAGCAGCCGGTTGTCGCGATAGGCCACGGCGATCAGCGCCCGTGCCTGCTCCGGATCGGTGGTCTTGAACTGCGTCACCAAGGGTTCGCGCATCGGGCCACGCCTCCTTTCCGTTCACCGTAACGAAAAGTTCACCCGCCGGAACGCTACCGCCACTCGGCGGGCACTACCAGACCGCATCGGCGTCATCCGGCTGGTCGGAATGGCTGACCCGCCCGGTCCAGGATGGCCCTGGCGCGCAGCTCGACCGGCCTGTCCACCAGCTGACCGTCCATCACGGCCACCGAACCGTCACCCACGAGCGCGGCCACTCCCCTCGCCCACTCGACTTCGCTCGCCGACGGCGCCAGTTCCCGAGCGGCGACGGGCACCTGGCGCGGGTGCACGCAGAGTTTTCCGGTGAAGCCCAAGATCTTGGCGTGGCCGAGGTCCGCGGTGAGCGCGGCCTCGTCGTCGAGCGCCGTGGTGACGCCGTCGATCGGCGCCGCCCGGCCCGCGGCCGCCGCGGCGACGACGAGCGCGGATCGCGCGTACCGCAACGCTTCGTGCGACCGATGGTCGACGCCGAGCTGCGCGGCCAGGTCGACGCTGCCGAAAGCCGGCCGTACCACCGCGTCCGCACCGCAGACCGCCACCGCTTCGGCGATCCCGGCCGCAGTTTCGACCAGCGGAAGGATTCCCACGCCGGGCAGCCGCCCGGCGAGGGCGTCGATCTCGGCCCGGTCTTCGGCCTTGGGCGGCATCACCGCGAGCGCGGGGCCGACACTCGCTACATCCTCGTGGTACCAAGGGGTTCCGGCGGCGTTGATACGGACGACCGCCTGATGCCCTTCCGCCAGCCACGCCCGGACGTGCTCGCGCGCGGCCTCCTTCAGGTCGGGAGCGACGGCGTCTTCCAGGTCGAGGATCACGACGTCGGCACCACTGGCCTCGGCCTTGGCGAACCGGTCCGGCCGGTGCCCGGGGACGAACAGGAACGTCTTCGCACTGACGAGGAGCTCACTCATCGGCGCACCGTTCCGGTGGCGGTCCGACGTCCGTGGCGGTCCCGGACCGTGGTGACGGTCTCGCCCTCTGCCGCTTCGGCACGGACCACCAGGCCCTGATGGTCGAACAGCGGTGAGACGAGGCGGTAGTCGAAGGCCAGCTCCCCGCCGATCCCCTGCCGCCGCGCGGCTTCGGCCATGGCGAGCGCCTGCAACGGCCCGTGGGTGAGCAACCCCGGGTAGCCCTCGACGTCCCGCGCGTAGTCGTGGTCGTAGTGGATGCGATGCGCGTTGTAGGTCAGCGCCGAGAAGCGGAACAGCAGCGTCGGCGAGACGTCGATCGCCCACTCACCGTCGGCCACCGGCACCTCCGGCTCCTCGGTGGCCATCTCGGCCCGTCCGGAAGCCGCGTCGCGGTAGACCAGGTCCTGCTCCTCGTCGACAACGACCTGGCCGTCCTGGATGACCTTGTGCCCGGTGACGACGAAGGTCAGCCGCCCGGTGCGCCCCTGTTTCTCTTGCACGGAAAGCACTTCCGTACGCCGGGTGGCGGGCAGGCCGCATCGCAGCGGTCCGCACGTCCGCACTCGGCCGCCCGCCCACATCCGGCGGCGTCCCGGCTCCGGTGGCGCGGGGATCGTGGCGCGCAGCGGATGCCCGTCCGGCCCCAGATCCGCCTGCGCGGGCCGGTCCAGCAGGTAGAACCAGTGCCACAGCAGAGGCAGGCCGTCGCGGTCCAGATCCGGCATCTCGACGTCGAGCAGGGAGCTCAGCGCCTCCGCCGGGCCGGGCTGCAAGACCTCGGTGACCTCCTTCACGGCCGGACCTCCTCGCCGGGACCGAATTCGGCCCGGATCGCCTCGTTGTGCGCGCCCAGTGCGGGCACCGGCCCCATCACCGGCTCGCGGCCGGCCACCTCGACCGGCGGGAGCAGTGCCTCCAGCGGCCCGGCCGGGGTTTCCACCGCGCGCCACCGGTTTCGCGCGGCCAGCTGAGGATGCCGGGTGAACTGTTCGGGTGTCCGCAGCCGGGCGTTGGCGATCCCGGCGCGCTCCAGCAGGTCTCCGACCTCGTCGGCGGTCAGGCCGGTGAAGGTCGTCTCCAGGATCGCGGTCAGCTCGTCGTCGTTGGCGACGCGGTCGTCGTTGGTCCGGAAACGCGGATCTTCGACGAGTTCGGGACGTGCCAGAACGTCTCGGCAGAGCACGACCCATTCCCGTTCGCTTTGGACGCTCAGGAAGATCTTGTCGTCGCCGGTGCGGTACGGACCGTACGGCGAGATCGACGGATGCGCCGCGGCCGTACGCCGCGGCGGTTCCTGGCCGTAGCGGGAGAAATAGGCGGGCTGGCTCATCCATTCGCCGAGCGAATCGATCATCGCGACGTGCAGGCTCGCGCCCTCGCCCGTGCGCTCGCGGTCGTACAGCGCGGTGAGGATGCCGGTGTAGGCGTACATCCCGGTGGCGATGTCGGCGATCGAGATCCCCGCCTTGGCCGGGGTCTCGGGGGTTCCGGTGGACATGACGAGCCCGGTTTCGCACTGAACCAGCAGGTCGTAGGCTTTCTTCGTCCGATATGGACCTTCGGGGCCGTAGCCCGAGATCGAGCAGTGGATCAGTTCCGGACGCTCCGCGCGCAATGTCCCGGCGTCCAGTCCGAGCCGTTCCACCGCCCCGGGCACGAGGTTCTGCACGAAGACGTCGGCCCGGCCGATCATCGCGCCGAGCAGTTCCCGGTCGGCCGGATCCTTGATGTCGAGTTCGACGCTTTCCTTGCCCCGGTTGAGCCAGACGAAGTAACTCGATTGCCCGTGGACGGTCCGGTCGTAGTCACGGGCGAAGTCGCCGGCGCCGCGACGTTCGATCTTGATGACCCGCGCGCCGAGGTCGGCGAGCTGGCGTGACGCGAACGGCGCGGCGACGGCCTGCTCCAGCGCGACGACGGTGATTCCCTCGAGTGGTTGGCGCATACTGCCTTCCTCGCTGTTCAGGACGGGATGCGGTGCCGTTCGACCAGCTGGCGCGCGATCACGCCGCGCTGGATCTCGTTGGTGCCCTCACCGACGATCATCAAGGGCGCGTCACGGAAGTACCGCTCGACGTCGAACTCGGTCGAGTAGCCGTAGCCGCCGTGGATCCGGACGGCGTCGAGCGCGATCTCCATCGCGGTCTCGGAGGCGAACAGTTTCGCCATCCCCGCCTCCAGGTCCGCGCGCTCGCCCGAGTCGTAACGCCGCGCCGCGTGATGCGTCAGCTGCCGCGCGGCCTCGAGCTTGGTCGCCATGTCCGCAAGATAGTTGCCGATCGACTGATGCTGCCAGATCGGCTTGCCGAAACTCTCCCGTTCCTGGGCGTAGCGCAGGGAATCCTCCAGTGCGGCGCGGCCGACGCCGAGTGCCCGGCAGGCGACCTGGATCCGGCCGATCTCCAGTCCCCGCATCATCTGGGCGAAGCCGCGTCCCTCCTCTCCGCCGAGGAGAGCCGTGGCCGGGGCGCGGAAGTCGTCGAAGGACAGCTCACAGCTCTCGACACCCTTGTAGCCGAGTTTGGGCAGATCCCGCGAGACCTCGAAACCGGGTCCCTTCTCCACCAGCAGGACGGAGATCCCCTTGTGCGCCGGTTCGGCGGCGGGGTCGGTCTTGCAGAGCAACGCGACCAGCTGGGACCGGCGCGCGTTGGTGATCCACGTCTTGCCGCCGTTGACGACGTACTCGTCGCCTTCTCGCCGCGCCGTGGTGCGGAGGGCTTGCAGGTCCGAGCCGCCGCCGGGTTCGGTGAGCGCCATCGTCGCGCGGATCTCGCCCGTCGCCATCTTCGGCAGGTAGGCGTCCTTCTGTTCCTGAGTGCCATACGTAGCCAGGAGCTTCGCGACGACGGTGTGCCCGCCCATCGCGCCGGCGAGACTCATCCAGCCGCGTGCGAGCTCCTCGGTCACCGACGCGTAGCACTGGGCGGAGACCTGGGTCTCGCCCCAGGGCTCGGGCACGGCCAGCCCGAAGACGCCCATCGCCTTCATCTGGTCGATGAGGTTCTCCGGGTAGGTGTTCGCGTGGTCGAGCTCCCGGGCGACGGGCCGGACCTCGCGATCCACGAATTCGGCCACGAGCGCGACGATGGCGGTCTCTTCCTCGGTCATGCGATTATCATGAGTGATGATGACCAGGTAAGTGAAATACCTAATGGTGATAGCCGCATACCGGACCGCGATGAGCAGGGGACGACAGTGGACTTCAAGCAGCTCAAAGCGTTGGTGACGGTCGCCGAAGTCGGCAGCGTGACCCGCGCGGCCGAGCTGCTGCACCTGGTCCAGCCCGCGGTCACCCGGCAGATCCGCACCCTGGAACAGGAACTCGGGGTGCCGCTGTTCGAGCGGACCCGTCACGGCATGCGCCCGACCGAGGCCGGCGCGACGCTGGTCGAACGCGCCCGCCGGGCCCTCACCGAACTCGACAGGGCCCGGGCCGAGCTGGCCCCGAAACCCGGGGTGGTCACCGGGATCGTCACGGTCGGGCTGCTGGAAAGCGCCGCCGAGCGGCTCGCCGCGCCGCTCACGACGGCCGTGCTGCGCGACCATCCGGGGATCGAACTGCGGCTGCTCACCGCGTACTCGGGGCATCTTCAGCGGTGGATCGACGACGGCGACGTCGATCTGAGCCTGCTCTACAACCTGACCAGCACGCCGTCGCTCAACGTCCGCCCGCTGGTCCGCGAACGACTTTGGGCTGTCGCTCCGCCTTCGGCCGGGTTGGATCCCACCCGGCCGGTCCCGTTCGCGGAGGTGGCGGCACATCCGCTGGTCATGCCGTCCGAGGGGCACGCGCTGCGCACTCTCATCGACGGCGCGGCCCGCGAGGCGGGCGCCGAGGCCGAGGTCACCGTGCAGACCAACTCGATGACGTTGCAGAAACGCCTGGTGCTCGGCGGGCACGGCTGGACGATCCTGCCCGGCATCGGCATCGCGGCGGACGTCGCCGACGGCGCCCTGAGCGCGGCTCCGGTATGCGAACCGGAGGTTTGGCGCACCGTCGTCCTCGGCATGCCGCGGACCGCGCGGGTCACGCCCGCCGTCGACGCCGTCGCACGGGCGTTGGTCCAGCAGATCCACCGGACCGTGCGCGAGGGCGAATGGCCCTCGGCCCGGCTCTGGGACGACCGGACAGGAGAAGAATGACCACGCTCCCCCGCACTGGCCACGCCGTCGCCGCCGACGGCACCCGGCTGGCCTACCAGTGGCAGGGCACCGGCAGGCCGCTCGTGCTGCTGGCCGGGCAGGCGAACGACCACACCTGGTGGGACCGCACGCGCGGGGATTTCCCGAGCACGATCACCATGGACTATCGCGGCACCGGAGCCAGTGACGCGCCGGATTCTCCTTATTCCACAACGGGTTTCGCTGAGGACGTGATCGCTGTCCTCGACGAGCTCGACGTCGCCGAAGCCGACGTCTACGGAACCTCGATGGGCGGCCGGGTCGCGCAGTGGGTCGCCGCGAGGCATCCCGGCCGGGTGCGACGGCTCGTCCTCGGCTGCACCTCGCCGGGCGGCGAACACGGTGTCGAGCGGTCGAACGACGTGCGGCTGGCGCTGGCCCGGCGGTCCTCTGTGGAGGCACGGGAAACCTTGGAAGACCTGATGTACACCCCTGCCTGGCGAGCGGCGAATCCAGGGCCGTATCGAGTGCTGGGAGCGCGCGGGATGCCGCCGCACGCGGTGCGCGGGCATCTCGTCGCGAGTAATAACCATGACGCCTGGGACGTGCTTCCGGAGATCTCCGCCCCTACCCTGGTTCTCCACGGCGACGACGATCTGCTGGCGCCCCCGGCGAACGCGCCCCTGCTGACTGAGCGGATTCCGGACGCGCGCATGCATCTCTTCGCCGAGGCGCGGCACGCCTACTTCGACGAGTGCCGCCCCGAGGCGAGCGACCTGGTGAGCGACTTCCTGGGGTAGGTCCCGAGCTCCATGCCGACCGGGTATGTGTCCATCGCGGATTTCTATTTCTCAACCGCAGGGATCACAGCTCATGATGGTCGGCATCCCGGAGCGCAGGAGCTTCCCTTGCCGCACAAGAAATCCGGCGTCGTGGCGAACGTGGTCCGCGGCTGTCTCGGCAACCTGGTCGAGTGGTACGACTGGTTCGTCTACGCCTCGTTCAGCATCTACTTCGCGGCGAGTTTCTTCCCCGAGGGAAATCAGACGGCGCAGCTGCTGTCCACGGCCGTCGTGTTCGCGGTCGGCTTCCTGATGCGGCCGCTCGGCGGCTGGCTCCTGGGCCTCTACGCGGACAGGTTCGGCAGGCGGGCCGCGCTGACGCTGTCCGTGACGCTGATGAGCTTCGGTTCGCTGGCCATCGCCATCACGCCCGGCTATTCGTCGATCGGCCTTCTCGCGCCCGTGATCCTCGTGGTCGCCAGGCTCGCGCAAGGCCTCTCCGTCGGCGGCGAGTTCGGTTCGAGCGCGACGTACCTCTCCGAGATCGCCACTCCGGGACGACGCGGGTTCTACTCGAGCTTCCAGTACGTCTCGATCACCGTCGGCCAGCTCGCGGCCCTACTGGTGATGATCGTGATGCAGTCGCTGCTGACCGAGGCGCAGATGTACGCGTGGGGCTGGCGGATCCCGTTCGTGCTCGGCGCGATCGCCGGACTCGTGGTCAGGTATCTCCGCCGCAGCATGATGGAGTCGGAACACTTCCAGCGCTCCTCGCCTTCCCGCGGCGGGCTGCGGGTCCTGCTGCGCTCGCATCGCCGCCAGGTCCTCGCCGTGCTCGGTCTCGCCATCGGCGGGACGGTCGCGTTCTACACCTTCACCAGTTATCTCCAGAAGTACATGGTGAACACGGCGGGAATCCCCAAGCCGACCGCCTCGCTCATCGGTTTCGCCGCCCTGTTCCTGTTCATCTTCATGCAACCCGTCGCCGGCGCCCTTTCCGACCGCTTCGGCCGCCGCCCGGTCATGTTCGGCTTCTCCGTCGGCGGCATGCTCCTGACCGTGCCGATCATGACGCTCGTGGGCAGGACCGGGAACCCGTGGATCGCCTTCCTGCTCATGATCACGGCGCTGGTGTTCCTCAGCGGCTACACGGCTCTTTCGGCGATCATCAAGGCGGAAATGTTCCCCACCAACGTCCGCGCCCTGGGCGTCGGCCTTCCGCACGCCCTGGCGACCGCTGTCTTCGGCGGGCTCTCGGAGCCGATCGCTTTGGCGCTCAAGCAGGCTGGGCACGAGAGCGTGTTCTTCTGGTGGGTCACCGGGTGTATCGCGCTGACCTTCGTGGCGACTTTGGTGGTGCGGGAACCTTCGCGGGACTCCTCCCTGGAGGTTTCCGCTTCGCCTGCTCGTGATTCTGTTGCGGGGTGAGGTTCTTTCGGGGTTGGGCCGTGGTCGATTTTCGGCGACAAGTTCGCGTTTGGGTCGGTGCGGGGCGGGGTCCCGTTGGAGAGGCGAGCGGATTTGTGCTCACGTGGCCGATTTTCGGCAACGGCCCTGAACGGAGGCGGTTCGACGGCCGGGGCCGCCTCATGGCCAAGCCAGGATCTCCTTGCGAAACCTGCGCCTACGAACCCGTGGTCGATTTTCGGCGACAGATTCACGGCTGGGCCGTTGCGCGGAAGGTGTCCATGCGGTTGCTGTCAACCGGTGCGAGTGGTCAGGTCTGCTCGGTCAGCTTGCGGGTGAGGCCGTCCAGGCGGACGGTGAGTTCTTCGGGGCCGGCAAGGTCGTAATGAACGCAGGTTTCCGATCTCGAGTTCGACTTCGCCGCTGGTCCAGATGACGAACCAGCCCACCATGTCGCCGGTCTCGCAGACAACCCAGGCCGCTCTCTTCTCGTATTCAGAGCCAAGAGTGAGCTGCCATCGAATCGAGGTGGCTTCCCACTTCGGCGCGTAGGTATGGACGGCCGCGACGAACTGGGCGAGGTCGAGCTTGATCACCTGCCGATGCTATGCCGCCGCGGCTGTGATTGGGCGCGCGATTGGATGTCTTGCTACGGAGTATGGCGGCAGGACGTCGCGGGGGCGGACCAGCGCGGCCTCGCGTATGGACAGAGATGGCGTGGTCGTCCATCGGTAACGGCTTCACGACGACGAGGTGCTGCACCGTGGGCGTGTGCGGGGTGGTGACGGTCAACGTGCCACCGGATGCGAGGTGGCCGATCCAGCCAGGTTCGTCCTTAACCGATGACCGCGACGGCACGGCAAGGGAGCAGGCAGGAGTCTCGTTGCCCGGAGGGGTTTCTGTGGAGGCCTGCTCCATTGGAGACGGCGTGGCCGATTTTCGGCGACGAAGGCGGATGGGTCGCTGTGGCTTGGTGCGCGTAAGGCGTAGGCGAAGCCGCGTCTCCGTGGCCGATTTTCGGCGACGGGCTCAGAACGGCGGCTCGTCTTCCGCGGACACTGTCGGGCAACGTGCGTGCAGGGGTGGTGACGGTCAACGTGCCACCGGGCGCGAGGCGGCCGACCCAGCCAGGTTCGTCCTTGACCGATGACCGCGACAGCACAGCGAGGGACGCAGGCAGGACTCTCGTTGCCCGGCGAGGGTTTCCTGTGGAGGCCTGCCCCATTGGAGGGGCCGTGGCCGATTTTCGGCGACAAAGGCGGGTGGGTCGCCGCGGCTTGGTGCACGTGAGGCGTGGGCGAAGCCGTGTCTCCGTGGTCGTTTTTCGGCGACGGGCTCAGAATGGTGGTGGTTCGTCGTCCGGGGACACTGCCGGGCGGGGTTCGTGCAGGGGTGGTGGTTCGCTGGTGTGGCGCTGCCCGGTCGGGGTGGTGACGGTCAACGTCCCATCAGAGGTGAGGTGATAGATCCAGCCGGGTTCGTCCTTCAGCCGGTGATCACGGCGGCACAGCGCGGCGAGGTCGGCGGCGCTGGTGTGACCACCGAACTGCCACGGCACGGAATGGTCGAGATCGCAGGCCTGCGCGACACGGTGGCAACCGGGTCTTCGGCATTCCCGGTCCCGCACCCGCACGAACTCGCCGAGACCGGCGGTCGGCCGGTACCGCTCCCGGCCCAGATCCAGCACCTGCCCGGACAACGGATCGGTGATGATCCGCCGCAACACCGTATCCGCCCCGGTGGCGATCTCCCGCGCCAGCGACGCCGGAATATCCCCATGCCCCGCCAACTCCGCCGGATCCTCATTCAGACCGAGATAGGTGGCCAAGTCCAGATAAAGGAACACCTCCGCCCGCTCCCCAGTGCCGCCCTGCCCGCCCAGCAAAAGATCCAACGCCACATCGGCACGCAACTGATCCAAAGTCCGCGTCTCGCCACCGGCCCGTAACGCCCGGGCCTCCCGATCGATCCGCGTGTAGGCGGCGGTCACCTTTTCGACGGGGCCGTCCTCGACCTCGATCGACGCCACCCCGCTCTCACCCTGCCGCACCAACAGACGACGCCCGGCACGGTGCCGCTCGACACGACGAGAGGCGCCGTCGCGGTCGGCCATTATCGCCGCATGGTTCGCCGCTTTCCGGATCTGCTCGGAGTTCCGGTCCGGTAACCGGTCCTCCAGCACCGCGTCCACCGCGCGGGCGTCCTCATCCGACAGCCAGGCGGTGGCTGTCGCGACTTTCATCGCCCCGTAACCGCCTACCTTCCCCTGGTCCAGCAACCCCAGCGTGCGAGGCAGGCGGGTGGTCAGCGCTTGGGCGGTGGAGACCAGGCCGGCGGCATGTCCGTCCACAATGTACAAAGCGAGAGCGACCTCCTGCGCCACGCTCGACGCCCCACCACGATGACGGCTCAACTGCCCCAAAGCGCGAAACCGAACGGCCTCCAACCGTGCGATCCCCTCCGACGCCGCCACCGCGGCGGCCACGGCATCCTCGTCCCCCAACGTATCCAGCGAAGCATTGACCTCCTTCAAGACTTCCGAATCGGTGATTTCCTTGAGTAGCGCCACAGTGGCGTTGAGTGTGTCCACACGCAGAACGTACAAGCGACCACCGACAGTTTTCGAAGTCGACAGTGTTTCCCTTGTACAGCAAAGCTAATCGACCTCAAGCAACTCCTGAGAACCGTTCTCCAGCCGCCGCGCGTACTTCTCCGATCGGGGAAGCATGGTCTTCTCATAAACCGCGACAGCTTCACCGACACTCCCGGAACCGGCCAGCGCGAGAGCGAGCTCGCAAGCGTCGACCATGGCCAGATTGACACCGACGCCGAGTGGCGGCATCAGATGGGCGGCGTCGCCCAGCAGGGTTACCGACGGCGTGTGCGCCCACGTATGCGGAACCGGAAGCACGTACAGTGGACGGTCCACATAGGGCCCGTCGTTGTCGGTGACCATCTGAAGCATCGACGGCGACCAGGAAGAAAACGAGTCGAGCAGCCGGGCGCGAATCTCCGCGGTACCAAGGGAACCGGCCCAGTCCGCGGGCAGACTCTGAATCACATAGACCCTGATGTGGTCGCCACTGTTGCGCTGGGCGAAGAGGCAACGCTCACCGTCGGCCGCCATCGCACTGCCATGACCGACGAGCGCGGCGAGTTCGGGATGCGCGTTCTCGACGTCGTCGAACCAGGCCTCCAGGAAGGTGATCCCGGAGTACTCGGGCACCGCCGCCGACACCGCCGGCCGGACCCGCGACCACGCGCCGTCGGCACCGATGACCAGATCCGTCTCGACTGTCGTCCCGTCGGCGAACCGCAAACGCCCCGGAAGCTCGACCTTCTCCAGAACAGAACCCCATCGCACGGTGCCCGGCTCCAGCGAGTCCAGCAGCAGACCCCGCAGCTGGCCTCGGTCGATCTCCGGTTTGAACAGCTCCCCTTCGGCCGGGACATGGTGCTCCAAAAGCACGCCGGCGGGATCCAGCTTGCGCATCTCCTGCCCCTCCGGGCGGGCGAGCGCGAAGAACTCGTCGAGCAGACCCGCTTCGCGCAGGGCCATCTGCCCGTCGTCCGCGTGCAGGTCGAGCGTGCCGCCCTGGTTCCGGGCCCGAGGGTGCGGGTCGCGGTCGTAGACCGTCACGGGGATGCCGTGCTTTTGCAGGATGCGGGCGCAAGTCAGGCCGCCGGGGCCCGCTCCGATGATGCTGATCGTCATGCGACCAGAAAAGCAGAACGAGTTAAAAAGTGCAACGAGTCAACTTAGTGAGCGTGACAACTCATGAGGTAGACTGCGCTCATGGAGACACCGGGACGGCGTGAGCGCAAGAAGGCGGCCACTCGCCAGGCACTGGCGGACGCCGCCCTGGAACTGTTCCTGGAGCGCGGCTACGACCAGGTGAGCATCCGCGACATCGCCGAGGCGGCGGACGTGTCGACCACGACGCTGTTCAAGCACTTCCCCGGCAAGGAAGCCCTGGTCTTCGACGAGTCCGAAGACCGTGAAGCGAACCTGATCGCCGCCGTACGAGACCGCGAAGCAGGCCAGAGCGTCGTCGAGGCCCTACGCGAGTACGTGCTCGCGACGTGGCTCCCGCTCACGGCCCACCCCCAGTACCCCGAGTTCACCGCGCTGGTGAGCGGCACCCCCGCGCTCCAGGAGTACGGCGAACGCATGTGGACCCGGCACGCCGCGGCTCTCGGCGAGGCCATCGCCGAAGACGCGGGCAAGGCCCCCGAAGACACGGCGTCCCGGGCGCTGGCGCGATTCGTCCTGGACATCCCGGCACTCACCCGCGGCCGGGAAGACCCCGAGAAGGCCGTCGAGGAGATCTTCGACCTCCTCACCCACGGCTGGCGCTAGTCTTCTTCGGACGGACGAGAGCCGCGCAGCGAGCCCGGATGCGCCTTGGCGGAGGGGTCGTTCCGGGTCTTGAGCAGGCTGGCCACGGTCACCACGACGAGGATGCCGATGATCACCGCGAGGCTGACCGGTGTCGAGATCTCCGGAACGCTCTCGTCGATGTCCACGTGGGCCCAGTGCAGGATCAGCTTGATCCCGATGAACCCGAGGATCACCGCGAGCCCGGCCGACAGGTACACGAGCCGGTCGAGCAGGCCCTTCACGAGGAAGTACAGCGCGCGCAGGCCCAGCAGGGCGAAGGCGTTGGCGGCGAAGACGATGTACGGCTCGTCGGTGACACCGAAGACGGCCGGGATCGAGTCCAGCGCGAACAGCAGGTCGATCCCGCCGATCGCGAGCAGCACCACCACCAGCGGCGTGCCCACCCGCTTACCGTCGAGCCGGGTGAACAGCTTCCCGCCGTCGTAATCCTGCGACAGCGGCAGGAGACGGCGAGCGGTCCGCACCACCACGTTGTTCTCGACGTCCGGATCCTCGTCGCGATGCCGGAACAGCTGAATGCCGGTGTAGATCAGCAACAGCCCGAACAACAGGAACATGAAGGAGAACAACGAAAGCAGCGTCGCGCCGAGCGCGATGAAGATCGCGCGCATGATCAGCGCGACCACGATGCCGAACGTGAGCACCTTGTGCTGATGTTCCTCTGGCACCGCGAAGGTGCTCATGATGATCACGAAGACGAAGAGGTTGTCGACCGACAGGCTCTTCTCCACGATGTAGCCCGCGAAGTACTGCTGCCCGAAGTCGCCGCCGTGCGCCAGGGTCAGCCAGACACCGAACGCCACCGCGACCAGGATGTAGCCGACCGACCAGGCCACCGCCTCGCCGAAACCGACCTTGTGCGGCCGCACCGCCGCGAGGATGAGGTCGAGGGCCAGGAGCCCGAGCACCAGCCCGATCGTCAGGGTCCAGGTGAGGCCATCGATCTGGAGCATCCGGACCCTGTCTTTCGTTCGGCGGCAGGTGAGGAAGATCTTAAGTGGAACTCCCGCGGTCCGCATTCGCATGACCCGGCGCCGCGTCCAACAGCGCGGCGAGGACGGTCTTGAGCAGCGGGTGATCCGCGCTCCCCCGCCGGACGGCGGCGAACACGCGGCGCAGCGGCGGCTCACCACGCAAGGGGATGGCGACCGAGCCGGGAACAGCGGTGAAAGCGTTGCGCGGCACCAAGGCCACGCCCTCTCCCGCCGCGACCAGGGTGGTGATCGCGTGGAAATCGTCGGAGACGTGCCGGATCCCCGGATTGGCGCAGACGATCATCAGCACGTCACGGCAGGGATTCCCGGGTTTCGGGGCGATCCAGTCGTCGTCCGCGAGTTCGTCGATGTCCACTTCGGACGCTTCCGCGAGCCGGTGCGCGGTGGGCAGCACGACGTCGAACGGCTCCACGTACAGCGGGAACCGGGTGAGCCTGCTCTCATCCGTCCGTGGCGAGAGCCGGTACTCCTCGGTGATCGCCAGATCGACCTCGCCGTCGAGCAGCAGCGGGATGCTCGCGTGCCCCTCGACGTCCTGCACCTGCATGGTGACACCGGGCGAACCGGACCGCAGCGAGGCGATCGCCGGCGCGACGACCAGGGTGATCGCGGAGGCGAAACTCGCCAGCCGCACCATGCCCCGCACCCCCGAATCGAGCGCGGCCAGGGTGGCGTGCGCCCGTTCGAGTTCCGCGGCGACGGCGTTGGCGTGCACCACCATCAGCTCACCGGCGGCGGTCAGGGACACCCGGCGACCCCACCGGCGAAGCAGCTGCTGGCCGCACTCGGCTTCGAGCGCGGCCAGCTGCTGGGACACCGCGGACGGCGTCAGGTGCAGCGCCTGTCCCGCCGCCGTCACGGTGCCGTGGTCGGCGAGGGCGCGCAGCACGCGCAGCCGTCGCGGATCGATCATTCGTCCATCATGGACCTTGCTGTCACGAACGCGTCGACGGCCCGGTTGACGTCGTCGGCGGAATGCGCCGCCGACATCTGTGTCCGGATCCGGGCCTTGCCGTGCGGCACCACCGGATACGAGAACCCGACCACGTAGATGCCCTGGTCGAGCAGCAGATCCGCCATCTTGCCCGCCTTGGCGGCGTCGCCGATCATCACCGGGATGATCGGGTGCTCGCCGGGCAGCAGGTCGAAGCCCGCTTCGGTCATCCGACGGCGGAAGAGCTCGGTGTTGGCGCGCAGCTTGGTCAACAGCTCGCTCGAAGAGCCCAGCAGTTCCAGCGTGGCGAGCGCGGCCGCGGTGATCGACGGCGCGAGCGAGTTCGAGAACAGGTACGGCCGCGAACGCTGCCGCAGCATCTCGACGATCTCCGCGCGGCCCGAGGTATAGCCGCCGCTCGCGCCGCCGAGGGCCTTCCCGAGGGTGCCGGTGAGGACGTCGACCTTGTCCTGCACGCCGAACAGCTCCGGCGTGCCGCGACCGGTCGGACCGGTGAAGCCGACGGCGTGCGAGTCGTCCACCATCACCAGCGCGTCGTACCGCTCGGCCAGCTCGCAGATCTCGTCGAGCGGCGCGAGGTAGCCGTCCATCGAGAACACGCCGTCGGTGGCGATCATCCGGTAACGCGCGCCGGACGCCTCCTTCAGCCGGGCCTCCAGGTCCGCGACGTCGCGGTTGCGGTAGCGCATCCGCTTCGCCTTGCACAGCCGGACGCCGTCGATGATCGAAGCGTGGTTGAGCTCGTCGGAGATGATGACGTCCTGGTCGGTCAGCAGCGTCTCGAAGAGCCCGGCGTTGGCGTCGAAGCACGAGCTGTAGAGGATCGTGTCCTCGGTGCCGAGGAACTCCGAGAGCTTCGCCTCGAGTTCCTTGTGCGGCTGCTGGGTCCCGCAGATGAACCGCACCGACGCCATGCCGAAGCCCCAGCGGTCCAGCGCCTCTTGCGCGGCCTTGATCAGCTCGGGATGGTCGGCGAGGCCGAGGTAGTTGTTGGCGCAGAAGTTGAGGACGTCGCCGCCGGCGACACTGACCGAAGCCCGCTGCGGCCCCTGGATCACCCGCTCGCCCTTGTACAGCCCGGCTTCCCGGATCTCGGCGAGCCCGGCCTTGAGGTCGTCGCGCATCGCGCCGTACATCAGTTCTCCGTCCAATCCAGGATGACCTTGCCGCAACGACCTTCCCTGGCCGTCGCGAACGCCTTCTCGTACTCGGTGTAGCCGAACCGGTGGGTGATCACCGGCGAGATGTCCAGCCCGGCCTGCAACAGCACGGACATCGAGTACCACGTCTCGAACATCTCACGCCCGTAGATGCCCTTGAGCTGGATCATCTTCAGCACCACGGACGCGATGTCGACCGACACGTCGGACGCGGGCAGGCCGAGCAGCGCGATCCGGCCGCCGTGCGACATGTTCGAGATCATGTCGCGCAGCGCCTCGGGCCGTCCGCTCATCTCCATGCCGACGTCGAAGCCCTCGGCCATGCCGAGCCGTTCCTGCGCGTCGGCGATGGTCGAGGAAGAGACGTCGAGCGCGAGGTCGACGCCGACCTTGCGGGCCAGTTCCAGGCGGTGCTCGCTGACGTCGGTGACGACGACGTTGCGCGCGCCGGCGTGGCGGGCGATCGCGGCTGCCATGATGCCGATCGGGCCGGCGCCGGTGACCAGCACGTCCTCCCCGATGACGGGGAAGGACAGCGCGGTGTGCACGGCGTTGCCCAGCGGGTCGAAGATCGCGGCGATGTCGAGGTCGACCTTGGTGCGGTGCACCCAGGCGTTCTGCTCGGGCAGGACGGCGTACTGCGCGAACGCGCCGTCGGTGTGCACGCCGAGGCCCTTGGTCCGGGCGCACAGGTGACGCCGCCCGGCCTTGCAGTTGCGGCAGCTCCCGCAGACCAGATGCCCCTCGCCGCTGACCAGGTCGCCCACCTTGACCGTCGTCACCGACCGGCCGATCTCGACCACCTCGCCGACGAACTCGTGCCCGACGACCAGCGGCGCGGCGATGGTGCGCGCCGCCCAGTCGTCCCAGGAGTCGATGTGCAGATCCGTGCCGCAGATCCCGGCGCGCAGCACGCGGACGGCGACGTCGCCGGGGCCGACCGCGGGGTCCGGAACGTCGGTGAGTTCCAGCCCGGGTGCTCGGTCGGCTTTGACCAATGCCTTCATGGCGCGAAGTCTGACCCGGCCACGCTGTTCAGTCCATCGCGAGTTTCTGAAATCCCTCGTTAGCGTGTCTTCACAAGAGTGATCACGCCGTCGAGCAGCCGGGCGAGCCCGAACGCATAGGCGTGCTCGGGATCGTGAGCGCCGTTGTGCGCCTCACCGGCCGACTGTCCGACGCGCGCGGCGAGCGGGAAACGTTCGGGCTCGAAGACCTCCGCGAGCGCCGGACCGGCCTTCGCCCACCACTGCGCGTCGTCCATCCCGGTGCGGCGGACCGCGCGGTCGGCCTCGATCCGGCGGCGCGCGGTCCCCTGGACGTGGTCGTGCACCAGCGTGATCACCGAATCCATCTCGACGTCGGTGAGGCCGAGGCCCTCGACGACGGCGAGTTCGCGTTCGTACTTCGCGATCGACCGGGGCCCGAGCGGCGGACGGCCGGTGAACACCTGCAGCACCCACGGATGCCGCAGGCAGAGGTCCCAGTTCACCCGCGCGACCTCGCGCAGCCCCTCCACCCAGTCGCGATCGCCGGGTTCGCCCAGTTCCCGGACCGCCTCGCCGTAGACCCGGTCGAGCATCGCTTCGAGGAGCTCCTCGCGGGACGCGACGTAGGTGTACAGCGACATCGTGCCGACACCCAGCGACTCGGCGACCCGGCGCATGGACAGGGTGGCGAGATCTTGGTCGCCGTCGGCGAGTTCGACGGCGGCGGCGATCACCTGTTCGCTGGTCAGCGTGTGTTTCGGCCCGCGGCGCGGCAATTGCCGGGTACCCCACAGCGTGGCGATCGTCCGCGCGGGATCGCCGCCGCCGTTGTTCTCGGTCCGGGTCATGGCGCCATCATAGGCGAACTACTCCGTAACCTGTACGAAGTTTGTGCTATCTTACTTCGTATGCCATACGAAGAAGCGGCGCTGGAAGCCGTCGACCTGCGTAAGCGGTACCGGGACAAGGTGGCGTTGGACGGGTTCGATCTCACCGTCCCGGCGGGCACGGTCTGCGGCCTGCTCGGCCCGAACGGCGCGGGGAAGACCACGGCGGTACGGATCCTGAGCACCCTGCTGCGCCCGGACAGCGGAACGGCCCGCGTCGCGGGGCACGACGTGGTCGCCGACCCCCGGTCGGTGCGCTACCGGATCGGCCTGGTCGGGCAGAACGCGTCGGTGGACGAGATCCTCACCGGCCGCCAGAACCTCGTGCTGTTCGCCAGGCTCTACCACCTGAAGAGCGCGGCGGCGAAACGCCGGGCGGACGAACTCCTCGAACAGTTCGATCTCACCGAGGCGGCCGGGAAACCCGTCGCCGCGTACTCCGGCGGGATGCGACGACGGCTGGACCTGGCGACCAGCCTGATCCTCTCGCCACCCGTGCTGTTCCTCGACGAACCGACCACCGGTCTCGACCCCCGGGCCCGCATCGAGGTCTGGTCGTCGATCAGGGACCTGGTCGGCTCGGGCACCACGGTGCTGCTGACCACGCAGTACCTGGAGGAGGCGGACCAGCTGGCCGATCGGATCGCCGTCATCGACGCGGGCCGCGTCGTCGCGGCGGGCACCCCGGACGAACTCAAGGCGAAGGTCGGACCGGACCGCGTCGAGACCATCACCCGCAAACCCACCCTCGACGAGGTGTTCCTGCACCTCACCGGCCACACCGCGACCACAGGAGAGCCCGTATGACCGCGATCACGGACACCACCGCCCTCGCCGGCCGCATCCTGCTGCACTGGCGGCAACGGCCCGGCTCGATCCTGGTCGGCTTCCTCTTCCCCGTCCTGATGGTGCTGATGTTCGGCTACCTCTTCGGCGGCGCGATGGCCGTTCCCGACGGGGACTACCTGGACTTCCTGATCCCCGGCATGTTCGCGATGACGATGCTGTTCGGCCTGGAGGCGATGGTCGTGGCCGTCACCACGGACACCGCGAAGGGTGTCACCGAGCGGATCCGCGCGATGCCGGTCTCCGCGACGGCGATCCTCGCCGGGCGCGGCGTGGCCGATCTGCTCAACGCCGTCGTCGGTCTCGCGGTCATGGTGGTGACCGGGCTACTGGTTGGCTGGACACCGGAACGCGGCCTTCTGCCGTCGCTGGCCGCGTTCGGGTTGCTGCTGTGGCTGCGGTTCGCCTTCACCTGGGTGGGGATCTACCTCGGCTTGCTGCTCAAGACGCCGGAATCGGCCGTCGCCGTGCAGATCCTGGTCTGGCCCGTCGGGTTCCTTTCGAGCGCGTTCGTTTCGCCGTCGACCATGCCGGGCTGGCTCGGCGCGATCGGCGCCTGGAATCCCTTGTCCGCCACCGCGACCGCGATCCGGGACCTGTTCGGCAACCCGACCTGGGGCGCGGCCGATTGGGCGAGCACGCATTCTGTCGCGCTCGCCCTGCTTTGGCCGGCCGTGCTCACGGCACTCTTTCTCCCGCTGGCAGCGAACCGGTATCGCGCACTGGGCCGGTGACGGCGGAAGTCCCGGGGACACGGACCGAGACGAAGTCCGGCCGCGGCACCAGTTCGAACCCGATCGACTGGTACAGGCGGATGGCCGAGGTGTTCGTGGCCGCCGCGTGCATCATCGGCCGCTCGCCGCGGGCCCGGATTCCCGCCGCCACCGCGCGGATGAGCCGGGTCGCCAGGCCCTGGCCGCGATACGCCGGGTCGGTGCAGACGGCGCTGATCTCGGTCCAGCCCGGTGGGTGCATCCGCTCGCCCGCCATCGCGATCAGCGCGCCGCCGCGCCGGATCCCCAGGTACGTCCCGAGTTCGATGGTCCGCTTCCTGAACGGGCCGGGTTTGGTCCGCTCGACAAGGTCCAGCATCTCCGGGACGTCGTCCGGGCCCAGAAGGACGGCCTCGGGATCTTCGGCGGCTTCGAGCGCGACGTCGACCAGCCGGACCCCGGCGATCCTGCCGAGGACCTCCCACCCCTCCGGGAGGGGCAGCGAGTTGTGGATGGTGACCGTCGCGCCCGGACCGGCCAGCGCGGCGACGTCGGCCCAGACGCCGTCGTCCGGTTCGGGTGGCAGCGCGAAGAAGGGGGCGACGTCGACCTGGTAGCGCAGAACCTGGCCGAAACGTTCGGCGAAGCGGGCGTGCGGCCCGGTCAGAGATGACCAGACCGGATCGTCGGGAGGGGTGACCATGACGGCTGCGACATCGGCGGGCGGGCTTTCATTCCCGCTCCCACATCCTGAACGCGGCCGGTCAGGATCCGGCGGTCACCGCGAGGTCCGCGCCGGGATTCGGCCCGAACCAGTCGAGGCAGACGACCATGGCGTCGTCCGCGGCCGGCCCGCCGCCGCGGTGCTCGCCCAATTCGGCGAGGACCGCCCTCGGCACGTGGGCGGCGGGCAGGTCCGCGGTCGCGACGATGGCCTCGGTGAGTTCGCGGTCGCCGTAGAGCTCGCCGTGCGGGCCCGCCACGTCGTAGACGCCGTCGCTCACGAACACGTAGCGGTCGCCGGGCACCGCTTGCAGGCGTTCGATGGTGTACGAGGTGTCTTCGAAGGTGCCGAGTGGCAGTTGCTCGTCGAAGGCGACCCGTTCGGCCTTTCCGTGGCGGAATCGCCACAGCCGGGGTGATCCGGCGTCGACGGCGTCGATCGAGCCGGTCGCGAGGTCGAATTCCAGCAGCAGGGTCGCGACGTGCTCTTGGCCCCGGTACTGCGCGTAAAGGGCCTGGTCGGCGAGTTCGGCCTGGGCGTCGAGCGGGATCCCGGCCCGCCGGGCGTTACGGAGCGCGTTGACGGCGAGGTTGGTCAGCAGCGCCGCGCTCGTCCCGTCCCCCATGCCGTTGACCAGCGTGACCGACAGCTTTCGCGCCGAGGCCGACCAGTCGAAGCAGTCGCCGTAGATGGCGTACGCGGGTTCGAGCTGGCCGCCGAGGGCGAATTCGGGGCGCGCGCACGCGCGGCCGGGGAGCAGTTGCCACTGCATCTCGGCCGCGAGGGTGAGCCGGGACGACCGGCGCGCCTGCACGTAGAGGTCGGTGTCGCGGTCGGCGACGAAGACCTCGTGCGCGAGCGCCTCGGCGAACCGGCCGAGTTCCGCCCACACGGGCGGTTCCTGGTCCTCGGGGAGTGTGACGACGAGGACGCCGAGCCGGTCTCCGCGCACGGAGACCGGAAGGTGGGCGCGGACGCCGTCCTCGACGGTCTCGAACGTCGCGCACTGCGTGGTGAAGGCCTCGCCCGCCGTCGTGCCCGCCACCGGCAACGGGTCGGTGGTGTAGGGCAGCACGGTCACCCGGCGTAGTTCGGCGAGGCTGTAGTCGGCCATCAGCAGTTCGGCGGCCACGGCGTCGAAGTGCTCCCGCAACGCCGAACGCAAACCGTCCAGCAGGTCGTGCGGCTGGACGCCTCTCAGTATCCGCTCGACCACCAAGGATCTGTCCACCTTTTTCCGCCTCCCGCACCGGGCCGCGCGGGCCGGCCGATGGGCGTACCGCGACCAGCTGAGCTGACAGTTCAGCATAAGGATGCGAGAGTGGGTGTCGTGAATCGGTCCGCTGAGCCCCCCGGCGCCGAAACCGTGGCGGCGGTGGTGACCGAGACGGCCGAGCTGCTCGAGATCATGTTCGAACGCGCCCGTGAGGCGTCACCGCGTCCGCTGTCGACGTCCCAAGTACGCGCCGTCGTGGCGCTCGACCACCACGACGGCCTGAATCTGCGCGCGCTCGCCGAGCTGCTGGGTTCGACCCCGCCGCTGGTGAGCCGCCTGTGCGATCGGCTGGAGGCCGTCGGCTTCGTCGACAGGCTGCCCGGCACGCACAGCCGCCGCGAACTCACCCTGCGGCTCAGCGACCGGGGCCGCGCCTACCTGCGTGACCTGCGGGCACGCCGTCGCGAAAGCCTGGAGTCGGTGCTCGAGAAGCTCAGCCCCGAGGCCAAGGCCGCGCTCGCCGCCGGACTCCGCGAGTTCCGCGAGGCCGCCGCGGAGTTCTGACGCCCGTACGGTGTCCGCGTCACCACTGGAGTAGGGTCACTGTTGTCATATGACAACAGTGATCTCTGGAGGTGTGGGTGCAGGCGACCGACGACTCCGCCGTCCGGGACCTGCTTTCGCGGATCTTCGACGCCGGTCAGGACGACCTGGTCGACGACTGGGTCCGCCGGCAGCTGACCGACTCGCCCGCCTGGACCGGCGAGCAGGAGCTGCGGCGCGAGGCCAAGGAACTGCTCGGCGCGCTCCGCGGGGCCCTCGGTACCGAGCTTCGCCTGGAACGGATCGTCGACCGCGACGAGGCCGTCCGTGCCGCGTTGCGGGGGCTGTCCGAGCGGCGGGCCCGTGCCGGCGCGGCGCCGACCTCCACCGCGATGGCGATCCTCGGCCTCAAGCGGACCACCCTCGCCGCCCTCGAAGAGCTGACCGGAGACCCCGAGATCCGCTACCAGGCTTCCTTGCAGGTCAACGGTTTCCTCGACGCCGCGAGCCTGCTGACGTTCTCGGTGTACGTCGAAGGCAGGGAAGAGATCATCCGGCGGCAGCACCAGCAGATGCTGGAGTTGTCCACGCCGGTGGTGCGGCTGTGGCGGCAGGTGCTGGCCGTTCCCCTGATCGGCACTCTCGACAGCGCCCGCACGCAGGTGGTGATGAACAGCCTCCTGGAGGCGATCCAGGCCCACGAGGCCAGGGTGGCGATCATCGACATCACCGGCGTGTCCACAGTGGACACCGCGGTGGCGCAGCATCTCCTGCAGACGGTCAGCGCGGTCCGGCTCATGGGCGCGGAATGCCTGATCAGCGGTATCCGGCCGTCGATCGCGCAGACCGTCACCCAGCTCGGCATCGACCTGTCGCACATCGAGACCCGCGGTTCGCTCGCCGACGCGCTGGCCACGGCGATGCGGCTGATCGACGACCACACCCGGCGCGGCGCGGTGACCGGGTGAACCCGCGCGCGGGACTGCCGATCCTGCGGCTCGGGGACATTCTGATCGGCGGGCTGCTCAGCGATCTCGACGACGCCACCGCGCTCCAGTTCACCGGCGAGCTCACCGCCCGGATCTCCGACGAGGGGATCCGCGGCGTCATCCTCGACATCTCGCGGCTGGAGATCGTGGACTCGTTCGTCGCGCGGGTGCTGATGGAACTGGCCGCCACCGGACGGCTTCTCGGCGCCAGGATGATCGTCGCCGGGATGCGCCCGGCCGTCGCGATCACGCTGTCCGAACTGGGGCTGGGGCTCACCGGCGTCCAGACCGCGCTCAACGCGGAACAGGCCATGGAACTCCTGGGATGGAGACGTCCCGCCAAGGCCGCCGAAGAGGCGCCTCGTGCTTCCTGACGAGCTCACCGCCCCCGAAGCGCGCACCCACGCCGTGCGCGCCGAAGAGGATCTGCTCACCGCCAGGCACGCCGTCCGGGCCGACGCGGTCGCGGCCGGTTTCTCGATCGTCGACCAGACGAAGATCGTGACCGCCGCCAGCGAACTCGTGCGCAACGCCTACATCCACGGCGGTGGCGGCACGATGACCATCGCCACCGTGCGGGATCTCCAGGGACGGACGGGGATCGCCCTGTCCGTCCGCGACGAAGGCCCCGGCATCGAGGACGTCGAACTGGCCATGACCGACGGGTTCAGCACCGGCGCCGGGCTCGGGCACGGCCTCGGCGGCACCCGGCGGCTGGTCGACGAGTTCACCATCGACACCACACCCGGCGAGGGCACCACGGTCACCGTCGTCCGCTGGAAGCCATGACCGTCGTCGACGCGGCACTCACCCGGTTGATACACATCGACCACATCAGCGCGGTCTACGCCGCGACACGGGCCGCGCGCGAGGTCGCGGCCGAAGCGGGCCTTCCCGAAGTCTTGGCCGAGCGCACCGCCGTCATCGCCTCGGAACTGGCGACCAATCTCGACAAGCACGCCGGTGGCGGTGCCGTCTTCGTCCAGCGCTCGCTGGCCGGACCGGGAGTGGAGGTCCACGCCGTGGACACCGGCCCGGGGATGGACGACCTCGCCCATTGGCGCGTCGACGGCCACACGACCACCGAGACGCTCGGCACCGGCCTCGGCGCCGTCGGCAGGCTCGCGACCGACTTCCGCATACGGTCCGCGCCGGGCGTCGGCACCGTCGCGGCCGCCAGAGTGCTCGCGCCCGGGCACCACGGCGCCGATCTCGCGCATGTCCGGCTCCCCCGCGAGGGCGAAGAGCGGTGCGGCGACGCGGTGGCCGTCTCGGCGATGCCCGGCGTCCGCACGGCCGTCGTCGTCGACGGGCTCGGCCACGGTCCCGAAGCGAGCGACGCCGCGGAAGCCGCGATCGCGGTGTTCCGCGGCGATCCGGACCGGGCGCTGCCCGAGCACCTCAACGCCATGCACCGGGCCTTGCGACAGACCCGCGGCGCCGCGATCGCGCTCGCCCGGCTTTCCGAACGCGGGCTCGAATTCTGCGGTGTCGGCAACGTCAGCGGTCTCGTGCTGACGCCGCGGCAGACCAGGCCGCTGCTGAGCGTGCCCGGCGTCGTCGGCCTCACCCTGCCGCCCGTCCGGGCACGGACACTTCCCTTGACCGGCCACGAACTCCTCGTCCTGCACACCGACGGGATCGGCACCGCCTGGCGTGGCTCGGCCGCGCTCGGACCACTTCCGGCCACGGCCCTCTTCGCCGCGGATCTCGCCCACCGTCACCGCGATCTTCGCGACGACGCCGCGTTGATCGCCTTCGGACCGGGAGAGGGACTTTCGTGACCGACGCCGTCCGGCTACGCCGCCGCGTGCGGGAGGCGTGCGCGGCCGCCGGGGTCCCGGCCGACCAACGCGCGCGGCTGGTACTCGCGGTGACCCTGCTCGCCGAAAACGACCCGACGCCGGAACTTTCGACCGTCACGGCCGACGGCAAGCTGTCCGTCACGCTGGACTCGTCCAGTCCCGTCGGACAGGAGCGGCGCAACACCCTCCCGTTGCTTCCCGCGGCGGGCGGCGGCACGAGCCTGACCTGGCATCTCGACGCGGGCGGGCGACCGGTGCCGGTCGCGGCCGACGACGAGGTGGCCACCAGGGACGAGATGCTGGCGCTGGTCGCCCGCGCCGACGCGGTCGCCAAGGAACAGCGCGAGCTCAAACACGAACTGGCCGAGACGAACAGCGGCGTGCTCGCGATGTACGTCGAACTGGAGGAACGGGACGAGCAGCTCCGGAAGGCGCACGCGGTGATCTTCCGCGAACTGGAGGACGCGCTGCGCCCGCCGCCACCGCCCGCCGGCCCTTTCGAGCTGGCCGTGCACTACGCGCCGAGCCAGCAGGATTCGCCGACAGGCGGGGATCTCTACGACTGGTTCGTGCTGCCCGACGGCTGCGTCCACATCACCCTCGTCGACGCTGTCGGGCACGGCGTCACCTCGACCCGGCACGCGCTGACCGTCACCCACGCGATCCGCACCCTGGCGCTGGAGGGCCATCCGTTCCGCGATCTGATCGGCCGGGCCGCCCGCACGCTGGCGACGATCGAACCCGAACTGATGGCGACGGTGCTGCTGGCCCGGCTGGACCCGGCCACCGGCGATGTGACTTTCGCCAACGGCAGTCATCCCCGTCCGGTCCTGGTCACCGCCGCCGGTGACACCGAATTGCTCGCCGCCTCGACATCGGGGCGGGGTGTCGGTTTCCCCGACCCCGGCAGCAAAAGCCTCGTCCACCGCACCCTCGCCGACGGCGACCTGCTCGTCATCTACACCGACGGTCTCGTCGAGAGCCGCAAAGACTTCCAGGAAGGAGAAGAACGACTGCTCGCGGCCGCCCGGCGCAACGCCGGACGGCCCACCGGCCAGATCCCGGACGTCCTGGCCACCGAGATGCTCGACGTCGTGCTGCACGCCGATGACACCGTGGTCATCGCGATCCGCCACCGTCCGTATTACGGTGGCGGTTGATGTGGGAAGACGCCGAGCAGGACACAGCGGACGCCACGCTGCTCGACGCCTTCCGTGCCGGTGACATCGCCGCCGGCGAAGCGCTCTTCCGGCGGCACGCCGAACCGCTCCGCCGGATCGCGGCGGGCTGGGTCGCCGAGCCCGCCGAGCGGGATGACCTCGTGGCCGAAGCCTTCGTGCGTGTCCTGACCGTCATCCGTGACGGCGGCGGCCCCCGGGAGAACCTCCGCCCCTATCTCACGGTCACCATGCGGAATCTGGTGGTGAAGTGGAGCCACCACAACAAAAGGGTCGAGCTGTACGGCACGACCCCGGCGACCGAAGAGGCCACCGGGGCCGTGAACGCGGAAGACCTCCTCATCCTCCGCGCGAACGCCCGGCTGGCGTGGACCGCTTACTGCGCGCTCCCCGGCCGCTGGCGGACCGTGCTGTGGCGGACCGAGGCCGAAGGCGACTCGCCGAAGGTGGTGGCACCGCTGCTGGGGGTGTCCCCCAATGGCGCCTCCGTCCTGGCGCTGCGTGCCCGCGAAGGACTACGCCAGGCCTTCCTGCAGGCACAGGTGCCCGAAACGGGCACGCCGTGCTGTCAGGAAGCGCGACGCCGGATGGGCGCGTGGCTGCGCGGCGGGGTGCCGGGCCGCCGGGCGGATCTGATCGCCGAGCACCTCACGGGCTGCGAACCCTGCCGGACCGTCGCCACCCGGCTCGGCGAGATCAACCGCGAGATGCCCCGCTCCGTCTCAGCCTGATTCAGTCGCCGTAGGCGCCGCCACGCAACGCCGTGGCACCACCGGGACAGGTGAAGATGATCCGGTACTCCCCCGCGCCCCGGCCGTAGGCGTACCGGGAAATCAGGACAAGAGCCGAAAGGGCTGTACAGAAGGGAAGACCTGGGTCCTCCGAAGTGATGACGCGGACGCGCGCCGCATCGATGATCCTTTCCCGGTGATGGAAAAAACCGGCACCCGCACGGGTGCCGCCTGGGGAATCCTCTTCGGCGGGCTCGCGGTCTTCGTGGCCGCCCCCGCGCTACTGCTGGCGACCGGGCACGACACGATCAAGCCGTCCGCGGATTCGGCCAAGGAGCTTTCCCTCGCGGGCGCGCTGATTCCCGCGCTGGCCGGGCTCCTGCTGATCCACGGGATCCCGCTCCACGCGCCGAGACTTCTCCCCCAGGTGCCCGACCGGCGCGCGCTGGGCAGGCAGGCGACGGCCTTGGCACTGATCGCCTTCCTGTGGCCTCTGGCGTTGTTCCTGGTTTCCCAGGCGGGACAGCACGCTCTGGTCCGCGACATCTGGGCGCTCGCGAAGCCGCTCGTGTACCTGGCGCTGCCGCTGGTTCTCCTGCGAACCCTTCGCCCACAGGGGGAACCGGATCCGTTCCGGCTCGGTTGGCTGCCCCGGCGCGCCTGGCAGTGGCTCGCGCCGATCCCGGCGGTGCTCCTGTTCGGCTGGCTCTCCGTCCTGGGACCGCTCGCGCCGCCGCTCCCCAGCGCGGAGGACTATCCCGACCCGGTGTACCTGGCGGTGGGCGCGACTCTGACCTTCTTCACCGCGAACGTCCTCGAAGAGGTGTTCTTCCGCGGCATGCTGCAAACCCGGCTGGAGGCACTTTTCGGGCGGTGGCCCGGAATCCTGCTGTCGGCCGCGCTGTTCGCGTGGCTGCACCTGCCGACGCACGGCCAGGGGTCGCTTCCGCTCACCCTCGGCGCCATCGTGGCCTTCCAAGGGTTCTTCGGTTTGTTCACCGGCTACCTGTGGTCGCGCTACCGCAACCTGTGGGCGCCGATCGCCGCGCACACCACGATGAACACCTTGCCCCTGCTGCTGATGTGACGCCGCGGGTGGGCCGCACCGACCGTGGACGGTCGTCAGTGGTGAGGACGGTCAGAACCCAATGCCACGGATAAGTCACCGGCACCGAACCCAGGGCGCGACCGTCTACAGAGGACGCCAACTGGGATCGAGGTGTCCGATTTGGTTGCTTTGCATAGTCTTACGAGAGGGTCGTGAGTGGCAAAGAGGGTTCTAACGCTCTTTGCCACTCACGACCCCTTGACGGAATCGCCTGTTCAGCCACAAATCAGACATCCAGCCAGGGATAAGTGTCCACAGTGGACACCTGGCGCTTGGTCGGCTCCCCTCGGCCAGGACGACCAAGTATCAACTCAAGTTACGTGGCATTGGGCTAGAACCGTCCTCACCACTCACGACCACCTGTACCGGCTACGCGCCGATGGTCGACGCGTCGATGACGAACCGGTAGCGCACGTCGCTGTTCTCGACCCGGTCGTAGGCCACGTTCACCTGGTCGGCCGAGATCGTCTCGATCTCCGCGCCGATCCCGTGCTCGGCGCAGAAGTCGAGCATCTCCTGGGTCTCGGCGATACCGCCGATCATCGAACCGGCGAGCACCTTGTTCCCGCCGAGCAGCGAGAAGGCGTTGTAGGACAGCGGTTCGCCGGGCGCGCCGACGTTCACCATCGCGCCGCCGACCCGCAGCATGCCGAGGTAGGAGTCGATCGGCAGCGTCGCCGAAACGGTGTTGAGGATCAGGTCGAAGCGGCCGCGCAACGTCTGGAACGTCGAGGCGTCACCGGTCGCGAAGTAGTCCTTCGCGCCCAGTTTCAAGCCGTCTTCCTGCTTCTTGAGGCTCTGGCTGAGCACGGTGACCTCGGCGCCCATGGCGACCGCGATCTTGACCGCCATGTGACCGAGTCCGCCGAGGCCGACGACGGCGACCTTCTTGCCCGGTCCGGCACCCCAGCGGTTCAGCGGGGAGTAGGTGGTGATGCCCGCGCACAAAAGCGGCGCGGCGATGTCGAGGCCTATCCCCTCCGGGATCCGGCAGACGAAACCGTCCTTCACGACGATCTGACGGCTGTAGCCGCCGTAGGTGTTCTCGCCGTCGAAGCCGACGCCGTTGTAGGTCTGGATGTTCCCCTTGAGGCAGAACTGCTCGGTGCCCGCGAGGCAGTACTCGCACTCGCCACAGGAGTCGACCATGCAGCCGACCCCGACCCGGTCCCCGACCTGGTACTTCGTCACCTCGGAGCCGACCGCGGCGACGACGCCGGCGATCTCGTGACCGGGCACCATCGGGAAGATCGCACTGCCCCAGTCCTCCTTCACCTGGTGGATGTCGCTGTGGCAGATCCCCGCGTACGCGATGTCGATCAGCACGTCGTCCGGACGCAGGTCGCGACGCTCGATGGTCGTCGGCGACAGTGCGGCGCCCGGGGACGGCGCGGCGATGGCGTGCGTGGTCGTCGTCATGAAACCCTCCGTGAAAACAGTGAGACCATGTAAGAGGTCACTTACACCTAGCGTAAGAGGGCTCTTACATATTCCGCGACCGGAACGGTGTGATCCACGACATGGGCGGCAAGTACCACCACGGCGACCTCCGCGCCGAACTAGTGCGGGTGTCGCTCGACCTGATCGCCGAGCAGGGGTTGGGCGCGTTCTCCGTCGCCGAGGTCGCCAGGCGCGCCAAGGTCAGCCCCGGCGCGCCGTACCGGCACTTCCCGGGCAAGGAGAGCCTGCTGGCCGCGATCGCGGCCGCCGTCGCGTGTCAGCTGGCCGACAAAGTGCACGACGCGATCGAGGCCGAGAGCGAGCCCGTCGCCGCCCTCGCCGCGGCCGCCGGCGCCTATACGGAGTATCTGATCGAGCGCCGGGCGGGGATGAACATCATCTACTCGGACGGCCTACAGGGACCGGAACACGCCGCGCTGCACGAACAGACCCGTCGGCTGACCGACCAGTTCGTCATGCTCTGCCTCACCGTCGCCGACCGGCCGCAGGACGGGCTCGAACTGATGGAGCAGCTGTTCACGCAGGCCCACGGCTACGGCACGTTCTACCTCGACGGGGTCTTCAAGAAACAGGGCTATTCCCCCGAAGTGGTCGTCCGGAAGTCGGTCGAGGCGGCCCGCGCCGCCATCGAGGGCCGCACGAGACCGTGACGTGTCCTTACGGCGCGACGACGGTGAACTCGATCTCGCCGGGAATCGGCGTCCCCTTGCACTTCAGAGTGGCCGTATAGGTTCCGGGCGTGGTGACGACAGTGGTATCACCGCTGAACCGGCCGAAGTTGCCGCCCCGGGTCCATTGCAGAGGCGCGGCGAACCCCGGCGAGGTCGCCGGTCCCTCGGGACCGCCCGGGCAGCCGTAGATGGTGTCCGAGCCGCCGGAGATCACCCCGCCGGGCGCCACTTCACGCGGGCCGAGCCCCCAGGACGGCGGCGCGTAGTCCAGCACGGTGAACTGCGTGGTCAAGGTCTTGCCGTCACACGTGGCCGTCGCGGTGTAGGTGCCCGGTACTCCGGAGGCAGGTCCGTTGCCCCACAGGTTTTCCCGGTCGCCGCCGACCGCGACCAGCTCGACGGGTCCGGCGAACCCGGGCGAGGTCACCGCGGAGTAGTTGTCACAGCCTCCGCCGATACCCGTACCGAAGATCTCGTTGGGCCGCACCTCGGTCGGATAGACACGCAGCGACGGCTCGGTCTCCGCCGAAGCCGCCGGTGCGACGGCCAGCCCCAGCGCCGCCACCGCCAACACCATCGTGCTCTTCTTCCCCCACATTTCGGGCCCCTCCCCGTTCGCTTCACAAGCTTGGTCCGGGACCACTTTGGCAGCACGAAAGGAGGCCCGTCTGCGTCATCTGACACAGAGGTCCTCAGACAGGGTTCAGTTCCTTCGGCGGTCGTTCGGGGCGCGCGCCGCAACCGGGCAATGGCCGTCGCAGCGGATGTGCGCCCAGACGATCTTCCCGCCGCGCACCCGCTCGCGCCGGACGCCCCACTGCACCGCCACCCCGTCGACGACGAGCAACCCGCGTCCGCGCGGGTCCTCGATCTGGGAGCAGCGCGCCCGGGGCTGCTCGACGCTGACGTCCGCGACTTCGATGCGGATCGCGCAGGGTGACACGCCTCGCCACAGCTGGATGTGGCGTGCGCCACCCCCGTGCACGTAGGCGTTGGCGACCAGTTCGGTGGCCGCCAGCAGGACGTCGTCACGATGGCCCTCGCCGAGATCCGGCAGGCATCTGACCACCCAGGCGCGCATGTCCGGCAACGCCCGTGGCGTCGTGGCTCGCAGGTCAAGCACCCAGGTCCCCGGCACCGGATGCTCCGCGATACTGATCATGGAGCCACCCTTCCCCGTTGCACGACCTCCCTGCTGAAGTCGCACAATCGAGTTACCCAGAACGCCCGCTGATCAACCCGTGTCGAATCCGACACGGCGACCAGCGGGCGTCCCTCGTCAAGCGGTGATACTCCGGAACCCGCGCAGGCGCAGGCTGTTGAACACCACGAACACCGAACTGAAGGCCATCGCGGCACCGGCGATCATCGGGTTGAGCAGGCCCGCCGCCGCGAGCGGAAGCGCGCCCACGTTGTAGGCGAAGGCCCAGAACAGGTTGCCCTTGATGGTGCGCAGGGTCCGCCGCGAAAGCCGGATCGCGTCCACCGCCGCCCGCAGGTCACCGCGGACCAGGGTCAGGTCCCCGGCCTCGATGGCGACGTCGGTGCCGGTGCCCATCGCCAGGCCGAGGTCGGCCTGGGCCAGCGCGGCCGCGTCGTTGACGCCGTCCCCGACCATCGCGACGACCTTGCCCTCGTCCTGGAGCCGCTTGACGACGTCTACCTTGTCCTTCGGCAGCACCTCGGCGATCACGCTGCCGATCCCGACCTCGGCGGCCACCGCGCGGGCGACGGCCTCGTTGTCGCCGGTCAGCAGCACCGGGGTCAGCCCCAGCTCGCGCAACCGGGAGATCGCCTCGGCGGACGACGGCTTGACGGTGTCCGCGACCACCAGGACCGCTCTCGCCTCGCCGTCCCAGCCGACCACGACCGCCGTGCGGCCGAGTTCCTCTTCCGCCGCCTTGGCTTCCGCCAGTTCGGCCGTCAGACGGTGACTCCACTGCTCCAGCAACGCGTTCCGGCCGACCAGAACCGCCGAGCCGTCGACGATCCCTTGCACACCAAGGCCTTCGAGACTGGTGAACTCCTCGACCGCCGGAAGCTCCCCGGTGCGTTCCCGGGCCGCGCGGGCGATGGCCTGCGCGATCGGGTGCTCCGACGCGTTCTCGAGCGCGCCCGCCAGACGCAACGTCGTCTCCTCGTCGACACCGTCGGCGACGTGGACCGCCACCAGCGACATCTGGCCCGTGGTCACGGTGCCGGTCTTGTCCAGGACGACCGTGTCGACGGCGCGGGTCGATTCCAGCACTTCCGGGCCCTTGATCAGGATCCCGAGCTGCGCGCCCCGGCCGGTGCCCACGAGCAGCGCGGTCGGGGTCGCCAGGCCGAGGGCGCACGGGCAGGCGATGATCAGCACGGCCACCGCCGCGGTGAACGCGGCCGCGACCGAACCGCCGGTGCCGAGCCAGAACATCAGCGTGCCGACGGCGAGTGCGATCACGATCGGCACGAAGACCGCCGACACCCGGTCCGCGAGTCGTTGCACCTGTGCTTTTCCGGTCTGGGCCGTCTCGACGAGTTTCGCCATCTGCGCCAGCTGTGTGTCGGCGCCGACCCGGGTCGCGCGGACGACGAGCCTGCCGCCCGCGTTGACCGTCGCACCCGCCACCGTGTCACCGGGGACGACCTCGACCGGGACGCTCTCACCGGTGAGCATGCTCGCGTCGACCGCCGACGCGCCTTCGGTGATCACGCCGTCGGTCGCGATCTTCTCCCCCGGCCGCACCACGAATTCCTCGCCCGCCGCGAGTTCGCCGATCGGGACACGGATTTCCTCGCCGTCGCGGAGCACCGCGACGTCCTTCGCGCCGAGTTCGAGCAGAGCACGCAGCGCCGCGCCCGCCCGCCGCTTGGACCGGGCTTCGAAGTAACGTCCGGCGAGGATGAACGTCGTGACCCCGGCGGCGACTTCGAGGTAGATGTTGCCGTCGCCCGCCATCCGCTGGACGGTGAGTTCGAAGGGGTGCGTCATCCCCGGCGTCCCGGCGGTGCCGAACAGCAAGGCGTACAACGACCACAGGAACGCGGCGAGCGTGCCCATCGAGATCAGCGTGTCCATCGTGGCCGCGCCGTGGCGCAGATTCGTCCACGCCGCCTTGTGGAACGGCCACGCCGCCCACACCAGCACCGGCGCGGCCAGCGTCAGCGAGATCCACTGCCAGTAGGTGAACTGGAGCGCGGGCACCATCGCGAGCACGATCACCGGCACGGACAGCACCGCGGAACCGAGCAGCCGCTGCCGCAACGGAGCGATCGGGTCGATCTCTTCCGCTACGGCTTCTTCCTTTTGCACCGCGGGCAAGGCGGCCGAGTACCCGGCCGCCTCGACCTGTTCGATCAGCAGCCGCGGCTCGATTTCGGCCGGGTAGCTGACCTTCGCCTTCTCCGTGGCGTAGTTGACCGTCGCGGTGACACCGTCGAGTTTGTTCAGCTTCCGCTCGATGCGCATGGCGCACGAGGCACAGGTCATCCCGGTGATCGCGAGTTCGACTTCGGCGTCGGCCACCCGCGCGGTTTCGGTGCTCATCGGTGGCTCCCTTCCCCGGTCGCGACGGTGAATTCGGCGGTGCGGACCTTGCCTTCGTGCTGGAAGTCCAGGAACAGCCGGTAGGTGCCGTCCGTCGGGACCTCGGCGAAGAAGGTGACCGCGGGACCGGCCACGGTCCGGCCGTCACCGGGTTCACCGTCCGGATGGACGTGCAGGTAGGCGAGGTCGCCGCCGCGCAGCGCGACCAAGTGCCCGTAAGCACCCAGGTACGGCTGGAGATCGGTGACCGCACGACCGTTCTTGGTGACGGTGAGCGTCACTTTCGACGACGCGCCCGGCTTGAGGTCCCCGTCGAG
Source organism: Amycolatopsis thailandensis (assembly GCF_002234405.1). Classification (GTDB taxonomy): domain Bacteria; phylum Actinomycetota; class Actinomycetes; order Mycobacteriales; family Pseudonocardiaceae; genus Amycolatopsis; species Amycolatopsis thailandensis. Next base: position 28,900 of record NZ_NMQT01000003.1, on the reverse strand, counting down.
GTGGACCTGGTAGCCGTCCACCTCCGCGACGTGCGAGGGACGGTACTCGGCGGGCCGGAAGTCACCGCCGGCGAAGAGGTCCGCACCTAAGGTCGTCGCCTCGCCACCGCCGGGCTTGAAGTCGGCGAAGACGCGGTAGACCCCGGCGTCGCCGACGGCCAGCGGAACGGTCCAGGTGCCGTCGTCGCCGAGTTCGGGGTGGATGTGCTGGAAACCGGCGGTGTCGCGGCGGACGACGATGAGGTGCATCCGCTTTTCGTGTTCGACGTCGTAGGCGGTCACCGGCGCGCCGTCGGCACCGAGGATCCGGAAGGTGAAGGGAGCCGTCTTCCCGGGGGTGAGCGTCGTGGAGGTGGGCGTGAGGGTGTAGCCGCCCCTGGTCGACGCGAGCCCGGCGGGTTCGTGGTCCTGTTTGCCGTGCGCCGCTTCCGCGACGGTGCCGCCGTGGGTGTCCGAGTGTCCGGTGTCCTCACCACCGGGCACCCCGGCGGCGCCGGGATGCGGACCGACAGCGGTGCCGGTCGCCCAGCCGCCACCGGCGACCAGGGCGAGAACCACACCGTAGGCGGAGAGCTTCGCTGCTGTGTTCATCGTGCAAGTCCTTAGTGCGGGTGCCACCCGCGATCGTGGAGCCGCTCAAGCGGTCAGCTGGTATCCGGCTTCTTCGACGGCGGCGCGCACTTCGGCGGCCGCGGGTTCACGGGAACCGGTGACGGTCACCGCGCCGGTGGGCAGATCGACCCGGACGTCGGTGACGCCGTCGATCTTGGCGACCTCTTCGGTGACCGAAGTCGCGCAGTGGCCGCAGGTCATGCCGGTGACGGTGTAAGTCGTTTCGCTCATGACCTCAACGTACATACCCCAGGGGGGTACCGCAAGGACATGCAGTTACCCCCGTAGGGTATCGTGGGTCACATACCCCTGAGGGGTAGCCTCGCGATCAGTCGCGCACCCTGTCCGCCGTCCGCCACCCGGAGCGATCCGCCGTGCCGGACGGCGATGTCGCGGGCGAGCGTGAGCCCGAGGCCGGTACCACCCGCGTCCCGTGCGCGGGCGTCGTCGAGCCGGGCGAAACGGTCGAAGACACGCTCACGATCGGCGGCGGGGATGCCGGGGCCGTCGTCGATCACTTCGAGGACCGCCTCCCCCGCCTCCCGCCGCAGCCGCACGGTGACCGACGAACGCGCGTGCCGCACCGCGTTGTCGAGCAGGTTCCGCAGCAGGCGTTCCAGCTGGACGGGTTCGCCGGGCACCGGCGCCGGACCGTCCACATCGGACACTATGGCGGGCCCGGGTTCGAGCGCGCGCTCGGCGACCTGCTCCCCCACCACGTCGGCGAGGTCGACGACGCCTTCCGGAGCCGGGACTTCGGCCGGGTCGACGGCCAGCTGGAGCAGATCCGCGGTGATGCGTTGCAGCCGCTGGATGTCGAGCAGCGACCGCCGGGCGACGGCGGGCCAATCCGCGCGATCGGCGTGGGTGAGCGCGACCTCCAGCCCGGTGCGGAGGTTCGCGAGCGGGCTGCGCAGTTCGTGACTGGCGTCGGCGACGAACCGTTCTTGCTGGTCGTAGGCCCGCTGAAGCCTGTCGAGGGTCGCGTTCGTGGTGGTGGCCAGCCGGGCGACCTCGTCACGGGACGGGGGCACCGGCACGCGGCGGTCGAGCCTGCTCCCGCTGACCTCGGCCAGTTCCCGGCGGATCGCCTCCACCGGCCGCAGCGCCCGGCCCGCCGCGAGCCACGCGGCCAGCGCGGTGATCAGCACCGCGAGCGGGATGAAGAACCGCAGGGTGCCGTCGAAGGTGCCCAGCATCCGGAGCGTTTCCCACGGCAGTACGAACAGGTAGACAGTGAGCCGTCGCCCATCGCTGTCGATCACCTTTCCCACCACGGTGTATTCGCGATACTCACGCCACTGTGGATGGTCGCCGGGTTTCAGAGTGGCCTTGGTGGTGATCGTCCAGTCCGCGGCCGCACCGGCGGGCGCGGGCGGCAACGGCGTCCACGCGGGATCCCAGCGGCGGAGGTTCTCGCTGCTGGCGAACGACCGCCCGGAATCGTCGACCACCTCGAACAGGGCGTCACCGCTGGGCGGCTCCGGCTGCCCGGCCCGGTAGGTGTCGGCCAGCCTGTCCAGCTGGGCTCGCGTCGCGCTCACGGCGCTGCCCGCGAGCTGCCTGCTCAACAGCTCGCGGGTACCCAGCCAGCCGAGGGTGAACACGATCGCGCAGAGCAGCGCCGCCGAAAGCGCGGTGCTCCGCCGCACCGACGAAGGCCACCAGCCGGTCATTCGGTCACCAGCCGATAGCCGGCGCCGCGTACGGTCGCGATGGTGTGCCGCCCGAACGGCGCGTCCAGTTTGCGCCGCAGCGCGCTCACGTAGACCTCGACGATGTTGGGATCGCCCCGGTAGGCCAGATCCCAGACCTGGTCGAGGATGTCCCGTTTCGTCACCAGCTGCCCGCCGTGCCGCAGCAGGCATTCGAGGACGGCGAACTCCTTGGTGGTCAACGAGACCGGCGTCCCCGCGCGGCGGCAGGTCCGCTTCGCCGGGTCGAGCACGAGGTCGCCGAACTCCAGCACGCCCGCCGAGCCCGCCGCGCCCCGCCGGGTGAGCGCCCGCAGCCGCGCGGTGAGCACGACGTACGAGAACGGCTTGCTCAGGTAGTCGTCGGCACCGGTGTCGAGCGCCTCGGCTTCGTCGTACTCGCCGTTCTTCGCCGTCAGCATGAGGATCGGGGTGGTCACCCCGCGTTCCCGCAGCGCCGCGCAGACGCGGTAGCCGTTGAGCTTCGGGAGCATGATGTCCAGGACGATTACCTGATACGGGTATAGCTGCGCGAGTTCGAGGCCTTCGAGACCGTCGTGGGCCAGGTCGACGGCGTAACCGTCGGCCTCGAGTCCCCATTGGAGGGTCTCGGCCAACCGCATTTCGTCTTCCACCACGAGCACGCGCATGAGTCGATCCTCCCAGATCGCCGTCGACGTTCCTGAAGCGTTCTTCAGGTTGTTTCAGGAACCGTTCAGGTGCTCCTCGCCATGATCGAAGAATGAACACAATGGACGGTCCCGCCGCGGGCGCGATCGATGTCTCGAAGGTCTACGGCAGGGGCGACACGGCGGTGCGGGCGCTGGATCGCGTGTCGCTGGACTTCCCGCGTGGCCGGTTCACCGCGATCATGGGCCCGTCGGGTTCGGGGAAATCGACTCTCATGCACTGCCTCGCGGGGCTCGACACCGTCGACAGTGGACGAGTCCACATCGGACGAACGGAGATCACCGGCCTGTCCGACGCCGAGTTGACCAGGCTCCGCCGTGACCGGGTCGGCTTCGTCTTCCAGTCGTTCAACTTGCTGCCGACCATGAACGCCGAGGAGAACATCCTGCTCGGGCTCCGGCTCGCGGGCCGCCGCCCGGATCCGGCGTGGTTCGACACCGTCGTCGCCACCCTGGGGTTGCGGCAGCGTCTGAAGCACAAACCGGGTGAGCTCTCCGGCGGCCAGCAGCAGCGGGTGGCCTGCGCCCGCGCGCTCGTCGGCAGGCCGGACGTCGTGTTCGCCGACGAGCCCACCGGCAGCCTCGATTCGCGGTCCGGCGCCGAGGTGCTCGACTTCCTGCGCACGTCGGTCCGCGAACTGGGCCAGACGGTGGTGATGGTGACCCACGACCCGGTCGCGGCCTCGTACACCGACCACGGGGTGCTGCTGGCCGACGGCCGGATCGCCGCGCGGATCCCCCGGCCGACCACCGACGCCGTCCTCGGCGCGCTCACCGGTCTGGGGGCGTGATGCTGCGAACCGTGCTCGCCGGGCTCAAGGCCCGGCCGCTGCGGCTGCTGCTGTCGGCCGTCGCCGTCACCCTGGGCGTGACCTTCGTGGCCGGTTCCTTCGTGCTCACGGACGCCGTCGGCGCGGGACTGCGGGAAGCCGTCGCCTACCAGACTCGCGGCGTGGACGCCTCGATCAGGGCCAAGCGGGGTGCCGACCTCGACGACACGACCCTGGCTGCGGTCCGGCGAGTACCGGGAGTCGCCGCCGCCGAGGGCCGGGCCACCGTCGGCTCGCCGGTGCTCGGCCCGGACGGACGTCCGCGAGACGCCGCAGCGACCGCTTCGAGCACCGACGAAAGACTGCGCCCGTACGACCTCGCGGACGGCCGTTTCCCCGCTGCCGCCGGGGAAGTCGCCATGGAGAAGAACAGCGTCGAAGGCTTCGCGCTGGGCGGTCCCGTGACCGTGCTGGACGAAACAGGTGGCCGTCACACCCTGACGCTGGTCGGCACGTTCAGCCGCCCGGGCGACGCGGGGCTGGGCGGGGCGACGCTGGTGGTACCGCCGGAAACGCTGAGGCAGCTGGCCCTCAAGGCGATGTTCGGCGAGATCGTCGTGCGCGCCTCGCCCGACGCGGACAAGGCCCAGCTCGTCGCGGACCTGAAGAAGACACCGGGTGTCTCGGTGAGCACGGGGAAAGAGGCCGCCGCCCAGCTGCTGAGGGAGACAGCGCCGAACACCGCCGGACTGGCGAAGTTCTTCACCGCCTTCGCCGTCCTCGCCATGGTGGTGGCCGCGATGGTGATCACCAACTCCTTCACCATCCTCGTGGCCCAGCGATCGCGCGAACTGGCGTTGCTGCGCTGCGTCGGCGCCGGAAAACGACAGATCTTCGGCAGTGTGCTCATCGAGGCGGCCGTGGTGGGCGCGATCGCGTCCGCGGCCGGGTTGTTCGGCGGGCTGGGTGTCGCCGCCGCGCTGCAGGCCGTCGCGGGTCAGGAGACCGTGTACCTCCCGTTGACGACGCGGACCGTCGTCGCCGCCCTCGCGATCGGGATCCTGGTGACCGCGCTCGCGGCGTCGATCCCGGCGTGGTCCGCGACCAGGGTCGCGCCGATCGAAGCGCTCCGGACGCCCACCGAAGCCAAACGCGCCGGGCGGCTCAGGGCCGTCTTCGCGATGATCCTGCTCGCCGCGGGCGTCGGCTCCGGCGTGGTTGCTCTTCAGTCCACAGTGGAGGATGGTGCCGCTCTCGCCATGGTGGCCATGGTCGCGCTGCTCGGTGCGACGCTGGCGGCCGGACCGCTGGTGGCGGGACCTGTCGTCCGCGTGCTCGGCTCGCTCGTCCCGGGGCAGCCCGCCGACCTGGCCGCGCTCAACGCCGACCGCAACCCCAAACGCACCGCCGCCAGCGCCGCCGCGCTCACCATCGGCCTCGCCGTCGTCGCACTCGCGACCACCGTGGCGGCCGGCGTCGAAGCGGGCCGGAGCCAAGGGCTGGACGAGCAGCTGGCGGCCGACTTCACCGTCACCTCGGCGGTGTCGAGCAGGCCGCTCCCCGCCACCCTCGCGGACACCCTCGCCGCGGTGCCCGGCGTGACCGCCACCGCGACGCGCCGCTCGTTCAGCGGCGACCTCGGCGAATACGGCACGTTCCAGCTGACCGCCGTCAGCGGCGACCTCCTGCGCCCGACCGTGCTCTCGGGGAGCCTCGGCCGGCTCGGCCCCGGCCAGATCGCCATCGGCAAGGAGCTCGCCGACCAGACCGGGCTCGCCGTCGGCGACACCGTGCGTTCGTTGCGCGTGGTGGCGGTCTACGACAGCGTGGACGCGCCGGGCGTCGACCTGGGCTTCGCGCTCGTCGATCTCGCGGAGCAGGGGAAGCTCGCCATGAACGGGGAAAGCTACGACGGGAGCGTTCTCGTCAAGGCCGCTGATCCCGGGCAGGTCCGGTCGTCGCTGGAGCAGGCCCTGTCCGGTACGCCGATCGCGAAGCTGAGCAGTCTCCAGGAACTCAAAGAGGAGGCAGCCGAGCCGCTGCGGGCGACGCTGAATCTCCTGTGGGCGTTGACCGCGCTCGCGGTGCTGATCGCTTTCGCCGGGATCGCGAACACGCTTTCGCTGTCTGTCCTGGAGCGAACGCGGGAATCGGCGCTGCTGCGCGCCCTCGGCGTCACGCGCGGCGGGCTCGGTGCGGCGCTGACCACGGAGTCGGTGTTCGTCGCGGTTCTCGGCGCCGCGTGCGGGCTGTTCGTCGGGATCGCGTCCGCGTGGCTGATCACCGAGGTGGCGTCGAGCGGCGGTGAGCCGATCGTGTTCGCGCCGCCTTGGGGGCGGTTGGGGGTCCTGGTGGCGGCGGCCCTGGTCGCGGCTCCGCTGGCGGCTTTGGTCCCGGCGCGACGGTCGGGACGGGCTCCTGTCGCGGCAGGCCTTGCCGCTGACTGAGGACGCAACACCGAACTCGCGTGATCAGACACGGAACTCGCGTGATCAGAGGCGTGACTCGCGTGCTTGAAGACGGAACTCACGTGTGCGGAGTCTGATCACGCGAGTTACGGCTTCACGCACGCGAGTCACGGCTTCAAGCACGCGAGTTACGACTTCAAGCACGCGAGTTCCGTCTTCGGGATCGCTCAAGCCAGTCGCAGTTCCCGCCCCGGCAAGGATCGCCGCCGGTCCGTCACCAGGATCATGGCCAGCGTCCCGATCCCCAGCCACACCACCAGCTGCACGATCCCCGACGTCAGCCCGTCGGTCCCCGTCAGCAACGACCGCAAAGCGACCAGGGCGCCATTCGTCGGCAGAATCCCCAGCACGGTCCCGAAAATCCCGGGCACGGTCGAAACCAGTGAAGCGCCGACGGTGAAGACGAGGATCGCGAGAGCGGCGAAGCGGCCGGGGCGTTTGAAGATCGCCACCAGGGCTTGGTTGACCACGGTGAACGTTCCGGCAGCGAGGACGAGCAGCACCAGCAGGGTCATCGCCTTGCCGAAGCTCAGCCCGAGGAATGCCCAGAACACACCGGTCAGGATCAGGGCGGTCAGCACCGCGAGCGTCGCGCCGGGGATGGCCGCGGCGAGGATGATCCGCCAGCTCGGTTCGCGGGTGGTGAGCACGCTCGGCGGCACCGCCTGGATCACCTGGTACGTCGCCAGCGCGCACACCCACAGTGCCAGCACGAGAATCAGCGCCACCGCGCCTTCACCGAACGAGCCCGAGCCCGCCGTGTCGGTGATCGCGGGGGTGGCGGCGACCTGTTTGAGGTGGTCGCGTTCCGCCTGGGAGTAGTCGGGTACCTTGCCTCGGCCGTCGTTGAGGCCCTTGGCCAGCTCCGACGCGCCCGATTCGGCGCGCCGGCTGCCGTCGGCGGCCGCGCGGGCGCCGGTGGCGAGCTCACCCGCGCCGGTGGACAGGGTGGTCGCGCCGCCCGCCAGCTGACCGGAGCCGTCGGCGAGCTGCCGCGCGCCGGAATCGGCTTGTTTGACACCGGCGTCGAGTTTCCGCGCGCCGTCGGCCGCCGAGCCGATGCCGCCCGCCAGGTCCTTCGACTTGTCCGCGAGCTGCTTGTTCCCGTCGGCGACCTTCTGCGAGCCCGCCGAGAGGTCTTGCACCGCCTTTTTCGTCTGCACGACGGCGTCGCGGATTTCGGCGCGTTTGCCGTCGAGGATCTCGGCGTCGGCCGTGAACTTGTCCGAGGCAGCCTTCAGATCGGCACAGAACTTGGTGTCACCACTGCACTTCTGCGCGAGTTCGGCGAACTTGCGCGCCGAATCGCCCGCCGTCGGCAGCGCGTCGATGATCCGGACGACCTTGTCCGCCAACGGTGAGATCTCGTCGGCCAGCTGCTTGTTGCCGTTCGCGACCTGCTGCGCCCCGTCGGCCAGTTCCCTGGTCAGCCGGGGCAGCTGGGCGGTGTCCTTCTCGGCCTGGGTCAGCCCCGAAGACAACTGGCCGGACCCGGTCGCGAGCTGCCCGGTGCCGTTCGCGAGCTTGCGAGCCCCGTCCGCCAGTTGTCCGGCGGCGCCGCTGAGTTTTCCGGCCCCACCGGCGAGTTCCCCGGCACCGGAGGCGAGTTTCCCGGTGCCGTCGGACAGCTCCCGCAGCCCCACGACGAGCTGGTCGCTGCCGTCGGCCGCGGTCACCAGCTGCTGATGGATCGAGGAGAACCCGATGTACAGATTGTCCACATAGGTCTCGACGATCTGCCGGTTGAGCGCGGTGAGCGTCGCGTTCGCGACCTCCCGGCTGGCCACCGGATCGACGAGGCCGGTGCGCTGCGACGTTTCGACGCGCATGATCGCCTGCTTCGCGTCGAGCGGCTTTCCCGACGTCGACGTGGCCTGTGCGGAGAAGTTCGGCGGAATGGTCACGACCGCGGAATACGTCCCGTCCGAGATGCCTTCCTTGGCGTCCTCGGCGTCGGTGAGCACCCAGGTGTACGCGGAATCCTCGCCGTGCACGAGGTTCCCGGCCAGTTCACGGCCGAGCGGGATCAGCTGCCCGTTCACCGTGACCGGCTCGTCGGTGTTGACCACGGCGGCCTTGGCGGCGCCGTGGTTGTCGTCGGGCGAGAAGAACGCCCACGCCAGCCCGAGCGCGACGATCACCGGCACGAGCACGATCCCGAGCCAGGTCTTCCAGGTCAGCGGGCCGAAGGCGGTCGCACGGGCGGAGCCGGTGAAGAAGCGGGACATCAGCGGACCTCGGCGGGGACGGGAGCGGGCGCCATGGCGAGGCCCGCGACGGCGGTGGTGGGCAGCAGATCCCGCACGATGGCGAGGCTCTGGCAGGACACGGCGAAAGTCGCGGCCCTGCTCGCGAACGCCGCTCTCAGCGCGGCGCGCTGAGCGGTGGCGACGACGGTGTCCAGATCGTCGACGAAGACGAGTCCGACGCCGTCCTCGATCGCGCGCCGGACCTCGCCGGCGGGATCGTCGGTTTCCTTGCAGGCGACGAAGGCGGCGTTCCGGCGGACGGCGTGCGCGTGCTGCGGCAGTACCCGGCCGAGCACCTTCAGATCGCCGAGGACATGCGGGACACGACCGGCGAGCGCGTACAGCAGGGCGCTCTTGCCAGCCGGACCGGAACCGTGCACGGCGAGGATCTCCCCCGGGCCGATGTGCAGGTCGACGTCGCGGAAGAGGGTGCGGCCGCGGTCGTCGTCGACACGGAGCCCGGCGGCGCTGATCACCTCGGACGAGCCGGGCTCCGGCCAGTCGGCGAGCCGGAGTTCGTGGACGAGACCGTCGCCCTCGGCGTCGAACACCGGCAGTTTGCGGTCCAGCCACGGCGGCAGGCCCCAGGCACGCGGGCCCAGCAACGCGAGGATCGCCGGGACGAGCGTCATCCGCACGAGGAACGCGTCCACGAACACCCCGACGGCGAGGCTGAACGCGATCGGCTTGATCGTCGCGCTGCCGTCGGGGACGAAGGCGGCGAACACGCCCAGCATGATCACCGCCGCCGCGGTCACGACTCTCGACGCCGACACGAAACCGGTCTCGATCGCCTGGTGCGCGTCGCCGTGATGGACGTAGTCCTCGCGGATCCGGGACACGAGAAAGACTTCGTAGTCCATGGCGAGCCCGAAAAGGACACCCATAAGGATGATCGGCAGGAAGCTGATCACGCTGCCGGTGCGGGTCACGCCCAGCGCGTCGGCCAGATGCCCCTGCCCGAACACGAACGACGTCGCCCCGAAAGCGGCACCGATCGAGAGCAGATAGCCGAAGGTGGCCTTGAGCGGGACCAGGATCGAGCGGAACACCATCGCCAGCAGCACCAGGGAGAGCCCGACGACCAGGATGCCGAACGGCAGCAGCGCGTCGCCGAGTTGCGCGGACACGTCGATGCCGACGGCGGTGAACCCGGTGACCGCGGTCTGCACGCCGTAGCGGTCCTTGAACTGGCCTTCCATCGACCGCAGCCGTTCGACCAGTTCGTCGGTCGCCTCGTCGTAGGCGCCGGTCGTGGGCACGACCTGGATGATCGCGGTGTCGCCCTTGGGGTTCGGCGTTGCGAGCGGGACGACGGCGACACCGGGGACCTCGCGGATGTCGTCGGCGATGCCGTTGGTGATCCCGACCGGGTCGGTGGTCGACAGGATGTCCGCGGTGACGACCAGCGGGCCGTTGAAACCGGGCCCGAAATGCTCGGCGACGACGTCGTAGGCGACTCGGGCCGGGGTGCCGTCCTCGTCGGTTCCGTTGTCCGGCAAGGCGAGACGGAGGTCCAGCGCGGGGATCGACGCCACCGCGAGCACACCGACGATCAACGCGATCGTCACCCAGGGCGACTTGGTGGCGAGCCGGACCCAGCGCAGGCTGAACCGCGCCTTCTTCTTGCGCTTGACCTTGCGCGGCTTCTTGGGCCGCAGCCGTTCACCGGCGAACGCCAGCAGCGCGGGGATGAGGGTGATGGCCACGATCACCGCGACGGCCACCCCTCCGGCCGCCGCGACACCCATCACGGTCAGGAACGGGATCCCGGCGACGAACAGGCCCAGCAGCGCGATCACCACGGTGAGCCCGGCGAAGATGACGGCGGACCCGGCGGTCGCGGTCGCCCTGGCGATGGACTCCTCGACTTCGAGTCCTTCGGCGAGCTGGTCGCGATGCCGGGAAAGCAGGAAGAGCGCGTAGTCGATGCCGACGGCGAGGCCGAGCATGACCGCGAGCATCGGCGCCGTGGAAGACACCGTCGCCACCGAGGTCGCCGCGTAGACCAGCGCCACCGACACCCCGACGCCGAGGATCGCCGTCAGCAGGGGCATTCCCGCCGCGATGAACGAACCGAACACCATCAGCAGCACCACGAGCGCGATGACGAGCCCGATCCCCTCGGTGGGGCTGAGCTTGGGCACCTTGTCCGAGAAGGCGTCGCCGCCGGTGAGCACCTCGGTGCCGTGACCGATCCGGTTCTCCATGTCCTGCGCGATCCCGGCGAGCGCGGTCCGCGTCGACGGCTGGATGTCGGCCAGCCCGACGTCGAGTTGCACGGTGACCAGCGCGGCGCGGCCGTCCTTGGACACGGCGTCGTGCACGGCCGCGTCGAAGGGGTTCACCACCGTCGAGACCTGCGGTGCCGCGGTCAGGTCGGGCACCTCCGCGGCGACGGCGTCGCGCACGGCGGCCGAATCGGCCCGCTCTCCTTCGGGAACGAGCACGACCAGCTGCGCCGAGGTGCCGCTCACCTGCGGGAAGACCCGGCCGAGATGGTCGAGCGCCTCTTGGGACTCCGAACCGGGGATCGCGAACGTGTCGTCGGTGCCCTGACCGAACAGCAGCGCCGCCCCGCCCGCGACACACAACACGACCAGCCACAACGCGGTGACCAGTACCCGTCCGCGAGCGGCCAGCCTGCCGAGGCGGTAGAGGAATGACGACACGATCGGCTCCCGGCACTCGTTGGATACATGGCGTATCGTAATGCACTCTGTATCCGATTCACGATGTATCCTGTCCCACAGCCGGGTGAACCGGGGGCGTACGAAAGAATGGCGAGATGACCGAGGAGCGGGGCGCCACCATGACCAGGCGCCGGGCGGACACCCGCCGACGGCTGATCGACGCGGCGTACGAGGCCTTCTCCGAGCACGGCATCCGGGACACGCCGGTCGAGCTGATCTGCGAGCGCGCCGGCTTCACCCGCGGCGCCTTCTACTCGAACTTCAGCTCGAAGGAAGACCTGTTCCTCGCTTTGTTCCAGGAAGAGACCGAGGTCCGGCTCAAACGCTTCCACGACGCCACGGAGAGCGTGCTCGGCGAGGTGGACGTCCGCGCGGACGAAGACCTCTCCCCCACCCTCGGGCGGATCGCGGACCTGTTCATGGTCGCGCTCAGCGCGGACAAGAACTGGTACCTGTTGTGCGCGGAGTTCCGCACCCAGGGCCTGCGACAGCCGGAGATCCGCGACCGGATCGGCGCGGCGTTCCGGTACTTCCACGCCGAACTCGGCAAGGTCCTCGTCGGCGCGCTCGACCGGATGGGCCGGGAACTGACGATCTCACCGGACGACGCGGTGCTCGTGCTGATTGCCCTGTACGAACAGGGTTTGCAGAACTACCTGCTGGAGGGCAGCGAACTCCCCGCCGACGGCCGGTTCGTCAGCGAGCTGATCCCGAAGGTGATGGCCTCACTCATCGTCCCCGCGCGAAGCTGATTCGACCCAAGCTTCGCGAGTGGTGAGTCTCTTGACCGCACTTCCCACTCACGACCACCCCGAGGCCGTTGATCGAGACCAACTCAGCTCAGTAGGTCAGGCGGTTTCGTGTGTTTGGAGGGACGACACGCGTGTCGTCCATCCAGTCACGCGTGTCGTCCATCGGATCACGCGTGCCGTCCAACCGATCACGCCGCGGTGGGACCTCGTCCCAGGTCTCGTGAGTGGCGTTTCGGGTTAGAACACGAAACGCCACTCACGACCAACTCGACCCAACGCGTTCCGGCAGCACAGGCGTTTCATCGGGATTTCATGACTCCGACCTACCGTCCGGGCACGGATCCGCACCGGCGGACCGGAAATTCCCCGAGGAGACGTGCATGAGCCCGGCCGGCCGGACCCCGTACAACATGGTGACGCCCCGGGACGACGCGCCGAGTCCCGGGGAACGGGACGGACTCGTCGGACCGGGCTGGAGCTGGGCCGCGTTCTTCACCCCGTGGGAAGACGGCCGCCCGGCGCCGAAGTACCGGTGGACTCTCTTCGACACCGCCGCCCACGCCGTCGAAGACCTCCGCCGCTGCCTCGACGACGGCAGTGTCGGCAGGCGCGGCGCCCTCTGCTCGTCCGTGCTCCGCAAGCGCGGCGCGCCCAGGGAACTGGTGCTGTGCGACGCCGCGGACTGGGCTTACGTCGTCCATGAAGTCCGGGCCGGGACTCACCTTGCCGACGCCGCCGACGCCTACTTCGCGCGCCGTCGCCAGGACATGGCGGGGCACCGCTTCACGATCATCAACGCCGGCGTGCCGACTGTCTGGTGAGGTCCAGACCTTCGAGCGCGAGGGCGCGTTGCTGGGAGTCCCCGTCGGATCCGATGGCGGTGAGCACCCATTCGAAATGCTCCCGCGCCGCGACCGGATCGCCCGCGGCGAGATGGGTGCGACCGAGCCGGTTGCGGATCTCGGACTCCATCCCGACGATCGTCTCCTCGGTGACCGCCGTCAGCGCCCGCCGCTGGAGTTCGAACGCCGCGTCGAGATTCCCGAGCTCCAGTTCCGCGGCGCCGAGCCGGACCAGGCTGGTCGCGGTCAGCAGGCCGTCCGTGGTCTCCTCCGCGAGCTCGACGGACCGGCGGAGATCGAGCGCGGCCTCGGCGAACCTGCCGATCTCGAGCCGTACGGTTCCGCTGTGGCACAGGACCCTCGCCAGCATCCCGGGGCTGCCGATCTCCTCGCCCAGGTCGCGGGCTCGGGCGAGATGGGTGAGCGCGTCCTCGTGCTCACCTCTCAAGTAGGCGAGATAGCCGAGCGCCGACAGCGCCCGCTCGGCGAGCCAGCTGTCCCCGACCTCCTCCGCCAGGACCATCACCCGGCCCATCCCGGGTATCGCGCGTTCGTGATGCCCCTCGATCAGGTCCGCCATGGTGAGCCCGCCCAGCGCCCGCGCCTCCACGCCGCGGTCACCCGAGGCCTGACCCGCCCGCAGCGCGTCGTCGAACCAGCCTCTCGCCCGGTCCAGCTGCCCTTGCATGGCGTAGGCGTAGCCGAGGCAGAACCGCAGCGACGAGATCAGGCGTTCGTCCTCGGCCCGTTCGGCCAGCGGCAGCGCGACCTGCAACGCCGTCCGGCATTCGTGGTAGCGCTGCTGGCGCGCGAGATAGTCGACCAGTCCCTCCGCGATCGAACACGCGAGGTCGTCCAGCCCGGCTTCGGCGGCTTGGGTGACCACATCGGGCAGGTCACCGGCGGCATCCAGCCAGGCGGAAGCATCACGCTGCCCGGAAAACGGCCCTCGGCCGGACTCGACCGGGAACCGCGCGACACCCCACTCGCTCGCTCGGCGGACGGCACTGACGTACAGCCCGTACACCCGTTCCCGCGCGGCTCCGGCGGCCTCCTCGGGCATCTCCCCGGCGAGCCGGCGGGCGTAGACCGCCACCAGGTCGTGCAACCGGTACCGGCCGCTCGCCGGTTCCTGCACGAGGCTCGCGTCGACGAGACTTTCCAGCCGGCGCTCGGCTTCGGCGGGCGAACAGTCCAGCAGGGCGGCGACCGAGAGCCGGTCGAATTCGGGCGTCGGCGTCAGTCCGAGCACGCTGAACGCGGTCTGCTCGGCGGGCCGCAGCTGCTCGTACGACAGGCGCAGCGCCACCTCGACGCTGCGGTCCTCGGCGGTCAGTTCGCCGAGCCGCCGCTCGTCGTCCGACATCCGGTCCACCAGATCCTTGAACGTCCACATCGGACGGTTCTGCAGCCGGGCCCCCGCGATCCTCAGCGCGAGCGGCAACCGCCCGCACAACCCGGCGAGCGCGCGGACGGCGAACCGCTCCCCTTCGGCCCTCGGCGCGCCCACTATCCGGCCGAGCAGCTTCTCCGCCGCTTCGAGTCCCAGCGCGCCAAGGGAAACGCGGCGGTCGGCGTCCAAACCGGACAGACGACGGCGGCTGGTCACCAGCACGCGGCTGCCCGGGCCGGACGGCAGCAGCGGCCGCACCTGCCCGGCGGACTCGGCGTTGTCGAGCACCAGCAGCAACCGCAGGTTCGCGGTCGCCGCCCGCCACGACGCGGCCAGCTCGTCGAGATCGTCAGGCATGACGCCGTCTTCGACACCGACAGCGCGCAGCAACCGCCGCAGCGCGCGTTCCGGCGTCACCGGCTCCCGGCCTTCGGTGTAACCGTGCAGATTTACGAACAACGCACCGTCCGGATAGGACTCGCGAAGCCGGTGTGCCGCGCGCACGGCGAGCGTGGTCTTCCCGGCACCGGGGACGCCGTCGACGGCGTCGACCGAGACCGCCTCGGGATCACCTTCCTCGGCGAGCAACGCGAGTTCGCGGTCCCTGCCGACGAGTTCGCCGTTGGTGGCGGGCAGTTCGTTGCGGACGCGGCGCGTCGTCTCCCGGCGCTGCGTGACGCCGAGCTGCGCGTCGTCCCCTCGCAACACCGCTTCCTGCACCTGCCGCAGCTCCTCGCCCGGCTCGACGCCGAGCTGCTCCACCAGCCGCTCGCGGACGTCGGTGAACACCTCCAGCGCCTCCGCCTGGCGTCCGCCGCCGTAAAGCGCGCGCATCAGCAGCGCGGCCAGCGGCTCGCTCGGCGGATCCGCCGACACCAGCGCCGACAGCTCACCGATCACCTCGTCGAACCGGCCGAGTTTCAGCTGGGCCCGCAGTTTCCGGCGCAGCAACAGAAGCCTGCGCTCTTCCAGCCGTCGGCGCTCACCCTGGACGAACGCGCCGGGCAGTCCCGTCAGCGGCTCGCCGTGGAACAACCGGAGCGCGTCGGCGAAGGTGTTCACCGCGGTGACGAGATCACCCGACTCCTCGGCGGCGGCCGCGACGACCGCGACCTCTTCCAGCCGCGCCACGTCCAGCCGGACTCCACCGCTGGCGAAGCGGTAGCCGCCGCGATCGGACACGATCACCGAGTCACGCGGCTTCTCCCCGGAGGTGTCCAGGCATTGCCGCAACCGCCGGACGTACACCGGCAGCACGTTCGACTCCGGTGGCTTTTCCCAGAGCCCGTCGGTGAGTTCGTAATGGCTGACGGTCACGTCCGGGCGCAGCAGCAAAGCGGCCAGCACGGCCTGCTGCCGGACCGGACCGAGGTCCAGCCGTTTCTCCCCGTGCCAGGCCCGCAACGGGCCGAGCACCTCGAACCGAAGCCGCGAGTCGGACATGATCCCCCCGTCGTCGATCATCAGCCCGGCACCACGATCCCGTTGTCGAACGCGTAGACGATCGCCGCCGCCCGGTCCCGCAACCCGAGTTTGGTGAAGATCCGGCCGATGTGGCTTTTCACGGTCACCTCCGAAATGACGAGTGCGGCGGCGATCTCGGCGTTGGTCAGCCCGCGGCCGATCGCGCGGAGCACGTCCTGTTCCCTCGGTGTCAGCAGTTCGGGCGAACGTCCGCCGCTGCCGTTCCCGGCGGCCTGCCGGTAGGCGACGAGCACCCGGCCGGTGACCCCCGGGTCGAGCCAGGCGTCGCCCCCGGCGACCGCCCGCACGGCGCGGATCAGGTCTTCGGCGGGCGAATCCTTGAGGACGTAGCCCGCCGCGCCCGCCCGCAGCGCGTCGGCCAGGAGGTTGTCGTCGTCGAAAGTGGTGAGCGCGAGCACCGGCGGATGGCCCGCCGTGCGCCGCAGCCGCCTGGTCGCCTCGACCCCGCCGACGTTCTTCATCCGCAGGTCCATCACGATGACGTCGACCTCGTGCGCGGCCAGCGCCTCGGGCACTTCCGAACCGTCGCCGCATTCCCCCGCGATGACGAACCCGTCGCGGCGCCGCAGGATGCGCCGCAGCCCCGACCGGACCAGCTCCTGATCGTCGACCAGCAGCACCTGGATCTCGGCGGCGGCGGTCATGACTTGGCCCCCGGCACGGTGACCTGCACGATCCACTGCCTGCCCTGGGGCCCGGCGCTGAGGTCGGCGCCGAGCTGGGCCGCGCGGACGGCCATCCCCGCCAGTCCCGAGCCATCCTCGGCGGTGCCGCGGACGGCGCCGGCGAGCGTGTTGCTGACGATGAGCCGCACACCCGAGCGACCGGCGTCCAGCCGGACCTCCGCGTTCGCGCCGGGGGCGTGCTTGACGACGTTGACCAGTGATTCCTGCACGATCCGGTAGAGGCCCAATCCTTCCGAGGCGCCTACCCGGCCGAGGTCGCCTTCCTGTGTATAGCGCACCGCCAGTCCGGCGACCCGCGTGCGTTCCACCAGCGTCGCGATGTCCTCCACGCCCGGCAGCGGCGCGCTGCCCGACGGGGTGTCGGCGAGCAGGCCGACCGTGCGGCGGATGTCGGCCATCGCGGCCCGTCCCACCTGCTCGGCCTCGGTGAGCGCTTCGATCGCCTCGTCGACGTCGCGATCCTGCTGGAGCGCGTGGCGGGCCCCGGTCAGGTGCAGCAGCGTGATGCTGAGCGAATGGCCGACGACGTCGTGCACCTCGCGCGCGATCCGCTGGCGTTCGGCCAGCAGGGCCTTTTCCCGGTACGCGTCACGGTTGTCGCGTTCGGCGTCCAGCACCCTGGTGTACCAGCGGACCATGAGCCCGCCGCTGAGCCCCAGCAGGATCGCGACCATGTACACCGGGCCGCCGACCAGCCCGCCCCAGATCCCCGCCACGACCAGCACCAGCTCGCCCACGACGGTGACGACGACGATCCCCCACGTCGTCCGCAGGACACTCGCCGCTTCGGTCGCCGCGACCAGCAGCAGCAACGGCGCGAAGTCCGGGAGCACGGGCTCGATGAGCAGGACCGAGGCGGCGGTGATCAGCGCCGCCATCCGCACCCACGGCATGATCCAGTCGGTGACCACCCAGATCACCGACGGCGCGATCACGATCAGCCCGGCCAGCGCGATCGGCTCGGGCGGCAGCAGGGCGTCCCGCTGCACCAGCGCGACCGCCGTGAACACGAAGCTCACCGCGCTGGCGCACAACGCCCCCCACCAGGGCAGGCTCAGTCCGGCCCGGGTGAGACTGACCTGCACCCGTGCCCGGAACCGGTCCCGCAAGATCTCCAGCACGCCTCAAGACTAGGAAGTGCCGGGAGGCGCGTCATCGTGCGGCGGTCGGCATCCGTCTCCGCCCACGGTAGGAGGCCGGGACCGATGAAATCCGGATGAAACGCGGCGCGCTCACTCCTGGCTGAGCGCGACCCACTTCAGCTTCTCCTGTTCCCGTTTCGGCAGGCCCGCGACGACGAGGTCGTAGGAGTCCTCGATCAGCTCCCGGACGAAGTCGCCGGACAGCGAACCGTCCAGCCGGACGGTGTTCCAATGCTGCTTGTTCATGTGATAGCCGGGGATGATCTCGGGATGTTCGGCACGCAGCCGGACCGCGACGTCGGGCTCGCATTTGAGGTTGATCCGCAGCGGTTTCGCCTTGAGCGGGCTGAGCGCGAACATCTTGCCCGCGACCTTGAACACACTGGAGTGCTCGTCGAACGGGAACTCCTCACGGGCACCGGGGAAGCCGAGACAGAGCTTCCGGAGAGCGGCAGGGGTCATGGCATTCAGCGTAAGCGGCACCACCGACAGAAACCTGTCCTGTCGTGCGCATTGACCGTCTGTCGGTGATTCGTTGACGATGAGTGGAGCCGACTGGGTGGAGGCGGAACACATGCGCGTGAAGCAGCTCGCGGTGGCGGGAATCCTGCTACTGGGCGTCGTTCCCGGAGTCGCCGCGGCGGCACCGGCGGGTCAAGGTCAAGTCGAGAGCACGGCCGCGAACGGCTGGGTGGGCACCTGGGCGGCGGCGCCCGCGGCAGGGGTGGCCGGGACCGACAACGGCTACCCGAACTTCTCGATCCGCAACATCGTGCACACCAGCGCCGGCGGGCACGAGGTGCGGGTGCGGCTGTCCAACGCCTTCGGCCGGACGCCGGTGCTGTTCGGCCGGGTGACCGTCGCGGTCGCCGCGGGCCCGGACACGCCCCAGGCGGTCCCCGGCACGATGCGCACGCTGACCTTCGGCGGCGATCGCGAGATCACCGTGCCACCGGGCGCCGACATCCTCAGCGACGGCGCGGCGCTGCCCGTGCCGAGGGACGGCGATCTCCTGGTCACCACGTACACACCGACGCCGTCCGGCCCGGTCACCTACCATCCGCTGGCCATGCAGGACTCGTACTTCACCCGGAACGGCGACAAGGCGGCCGACGAGTCGGCCGCGGCGTTCCCGGAGAAGACCGCGGTGTGGCACTACGTTTCCGGAGTCGACGTCCGCGGCGCCGGACTACAGGGCAGTGTCGTGGCGATCGGCGACTCGATCACCGACGGGGCGAACTCGACCCGGGGCGCGAACCTGCGCTGGCCCGATCAGCTCGCCGACAAGATCAGCGCCCGCATGGGCGTGCTGAACGCCGGGATCAGCGGGAACCGGCTGCTGCTCGACGGCGGCAACTACGGCGTCAACGCGCTGGCCCGGCTCGACCGGGACGTGCTGAGCCAGTCCGGCGTGCGGACGGCGATCGTGTTCGAGGGCATCAACGACATCCAGCAGACACCGCACCAGACCGATCCGAACAAGATCATCTCGGCGCTGAAGCAGATCGCCGGCCGGGCGCACGACCGCGGCCTGCGGGTGCTCGGCGCGACGATCACGCCGTGGAAGGGCTGGGGTTCGTACACGCCTCAACTCGAGGAGACCCGGCAGGCGGTCAACCGGTTCATCCGCACCAGCAGGCTCTTCGACGGCTACATCGACTTCGACGCGGTGATCCGCGATCCCGCCGATCCACAGCGGATGAAACCGGAGTACGACTCCGGAGACCACCTCCATCCCGGGGACAAGGGTTTCACCGCCATGGCGGACGCCGTCCCGTTGCGGCGACTGAAGTAGGAATCAAGGGCTGCGCCAGGCGGTTCCTTGGGGCACGATGAGCTGATGGCGATCAGGAATGACTAGCGGCGACAGCGGGATGCGGGCGACGGCGCGGCTGGTCCGGTTCGCCGAGCACGAAGCGCGAGCGGAAACGCTCCGGGCCCGCCTGGCGGATCTCCACGGCACGATCCGGCTGGCGAAGCGGACCTCGAACCTGTTCCGCGCGCGGACGGCGACCAGTACCCCTGGTCTGGACGTCTCCGGGTTCACGCATGTGCTCGACGTCGATCCCTTGGCGCGCACGGCCGACGTCGAGGGAATGGTCACCTACGAGCAACTGGTGGACGCGACCCTGCCACACGGGCTGATGCCGATGGTCGTGCCGCAGCTCAAGACGATCACGCTCGGTGGCGCCGTCACCGGCCTCGGCATCGAGTCGTCCTCCTTTCGCAACGGCCTCGTGCACGAGTCCGTGCTGGAGATGGAGTTGCTCACCGGCGACGGCCGGATCGTCGTCGCGCGGCCGGACAACGAGCACAGCGACCTGTTCCACGGCTTCCCGAACTCGTACGGGACACTCGGCTACGCGCTGCGGCTGAAGATCGAGCTGGAGCCGGTCAAACCGTACGTGCGGCTCGACCACGTCCGGTACGACGACACCGAGGAGTACTTCGCGGCGCTCGGCGAGGCATGCCGTGACGGGGTGGCCGATTTCGTGGACGGAACCGTCTTCGGGCCGGGCGAGCAGTACTTGACGCTGGGCACGTTCACCTCGTCGGCGCCCGCGACCAGCGATTACACCTGGCTCGACATCTATTACCAGTCGATCCGCTCGCGCGAGGTCGACCATCTCAGCGTCCGGGACTACCTGTGGCGCTGGGACACGGACTGGTTCTGGTGCTCGCGGGCGTTCGGCGTGCAGCGCCGGCTCCCCCGGCTGCTGCTGGGCAGGCGGCTGCTGAGGTCGTCGGTCTACTGGAAAGCGGTGGCGCTCGACCGCCGGTTCGGGATCGCCGCGAAGCTCCTCAAGCTGCGCGGGCTCCCTCCCGAAGAGACCGTCGTGCAGGACATCGAGGTGCCGCTGTCGCGAGCCGCCGAGTTCCTGGACTTCTTCCGCCGCGAGATCCCGATCAGCCCGGTGTGGGTCTGCCCGCTGAAGCAGCGGCCGGGTGGCGTGAACTCGCCACTGTACGAAATGGACCCGGGAACGCTGTACGTCAACTTCGGCTTCTGGTCCGCGGTCCCGCTGGATCCCGGCGAGGCCCCGGATACGCACAATCGGCTGATCGAGGCCGAAGTGACGCGACTCGGCGGGCGGAAGTCGCTGTATTCCGACAGTTTCTATTCCGAAGACGAGTTCTGGCGGCTGTACAACGGCGACGCCTACCGGAAACTGAAGACGGCCTACGACCCGGACGGCCGCTTGCTCGACCTGTACGCGAAATGCGTGCGGCGGCGGTGACACGGGCCGGGAAGAAGAGAGACGAACATGGCTGAGACGACGACCGTCGGGAAGATCTTCGAGCGGTTGCTCGGCCCGAACGCCGAGGTGTCCATCACCGCCTACGACGGCAGCAGGAGCGGTCCGGCCGACGCGCCGGTGTCGATCCAGGTACGGTCACCGCTGGCGCTGACGTACCTGATGTCGTCCCCTGGCGACCTCGGGCTCGCCCGCGCCTACGTCGCCGGAGCGCTCGATGTGGACGGTGACCTCTACTCGGCGTTGCGCGCGCTCGTGGCCCAGGTCGATCAGCTCAGCCCCGCGGACCGGGTGTGGCTGCTGCGCAAACTCGGCCCCACGCACCTGCGCCGCGTCGCCCCGCCCGCCGAGGAACTGCCGAGCAGGCTCAAGCGCACCGTCGACGGGTTGCGGCACTCGAAAGCACGCGACAGCAACGCGATCTCGAACCACTACGACGTCTCGAACCGGTTCTACGAACTGGTGCTCGGGCCGTCGATGGCCTACACCTGTGCGGCGTATCCCTCTGCCGACGCGTCGCTGGAAGAGGCGCAGGAGCACAAATTCGACCTGGTGTGCCGGAAACTCGGCCTGCGTCCAGGGATGCGGTTGCTGGACGTCGGTTGCGGCTGGGGCGGAATGGTCGAGCACGCCGTCTCGCATTACGGCGTCGAGGCGCTGGGCGTCACCCTTTCGCGGGAGCAGGCCCAGTGGGCGCAGAAGGACATCGTGACCAAGGGGCTCGCCGACCGGGCCGAGGTGCGGCATCTCGACTACCGCGACGTCACCGAAACGGACTTCGACGCGGTGTCGTCGATCGGGCTCACCGAGCACATCGGCGCGCGGAACCTGCCGTCGTACTTCCGTTTCCTCGCCGGGAAACTGAAGCCGCACGGACGCATGCTGAACCACTGCATCACCAACCCGGACACCTCGGTGGCGCACCGTTCGCGCGGGTTCATCGACCGGTACGTCTTCCCCGACGGCGAACTGGAATCCGTCGGTGAGATCGCCACCGCGATGCACGACAGCGGGCTGGAGGTGCGGCATTCGGAGAACCTCCGCGAGCATTACGCCACCACCCTCGGCGCCTGGTGCGCCAACCTCGACGCGAACTGGGACGAAGCCGTCACCGAAGCGGGCGCCGGGCGGAGCCGGGTCTGGGCGCTGTACATGGCCGCGTGCCGCCTCGCCTTCGAGCGGCGCGAGATCGAACTGCACCAGGTGCTCGGGGTGAAGGTCGGCGAGGACGGTGACGCGGGCATGCCGCTGCGGCCGGACTGGGGCGTTTAGCTTCAGTGGCGAAAGGCTTCGGCGAGCCACCACGAGCCGCCGTCGTCGGCGATCTTGGCGTCGATGACGAGCGGTGCCTGGCGTGGCCCGCCGAGCCACTCCTCGACAGCGGCGAGGTCCTCGATCGACCGCACGGTGACGCCGTCACAGCCGAAACCGCGGCCGATCGCGGCGATGTCGGTGTCGGGGAACCGGACCGTGGCCATGTCGGCGTCGCCGAAATGATGGATCTCGGCGCCGTACGCGGCATCGTTGTAGACGATCACCACGAGCGGGATCCCCAGCCGGACGGCGGTTTCCAGCTCGGAGACCGCCAGGTGGAACCCGCCGTCGCCGACGCCGAGCACCGGTAGCCGCTCCGGCCGGGCCAGCGCCGCGCCGATCGCCGTCCCCAGACCGAGTCCGATGCTTTGGAACGCCTGTGTGAAGCAGAAGCCGTTCTCGTCGGGGACGGACAGGTACGCACTCGGGTAGCCCATGAAGTTGCCGGAGTCGATCGAGACCACCCGTTCGGCGGGCAGGATCTCGTCGAGACGGCGGCTGAGCGTGCGCGGATCGATCCTCCCGCCGCCGGATAGGTCGTTATACGGGACGTCGTTCCATCGTGTGCTCGCGGGGACTTCACGGCTCGCTCGGTGGCCACGCCTGGCGAGCTCCGCGTGAACGTCTCTCGCGGTGCTGGTGACGTCGCCGACGACACCGAGGGCGACCGGACGGTGCGCGCCGAGCGCGGACTGGTCGACGTCGACCTGGACCAGCCAAGCGTTCGGATCGAGAAGCTTGCCGTGCCGGGTGGTCCACATGTTCAGCGCGCACCCCCAGCCGATCACGAGGTCAGCGTTTCCGATGAGCTCCGCCGTCCGTGGGGACGAAAAGCCGCCCGAGATCCCGAGCGAAAAAGGGTCGTCGTGGAAGAGACCGTGCGCCACCGCCGAGGTCGCCAGCAGCGCGCCGGAGACTTCCGCGAGTTCCCTGAGAGCGGCGGCGCTCGCCCGCGCGCCGCGGCCGGCGACGAACACCGGCCGCCGCACTCCGGCGAGGAGGTCGGCCAGTTTCGCGACCGCCTCGGCATCCGGTCTGATCGGCGCCGGACCGGGGACCTCCGGTATCTCGACCGCGTCGGGCGCTTCCTGCGCTTGGACGTCGAGCGGGAGGTTGAGCAGGACGGTCCGGCGTTGCTGCACGGCCGTCCGGTACGCGCGGACGGTGTCGGCGACCGCGGTGGGCGCGCCGTGGACGCGCTCCGGCACGGCTCCGACAGCGGTCGCGAGCGCGTCCTGGTCGATCCGGAAGTTCGACAGCACCGAAGACGCCGAAGTATCCCCGCTCAGGACGATCATCGGCGTCCGGCTCTTGGCCGCCTCGGTGATCCCGGTGAGCGCGTTGGTCAGCCCGCAGCCCTGGTGGACACTCAGCACCGACACGCGGCCGCTCATCCGCGCGTACGCGTCGGCCATACTCGCCGCGCCGCCTTCGTGCCGCGCGGCGACGAACCGCACTCCGCCCGCCCGCAACCCGTTGGTGGCCTCGAAGTTGCCGCTGCCCACGACCCCGAAAGCGGCATCGACGCCGAGCTCCGCCAACGCGCGGCCGACCAGCTCCGCGACCTTCATGCCCGCTCGACCAGCGCGTAGACCCGGGCAGGGCTGCCGGAACCGCCGACGATCGGCAGCGGGCTGACCACCAGCAAGGCACCGGTAGGCGGCAGGCTCGCCAGGTTCCGCAACTGGGTCAAGCCGTGTTTTCCCGCCCCCAGAAGGAGTTCGTGACAGGGGAAGGCCGGCTCGATGGCCAGTGCCTGTCCCGCGTCGGTGCCCACCGTCTCGACGCCGAACCCGGTGATCGGCGCCTCCTCCGCGAGCCAGCGGGCGCACTCCCCCGAGATACCCGGCGTATGCGGGCCGTCCTCGTCGTTGTTGAGGAAGGACTCCTGGTCGTGCGAACGCGCGTCCCAGCCCGTGCGGTAAAGCAGCCAGCCGCCGTCGGGCAGCGGGCCGTTCTCGCGCTCCCACTCGCGGATATCCTCCACGGACAGGAGGAAATCCGGGTCTTCGGCCGCACGCGCCGACGCGTCGAGCACCACGGCCGGGGCGACCAGTGTGCGCAGCGGCACCTCGGAGACGTCGTGACCGTCCTTGCCCGACACCCAGTGCACGGGGACGTCGAGGTGGGTCCCGGTGTGCTCGCCGGTGTGGATGTTGTTCCAGTACCAGCGCGGCCCGCGTTCGTCGTAGCGGCTGATCTCCTCCAGGCCGAACGGGATCGTGTTCGCGAACGGCTCCGGCAACTGGAGGATCGGTGTGCTCTCGCTCAGCGGCGCGGTGAGATCGACGACCTCGATCGCGCCGGTGGAGATCGCGGTGTTCAGCTGGGCCAACAGCGACATGCGTGCCTCCCGGATGTGACTGGCGTTCTTGGCCACCTTAGGCGGGTTTGCGGAGTGTGGGCCAGGATTGTCGGACGTCACCGATACATTGCGTCGCGGACTACATGAGGAGGACATCAATGGTCGAGGTGGCACTGCGGTTGGTCGAGGATTCCGATCTCGACGCCCTGTTCGAACAGATGCGTGACCCCGAGTCGGTCAGGATGGCCGCGTTCATCGCCAGAGACCCCGACGATCGCAAAGCGTTCGACGCTCATATGGCGAAGCTGAGGTCTTCTCCGGACATCATCCTGCGCGCGGTGACCGGTGACGGACATTTCCTCGGCACCATAGGAAGTTTCGTCGTGGAAGGTGATACTGAAATCACCTACTGGATCGAAAGTTCGTCCTGGGGGCAGGGAATCGCCAGTCAGGCAGTCGCGCTGCTCCTCGACCTCGTCGAGGTCCGCCCCTTGCACGCCCGCGCCGCCAGCGACAACCTCGGATCGCTTCGAGTCCTGCAGAAGGCAGGCTTCACGATCATCGGCACCGAGAACTCCTACGCCTCCGCTCGGGACGCCGAAATCGAAGAAACCATCCTTCGCCTCGGTTAGTGAGGGCTGATCCTGTCCAGAAGGGACACTGTCCAGACAGGACATACGCGCGGGGGTTTTCCCGTGTCGGGTGGGTGAGTGTGTCCCGAGCGCCACGCCCGGGACACTCACCGTCTCAAACGTGGCGCTCGTGACGCACTGCCCTGATGCCCGAGGCCGAAGCGTACTGAGACAGGGCCGATGCACCCTGGCAGGACCCAACGCCGCGACCGGCAGGGGCGCGAGCGGTGGAGCACGATATCTCGCCTTCGGCCCAGTAACCCACTTTGCCACTCATGAACACGCGCGAAACCATTCTTACGACATACTTCAGGAACACGATCGCCACCGCTGCCCCACGTGGACGCTCGCGACCACTGTGACGACAGGTGTTATTGAGGGGTCAGGCAAAGGTGGCGTGTGACTGGCCTGCCCACCTGCTGGTTTCGGATGTTGCGAAAGCCACGTTCGCAACGCTCAACGTTGCGAACGTGGCTTTCGCAACACCGCCGAGCCTCCGCCGCCCACGAGACCCGCAGTACCCGCAAGACCTGCCGTGAAGGGGACTTTCCGCTCATGCGATGAGAAGAAAGTCCCCTTCACCACACTCATGTCTCCCGAGCGCAAAGTCCGTGAAGGCCTCCTTGAGGGACCCTGGGTCCCTCAAGGAGGCCTTCACGGACATCACCTCCTGCACTGTGCCGACTATCTCCTGTAGATGCCAACTATCGCCTGTCGTCACAACCACCCTGATCCGGAAACTAAATTCGAAACACTTTTCACGTTCGCACATGTGTTCGATTTCCGGTATTCTTGGTTGGTGTCCAGTCAACGGATCCTCGAGCCGCCGCACGAGTTGTGGCGTGCCGGTGCGCGGGAGCTCGCGCACGGTGTGGTCGAGCGTCTGTCGGTGGCACGCCAGGCTTTGGCGGAAGTCGGGCAGTTTCTGGTGGAGATCGAATCCCGGGGTCCTATGGAGTTGTTCGGGCACGGCTCCACGGCGGGCTGGTTCGCCGAAACCGCCCGGATCAGCCCCAAGGAAGCAGGAGCCACCGTCGCGCGGGCAGTCGCGCTGAACGAGGGCCGGAATCTGGACGGCACCCCCGCGCCTGCTTTCGCGCCGATCGCGGGGGCGGCCGCAGCCGAGGGTGACCTCGGCCCTCAGCAACTCGACCCTCTCCTGGCGGTGCTGAAGAAGATCCCGGCCGACGTGTCAGCGGAAGACCGGTCGGGGGCCGAGCGGATTCTGGTGAAACTGGCCCGCAACGCCGGTCCGCAGCAGATCGCCAACGGCGGCGCGGAACTCTTGGGCCACCTCGATCCCGACGGGAACGAACCCAAGGACGAAGACCTCAAGCCACCCTCCCGCGAAGTGCATCTGCGGAAACGTGATGACGGCTGGTGGCGACTCAACGGCCTCCTCGACCCCGAGTTCGGGGCTCGCGCGAACGCCCTGTTCGAGACGTGGGGACAGCGAAGACCCGTCGACGAGGACGGCAACCGCGACCCCCGCACCCCCGGCGAACGCCACGGGGACGCGTTGTTCGACGCAATCCACTACGCGATGACCAACGACAAAGCCCCCACCCTGTCCGGAGACCGCACCACCATCGTCGTCACCATCCCCCTCGACACCCTCACCACAGGACTGGGGATGGCGTGCGTCGACGAAGTCACCCAGATCACCGCCCGCCACGCCCGCATGCTCGCCTGCGACGCGAAGATCATCCCCGCGGTGCTCGGGTCGGAAAGTGAACCCCTCGACATCGGCCGGGCCGCCCGCACCGTCACCCCCGCACAACGCCGGGCATTGAACCTCCGCGACCACGGGTGCGCTTTCCCCGGCTGCCACCGCAAACCCAAGCACTGCGAAGCCCACCATATTCTTCCCTGGGGCGCACTCGGCGACACCGACCTCGGCAATCTGTGCCTGCTGTGCCGCTACCACCACATGGTCATCCACGGCCAATCCGGCTGGACAGTCCACCTCGCCACCGACGGCAGGCCCGAGTTCGTTCCACCCCAATACCTCGACCCACTACAGAAGCCACGCCGCTGACCCCGAGGGAGCCCGCCACCACCACCGGCGACGGGCCCCTCGGCATGCCCACGTTCAGTTGAACCAGGTACCGAACATCGAACTCTGCGACCGTCCGGCCAGCCGCTCTCCGAGATCGACCGCTTGTGCCTCGGTGAGCAGGCAGATGTAGTCGGTGACCGCCCGAGCGCACCGGGCCTCCTTGTTCTTCTCGGATATCCCCTCGGCCGTGTCGTCATGCGTGATATCCCGATAGATCCCCCGGAGTTGGATGGGGATCTTCGGGCTGCTCGGCGACTTCTCCAGACACGCGAGCAACCGATCGAAGAGGGAGCCGATGATCCTCTTCTGGCCTTCCTGGTGGATCGCCAGCGGCGGCCTGTCGATCACGTAGAACCACGTGAGTTCCTTCAGCGCGGCGACCCGGTACTGACTGCTTTGTTCGATCTCCACGTAGGGCGGTTCGTCGAGAAGCCGGACCGCCTTCACGAACCGGGTGAGATGGCCGCTGCTGATCTTGTTCATCTGCACCCGGTTCTTCCGGGTCTCCCAGCACTGAGAGTGCAGGCGCCCGCCGAACTCGGCGATGATCGTGTCGAGCTCGTTCCGAAATCGAAACTCGTCGAATCCCTTGTGTTCCTTCAAACGACCGAGGCCATGCTTGACCATTCTTTCCTTGTCGACCGACAAACTATGCAAAGGGATCAGCCCCGCCCGGAAGTAGTCCTCGAGATCATGGGTCGCGTAGCTGATGTCATCGGCCCAGTCCATCAGGACCGCGTTCGCCGACCTCAAGTCCTCGCGGCTGCCTCTCCTCGCCCAATCGAAATCCACCTTTTCGGTCTGATAGGCGCCCCACTTGTCGCCATAGCCACGGTCGGTCCACAAGGCCGTCGGCTTGGCCGAACCACGCGGCTTGAGGCGCGGGTACTTGAGGATCGCGTTCAACGTCGCCTGGGTCAGGTTGAGGCCCGCGTGCTCCGTCTTCCGCCGCGCGAGTTTCGTCACCACTCGGAAAGACTGCGCGTTCCCCTCGAAGCCTTCCAGCCCGTCCACCTGGGCCAGCCGCTGGTCCAGGACCTCCTCGGCGATGTGTCCGAACGGCGGATGCCCGATGTCGTGCACGAGTCCCGCCGTCTCGACGACGTCCTCGTTCAGATCCGATCCCTCCGGAAAGCCCGCGTCACTCGACTTGTAACGCAGATGCTGCACGAGTCTTCGACCCATCTGCGCGACCTTCAGACTGTGCGTGAGCCGGTTGTGCAGCACCAGCTGCTCATTGACCGCGGCGACCTGCGCCACCCCCGCCAGCCTCCGAAACGCGGATGAATAGAGCACTCGGTCGCGGTCGCGTTGATACGCGTCCCGGTAGGTCTCCTCCTCGCGCACTTTGTGGCGTCGAGCCTTTCCGGACGTCCCCTCCGACATGGTCGCCTCCTCGTCGTAGCTCCAAGAGCCTTGAAAAGAAGGCGGACCATGCCGAGAAATCGTTAACGGCTCCGCGCTGGCGGCGAAGTCATCGGTACTGGTTCGCGACCGAACCGCAACCCGGATCAGTCCAAAATCGCCAGCTCCAGCCCTCGCAACCGGTCTTGGTCCGCGATGACGTCGATCTCGGTGATCCGCCCGTCCTCGAACGTGAACGCGAGCACCACCGAAGGCCGTCCTTCGTCCGCCATGACGAGGCCGACGCCGCCGTTCACGAGCGCGAGCTGCGTGACAGCCGCCCGCACGGAAGCGGCCGCGGCACCCCGCGCCACCATGCCGGCACCCCGCAGGAAGACCGGCGCGGGCGAGGGGCCCGCCGCCTTGTCGGCACGGAGGACGACGTCGGGGTGGAGCAGTTCGAGGAGCGCTTCGAAGTCCCCGCCGCGGGCTGCGGCCAGGTAGGCGTCGACGA
>NZ_NMQT01000299.1 GCF_002234405.1 Amycolatopsis thailandensis | reverse complement strand
CATGACGATGCAGAACCTCGTGCTCGCCGTGCAGAACACCGTGCCGCTGCGGGATCTGGGCGCGGCCAGCGCCTCGGTCACGTTCTTCCGGTCGCTCGGCGGCACCATCGGGGTCTCGGTGCTGGGCGCGGTGCTCGCGAACCGGGTCACCGCCGACCTGGCCACCGCGCTGCACGTGCCCTCGGGCCAGGCGTCGACGGGCAGCGTCAGCGCGCTGAACCTCAAGGCGCTGCCGCCGGAGGTCCAGACGATCGTGCACACCGTGTACGGCGACGCGACCGCGCACATCTTCCTGATCTCCGCGGCGGTCGGCGTCGTGGGCGTGATCGCGGCGCTACTGCTCAAGCCGCTCACCCTGCGCACCACCCTCGACGTGGAGCCGAAGACGGAAGCCCCGGCGTCCGACCCGGTCGCGGGATGAGCACGCCGGGGGCTTTCGAGTCCACTGTGGAGCGTTTCGGCCCGCCCCGGCGCCGGTCGGGGCGGGCCATCCTGGCCGGGGTCGACGGCTCCGACACGGCGATGCGCGCGGCCGCTTTCGCCTTCGGCATGGCACGGCGCGAGAGCGGCAGGCTGATCGTCGCCTTCGTCGTCTGCCGCACGGCGTTGACCAACCTCGGACCGGCGGTCGCGGCGACGGTAGAGCACGACACGACACTCCAGCTCTACGCCGAACTCCGCGATCAGATCCGCGAGACGGCCGAGGAACTCGAAGTGCCGGTCAGCTTCCTGAAGACCTTCGGCGATCCGTACACCGCGCTGCGCGACACCGCCGACCGCGGCCAGGTCGAC
>NZ_NMQT01000298.1 GCF_002234405.1 Amycolatopsis thailandensis | reverse complement strand
CGCGCGCCGCCGCGGCCCGTGCGGCAGGCAGAGCAGCCGGAACCCGCGCGGGCCGAGCCTCCGCGTCCCGCGGCGCCTCCGCGACCGGCGGAGCCACCCGTGCCACCGGTCGCGGAAAAGCCTGCCGCGGAAAAGAAGGTCGAAGCGCCGGTGCTCAAGCCGCCGTCCCGTCCTGAGCCGGTTCAGGAGGCAGCGGCGTCCGACAGTGACTGGCGTCGCCGGGTGCCGAAGAAACCCCGGCAACCCAAACCGGCGATCAGGTTCGAGCCCAAGGCCGAACCCGCCGCACCGAAGCTGATGCCGCCGAAACCGGAACCCGCCCCGCGCCCCGAGCCGGTCTCGCACCGAGAGACGCCCCCGCGCTCCGACACTGCACCGCGCCGCGAGACGGCCTCGCGCTCAGAGGCGGCCCCGCACCGAGAGGCGGCCCCGCGCCCCGAGGCGGCACCGCGTTTCCAGCCGGAGACCTCGGGACGTCGTCGTCGGGAGGAGCCCGCGGCCCGCGAAACCCCCGCCGCCCACGAGGTCGTGCCCCAGGACCCCGCGGTCGCACGCCTGGACACCCCCGCCCCAGAACCCTATGTCCCGGAACCTATTGCCCCGGAACTGCTTCTGGCTCCCGAACCGGCGGCCGAACCCCGGCCCCGGATGACCGCGGAGCCCGAGCCGCCCCGTCCGCCGGGGACCGCCGCCCCGTTGTGGGAGAGCGACGAATGGGCGGCCGAGGAGCGTGTCCGGCGGTCCGCCGCGCCCGCTTCTCGCACGACCAGGCACGACGCCGAACACGGTTCCGTGGCGGCGAAGTCGGTGCTGGACCGGCTCGGGATTTCGAGCACCGGAGGAGGCCGAGGTCGCCGTCGCGCGGACGCCGCGGATCCCGTGCATCCCGAGCCCGTCGCGGAGGAACGCGCCGAAACCGCCCGCGCTCGCCGGGAACCGCCTCCGGTCGAGTACGCCGAACCCGCCGTCCCGCTCGCGCCGCCGCCTCGGGAAGACCCGGTGCCGTCGCGCGAGGACGT
>NZ_NMQT01000297.1 GCF_002234405.1 Amycolatopsis thailandensis | reverse complement strand
TGCGCGGCCTTCACCGGCCTGGTGATCGGGCTGATCAGCGGGTTCTTCCGGGCGGCCGACGCGGTGCTGATGCGGGTGATGGACGCCTGGATGTCGTTCCCGGCGATCATCCTCGCGATGGCGCTGGCGATCTCGCTCGGCGCGAGCATCTGGACCGAGCTGATCGCGCTGACGGTGATCTTCACGCCGTTCACCGCCCGTGTCATCCGCAGCCGCGTGCTCGGCATCGCCGGCCGGGCCTACATCGGCGCGGCCCGGGTGTCGGGGATGAGCAAGTGGAAGATCCTGGTCGTGCACGTGTTCCCGAACGTGCTGCCGCTGGCGCTGGTGCAGGTCGTGATCCTGTCCGCGGCGGCGATGCTGGTCGACGGGGCGATGAGCTTCCTCGGTCTCGGCATCGCTCCCCCGACCCCGACCTGGGGCAACATGATCGCCGAAGGCCGGTCGTACCTGGTGCAGGCGCCCTGGCTGGTGATCGCGCCCGGCGTGACGATCATGGTGTGCGTGTTCCTGCTGAACCTCATCGGATCGTCGCTGCGGATCGCCGTCGACGCCCGCGCGCGGACGCTGAGCGAGATGCAGCGCCTGCGCACCCGCCGTCCCTCCGGCAGCTGAGAAAGGATTCCGTTGTCTGCCACTACTTCCTTGGCCGTGCGCCGATTCGCTCCCGAAACCGTCTCGGGACCGCCAGTGCTGCTGGTGCACGGATTCGCCTCCGACGGGCACACCGACTGGATCACCACGGGGTGGCCTGCCGCGCTCACCGCCGCGGGCCGTGAGGTGCTCGTGCCCGATCTGCCCGCGCACGGCTCCAGCCCGGCTCCGTCGGGCTCGCTGGGGGCCACCGCGATCACCGCCGAACTGGCGGCGCTCGTCGCGGGTCTGTCCGAAGTGGACGTCGTCGGTTACTCGCTGGGTGCCCGGCTCTCGTGGGAACTGCCCGCGCAGGCTCCGGTGCGGCGGCTCGTGCTCGCGGGGGTGAGCCCGTTCGAACCGTTCGGCGCCGTCGACATCGCGGCGGCGCTGGCGTTCGCCGACGGCGGCAAGGCGCCGTCGGATCCGCTGACGGGGATGATCGCGCACATGATCACCACGCCGGGCCGGAATCCGGCCGCGCTCGCGCGGTGCATCGAAGACCTGCGCGGGGAACCTTTCGCGCCTGTCGCCGGTGCGATCTCCGTTCCGACG
>NZ_NMQT01000296.1 GCF_002234405.1 Amycolatopsis thailandensis | reverse complement strand
GCCGGTGTGCTGGACGACGGCGTCGTCACCGCGCTGACCCCGGAACGCCTCGACCGCGTCCTCGGCCCGAAGGCGGACGGTGCCCGTCACCTGCACGAACTGACCCTCGACCGGCCGCTGACCGAGTTCGTGCTGATCTCGTCGGTGTCCGGCGTGCTCGGCGGACCGGGGCAGGGCAACTACGCCGCGGCCAACGCCTACCTCGACGCGCTGGCCGAGCGACGGCACGCCGACGGCCTGCCCGCGCGGTCGCTCGCCTACGGGATGTGGGCCGCCGAGGGGATGGGCGGTGTCCTCGACCAGGCCCTGATCGACAGGATGCGGCGCGACGGCTTCGGGGCGCTGAGTCCGGAGGAGGGCGCGGTGCTGTTCGACGTCGCGCCCGGTCCGGTCGCGGTACCGGTCAAACTCGACCTGGCCGGGCTGCGGGACCAGGCCCGCGCGGGCGTGCTGCCCGCGCTGCTCACCGGGCTCGTCCGGCTGCCCGTGCGACGTGCCGCTTCTCCGGTCACTGAGTCTGTTGTTTTGACACCGGACGCGCTGGAAGACCTGGTCTTGACGCACACCGCCCAGGTGCTCGGCTTCGCCACGGCGGCTGAGGTGGACCCGGAGCACGCGTTCACCGATCTCGGTTTCGACTCCCTGACCTCGGTCGACCTGCGCAACCGGCTGGCGGCCGCGGCGGGGCGGCAGTTGGGTGCGACGGTGGTGTTCGACCACCCGACCCCGGCG
>NZ_NMQT01000295.1 GCF_002234405.1 Amycolatopsis thailandensis | reverse complement strand
ACGCGGCCAGAGAGCGAAGCCGCTGGCCGAAGTCACCGCGGAAGCAGTGTCGGCGGACGCCAGCCCGCCTGGGTGACGCTCCCGGCGAGGACGTCGCCGGGAGCGCTGCGCAGATCCGTCACGCGGAGCCCGAAGCCGGACCGGCGTTGGCGTCGAAGGAACTGCCGGAGTAGTCGGAATCCAAAACGGACACGGCGTAGGTGGCGGGCGCGGCCAGCATGGCCACGACACCGACGACGAGGCCGGCCTGCACCAAGGTCGACGACGGGCTCTTGAGCACCCTGGCCAGGATCAGCACGACGAGCGCGAGTACGCCGAGCGCCAGCGTGCCCCACCGCGCCCAGGCCAGGAAGTTCGGGTAGTGCGACCAGAGCCAAGCGCTCCACGCGAGCTGGGCCGCGATCGCGATCGGCAGTGTCCAGGCCGCCCGGCCACCGCGCTGGTACGCCCGCCAGAACATCACGATGCCCAGAGCGGAAA
>NZ_NMQT01000294.1 GCF_002234405.1 Amycolatopsis thailandensis | reverse complement strand
CCGCTCGCCGTGGTGCTCGCGCGGTCGGGGGCGCGCGGTGTCCGCGTGCTGCGCGCGGTGGTGCTGTTGCCGCTGGTCCTGCCGCCGGTGGTCGGCGGGCTGGCGCTGCTGTACCTGCTGGGCCGCAAGGGTTTCCTGGGCGTCCTGGTGACCGCGCTGACCGGTGAGCAGGTGCCGTTCACCACGGCCGCGGTGGTCATCGCGCAGACGTTCGTCGCGATGCCGTTCCTGGTGGTCAGCCTCGAAGGGGCGCTGCGGGGTGCCGGTGACCGGTACGAACGGGTCGCGTCGACCCTGGGCGCCAAGCCGTGGACGGTGTTCCGCCGGGTCACGCTGCCGCTGCTGCTGCCCGCGCTCGGTTCGGGCATCGTGCTGAGCTTCGCGCGGGCGCTGGGCGAGTTCGGCGCGACGATCACCTTCGCCGGCAGCCTGGAAGGCGTCACCCGGACGTTGCCGCTGGAGGTCTACACGCAGGCCGAGGTCGACGTCGACAGCGCCGTGGCGCTCGCGTTGC
>NZ_NMQT01000293.1 GCF_002234405.1 Amycolatopsis thailandensis | reverse complement strand
CGAGCACGAGGCCGGGACGGTTCGGGTCGAGGCCGTGCGCCTCGACGGCGACCCGGAACCCGCCGCCGGCGACCGCGCCACGGATCCGCTGGCCGCGCTGGACGCCGAGCTCGACGCGCACATCGCCGGTACGGGCGAGGTCCCGGGCGCCGATGAGCGCGGGGAGGGCCGGACCCGATGAAACCGAACCAGCCCTTCATGCCGGTTGACACGTTCCGGATCACCGCCGTGATCGAGCAGCTGGCCCGCGAGTTCGCCACGCACTCCGGCGAATCCCGGCGCCTGGTCGCGATGCTGGTAGAGATCATCGTCTGGCGCACGGTCAACGGCCAGCCCGCCGAGCAGATCACCGCGTTCCTCAACGCCCACATCGCGCCCGGCGTGCGCGAGGACTTCGTGGCCTGGGTCGTGTCCGAGACCGGCCGCCGCCTGAACTCCGTCCCGGGCGGTGGTGGGCGATGACCGCCATCGAGTCGAGGTTGCACGCGTTGCTCAAAACCGGGCACGCGGTGGTGAACGCCCGCTACGACACGACCGAGCCCTACGCGGTCACGTTCGGATTCCCCGGCGCCGAGTGGGTGATCAGCAGGGAGCTGCTCGCCGAGGCGCTGCACTGCGGACAGGCCGGGATCGGCGACGTCCGAGTCACCGCACCCGGCGACCTGATCACCGTCGGCCTGAGCACGCCCGAAGGTTCCGGCTGGGTGGTGTTCCGCCGTGACGATCTCGCCGAGCTCGTCGCCGCCACCTTCGATGCCGTCCGTCCCGGCACTGAGTCCGACGCGATCGACTGGTCCCAGGC
>NZ_NMQT01000292.1 GCF_002234405.1 Amycolatopsis thailandensis | reverse complement strand
AGGCCGAGCACGAGGCCGGCGCGGTCCGGATCCAGGCGGTGCGCCTCGACGGCGACCCGACGCCCGCCGACGGCACCAGGTCAGCCGACCCGCTGGCCGCGCTGGACGCCGAGCTCGACGCGCACATCGCCGGTACGGGCGAGGTCCCGGGCGCCGATGAGCGCGGGGAGGGCCGGACGCGATGAACCCGAATCAGCCCTTCATGCCGGTCGACACGTTCCGGATCACCGCCGTGATCGAGCAGCTGGCCCGCGACTTCGCCACGCACTCCGGCGAATCCCGGCGCCTGGTCGCGATGCTGGTGGAGATCATCGTGTGGCGCACGGTCAACGGCCAGACCACCGAGCAGATCACCGCGTTCCTCAACGCCCACATCGCGCCCGGCGTCCGCGACGACTTCGTCGACTGGGTCGTGTCCGAGACCGGCCGCCGCCTGAACTCCGTCCCGGGCGGTGACAGGCGATGACCGCGATCGAGTCGAGGTTGCACGCGTTGCTCAAAACCGGGCACGCGGTGGTGAACGCCCGCTACGACACGACCGAGCCCTACGCGGTCACGTTCGGATTCCCCGGCGCCGAGTGGGTGATCAGCAGGGAACTGCTCGCCGAGGCGCTGCACTGCGGACAGGCCGGGATCGGCGACGTCCGAGTCACCGCACCCGGCGACCTGATCACCGTCGGCCTGAGCACGCCCGAAGGTTCCGGCTGGGTGGTGTTCCGCCGTGACGATCTCGCCGAGCTCGTCGCCGCCACCTTCGATGCCGTCCGTCCCGGCACTGAGTCCGCCGCGATCGACTGGTCCCAGGC
>NZ_NMQT01000291.1 GCF_002234405.1 Amycolatopsis thailandensis | reverse complement strand
CTTTCCCGTCACCCCGTCGACGAGTACGAACAACTGAAGGCGCGCGCCGCCGGACTGAGCGCGGACGATCGCAGTATCGGGGCCGCTCAGCTACGCGCCATGGTGTTGAGCCACCGCGACTGGATCGACGTGAACAACCGCCGAGAGCTCCACCGCCACGGCTGGCGGTGGTTCTTCGCCGAGTTCGACGCCGTGGTGTGCCCGATCACGCCCACCCCCGCGTTCCCGCACGACCACAACCCCAATCCACTGGAACGCCGGCTCGACATCGACGGCGTCGAGTACCCGTATTTCGACCAGCTCGTCTGGGCCGGGGTGGCCACCATGCCCGGCCTGCCCGCCACCGCCATCCCGGCGGGCCGGTCCCCCGAGGGCCTGCCGGTGGGAGTGCAGCTCATCGGTCCGATGTTCCAGGACCGCACCCCGCTGCGGCTGGCCGAACTGCTCGAGCGGGAGATCGGCGGCTTCCAGGCGCCGGAGTAGCACGGGCTGTGCCTGGCCGGCGCGAGAGCCGCCGGCCAGGCACAGGCGCTACAACACCTTGCGGATGCTTGGCACCACGGCCGCGAGTCCGGCGGCGTTCGGGTGCAACGGCGCGAAACTGTTGTTCACCACCGACGGGATGAGCCCCTCGATCCACTTCACGCCGATCGGCTGACAGGCGTCGTGGCCGATGCTCGGTGTGCGGATGTCGACGTACTTCGCACCGTGCGCGGCGGACTGTTCGGCCATCCGCGTGTTGAGCCGGTCCATGTTGGCCTGGATGTAGTCGGCGTCCTGCGGCAGGACCGGGACGAGCGGCCAGCAGCCGCGCGGTTTGATCCCGGTCGGATAGCCGACCATGACGATCTCCGCCCGCGGGGCGCGCTGGCGGATCTGCTCGATCACCGTGCCGTAGGTCGCGGCGAAAGCGTCGATCTTCGTGGCGTACTTGTCCACCCCGCCCGCGGTGTTGGCCGCCTTGCACGAGGCGCCTACCGGCAGCAGGTTCACGCACGACGTCGCGAGCCCGACCAGCCCGATGTCGTTGCCGCCGATGCCGACGGTCACCAGGGTCGTGTCCGATGGGATAGGCGTCGGGTAA
>NZ_NMQT01000290.1 GCF_002234405.1 Amycolatopsis thailandensis | reverse complement strand
AACCGGTCGCCAGGTTGATCACCGGAGCGGTGACGAACACCACCCCCACCTGACCAGACCCATACGACACATGCCCCAGCGCCTCCACCGAACCAGGAATCGCCCGCGGCGCCACCGCCAGCCGATCCCCCGTCTCCTTCAACGACTCCAGCGTCACCCCCTCCACCTTCAACCGCTCCACCAGCAACCTCGACGCTTCCTCGTCCGCCGCCTTCGTCGCCACACCCCGCACCCACACCGCACCCGCGTGGAACACCCCCGCGAACGCACCCCCCAAAGCACCACCCACGAACGAGCCCAGCAACGACTTGCCATCCAGCCCGTCCCGCTTCCCCGCCGCGATCTGACCAGCCTGGATCGACAGATCCAGACCACCCATGATCCCCGCACCCGCAGCCGCGAACCCCGCCACCGGAACCAAGGCCCTGCCCACCCCATTGATCACCTGAACGCCCAGTTCCTTCGTCAGCCTCAATCCGGCAAGCGCCTTCATTTTCGCGACCAGACCACGCCAGATCGCCATCAACGCCTGCCGCGCCGTCAACTGCGCCAGCCCCACGAACGCCGCACCGATCAACGTCGCCAGCAAGTGAATGATCGTCGCCAACGCCATCGCCGCCATCGCGACCATCATGACCTTGGCCTTCACCACATCCGCCGCGGCCGTCTTCGCCATCGACGCCAGACTGTCCGACGCCTCCCCCAACGCCTCCACACCTGAAACCATGCCCTTGCCCAGAAAAGACGAAAAGAACTCCCCGGTCTCCCCCTCCAGCGCCGCGTCCACCCCCGCACCGCTCGCCCGCAACGCGGCCCGATACTCCCGCGCGGCCACCTCGAACTCAC
>NZ_NMQT01000029.1 GCF_002234405.1 Amycolatopsis thailandensis | reverse complement strand
CCGCTCCCGCCCGCGGCCCTCGCGGCGGCGCGGCCCGCGTGGCGCGCGATGCGCACCGAAGTCCTCGCCGGCCAGTACCTCGACGTCCGCACCCAGGCCACCGGCGACGCCTCCCCCGAGGCTGCGCTGCACATCTGCAAGCTCAAGACGGCCGCGTACACCGTCATGCGCCCGCTGCACCTCGGTGCCGCGCTCGGCGGCGCCGACGACGCCCTGATCGCGACGCTGCGCGAATTCGGCGACGAGGTCGGCGTGGCGTTCCAGCTGCGGGACGACCTGCTCGGCGTGTTCGGCGACCCGTCGGTCACCGGCAAGCCCGCGGGCGACGACCTGCGCGAGGGCAAGCGGACGCTGCTGGTCGCGCTGGGTCTCCAGCGCGCGGCCGAGCAGGGCAAGAACGCCGCGTCGAAGGTCATCTCCGACGCCATCGGCGACGCGCACCTGTCCGAAGACGCCGTCGAAACCGTGCGCGAGGCGCTGCTCGACGTCGGCGCCGTCGACGCGGTGGAGCGCCGCATCGACGAGCTCACCGAGTCCGCGATGGCGGCGCTGGACCGCGCCCACCTGGCCGAGCCCGCCCCCGCCGCGCTGACCGGGCTGGTCGTCAAGGCGACCCAGCGGACGTACTGATGCGCACCGTCACCGGTCCGAGTGACCACGTGGTGGTGATCGGTGGCGGGCTCGCCGGGCTGTCGGCGACGCTGCACCTGCTCGGCGCCGGACGCCGCGTGACCCTGCTGGAGCAGGACAAGACTCCCGGCGGACGCGCCGGACAGGCGGATTTCGGCGGCAACACCGTCGACACCGGGGCCAGCGTGCTGACCATGCCGGAACTGCTCGACGAGGCGTTCTCGGCGGTCGGCGAATCCTTGGCCGACAACCTGACACTGACGCGGCTCGACCCCGCGTATCGCGCGAGGTTCGCCGACGGCAGCACCATCGCCGTGCACACCGACGCGGCGGCGATGGAGGCCGAGATCCGCGAGGCCGCCGGTCCGGCCGAAGCCGAGGGCTACCGTCGGCTCCGGCGCTGGCTGACCGAGCTGTACGCGGTGCAGAAGGATCGGTTCATCGGCGCGAACTTCGACTCCCCGCTCGACCTCGCGCGCCCGGAACTGGCGAAACTGGCCGCGCTGGGCGGCTTCGGGCGGCTCGGCCCGAAGATCGACGGCTTCCTGCGCGACGACCGGGTGCGTCGCCTGTTCTCCTTCCAGGCGCTCTACGCGGGACTCGACCCGGCGCGCGCGATCGGCGCGTACGGCGTCATCTCCTACATGGACACCGTCGGCGGGGTCTACTACCCGTCGGGCGGGATGGGCGAGATCGCGCGGGCGATGGCGAACGCGGCCGGGCGCGCGGGCGCGGAAGTGCGGTTCGGCACCGAAGCCGCTTGGCTGGAAAGGGTTTCCTCGCGGGTGCGCGCGGTGCGGACCCGCTCCGGCGAGCGGATCCCTTGCGACACCGTGGTTCTCGCGACCGAACTCGGCACCGCGTACCGGCTGCTCGGCGCCCGCCCGCGGCGTCCGCTGCCGCTGCGGTACTCGCCGTCGGCCGTGGTGCTGCACGGGCACGCGCCGCGATCGTGGCCGGAGTTGGGCCACCACACCATTTTCTTCGGTCAGGCCTGGGAAAGGACGTTCTCGGAGATCATCCGCGAGGGCAGGCTGATGAGCGATCCGTCGCTGCTGGTGACCCGGCCGACCGCGACCGAACCGGGCCTCGCCCCCGGCGGCGACCAGGTGATCTCGGTGCTGGCCCCGGCGCCGAACCTGCGCCGCGGCAAGATCGACTGGGGCCGGGTCGGGCCCGCTTATCGCACGGAACTCCTGCGCACGCTGGAAAACCGCGGCCTCACCGGGTTCCCGGACGATTTCACCGTCGACGAGACGATCACCCCGGCGGGCTGGGCGGAGCGCGGGCTGACCGCGGGCACCCCGTTCTCGCTCGCGCACACCTTCGCCCAGACCGGCCCGTTCCGCCCGGGGAACCTGCTGCGGGCGGCCGACAACGTCGTGCTCGCGGGCTGCGGGACGACGCCGGGGGTCGGCATCCCGCCGGTGGTGATCTCCGGCAGGCTCGCGGCGGGAAGGGTCACCGGCCGATGAACGAACTCGACGCCGCGGGCATCACCGAACCGGCGTTGCGGGCCGCGTACACCGAATGCCGTCGCGTCAACGCGCACTACGGCCGCACCTTCTTCCTCGCGACCCGGCTGCTGCCGCCCCGCACGCGGCCGTTCGCGCACGCGCTGTACGGCTTCGCGCGGATGGCGGACGAGGTGGTCGACAACCCCGCGCCCGGCACCGATCCCGCTGTCGCGCTGGACGACGTCGCCGTCATGGTCGGGCAGGTCTTCGACGGTGGCACGCCCGCCGACCCGGTGCTGGCCGCCCTCGCCGACACCGTGCGGCGCCACGACCTGGACCGTGAGCTGTTCGACGCGTTCCTGCGGTCCATGACGATGGACCTCAAGATCACCGAGTACGCGACCTACGCCGACCTCAAGGAGTACATCCACGGTTCGGCCGAGGTCATCGGGCTCCAGATGCTGCCGGTCTTCGGCACCGTCGTCCCGGTCGCCGACGCCGTGCCCGGCGCCGCCGCGCTGGGCGAGGCGTTCCAGCTGACCAACTTCCTGCGCGACGTCGGCGAGGACCTCGACCGGGGAAGGCTCTACCTGCCCACCGACGAACTGGCCGCGTTCGGCGTCGACCGCGAACTGCTCGAATGGTCGCGCGCCCGCGGCCTGCCGGACCGGCGGGTGCGGCGGGCCCTCGCCGTGGCGGTCGCGCGCAACCGGGCGGTGTACCGCCGCGCGGAAGCGGGAATCCCGTTGCTGCGCGAGGAATCCCGGGATTGCGTGCGGACGGCGCTCGCGCTCTACGAAGGCATTCTGGACGAGATCGCGGCCCTCGGTTACGACGTGCTGAACACCCGCGCCGTCGTCCCCCGGCGACGTCGGATGGCGGTCGCCCTTCCGAGGTTACTGGCGAGCACGTGGAGCAACTCCAGGCTTAGGCTGCGATCATGACGACTGCTGCGAACAGGAAGATCCGGATCGGCGTCCAGCTGCAGCCTCAGCACGCCGAGTACAAGGCGATCCGCCGGGCGGCCTCGGAGGCCGAAGACCTCGGTGTGGACATCGTCTTCAACTGGGACCACTTCTACCCGCTCTACGGCGAGCCCGAGGGACTGCACTACGAGTGCTGGACCATGCTGGGCGCCTGGGCGGAGTCCACGTCGCGGGTCGAGATCGGCGCGCTGGTGACGTGCAACAGCTACCGCAACCCCGAACTGCTCGCCGACATGGCCCGCACCGTCGACCACATCTCCGACGGACGGCTGATCCTCGGCATCGGCTCCGGCTGGTTCGAGAAGGACTACGACGAGTACGGCTACGAGTTCGGCACCGCCGGCGGGCGGCTCGACGACCTCGCCGAAGCGCTCCCCCGGATCGAGAGCAGGCTCGGCAAGCTGAACCCGGCGCCGACCCGCGACATCCCGGTGCTGATCGGTGGCGGCGGCGAGAAGAAGACGCTGCGCCTGGTCGCGAAGCACGCCGACATCTGGCACGGCTTCGGCGACCCGGAGGTCGTGGAGCGCAAGGTCAAGATCCTCGACCAGCACTGCGCCGACATCGGCCGGGACCCGAAGGAGATCGAGCGTTCGGTCGGTGTCGACGGAGACCCCGAGGAGCTGGGCCCGAAGCTGCTGGAGCACGGCGTCTCGCTGTTCACCGTGGGGACCGGTGGGCCGGACTACAACCTGGACAAGCTGCGGGCCTGGATCGCCTGGCGCGACAAGCAGCAGTCCTGACCGCTTTCGGGCTCGTGAGTGGTGAGGACGGTTCCAACGGACTCGTATTTGCCTACCCACTGGTGTGGCTGGCGAGCGTGGAGGATCCGGGACGCTCAATGTCCCAAATACTCCACGCACGGAGCCCTGCTCCGTCTCGTCGCTGGGTGAAGCCAGTGCGGTCGACCGGGGGAGGATTCCGGCCGTTGAACGTCCGGAATCCTCCCCCGTCGACCACGCTGGCCCCCAGAACAAGCCTCACCCGGGCGCCGAGATATACCAGCTCACCCCAGTGGGTAAGCAAATGCGAGTCCCTCAAAGTGGCTTTCACGCCGCTCGAGGCCGGCACGGAACAGCGGCGGTGCCTGGAAGCTACTGCGAGCGCAGGACCCAGACGTCGTTGGCGTTCACCGCGACGAGGTCCGCGTCGCCGTCTCCGTCGACGTCTGCCGTGAGGGTCTCCTTCGTGCCGGAGAAGGAGCCCGCGTACCACGTTTCCGGTGCGGAGTAGCTCGAACCGGTGGAGCGCATCACCTGCACGTCGGTGTCGTTGACGGCGATGAGGTCCGCGTCTCCGTCGGCGTCGATGTCCGCGGTGAGGGTTTTCTTGGTGCCGTAGAACGGCGTCGTCGACCACGACACCGGGGTGTCGAACCAGCGGTTCGCGTTGCCTGCCACGACCCGCGTGCCGCCCTGGTCGACGAGGATGAAGTCGGCCTTGCCGTCACCGGTCGCGTCCGCCGCCAGGGTCGCCTTCCCGCCACGGATGGGCGGAGCCCACGCGACCAGGGGCAGCGTCTTGGTGCCGTCCGATCTCGCGGCCAGGGTGGCCACGTCGAACAGGCCGATGATGTCGGTGTCCCCGTCGCCGTCCAGATCCGCGGCCAGGTTCCCGAAATCGCCGGCGATGTAGTTGTTCAGCCACTGTGTGGGCGTCCCGAAGCGTTCCACGCCGTAGTAGTCGGTGATCGACCTCGCCACGAAGATGCCTTGCGGTGTCGAGGGCGTGGGCCGCCGGACGGCGATGGCGTCGGCGCGGCCGTCGTTGTCCATGTCGCCGACGAAGTTGGCGTTGCCGTTGAAGCCGCTGCTCAGGAAGTTGCCGGC
Source organism: Amycolatopsis thailandensis (assembly GCF_002234405.1). Classification (GTDB taxonomy): domain Bacteria; phylum Actinomycetota; class Actinomycetes; order Mycobacteriales; family Pseudonocardiaceae; genus Amycolatopsis; species Amycolatopsis thailandensis. The sequence goes on along the minus strand of NZ_NMQT01000029.1, from coordinate 41,963 downwards.
ACCCCAGTTCTGCTGTGGCTGGAAGGCGGTGCCGTTCGACCGCATCACGTAGCATCCGTACAGATAGGTGTTGTAGCTGACCAGGTCGTCCTTGCCATCGCCGTCGACGTCGCCCGCCATGACCGCGACCTGCGCCGTGAACGGTCCGGCGGACCACTGTTCCGGTACGCCGGAGGCCGCCGCCGGCGGAGCGAGGGTCAGGGTGAGCAGTCCGGCCACACCGGCCATCACCAAAGCACGCATCACGTCCCCTTCGTGTCGGCTTGCACTACTCAAGTCGTGAGAAGCCGGGAAACGTTACCAAGGCGCGGGTTGACCTCCAGCTAACTTGAGATTTTAGGATTTTTTCATGACAGTGCAGCTGAATCACACGATCATCCACGCCACCGACCGGGCCGCGACGGCGGACTTCCTGGTCTCGGTCCTCGGACTGCCCGAACCCGCCGAGTTCGGCCCGTTCCTGGTGGTCCAGACCGACAACGGGGTCTCGCTCGATGTCATGCACGACGAGGGGGAGTTTTCCAGGCAGCATTACGCGTTCCTGGTCGAGGAGGACGAGTTCGACACGATCTTCGGGCGGATCCGCGAAGGAGGGCTGCCGTACTGGGCGGGGCCGAGGCACTACCGGCCCGGCGAGATCAACACCAACGACGGCGGCCGAGGGGTCTACTTCGACGATCCCGACGGTCACGTGCTGGAGATCCTCACCCGCCCGTACGGATCCGGGGACTCCTGAGGGACGCGTTCCCGACGACGATCGGCACCAGGGCAACCATCCCGGCCGCTCCGCGGTCGCGGGTGCTCTAGGGTCGTCCCATGAGGCGGCGGACCGGATGGGCGATCGCCGGGGCGATGGCCCTCGGCTGGGGAGAATGGTTGAACCGGCGTTGGTCCCGCACTCTCGTGAGGGAAGGTCAGGGCGGCTCCGAGGCGGTTGTCGTGCTGGGGTACCGGAACCCCCAGGCGACGGCGAACTTCGTCAATCGCTGGCGAGTCCGGGCGGGCCTTCGCTCGGTCGCCACCGGGAACAGGCGGGACACGTTCGTGATCTTCAGCGGCGGCTCGACCAGCGGCGGCGAGTCCGAGGCCCGGTTGATGGCCGACTACGCGAAGTCCGCGCTCGGGTTCGACGGCACGGTCGTCCTCGAAGAGCAAAGCAGATCGACGTGGGAGAACGTCACGAACGTGATTCCCCTGCTGGAAAGCGTCGACCGCGTCAAGATCGCCTCCCAGCCGGCTCACGCGCTCAAAGCCCGCGCGTACTTGCGCCGGCAGCGCCCTGATCTCGCCGAAAGGCTCGTGCCCGCGGAAGACTACCGTCCCGGAGAGTGGCTGTTCGCCAAACCGCTTTTGGCTCTGTATGGACTGTGGACGCTCCGCCGCCTCGCAGGCGAGCCCGGCCTGTCAACGACAGGCCGGGCTCGTTCCCTCCTGAGCGCTAGGAGAGCTGCTCGTTGTAATCGGGCAGCTTGAAGCCCTTCTCGTAGTTGCCACCGGTGAAGTCACCGGGACGGTTCCCGACGTTGGCGATGATCGTGTACCCGGCGGCGGCGTATTCCTTGCGGCAGCGCTGTTTCGTGTCGGTCGCGTGGGACTCCGAGCTCTTCCGGACGCAGACGCGGTCCACCGGGTAGCCGGCGTCGACGAGCGCCTCTTTGGCGCTGCTCGCGCTGCTGCGGTAGCTGGCCACCAGCACCGAGACGCCCTTTTCCTTGGCGTGCTTGATGAAAGCGAGCACGTCCGCGGTCGGCTCGCCGGGGTGGTAGTAGGTCTCGAGCGCGGTGTTGTCGATGTCGGTGACGACCGCCAGTTTCGTGCCGCCCTTGGCGATCCGCTGGTCGAGGTAGCTCGTGCCGCCCTGCATGGCCGTGTGCACGTCGGACAGCCAGGTCCGGTAACCCGGCACCGAGCTCGCGGAAGCCGACGGCGCCGCGACGCCGAGCATCGCTCCGGCGAGGGCGGCGATGGCCAGAGCACGTGCAGTCCTGCTGTTCACTGTGGACCTTCTTTCCTCGCGGTAGGCCTTTCGCACAAGGAACTGTGCGCCTCGAACCTAACCGGACGCCTCTGCGCGGGAAACCTTCGGCGGAAGAATCCGTAAACAGAGAAACGCTATTCCCAGCTCCACTGGAGACCGTGAACCCCGGGGGCCGCGTTCCGCCGCGACACGTGGACGGTGTGGCTCGCGTCGGGGCGTACGGCGATCCACCCGCTGGTCCGGTTTTCGGGCGTGCGGGTCCGCCAAGTCCGGCACACGACCGGCTCCGCGTCACGGGTGAAGACGACCTGACCGTGGTAATGAGCCACGGATTCCGCGATCCTGCGATGGTGATGCTCGGCGACGATCGGGCGTGGGTATTCCTGGACGAAGCCGATGGCGAGCCGTTCGCCGCGTCGCAAGGTCCTGTCCAGCACCAGTTCTGTCAGCGAGAAGCCCTCTTCGTCGAGCGTGAGCACCGTGCCCGGACGGCACCGGTCGCCTTCCACCACCAGTGGCGGCGGAACGCCCGGTTTGCTTCTGGCGGCGAGAATCATCGTGTTCGTCCCGTCCTTCCGGGCCTCGACGAGTTCCCGGACCACGATCCGGCCGGCGCGCCGATCCGGTCGCACATGGAACGTTTCGCGCAGATCGAGCTTGCGGACCGGATTCATCAGGCTGTCCTGGAACTCTTCGAGCAGCGGCGGCAGGAATGCCGGATGCCCCCACGCCCGATGCAGGCGCTGGAACGGTACGGCGGAACGCACGCCGCGACCACGCGGGCGGGGAGAGCCGAGCAGCCGGCGCAGGGAGCCCGCTTCCAGCGCGAGCACCTCTTCCAGGATTTCCACGGCCCGAAGCGATTCCTCCCGCTCCGGCACGCTTCGGCCGTTCTGCCAATGGCTCAGCGTCATCGTGCTCACCGAGGCACCCCGGGCATGGAGCCGGTAACGCAACTGCCGGAGGCTGAGTCGGCGGGTCTGCACCGCCATCGACAACGCACGGCAGAACGGGCCGGTCCGCAGCGCCTCGGCGAAATCGTCGGCTGGGGTCATGGCTCACCTCGCCGCGACAGTGTGCGGCGAAAGTCGCCGCCACACCACCGCCCTTCGCCGGGTTGACAGAGCCGTGCGCGGTTGATCAACCACGCCGCGGCCGGTGCCCCGATGAGGGCTTCGGCCGGGGCCGCGGCTTCTTCCTGAGCCAGCGGACGGGGTAGTGGCTCCCGGGGCTGGCCGCGACCACGAGCCGATGCGCCCCAGCGGGCACGGACAATCCCACCAGACGCGGAACCTTGACTCCCGTGGACGCCACCTCCCGGTTCGACTATGCCTCGGAACAGACCTCGGGAAGGCGGCGTGCCCATGCCGATTGCGGTCTCCGCGGCAAGAGGGCTATGTTCACGGCGTCCGATATCTGGTCACTGGTGTCCGGTTATCGTGCGACTGGTCACCCGTCGGTCCGAGGAGGAGCGAGAATGTCCGACCTGCCCACCCCGGACGAGGCGAATGTCGTGAAATCCGGGCCCGCGGTGAGCCGTTCGGCGTTCCGGCGGGTGCTGGCGGGCAGCACCGCCGGTGCCGTGCTGGAGTGGTACGACTTCGCGCTCTACGGCATCCTCGCCGCGACCGTGCTCGGGCCGCTGTTCTTCCCGGGCGGAAACGCCGTCGCCCAGTTGCTGCTGGCTCTCGCCACCCAGGGGCTCGGGTTCGTCGCGCGCCCGATCGGCGGCATCGTCTTCGGGCATCTCGGTGACCGCGTCGGCCGCAAACCCATGCTGGTCGTGACGTTCCTGCTGCTCGGCCTGTCCACTTCGGCCATCGGGCTGCTGCCCACGTACGCGCAGGCGGGTATCGGAGCGACGATCTCGCTGGTCGTCTTGCGCTTGGTCCAGGGCTTCGCGCTCGGTGGCGAGTTCGGGGCGGCCGTGCTGATGGTGAGCGAGTACGGGAGCCCTCGCCGCCGGGGGTTCTGGGCCGCCTGGCCGCAGGCGGGGGCCCCGCTCGGCACCGTGCTGGCGACCGGGGTGGTGAGCGTGCTGACCCTCGTGCTGTCCGGCGGGCAGTTCACGCAGTGGGGCTGGCGCATCGGATTCCTGCTCGCCGTTCCGCTGCTGGTCGTCGGCTTCTGGATCCGCCGCCGCGTCGACGAATCACCCGTGTTCCAGCAGGCGCGTTCGCGCGCCGTCGCGGCCGAGCAGGCGCGGTCGAGCATCCTGGAGACCCTCGCTCACCCGGGGCCGGTCCTGCGTGGCCTCGGCGTACGGCTGGGCGAGAACGTCGCGTTCTACGTGTACACCGTCTTCGTGGTGGCTTACGCCACGACTTCGTTCGGGTACACCAAATCCGACGTCCTCCTCGCGGTGACCTTCGGATCGTTGCTGCAGTTCGCGGGGATGCTGACCGGTGGACACTGGTCCGACGTGGTCGGACGGCGGATCGCGATGCTGGTCCCGGCCGCGGGCCTGGCGCTGTGGGCGCCGTTGTTCTTCCTCATGGTCCAGTCGGAGAGCCTGCCGTTGCTCTACATCGGCGTGGGCGTCGGCGCGGCGTTGCACGGTCTCCTCGCCGGTCCCGAGGCGGCTTGGATCGCGGAACTCTTCCCGACTCATCGCCGCTTCGCCGGAGCTTCGCTGGTCTTCCAGGGTTCGTCGATCATCGCGGGTGCGCCGGCTCCCTTCATCGCCGTCTGGCTCGTCGAGAACCACGGGACCACCGCCGTCGTGCTGTACCTCGTCGCCACCATCGCGGTCACCCTCGTGGCCTTGTTCTTCAGCGCCGAAACCAGGGGCGCGGACTTCGACGCCGAGCGGGTTTAGCGGTGTAAATCGGTTGTATACATCGCTTTGGCAGCCTGGGTTCATGTCCGACACCATTTCCGGGGACGCCCGGGCGCTGGCCCTGCCGAACCTGCTGCGTGGCGCGATCGAGTCCGCGCGGGACGAAGCCGACGAACTCGGCCGTCTGCCCGGTCACTTGATCGCCGAACTCCGCGACGCCGGCGCCTTCAGCCTGTTCACCCCCGCCGAGTACGGCGGACTGGAGGTGTCGCTCACCACCGCGCTGACCGTTTACGAGCGGCTGGGCCGGATCGACACCTCCGTCGCCTGGGTCGTGTGGAACGCCAACTTCGGTTTCACCGCGGCGATGCTCGGCGAGGCCGGCGCGGCGAAGGTCTGGGCCAGTGGCAGGGAACCGGTGCTGGCGAACGCGGGCCAGCCGGGCAAGGCCGTCGTGGTGGACGGCGGATACCGGCTTTCCGGACAGTGGAGCATCGTCAGCGGGATCGAGGCGGCCGAGTGGTTCGTCCCGCTCGGCGTCGTGATGGACGGCGGGCAGCCCGCGACGGGCAAACCGGACGTGCGCCTGTTCCACGTCGGCCAGGAGCAGCTGAAGATCGAGCACACCTGGGACGTCAGCGGCATGCGCGCCACCGGCAGCCACCGGGTGGTGATCGAGGACGCGTTCGTCCCGGCCGAGTTGACCGCGAACATCGACGAACCGCTGCGGCTGGACCGGCCCACCTACCGGCTCAACCCCATTCTGCTGGTCTTCGGCGGCTGCACCGCCGTCGCGCTCGGCGCGGTCGAGGAGGCCATCGAGGAACTGGTCGCGCTCGCACCCGGCAAGACGACCCCGTTCGGTGGCCTGCTCGCCGAACAGCCGCATGTCCAGGAAACGCTGGCCCGCCACGAGACCGCGGTCCGCGCCGCGCGCCTGTTCCTGTTCGACGTGGCCAGGCGGATCGACGAGACCGCCGAACGCGGAGAACGGACCACCGTCGCCCTGCACGCCGATCTGCACTCGGCGATGGCCCACGCGGCCGCCGTAGGCAGGGACGCTCTGGTCGCGATGTACCGGCTGGGCAGCTCGACCTCGCTCTACCGGGGCAACGCTCTCGAACGGCTGTACCGCGACGGGATGGTCGCGCTGCAGCATGTCAACCAGGCTCCGGAGTTCTTCGGCGGTTCGGGGCGCGTCCGGCTGGGGCTGGAGCCCGGTTTGCCGCTGTTCTGACCGGCTGCCACGAGGTTGAGTTGTCGAGGAGTAAGGCGAACGTGGCGTGATCGAGCAGCTTGCCGAGCAGGGCCTTCGCGGCACGGCCTGAACTGGCCTGCGAGAGACTTTTCGAAGGGGTCGTGAGTGATAAAGAGGGTTCTAACCCTCCTTATCACTCACGACCCCACGCAGAACATCCTATACGAGCATAAAACGGACACTCACTCGTCACTAAACGTCCCATATGGACGCTCGGGGTGCGGGCGACCCCGCCGGCCATTGAGGCGCCTGCCCGTGCCCCGTCGTCGCGGATCGTCGCCTCCGACGGCGGTCTGGCCGCGATCCCGAACGCACCCGATTACGTGGCCGCGAAGCACGGCGCCGACGTACGCGCCGTGCGTCGTTCAACGCTAGTGGCGGCCGAAATCGGGAAATACCCTTGCTCTCGCAAGTGAGTGAAACCCGTTGGAGGGCCGGATGACGGATAGTGCGGAGTCGATCGAATCGATGCGGCAGCTCGCCGCGGTCTGGCGCCGGATGGTGCTGGACCGCGAACCGGCCGCGGACGTACGGGACCTTCCCGGTATCGCGGTGCGCTGGGCGGACTGCGGCTTCGTTTTCTGGAATTGCCTCACCCTCACCGAAACCGGTGTGAACAAGGTTCTGCTGGAACGCCGGCTGCACGAGGCCGCCGGGATCATGCGGGCGAAGCGGCGGAGTGGCTTCCTCTGGCTGTTCGAAGACCTCCTGGCTCCGGACGCCTTCGCGGAGCTGGACGCGGCGACGGAGCGTGCCGGGCTCAGCTTCGCGTTTCCCGGCACCGGCATGGCCGGGGATCTCCTTCCCATACCGGAACCGGCGCATCCGGAGCTGACCTTCCGGCGTGTCCAGACCGACGAGCAGCTGGAGGCGTACGCCGATCTCAACTCCCTGGCCTACGGATTCCCGCTCGAAGACGGCCGTGACGGGATCGGTGGCTCCAGCCTGTGGAAAGCCGACGTGCACGCCTATCTCGGGGTGAAGGATGGCAAGCCGGTCACCTGCGCGGCCGCGGTGGAACAGGACGGCCGCCTGTTCGTGATCCTGGTCGCGACCGCGCCGGGATTCGAACGCCGTGGTTTCGGAGAGGCGGTCACCCGCAAGGCGCTTTACGAGGGAGCGAAGGCCACAAGGCTCAAGCGTGCCGTCCTGCACGCCACTGTCGCGGGCGCGCCCGTGTATCCGCGGATCGGTTTCCGGCCCAATTCGGCGATCCGTTTCCTGACCGTGGCGAGCTGATCCCGGGTGCGCGGACAGGGTTCCATTTTCTGTACTTGCAGGTACAAAAAATGGCTCCTAGTCTCGTTCGAGTACGAGGTGATCGGGCGGGAACGCGGGATCACGAATTCTCGATTCGACGCCGATCTGCTCGGCGTGACGAAAGACAAGAGGAATTTGCGATGCGTGCTGTAGTGGTGGAAGAATTCGGTGGTCCCGAGGTGCTGAAAACGCGTGACCGGCCGGATCCGGTACCGGGGGCGGGTGAACTGCTCGTGGACATCGAGTTCGCCGGTGTCAATTTCATGGACACCGGATCCCGGGTCGGATACGGCCTGCCCAAGGGGCTTCCGTTCATTCCCGGGGTGGAGGGCGCGGGCAGGGTCGCGGCGATCGGCGCGGGTGTCACCGATTTCGCCGTCGGTGACCGCGTCGCGTGGGTCTACGCCTACGGCAGCTACGCCGAGCGGCTGGCGATCGCGGCCGACCGGGTCGTCCCGGTTCCCGACGAAGTACCCGGTGACGTCGCCGCCGCGATCATGATGCAAGGGCTCACCGCGCATCACTTCGTGACGGAGGTCGCCCCGCTGGAAAAGGGCCGGGTCGCCTTGGTCCACTCCGCCGCGGGCGGGGTCGGCCGGATGGTCACCCAGCTGCTGAAACTGCGCGGAGCGCACGTGATCGGCCTGGTGTCACAGGAGGAGAAGGTGCCGGTCGCCCTGGCGGCGGGTGCGGACGACGTGCTCGTCTCGACCGGCGGTGCCTTCGCCGAGCGGGTCAAGGAGCTCACCGGCGGCGAGGGAGTGCACGCGGTCTTCGACGGCGGAGGCGCCGCCACCTTCGACTCCTCCGTCGAGGTGCTGCGCCGGTCGGGCACGCTCGTCTACTACGGCCCGCTGATCGGCGACATCCCCCAGGTGCGGCTGACGGACCTGCCCAAGAGCATCAAGGTCTCCTACGCCGTGTTCGCCGACCACATCCACACGCCCGAGTTGCTGCGCGAACACGCCGGCGCCTTGTTCGAGATGCTCGGCGAGGGGAAGTTGAAGGTCGAGATCACGAAGCGCTACTCGCTGAGTGAAGCGGGACAGGCGCATGTGGACATCGAGTCGCGGCGCACTTCCGGGAAGCTGCTGTTGGACCCGCGCCGCTGACCGATTCTGTCGATCGGCTGTCGATGATCCCGCCGGTCTTGAGTAATCGCCGATATTGCGCTATTCGCTCCGTGTTTGTTCGAGCGAATGTTTCGAATGAACCGCTGAGCGGGAAAATGAACCATTCCTCGGCCGGTCATCCGGATGTTAGGATTTCGTCGTCGTCCATCGAGCGTGGGGAAAATAATGCGTTCCGGAAAAACCGTCCTTTCGTTCCTGCTGGCTTCGCTTGCCATTGTTGCGAGTGGTCAATTCTCCTCCGCCGCGGCGAGCGGCGCGATCCAGCTCTACTCCGGCGTGGCCTACACGGGATCGTCCGTGAGCGTCCCGGCGCAGCCTCGATCCTGCACGGAAGCACCTTTCGCCGTCCGCTCCGTCACGAATCTCACCGATGTCGACCTCTTCCTCTTCAGGGAGCCTGGTTGCCAGGGCGGCGCGTACGCCGTCACTTCCCTGCATCAGTCCGCGAACACGCTGGTGCCTTACCGGTCCTACCTCGTGAAATAGCCCGGACGGCGAGCGACGGCCCGCGGAGTCCGTTTGACATGCTGCCGGTGTGACCACCACGGAAACCCAGCCTGTTCAGACGTCCGCGGGCCAGGGAAGGGGCCTGGTCCTGGTGTGCCTGGCCGGCGTGCTCTGGGGCACGATCGGCCCGGCCATCCCGGTCGTCCACGACGCTTCGGGCCTTTCGCCGCTGGCCATCGGCGGGTACCGCGCCTTCTTCGCCGTTGTCGTCCTGGTGATCGCCGCCGCCGCGATGCGGCGGTCGCGCGACTGCGTGCGGCTCGGCAGGCGGCAGTGGCGGCGCGTGACCGCGGTCGGGGTTTCGACGGCGATCTTCCAGCTGTTCTTCTTCGTGGCCGTCCTGTGGACCGGGGTGAGCATCACCACCGTGGTGTGTCTCGGGTTCGCGCCGGTGCTGTTGCTGATCACCGGCAGCGTCCGGCGCCGCCGCAGGCCTTCCGCCTGCCAGTTCCTCACGGTCACGGTCGCGGTGACAGGGCTGCTGCTGGTCAGCGTCGTCGGCAGCCCTGACGGCGAATCGCCGTACCCCGTTCTAGGGGTGTTCGCCGCACTGGTGTCCGGGGCCGCTTACGCCTTCTCCGCCGAAGCCGCCGCGCCGCTGTCCTTACGGCTCGACACGCTGACCATGACCACGACGACCACCTGCGTCGCCGCGATGGTCCTCGTGCCCGCCGGACTGGTCGTGCCGTTGGCGAGCGGCGGCGGGATCTGGACCGCCGACCTCGGATCGTGGGCGCTGATCGGCTATCTCGGGGCCGTGACGATGGCGCTCGCCTACGCGCTGCTGTTCACCGGCCTGCGGACCACCCCCAGCGGCGCGGCGGTGGTGGCGACCCTGCTGGAGCCGGTCACCGCCGTCGTGATCGCCGTCGTCTTCCTGGGGGAGCGGCTGACAGTGGCCGGCGTCGTGGGTGTCGTGCTGATCATGGCCGCGATCGGCAGCCTGGGACGGCACTCGGCAACCGGTTCAGCAGGCCGATCCGGCCGTGGTTGGGGACCGAGCGGATCGGGTGCCCGGCGAGGCCCCACCCCCGGAGGAGCGAGTTGGCCGCGAGCCAGCCGGTGACGGCCGCGCGTTCCATGAGCGCGACCGGGAGATCGACGCGGATGCCGTCTCCCGCGAGCGCCAGGAACGCCTCCGGGGTCTGGACCGCCGGCCGTCGGGCGAAGCCGCCGACACCGAACAGCGGGCAGTCTTCGCGCCACAAAGTGTTCTCGCCGACGACGCGCGCGTCCCGGGTTTCCGGATAGATCTCGTGAAGGCGGGAGTCCAGGGCCTTCTCCAGGCCGCCCGAGTCCGTTGTGGAGGCCGCGTAGGCGTGTAGTTCCACTACCGACCCGCCGGTGCGGGCGGCCCAGCGGCGGGCTTCGCCCTCGTACCGGTCGAGCAGGCTGATGTTGTCCAGCGGCGGGACGCTGCCGGTGCCCAGGAACGGCGACCGCCGCGGTCCGGCCGGGCGGTCGAGCCAAAGCCGCCTGACCAGGAACGGTGGCGCGGTCCGCAGGTCCCCGATCGCGCGCCGCCAGTCCTCGGTGCCGACGGTGGAGGCACCGACGATCCGGCGCAGCCCGGCGACATCGCAGGCGAGCACCACACCGTCGAAGGTCTCCGTGCCTGTTTCGGTCGTGACCTCGAAACCGTCCGGTGTCCGGCCGAGGGCGGCGACCGTGGTGCCGGTGCGGAGGTCGGCCCGGCGACCGGCCAGATAGTCCGCGAGCGGTTCCCACAGCGCCTGGGGAAAAGGCTCGGTGGGCACGTCGAAGGTGAGACCCTCGCTGGAACCGAGGAAGTACAGGTGGAACATCGTCGCGAGTTCGGCCGCCGACAGCTCCTGTGGTTCCGCGAAGAAGCTGCGGGAGAACACTTCGAACGCGAGATGCCGCGCGGCCGCGGGGAAGTTGATCGATTCGAGGAAGGAGGCGGCGTCGGTGCGGTCGAGCAGGTGGTAGGTCCCGGGCACGCTGACCGTCGCCAGCGGCAGGGCGTTGCGGCCGTTGAGTCGCAGGAGGTCCTTCCACGTGAAGGTCGGGCTCCGCAGGGCGAACGCCATCGCGTTCCACGGTGGGGTGCGCGGAAGGCCGGCGAAGGTGTCGACACGTCCCTGTGGGTCGAGGAGCGGGTAGTCGGACAGCGGGGTCAGCCGGTCCAGACGAGGGTCGGTGCGCTTGAGCAGCGCGCGCAGGTTGTAATACTGGCGGAAGAAGGCATGGAAGCCCCGGCTCATGGTCACCGCGGTGCCGTCGGGCAGCCGGTCGCTCCAGCCACCGACTCGCCCGCCCAGGTGATCTTCGCGTTCGAAGACGGTGACGGCGACGCCGCGTTCCGCCAGGCCGGTCGCCGCGGTGAGCCCGGCGATACCGGCACCGACGATCGCCACGGTCGGGCGCCTGCCGAGCAGTCCGGCGTCGGCAAGGCCGGGCGACGCCGGGTGGGTGACGATCCTGGGATCCCGTGGCCGCGTCACGGCGCGGTCCCGGTGACGGTGTGGACGATGCCGCGCTGCCAGCCTGGGACGGTCTCGGTGCGGATGTCGATGAAGCCGGCGTCGGCGAGGCGGCGGCCGAGGGCGCCGATCCCGTCGAATTCGAGCACGCTGCGCCGGAGGTGCCGGTAGAGGGTCGCGTCGCCGGTTACGACCTTCCCGAGCGGAACGATCACCCCCGCGCACACGGCGTTCCAGATCCAGCGGGCCCGCCGGGAGTCGCGGACGGAGTATTCGTGCACGGCGATCCGGCCACCGGGCCGGAGCAGAGCGCGCAACCGTCGCAGTTGCCCGGTCGGGTCGGTGAGGTTGCGCAACAGGTACGCCGTCAGGATCCCGTCGAACGGCCCTTCCACGCCCGTCATCTCTTCAACGGGTGTGTGCACGAACTCCACTGAGGACGGCCATTCCTTGGCGCGGGCCCTGGTCAGCATTTCGCGCGACGCGTCGAACGCCGTGATCCGCGCGTCCGGAGCCACGGACAGCAGCGCGGCCGTCGACGCCCCGGTCCCGCAGCCCGCGTCCAGCAGGCGGGGGCCGGCCACCCCCAGCCGCCGGGCGGAGAGCCGGAGGTGTTCGTGGTAGCCGGGGTTGGCGCCGACCAGCCGGTCGTACCAGCGAGCCTCGGCGTCGAAGGCGGACGGGACCACGGCGCGGGGCAGGCCGTCCCTCGCCATCGCGTTCACGAAGCCTCCTCGCGCTGCCGGGCCCGTTCCCACACCAGCAGCACCGCCGTTACCAGGGCGAAGCCGAAAAGGAAGTCCTCGACCGGGATGTCCCACGGGAACCGCAGGCCGGTGATGTGCTCGGGCGAGTAGAGGACGATCGGGGCGGACAGCTTCGTCAGCCAGCCGTCGACGGGGATCTGGAAGCCGGTGACGATCACCATCGTCAGCCAGTACGCGGGCTTGCGGAACAACCCGGTTTTCAGCAGGACCAGTTCGAAGACCACCACCACGGCCACCGCGGCGACGGCCGGAACCGTGTAGCCCCAAGGGATCATCGTGCGGTCACCTTCCCGTTCCTTCGCCGGATCGCGGTGAGCGTGAGCTGGACGGCCTCGTAGGTCAGCACTCCGCAGACCGGGATGACCACGAAGAACAAGACCTCTTCCAGCGGGATGGAGAACGGCGCCATGACCCCCGTGACGAACTCGGGCGCGTAGCCCCAGACCCCGGCGGCGATCGCCAGCGCGTCCCAGATCAGGAACACGACGGCCATCGGCAGCACCGCGCGGGCGAGTCGCTTCGGACGCCGGTAGACGCGGGCGCCGGCGAGCTCCAGCGGCACCGTCACGAGCACGCACGCGGCCAGCACGATCAGATACTCGGCCTTGCCCATTCAGGCCACCGCCGGTCGTGGGGCGGAGTGCCGGACGCGGGCCCACTGTGAACGCGTCAGCGCACCACAGGCGACCGCGAGCCGTCGTCGCCGGGACACCGTGGCCCGGCCCGCGAACACGTCGTGGTCCGCGTCTTCGATCCGGTTCAGGATGCGGCCGTACAGGGTCGCCGCGGTGGCGACGCAAGGCCGCGACACCGGATGCAGCATCGCTATCCCCGGCCGGGCCTCGGCGTAGATCCGCCGCGTCACGGCGATCTGCTCCTTGATCGCGGCGCGCACCGGAGCGTCGGCCCGGCCGTGGCGGGCACACCACGAAAGCCGCTCGCGGTCGACGCCGTGTTCCGCGAGCTCGTCGGCGGGCAGGTAGACGCGTCCGCGCTCGAAGTCCTCGGCGACGTCACGAAGGAAGTTGGTGAGCTGGAACGCTTTCCCCAGTGCGGCGGCTCGTGGAGCGGCCTCCGCCCGCGACGAGACCGCTCCGAGGATCGGCAGCATCTGGAGCCCGATCACCTCCGCCGAGCCGTGCATGTAGACGTCGAGGTCGGCCCGGGTGGCGTAATCGGTCACGTGCAGGTCCATCCGCATGGACGAGAAGAAGGCGCGGAAGAGCCGCTCCTCCAGTCCGTACCTCGACGCCGTGTCGATCACGGCGGTCAGAAGTGGGTCGTCGCTTCCGCCGTCGCCGAGGTCGGCGAGGAATCGTCCCTCCACTTCGGACAGTCGTTCGGCCAGTGAACGGGGGGTGGCCTCCGGATCGGGCTCGTCGACGATGTCGTCCAGCCATCGCGCGAAACCGTAGAGCGCGTGCACGGCGGGCCGTTGCACCGGGGCCAGCATGCGGGTCGCCAGGAAGTAAATGCGACCGTGCCGGGCGTTGACGCCGCGGCACCAGGTGTAGGCGGTGCGCAGACCGGGGTCGTGGATCCCGGCCGCGTCGAGTTCGCGTTCGGTCATCGGCTCGCCTCCGTCGCCAGGTCGAGTACGCGCGAGCGGCGCCGTGCCGCCCCGGCGATCCGGTCGGCGGCCAGCCTGCCGGAGATCAGTACGGTCGGCACGCCCACTCCCGGCACCGTCGCGCCCCCGGCCAGGACGACGTTCTCGGTATCGCGCGGGAAGTTCCCGGGCCGGAACGGTCCGGTCTGGGCGAACGAATGCGCGTAACTGAACGGGGTCCCGGCCACCATGCCGCGGTCGGCCCAGTCGGCCGGGCTGACGATTTCGGTGAAGTCGGGTTCGAAATCCAACGACAGCCGGCGGCGTGCCACGGCGACGATCTCTTCGGCGTAGGGGCCCGCCTCCACGGCCCAGTCGGCCGGGCCGCGGTCGAGGTTCGGTACCGGGGCGAGGATCGAGTAGAGCTGCCGTCCGGCCGGCGCGAGACCGGGGTCGGTCGCGGTGGGCCGGGTGATCAGCAGCGACGGGTCGGTCATGCGGCGTCCCTCGGTGATGAGCTCGTCGAAGGTCGAGCGCCATTCCCGGCCGAAAGAGATCGTGTGGTGTCCGCTGTCCGGCCGCCCGCCGGGACCGCCGGTGTGCACGACCAGGGCCGACGGCGCGGGCCGCAGCGGGACCATCCGCTTCGGTACCCGGCCGAGCAGACGGTGACATTCGGGAAGTTCGGCCGTCAGGACGACGGCGTCACACGGATGACGGGTCCCTGAGGCCGTGCGGACCGCGCTGACCCGGCGGCCTTCCCGTTCGAGTGCCAGGACGGCGTCGCCGTAGTGGAACGTGACGCCGTTCTCGGCGGCGACCCGGGCGAGTGCCCGGGGGAGTGCCGCGACGCCGCCGGGCGGGAAGTAGACACCGCCGACGGTGTCCATGTAGGAGATCACCGCGTAGAGCGCCAGCGCCCGCATCGGTGACTCGCCCGCGTAGAGCGCCTGGAAGGTGAAGACCCGTTTCAGCCGCTCGTCGGACAGGAAAGTGCCGATCTTGGGGTCCAGCCGCCGGAAGCCGCCCAGCGCCGCCAGCCGGGCGAGGTCCGGCCGGAGCATGCCCAAGGGCGAGTCGATGTTCGAGTCGATGAACCGGTCGAATTCGATCCGGTAGAGCTGGGTCAGCCATTCACGGAGCCGGACGTAGCCGGTGGCCTCGGCGGGGCCGGCGAATTCCCGCACCGCGTCCGTCATCGCCGCGGCGTCGGTGCGCACGGGAAGCACACTGCCGTCCGCGAACCGCGCGACGTACGCGGGATCCAGCCGGGTCAGCGGCAGTTCCTCGGACAGGTCCGCCCCGACGGCGCCGAAGGTGTCCCGCAGGATCGAGGGCATGGTGAGCACGGTCGGCCCCGTGTCGAGCAGATAGCCCTTCCGATCGACCCGCCCCGCACGGCCGCCGGGGGCGGGATCCCGTTCGAGGACGACGACTTCGCGTCCGCGGCCCGCGAGGTGCAGTGCCGCCGCGAGGCCGGACAGTCCCGCTCCCACGACGACAATCCGGTCCGTCCGGCCACGTACGGTCCTCACTGGTCCCGCTCCGTGCACCGGGTGGCGAGCGCGGCCAGCGCGTCGGCCGCGGGACCGGGGAACACCGCCGGATCGATCGCGGCGAGCGCCTTGTCGGCCCGTTCCCGGATGAGCTCGCCGAGACGTTCGCGGGCGCCGGTCGCCTGGATCAGCGCACGCCACCGCGTGACGGCCTCGTCGTCCACTTCGGACAGCGCGAGCAGTTCGCCGAGTTCCGCACGCTGCCGCCGGTCGGCCCGTTCGGCGGCGAGGACGACCACACTGGACGCCTTGCGCTCACGGAGGTCGTCTCCGGAGGGTTTCCCGGTGACCGCCGGATCACCGAAGACCCCCAGCAGGTCGTCCCGGAACTGGAACGCCTCGCCGACCAGGCCGCCGTACTCGCCGAGCGCGGTGAGCACGGCAGGGTCGCAGCCCGCCAGCGCCGCGCCGAACTCCAGCGGCCGGCGCACGGTGTAATTGCCGGACTTGCGGCGCAGAACGTCCAACAGGGTGTCCCAGGATGGCAGCTCCCGCGCGTCGTTCACCAGGTCGGCGAACTGCCCCACGGCCAGTTCCTCGCGCATCAGGTCGTACCGCGGTCCGCCCCGCGCCAGTGCCTCCGCGTCCAGTCCCGATTCGCGCAGCATCCGCTCGGACCAGATCAGGAAGAGGTCGCCGGACAACGTCGCCGCGGCCTCGCCGAACCGGCGGGCGGAGCCGCTCCAGCCCTGCTCGGTGTGCCAGCGGTCGAAGCGGACGTGGAGGGCGGGGCGCCCGCGGCGCAAGGGGGAACCGTCCATGACGTCGTCCTGGGCCAGCGCGAAACAGTGCAGCAGCTCCAGGCTCGACGCCGCCCGCACCGCGGCCTCCGACTCTTCGGCGCCGCACCTCCAGCCGACATAGGCGAACATCGGGCGCAGGCACTTCCCGCCGCTCGCGAACTCGGGAAGGGCGAACTCCGCGAGTTCACCTTCGCGGCGGCCGGAGAAGCATTCGGCCGCCCGTTCGCGGACGAACGCGTGCGCCTCGGCCAGGCAGCGCTCGCCCAGCCCGTCCAGCACGGGAACGGAAGCCTCGTCGGGAGGCACCGCCTCCTTGGTCAAGGCCGACGTCATCCGAGTGGACCTCCTGCTCGCTGAAAGACGATCCGCAATCGCTTCAGGGGCGATTGCCGTTCGCCGGCGGGTACCCCTGTGTTCCCATTTCAACACCGTGATCACTCGACTGCCGGGCGAAGCGTTGCGGGATCGCTCCAGTGGCCTGAGGATGACTGTGGTGGAAGTAGTCGTCGAGCGGGAGAGCCACAGTGGATTTCAGGCACCGGGTGCTCGGGCGGTGGCCATCGACCTGGCCGGTCCAGCCCTTCAAAGAACCCGCCTGGGCCAGGCAGGAACCGACTTTTCGCGAATGCTCGCCCGCGCTGATCGACGCGGCCGTCAAGCGGGCCGACGCGCGGACGGCGGGCAACTGGTTCGTCGCGGGGGCCAGCCGGGAAATCAGCCGGGACGAACCGTTCGGGTTCCGGGTCGGCGGCCGCGAACTGGTGGGCTGGCGTGACCAGCACGGCGCGGTGGTCGTCGGCACCGGCGCGTGCCCGCATCTCGGCGCTCCGCTGGACCAGGCCCGTGTCCATTGTGGAGAGCTGGTCTGCCGATGGCACGGAATGCGCATCGGTCCCGAGCGTCCGGGTTGGTCGCCCTTGCCGTCCTTCGACGACGGCGTGCTCGTCTGGGTCCGGCTCGATCGCTTCGGCGGCGAGGCACCCACGGAAAAGCCCTTCGTGCCACCACGACCCGGCGGGGAGGCGGTAGTGGACGCCGTCGCGACCCTGACCGGCGTGTGCGAACCACTGGACGTCGTCGCCAACCGGCTCGACCCCTGGCACGGCGCCTGGTTCCACCCGTACTCCTTCACCAGGCTCCGCGTTCTGTCGGCGCCGCAAGGAAATGACGTCACCGATGCCGAGGACCGGTTCGTCGTCGAGGTGACCTTCCGGCTCGCGGGACGACTGGGGGTGCCGGTGATCGCCGAGTTCACCTGTCCCGGGCCCCGCACCGTGCTGATGACGATCGTCGAGGGCGAAGGTGTCGGCAGCGTGGTCGAAACCCATGCCACCCCGCTCGGGGCCGGCCCGGACGGCCGTCCGCGCACCGCCGTGATCGAAGCGACCATCGCCACCTCAGACCGGCCCGGTTTCGCGATGGCCACCAGGATCGCGCCGGCCTTGAGACCCCTCATGCGCCGCGCCTCCGCCCGGCTCTGGCGGGACGACCTCGCTTACGCCGAACGGCGTTACGCATTGAGAAGCGGTCAAAACCGAGCCCATCGCGGTGATGGGACGGTCAGCCGAATATAACGAGATCGTGAGTGATGAAGAGGGCTCTATCGAGGGGTGAGGCAAGTGTGGCGTGTTGTGTTTCCTGCTGAGCATGGCCTTCGCGGCACGGACCGAACTGGCCCCCGGAGCCGGTCGCGACCTCGACCGTCCACAAGGGACACCTGTTCCAGGTGAAACGCCCGTTTTGGGCAGTTTGCGCGGTATTTCGAAGGGGTCGTGAGTGATAAAGAGGGTTCTAACGCTCTTTATCACTCACGACCCCCGACAGAACGGGTCATATTGGCATCAATCGGGCGCTCAATCACCGTCCAGTGTCCCATGTGGACACTGGGCGACCAGTCCGGAACCCTGCCCTCAGGCAGCGAAGAACGCCTGCTCGGCAGGATCGCCCGTGCCATATCCGGCCTACCGCCCACAACAGAACCGAAGGAGCGCCGAAAATGGCTGCGCACGAAACCGAGGTCGTGATCGTCGGCGCCGGGCTCGCGGGTCTCTCCGCCGGGCTTTCGTTCCACCGCGCCGGAATTCCCTGTGTCGTGCTCGAAGCGGGGGACGAGGTCGGTGGCCGGGTACGCACCGACGTCGTCGACGGATTCCGCCTGGACCGCGGGTTCCAGATCCTCAACCCGGCCTATCCGGCGATCCGGCGTCTCGTGGACGTCGACGCGCTGCGGCTGGGACGGTTCTGGCGCGCGGTCCGGGTCGCCGACGGAGACCGGCTGAGCCTGCTCGGCAACCCGCTCGACGCACCGAAGGCCGTGCGCGACGTCGCCGCCCGGCGCCATCTTTCGGCCAAGGATCTCGCCGCACTCGGCGTGTTGACGGCCCGCGCCGCCGCGGGCCCCGCTCAGGCCATCGTCCGCGGTGAAGACCGCGCCACCCTCGACGAACTGCGCGGGGCCGGCCTGTCGGAGCGCGCGATCGACTCCGTGTTCCGTCCTTTCCTCTCCGGGGTCTTCCTGGAAGACGGTTTGTCGACATCCTCCCGGTTCTTCCGGCTGGTTTGGCGCACTTTTCTCCGGTCGGCGCCGTCACTGCCCGCCCTCGGGATGGGGGAACTGCCCCGGCAGCTGTCCCGTTCGCTTCCCTCGGCCACCGTGCGGACGGGAACGCCTGTCGAGGAAGTCCGGGACGGTCAGGTGCGGACCGCCGGGGGAGACGTCTGGAAAGCGCGCGCGGTCGTCGTCGCCACGGACGGGAGCACTGCCGCACGCCTTGTCCCCGGTGCCCCGGAGCCCTCCTGGAACAGCGTCACCACGTGGTACTTCACCCCGCCCCGATCGCCGCTGCGCGAGCCGGTGCTCGTGATCGACGGCCAAAGCGGCCCGATCCTCAATACCGCCGTCCTCAGTGAGGTGTGCCCGACCTACGCCCCCGAAGGCGCATGCCTCGTCAGCGCGTCGGCGCTCACGCCGCTCGGTGAACGGGACGTGAGGCGGGCACTGAGCCGGATGTACCGCACCGACGCGTCGCTCTGGCCGTTGGCAGGCCGGTACGAAATCCCCCGCGCGCTTCCCGCGATGCCGGCACCGCACGACTTCCGCCGTCCGATCCGGTTCGGGGAGACGACCTTCGTGTGCGGGGACCACCGGGACACGAGCTCTCTGCAAGGGGCACTGGCATCCGGCGCCCGGGTGGCACGAATGGTGACGGCCGGCTTCCCCCCAGGAGTTCCACCCTCACCAAAGGGAAGCCGGCCGTCTTGAAGCGCGGTGGGGTGCGTGCACACCGCCCACCGCGGTCGGGGCCCCTCAGACGGCGCGCGGCGACGCGGGACGACGGCCGATGGTCGCGGCGGCGGCGCCGAGGGCGATCATGCCGAGGGCGAGGCCGAGGTGCAGCCAGTTGTCGGCGGTGTTGACGGGCACGAAGTTCGCGGCGGAATCGTGGTCGATCACCAACCCGTAGAGCCACAACACGAGGTAGATCACGCCTCCGCCGATCAGGAAGCCGATCGCGCCGCGCGAGGTGCGGGCGAGCAGCAGCCCGGCGACGCCGAAGAGCAGGTGCACGATGTTGTGCAGCACCGAAACCATGAAGACACCGAGCAGCATCGCCGACGAATGGTGCCCGGCGAAGGTGAGCTGGTCGTAGTTCGTGGTCAGGCCTGGAACGAAGCCGGCGATGCCGACGAGCAGGAACACCACCCCGATGACGACCGCGATCAGCTGTGCGGGCGTCCGGGCGGTCCTGGTGGCCGCTGTGGATCCGGTCATGGCGAAATCTCCTCGATCTCGACGACGATTTTCGCTGATTCTCAAGCGGTACCCGGTGTGGTCCTGGCGAAACGGCGGGCTGAGATCGGGGCCAGGTCTTCGACGGCTTGGACGACCGCGGCGGGCGGGATACCGTCGAGGCAGGGGTGGCCGGGTACCGGGCAGACCCGGGCCCTGCTGCCGCGGCACCCGGCGTGCTGATCGCCGAGCAAGGCCGCCGGGACGCCGTAGGGGGCCCAGCGCGACGCCGGCACGACGGGAGCGAAAAGGGAGGCCACCGGGGTGCCGACGGCCGCCGCGAGGTGGGCGGGGCCGGTGTTGGGCGCGACCACCGCGTCGGCTCCGGCGAGTACGGCGGCCAGCTCGGACAGGCCGGTGCGGCCGCCCAGATCTCGCGCGCTTCCGGCGACCTCCTTGGTCAAGGCGCTTTCCGACGGCGAGCCGGTGACCACGACCCGGCGTCCGGCGTCTTGCAGCGCCCGGACTATCGCGGCGGAAGAGCCTGCCGAAGGCTGCCGCGCGGGAACGGAGGCCGAGGGGTGGACGACGACGTAGTTTTCGCCGTCCACGCCGAGGAGTTCGTCGACCGGGGGCAGCGGTCCGCGGATCGCGAGCCCGCCGTTGTCCCCGGCGGGCAAGGAGAATCCGGCCGCTCGCGCGAGGGACAGCATCCGCGCCGGTTCCGGTGGGTCCCCGGGCACGTGGTGCCGAAGGTCCAGCAGCGAGCCTGGATAGTCCTCACAGATCGCGCCGATCCACGGCACCCCGGCCATTCTCAGCAGCAGCGCCAGCGGCAGCGGGGACTGGTGGAACGACGTCAGGACGAGAGCGGAGTCGAGATCCAAGGACCGCAACCGCCGGACGAACGCCTCGGTCTCCTCCGGTTCCAGCGGCGACGGCTCGGGGTCGATCCACGGAGCGCACCAGGTGAGGTGCTCACCGACGCCGGGAAGCAGTTCGCCCGCCGCCCGCCCCCGCGGTCCGGTGAGCAGGACGACCCGCGCCGATCCGGCCGCGACGGCGCGGACGCAGGGGCCCGCGAGCAGGACGTCGCCGAGATTGTCCATCCTCGCCACCAGGACGTTCTTCGTCATCGTGAACCCGTGACGGCCAGGTGCACCGCTTCGGCGAGATCGCGGGCGACGGTCGCCCGCCGGTGGGCGCGATCGACCTCCTCGGACCGGGTGTACGCGGTGGGGACCAGTATTCCGCGGGCACCGGCGGCCGTCGCGGCGTCGACGTCGGCGCCGGTGTCGCCGATGACCACGCAACGGCGGACGTCCACGCCGAGCGCCTCGGCGGCCCGGCGCACCAGCCCGGGAGCGGGCTTCCGGCAGGCGCATCCGTCCCCGTCGTCGTGCACGCAGACCTGCCAGGTGCCGAAAGGCCCGAGGAGTTCTTCCACGCGGGCGTTCACCGCCGTCAGGCGTTCGGGCGTGATCAGGCCTTTGGCCACCCCGGACTGGTTGCTGACCACCCCGATCCGGATGCCCGCCGCGCGTACGTCGTGGAGAAGCTCTTTGGCGCCGGGAACGGGGCGGACGCCGTCGGGGTCGTCGAGGTACGGCACATTGACGATCAGGGTGTCGTCGCGGTCGAAGAGCAGTGCCCGCGGCCGCCGGGAGAACCGGTGCCGCAGTTCACCGCGCAAGCGGTGGTAACAGGCCGCGGGCGGGATCAGGACGCTGGTCAGCAGCATCCGGGTGACCTCGCCGGGGGTGAGCGGTCCGGACCTGACGCGGCGTCCGGCGAACTCGGCGGTCAGTCCGGCCCAGAGCCCGGCCGCCGCGGTGGCGGCCTTGCGTCGCCCGGACGCCAACAGGGCCGCCGCGCCCAGCACGCTCGCGGTGGTGAGGAGGTGCCGACCGAACCGTCCCTGCCCCGCTCCTGCCTGTTGTCGCCACAGCACGCCGTGGTTGTGGCGCATGAGCGCGTCGTCGGCGTTGCCGCGCTGGGCGCGCAGGCTGGCGAGCGGGCCGGCGCGTTTGGCCGGATGGGTGGTGATCCGCTCGCCCTTCGCGATCAGATAGCCCGCCTTCGTGACCTTCAAGGCCAGATCCGAGTCCTCCCGGTAGGCGCGCGGAAAGCGTTCGTCGAAGCCGCCGACCTCGGCGAGCACGGCCCGGCGATAGGCCATGTCCGCGGTGATCCACCTCGCCGTCTCCAGCCCGGCCGTCCCGCGTTCGTCGTCCGTGGGGCGGCGGTCCGGTGGCAGCGGGACCACGATCCTGGCCTGGGACGCCGCCGTCTTCGCGTCGAGGGCGCGCAGGTCTTCGACGAGTTCCCGCGCCCAGTCCGGACCGACCAGCACGTCGTCGTCGAGGAAGGCGACCCATTCGGTCGTCGCGCGCCGCCAGCCGGCGTTGCGCGCCGCGGCGGGACCCCGCCCGCCGCTCCGGATCACCTCCGTTCCCGCGGTCGCCGGGAAGAGCCGCAGGTCGGCGCCGTCAGGACGGTCGTCGACCACGATGATCCGGGCGGGCCTCGGCTCGCCGGCGGCCTCGATGCCGCCGAGCAGCCGGTGCAGGTTGTCGCGGCCGGTGGTCGGGATCACGATGGTGAAATCGAGAGGGCTCACCTGATCGCGATACCCCCGGTGGACGGCTCCAAACACGACCGTCCACAGTGGAGCGAGCCGGTGGCGGAGGTGTCATCGACGGGGAACCGGGTAACCGAAGCGCATGCTGAAGATCCACGATCCCGCCGACGACAGCCTCGTCGGGACCATGCCGGTGACGGCGGCCGACGCCCTCGGATCCGTGCTCGGCTCGGCGAAGAAGGCCGCTCGGCGCTGGGCGTCCACCCCGGCAGCCGAACGCGGGGCGGCGGTCAAGGACGCGGCGAGAGAGCTGCGCGAGCGGGTCGGCGAGCTCGCCGGCCTCATCGAGAGCGAGACCGGGAAGCCCCGGGCCGAGGCGGAAGAAAGCGTCCTCGCCGGTGTCGGCACGCTCGAGCAATATGCCGAACTCGGACCGGTGCACCGCGGGCGATCCCTCCTGGGCGACCCGGGGGCCACCGACCTGATGGTGCCCGAGGCACGGGGTGTGGTGGTCGCGCTCACCCCGTGGAACGACCCGGTCGCGGTGGCCTGCGGCCTGCTCGGCGCGGCACTGGTCACCGGCAACACGGTGGTGCACAAGCCCAGTGAACGCTGCCCGCACACCGGAGGACTGCTCGGGACCGTGCTTTCTTCGCTGTTGCCGGACGGGGTTCTCCAAACGGTGCAAGGAGACGGCGAGATCGGCGCCGCGCTGGCGGCGAGCCGGGACGTCGACCTGGTGGCGCACGTCGGAAGCACCGCGGCGGGCCGCTCGATCGCCTCCGCGACCGCGAAAACGGGAGCGAAAGCGTTGCTGGAGAACGGCGGCAACGACCCGCTCGTGGTCGACGCCGGGGTGGACCCCCGCTGGGCCGCCGCGCAAGCCGCGACCGGGGCCTTCGCCAACTCGGGGCAGATCTGCGTGGCCGTCGAGCGGATCTATGTGCACCAGGACATCGCCGATGCCTTCCTCGGCGCTTTGGCCGAGGAAGCCGGAAACCGCCGGCTCGCCCCGCTGGTCGACCGGCGCCATCGCGAAGGCGTGCACGACCAGGTCGTGGAGGCGATCGCGCAGGGTGCCGAGCCGCTGACCGGTGGGGAGCTTCCGGACGGACCAGGCGCCTTCTACCCGGCGACCGTGCTCGTGGGGTGCACCACGGGGATGCGGGTGTTCAAGGAGGAGACCTTCGGCCCGGTCGCGCCGGTGTGCGTGACGCCGGACTTCGACCAGGCGCTGGAGCTGGCGGCTACGGACGACTACGGCCTCGCCGCCACGGTGCTCACCGCGTCGATGGAGCACGCGCAGCGGGCCTGGCGGGAGCTCCCCGTCGGCACGGTGAAGGTCAACGACGTCTTCGGTGGCGCGCCAGGAGGTTCCGCGCATCCCCGCCGGGCCAGCGGAAGCGGTTACGGCTACGGCCCCGAACTGCTCGACGAGATGACCCAGACGAAGGTCGTTCACCTCGCGCCGCCCGGGCCGTGACCGTCGATGCCCAGCCTGGTGTGACTGAACCCCGCTTCGCCGACGGCCGCCGGATCCAGCAGATTCCTGGTGTCGACCACGACGGCCCGTTCGGCGGCCGCGGCGAGCCGGGTCCAGTCGAGTTCGCGGAACTCGGGCCATTCGGTGAGCACCACCAGCGCCTCGGCGTCCTTGGCCACCAGGTAGGGGTCGTCGACGACCTGGACGACGTCCGGCTCGGCGCTTTCGACGCCGGGGTCGTAACCGGTCAGGACCGCGCCGCTCCTCGCGAGTTCCCTGGCGATCGCCAGCGCGGGGGAGTCGCGCAGGTCCCCGGTCCCCGCCTTGAACGCCAGCCCGAGCAAGCCGATCCGGACGCCCGCGAGCGAGCCGTCCGGCGTGCCGGTGATCGCGAGCCGGATCTTGCGCACGACGGCCGCCTGCTGCCGCGCGTTGGCCTTCATGGCGTCGCGCAGCATGCCGAAGTCGACGCCCGCGCGTTCCGCCGTCCGGAGCAACGCGGCGGTGTCCTTCGGCAGGCATGAGCCGCCCCAGCCGGGACCAGGCCGCAGAAAGGCGGGCCCGATCCGGGAGTCGAGCCCGATCAGCCGTCCGACGTCGCGGATGTCGGCGCCGTGGTGTTCGCACAGTTCGGCGAGGATGTTCACATAGGACAGTTTCAGCGCCAGAAAGGCGTTGCTGGCGTACTTCGCCAGTTCGGCACTCGACGGATCGGTGAACCACACGGGCGCGTCCGTCTCGCCGTACAGCGCCGCCACCCTTTCGGCGGCGGCCTGATCTTCTTCGCTCGCACCGAGCACGATCCGGTCCGGACGCAGGAAGTCCTCGACCGCGTGACCTTCACGGAGGAACTCGGGATTGCCGACCACCGGGAGACCGGCGTCGCGAAGCAGCTCCGCCAGCCGGTTCCCCGTGCCGACGGGAACGGTGGACTTCGTGACCACCACGCATCCCGGTGCGAGCAGGCCGGGCAGCGTGGCCACGACTTCTTCGAGGATCCGGACGTCCGCCTCCCCGCCTTCGCCTTTCGGTGTCGGCAGGCAGAGCAGGACGACGTCCACGGCGGCCAGCCCGTTCATCGCGGTGCTGAACCGCAGGCGTCCGCAGATGAGGCCGTCGCGGACGAGTTCGGTCAGTCCCGGCTCGGCGATGGCGACCTCGCCCTGGCCGAGTTCGTCTACTTTGGACTGATCGCTGTCGATGCAGAGGACGTCGTGGCCCAGGTGAGTGAGACAAGCGGCGGTCGTCAAACCCACGTAACCCGCTCCGATGACGCCGACCCGGTCAACCATGGGCCACGCCCGTCCGGAGCAGTTCGCTCGCCGCGCTGAGCACCCGTTCCTCGTGCAGCAGCAACAGGCCCGCGTCCGGCTCGGCCGCGTGTGGGTCGCCGACGTCGCCCACCCAGAGCACCGTGTGCTGCCATGCCTCGGGCGGCGGGCCCCAGAGGCGGGGCGGGGTCGGGCCGAACAGCAGGACCGACGGCGTGCCGTAAGCGGTGGCGAGATGACCGACGCCGGTGTCACCACAGAGGACGAGGGAGGCCTCGGCCACGGTCGAGGCCAGTTCGGCGAGTCCGGTGTCCTCGGTGAGGGCGGCGTCCGCGGGGAGGCCCGCCTGGTCGGTGACCTCGCGGACGAGGGCCGCTTCGGCGGCGCTGCCGGTGACCACCACCCGATGTTCTCCGGCCAGTTCCCGCGCCACCCGCGCGTACCGTTCGGCGGGCCAGCGCCGGGCCGCGAACGCGGCACCGGGATGGATCACCACCGCGCCGGGCGCCGGACTCGGTCCGGGTGGCGGCGGCAGGGCGAGGTCGGCCCGATCGGCCGGGATCCTGGCGGCCTCCAGCAGGCGGCACCAGCGGTCGACCTCGTGGACGTCGGCGGGCCACTCCGGGCCGTCGAGGCCGGGGAAGTCCGGATGCCGGTGGGTGATCACTTCGACCGGGTCCTTCGCGAGCAGATCGTGGATGCTCTCCGGGCCGCGGCCGTGCAGGTTGACCGCCAGCCGCGGGGGTTCGCCCGGCCACGACAGCTCGCCGAGGCCCGCGGTCGGGAGCAGTTCGTCCACCGCGTCGATCAACTCGACGATGTCCCGCAAATTCTCGGGGGCGGCCAGCACCAGCCGCTCGTTCTCGAAGGCGCGGCGAAGTGCCCGCAGGGCGGGGACCGCGGTGAGCAGGTCACCGAGGCCGAGCGCGCGGAGTACCAGGATGCCGCCGCTCACGGCCACGACCCTTCCTCGGAAGCGCACACCACGAGTTCGCGGACCTCACAGCCGGGCGGCTGGGAAAGCGCGAACACCACGGAGGCGGCGACGTGCTCGGGCCGGTTCAGTTTCGCGTCGGGCGGCGGCTTGTACCGGGCGGCGCGGTCGTCGAAGAACGCGGTGTGCATCCCGCCGGGGACGAGCATCGTCACGCCCACCCGGCCTGCCAGTTCCATGGCCAGTGCCCTCGTGAACCCGACGATGCCGAATTTCGAGGCGCAGTAGGCACTCGCGTCGCCCGCGACCCGCAGGCCCAGGGTTGACGCGCAGGTCACCACCGTGCCGTGGCTCAGCCGCAGATGGGGCAGGGCCGCGCGGACGACCGCGGCCGTGCCGAACAGGTTGACCTTGACCACCCGTTCCCAGTCCTCCGTGGTCACTTCGTCGAGCGGTCCGCAGGCGTCGGTGCCCGCCGCGGTGAACACGCCGTCCAGGCCGCCCGCGCGTTCGGCCAGTTCGTCGACGGCGGTCGCGGCGGCGGCGGAGTCCGCCAGATCGGCCCGCGCGAAAAGGACGTCCGCCGCGGGCTCCGCGCGGTCTATGACGAGCGGGGTGCCGCCCGCCTCGCGGACGGCGTCGACCACCGCCGCGCCGAGGCCGGAGGCACCGCCGGTGATCAGGACGTTGCCGAGAGGACGCATCATGCTCCTTCCGCCGCGGCCACCAGCCGGGAGGTGGAATAGCCGCGGATGGTCGGGATCAGGACGATTTCGCCGCCGTGCCGGTGCACCACGGCGCTTTCGGGGAGTTCCGTGTCCGCGTAGTCGCCGCCCTTGACCCAGACGTCCGGGCGCAGGCGGTCCAGCAACGCGGCTGGATCGGGTTCGTCGAACACCGCCACGGCGTCGACGGAACCGAGTTCGGTGAGCAGCCGGGCCCGGTCGCGGGCGGCCACGATCGGCCGTCCCGGTCCCTTCAGCCCGCGGACCGATTCATCGGAGTTGAGGCAGACGACGAGCGCGTCGCCCAGGGCGCGTGCTTGCCGCAGGAGGCTCGCGTGGCCGGGGTGCAGCAGATCGAAGCAGCCACCGGTGGCGACCAGCCTGCCGCCACGCGCGCGGGTCCGTGCGGCGACGTCGAACGCCGACGTGCCGGCAGGCAGGGAATCCCGCACCGGAGCGCTGTCCACAGTAGACAGTGTGGCGGCGCCGCCCGTCGCGACGAAACGCGCGGCCGTGTCGACCCCCGCGGCCACCGCTTCGGCCGTGGTCGCTCCGGCGAGGAGCGCGGCGGTGGCGGCGGAAGCGAACCGGTCGCCCGCGCCGCAGGTGTCCTTGGCGACGATGCCGGGTGGCGGCCGGAACACCGTGAGGTGCCCGCCTTCGGTGAGGACCGCCCCCTGCGAACCCGTGGTGACGCTGACCGCGCCGGCGTCCCACGCCGCTCGCATCAGCTCGGCCAGCTCCCCGGCGTCGGCCCGCGTCCCGGTGCACTGCTCGGCCTCGGCGAGATTCGGGGTGGCCAGCCGGATCCCGCCGACGGGCACGGCGCCGCGGGGATGCGGATCCCAGACGACCGGGATCTCCCCGGCCAGTCCGCCCAGCAGCCGCCGCAGCTCCGGGTGTCCGGTGATGCCGCGGCCGTAGTCGGCGACGAGGATCGCCCCCGCCGACCGCAGCGTGTCCCGCACCTCGCCGGTCAGGGGAGCGGTCTCGGCCTCGCCGTCGCCGCTGTCGAGCCGGACCAGCGACTGCCCGGCGGCCCGCACCCGCGTCTTGGTGACGGTGGTGCCGCGTAACGGCATCCGGACCAGCCCGACCTCGCGTTCCAGCAGACCGGCCAGGGCGTGGCCCGCCTGGTCGTCACCCATCGGGGCGATCAGGACGACCTCGGCGGTGGAGCGTGCCGCGAGCAGAGCGGCCAGTCCCGCGCCACCCGGCCGCCGCCATTCGCGGACCAGGTCGACCACGGGCACCGGCGCGTCCGGGCAGAGCCGGTCCGAGACGCCGTCGACGTCCACGTCCAGCAAGGCGTCGCCCACCACGACCAGCGGCCTCACGTGGGCACCCCGAGTGCGTCGTCCAGCGCCGTGCACAAGGCGTGCACCAGGGCCAGGTGGATCTCCTGGACGGTGGCCATCGACGGCGCCTCCACCGGGATCGCGTCGTCGCAGAGCGCGGCGAGCGGGTTGGGGGAGGGGCCGGTCAGCGCCCAGGTCGTGACCCCTTCCTCGTGCGCGGCTTTCGCCGCCGCGACGACGTTCTGGCTGCCGCCGCTGGTCGACAGGCAGACGAGGACGTCACCGGGGCGGCCGTGCGCGCGTACCTGCCGCGCGAACAGCTCGTGGTCGCCGTAGTCGTTGGCGATCGCCGTGGCCGCGGAGGTGTCCGCGTGCAGGGCGATCGCCGAGAACGGCCGCCGGTCGTTGCGGAAACGGCCCACCAGCTCCCCGGTGAGGTGCTGTGCCTCCGCGGCGCTCCCGCCGTTGCCGCAGGCGAGCAGTCGCCCGCCGGAAGACAGGACCGCCGCCAGATGATCACCCCAGCCCACGATCTTCGGTCCCCAGGAAACGGATTTCCCTGCGGCTTCGCTCAATGCGGCGAAGTGTTCTTCGATCACGGCACACCTCCAGGGTCAGGGGCGGCGGACCACGAAAGGTCCGAGCGCGAGCAGGTCGATGGGCGCCGAACCGAAACATTCGAGCGCGTCCCTCGGCGAGTCGACCATCGGCCTGCCCGCCGTGTTGAGGCTGGTGTTGACGACCGCGGGTACCCCGGTGCGTCGTTCGAACGCATCGAGCATCCTCGCGACGAGCGGCTCCTGCGCGGGGTCCACGGTCTGTACGCGGGCGGTGCCGTCGACATGGGTCACCGCCGGGATCCGGTCCCTCCACTGTGGAGCGACATCGTGTACGAAAAGCATGTACGGGCTGGGAAGCGGCCCTCGGGAGAAGATCTCGCCGGCGCGTTCGGCGAGCACCATCGGGGCGACCGGGCGGAACTGCTCCCGGCCCTTGACGTCGTTGATCCGTTCGAGATTGGCCTCGTGGCCGGGATGGGCGAGCAGCGAACGATGACCGAGCGCGCGCGGCCCGAATTCGGACCGGCCTTGGAACCACGCCACGATCCGGTCCTCGGCCAAGGCCTCGGCGACCGACTCGGCGACGTCGTCCGGCCGCTCGTACCGCACGTTCGCGGTCCGCAGGGCGTTCTCCAGTTGCGCGTCGGTCCAGCCGCGCCCGAGGTCGGCGCCGGACATCGGCTTGGTCCGGTCGCCGAAGTCCGCCGCGAGTTGCAGGGCCGCGCCGAGCGCGGTGCCGGCGTCACCGGCGGCGGGCTGGACCCAGATCCGGTCGAACGGGCCCTCGGCGTGGAGCCGGGTGTTGGCGACGCAGTTGAGGGCGATCCCGCCCGCCATCGCCAGATCGGCCCGGCCGGTGTGCTCGTGGAGCTTCCCCGCCAGTTCCAGCAGCACGTCCTCCAGACAGCGCTGGACACTCGCGGTCAGATCCGCGTGCTCGCGTCCGGGTTCCTGACCGGGCTCGACGGCCGGGGCGAACGAGGACCAGTCGATCTCGTCGGTGCGAAACCCCATTCCGTTGACCTGCACGCTCTCGGCGATCCGGCCGAGAAAGCGCGGTTTCCCGTACGAGGCCAAGGCCATCACCTTGTACTCGTCGCTGGAGCGGGCGAAACCGAGGTGTTCGGTCAGGTCCTCGTACATCAACCCGAGTGAATGCGGGAGCCGCTGCTCGGCGAGTTCCTCGAATTCGCCGTCGCGGTATTCGCCCGCGAGATAGGACGTACTCTCACCACGGCCGTCGGCGACCAGCACGGCGCAGTCCTCGAACGGGGCGGCGAACGCGGCCGAGGCGGCGTGCGCGACATGGTGCCGGACGAACCGGACGTTCGCGGGATCCAGCCCGGGCAGCGCGGCTTTGAGGAAAGCGGGTGCGCGGCGGGCGAAATCGGTGCGGAGACATTCGTTCTTGCCGTCGTGCCCCACCAGTCCGGGTTCGACGAGCGCCGGATCGTAGGAATAGCCGACGGCGTCGAGATCCTGCGGCGCGATACCCGCTTCGGCGAGACACCACGCGGCCGCCTCGGCGGGTTGTTCCCAAGCGGAGAAGGGCACTGGTCGTTTGCCGTGTTTGCGCTGGCTGAACCGTTCCTCCTCCGCGGCCGCCACGATCTCGCCGTCGATGACGAGTGCCGCGGCCGGGTCGTGGAAGACGGCGTTGATACCGAGAATGCGCACCGGGCCACCTCTCCGGTCGGAGACACGGGCCGTGACCCGCGCTTGCTCTTTTAGCGCTACCCGGTGGAGTCGGGGATAAACGACGCCGCGCGAATGCCCAGGACGTCGCTACTCAGCGAAGCGTCTCCGCGGGGGATCACGAGAGCCTCCGGGCGAACCAGGCGACCGTGCGGGGAAGTCCTTCCGCCATCGAGATCTCCGGGACCCAGCCGAGCTCCCGGCGGGCACGGGAGATGTCGGGGCATCGCCGGGCCGGGTCGTCGACGGCGGCCTCGACGTGTTCGATGCGGGAGGTGCTCCCGGTGACCGCCAGGATCTCCTCGGCGATCCGGAGCACGGTCAGTTCCTGCGGATTGCCCAGGTTGACCGGGCCGGGTGAGCCCGAGCGGGCCAGGGCGAGAAGTCCTCGGACCGTGTCGTCGACGTAGCAGATCGACCGGGTCTGCCTGCCGTCTCCGGTGACCGTGAGCGGGGCTCCTCGCAGGGCCTGGCCGATGAATTCCGGGATCATGCGGCCGTCGTCGGCGCGCATCCTCGGTCCGTAGGTGTTGAAGATCCGCGCGATCCCGGTGTTCACCCCGCGCTCCCGCCGCATGGCCGAGGTGAGCGCTTCGGCGTACCGCTTGGCTTCGTCGTAGACACTGCGGGGGCCGATCGGGTTCACGTTGCCCCAGTAGTCCTCGCGCTGCGGATGTTCGTGGGGATCGCCGTAGACCTCGCTGGTCGAGGCGAGGACGAACCGCGCGCCGTCGCGGGCGGCGACGTCCAGCGCCCTTTCGGTGCCGTAGGACCCCGCACGCAGTGTCTCCAGCGGGAGACGGAAGTAGTCCCGGGGAGACGCGGCGGAGGCCAGATGGAACACGACGTCGAACGGCCCCGGCAGGGTCGCCTGCGCGGTGATGTCCTGGGAGACCAAATGGAATCGCGGTCGTTCGAGGAGATGCGCGACGTTGGCCGCGTCGGAGGTGGCGAAATTGTCGGCCGCGACGACCTCGGCGCCGGTGTCGAGCAGAAGCTCGCACAGATGTGACCCGAGAAAACCCGCGCCCCCCGTGACCAAAGCACGTCCGAACACACTGTCCATGTCGGCGGCTACCCGGTCCGGGCCGGAAAAAACCGGTGTGAACCGGGTACAGCCGGGTAAGCCACGGATATGCGTGCACTGGTGATCAGCTGGGCGAGTTTCCGGCACGGCGAGGCGACCGCCGGGGATGTGCTCGCCATGCGTGAGGTTGGCGAGGTCCTTTCGACCATCGGGCTGCCGCACGATCTGGCCTGGAGCCCTGTCTACCGTCCGGACGAGTTGAGCTACGAGGAGGTGGATCCGGCGAGGTACAGCCACGTCGTGTTCGTCTGCGGGCCCGCGCACGGCCGGCAGGTGCGGGAGGTGCACCGGCGATTCGCCCACTGCTGCCGGATCGCCGTCGGCGTCTCCGTGATCGACCCGGCCGACGACGCGGTCACGGGGTTCGACCGGGTGTTCGCCCGCGATCACGACGGCATCGGCACCCCGGACCTCTCCCTCGGCGCGAGGACCGACGAGGTGCTGGTCACCGGGGTCATCCTGGCGCCGGGGCAAGGCGAGTACGGGTCGGCGGGCCGTCACGCGGAGGTCCACACTTCGGTGACCGAATGGATCGCCGGCGTCGACTGCGCCAGGATCCCGCTCGACACCCGGCTCGCTCACTCCGACTGGGAGCGTTGTGAGACACCCGATCAGTTCACCTCGATCCTGTCGCATCTCGACGTCGTGGTGACGACGCGGCTGCACGGTCTGGTGCTGGGCCTCCGGGCGGGGATCCCGGTGCTGGCCGTGGACCCGGTCGACGGCGGGGGGAAGGTCAGCGCGCAGGCCGACGCCCTCGGCTGGCCCGCGCTGGTTTCCGCGGCGGAGAGCGGCGACACTAACCTCCTCGATTCCTGGTGGCGCTGGTGTTCTTCGGTCCAGGGAAGGTCGGTGGCCGCCCTTCGCGCGCTGCCGACCGGCGACGGTCTCGTACGGGATCTGGTCGAGACGCTCAAGAGCGGACCGGTGCGATGACGGGGGCACGGACGACGGTCGTGGTCGCCACCCGCGACCGGGTGACCGAACTGGAACGGACGTTGACCGCCTTGACGGCGTTGCGGCCGGTGCCGCCGGTCATCGTGGTCGACAACGGCTCTTCCGACGGCACCGCGGACCGGGCCGCCGAGTTCCCCGGCGTGCACGTGGTCCGGTTGCCGCGCAACATCGGCGTCGCGGCACGCAATCTCGGTGTGGCACTGGCGCGGACGCCTTATGTGGCCTTCAGCGATGACGACTCCTGGTGGGCCGAAGACGCTCTCACCGAGTCCGAACGGATCCTCGACGGACACGCCGACGTCGGACTGGTGGCGGCGAAAACCCTTGTCGGCGAAGAGGAACGGGAAGATCCAGTCGTCCCCCTGATGGCGGACAGCCCCTTGGGACGTCCCGCCGGACTGCCCGGCCCGGCCGTGCTCGGATTCCTGGCCTGCTCCGCCATCGTCCGGCGCGAAGCCTATCTCCAGGTGGAGGGATTCAATCCGCTGCTGCATTTCGGCGCGGAGGAAAGGCTGCTGTCCTACGACCTCGCCGCGCACGGCTGGCGGCTCTGCTACGTGGACGCCGTGCGAGCCCATCATCATCCTTCCGCGTCACGGCCTCCGCAGCGCTGGCGCGAGCGCGTCGAGCTGCGCAACAGGCTGCTGATCACCGTGTTGCGACGACCTGGCCGCCACTGTGTGGCCGAGGGGTTGCGGATTCTGAAGAGGGTTCCGCGAGAGCCGGGAGTGCTGGGCGCACTCGCCGGGGCGCTGCGGCGCTTGCCGTCGGCGCTCGCCGAGCGCCGGCCGCTGCCCGCCGGGGTGGAGCGCCAGATCCGGGTTCTCGAACACGCGCAGGGAGACTGAAGTGGAGGATCGGATCACGGTCGTGGTGATCACGCACGAACGGCGCGCCCAGGTGCTGGAGACACTCCGCGCGATGACCGCCCTGCCCGACGCCGCACCGATCGTGCTGGTGGACAACGCCTCCACCGACGGGACGGCGGACGCGGTCGAAGAGGGTTTCCCTTCGGTACGGGTGATCCGGTCGAGCCGTAACCTCGGCGCCGTCGCACGCAACGTCGCCGTCCGCGAGGTGACCACCCCGTATGTCGCCTTCTGCGACGACGACACCCGATGGCAGCCGGGCTCGTTGCGGCGGGCCGCGGACAGGCTCGATCGGTACCCCGGCCTCGCGGTGACGACGGGCCGGTGCCTGGTGGCGCCGGAGCTGACCGAAGACCCGATCACACCGGAACTGCGGCATTCGCCCATCCCCGGTCCGGACTGGTTGCCCGGACCCGCACTGCTGGGCGTCATGGCCGGTCTCTCGGCTGTCCGGGTCCGCGCCTTCCACCAGGTGGGTGGGTTCTCGGAACGAATGTGGCTCGGGGGAGAGGAAGAACTGTTCGCCCTCGACCTCGCGGCAGGGGGCTGGTGGATGTGCTGGGACCAGGAGATGGTGATCCACCACGCCCCCTCGAAGGTCCGCGACTCGCGACGGCGCCGTCAGCTGGGTATCAGGAACACGCTCTGGACCTTGTGGCTGAGGCGTCCACTGCGGAGTGCCGTGCGCCGCATGGCCGTCGTCCTGCGCTCCGCGCCTCTCGACCGGGCGACCGTCGCGGCCGTGGCCGAGGCGGCGCGGGGGATCCCGTGGGTGCTGCGGGAACGCCGGGTGGTGCCGGCCGAGGTCGAGCGAGGACTGCTGTTGTTGGAGGAGTCTCAGCGCGACTCGGCCGCCCGGCGATACGTGGGGTGAGTTTCACGCGCGACGGCTAGGCCGCGATCGGTTTCCGTCCGCAGAACCCGCTGGTAGGCGCGCAGGCAGTCCAAGGCCACCCGATCCCACGAGTACCGTGCCCTGGCCCTGTCGACCCCGCCGAGGCCGAACACTTCCCTCATCGACGTGTCGTCCAGCAGTTTCCTCAGCGCGCTCGCCAGCTCCCTCGGCTTGCGCGGGGGCACCAGCAGCCCGGTCACGCCGTCGACCACTGTGTCCGTCAGACCTCCGACAGCGGTGGCCACGACCGGCACCCCGCAAGCCATGGCTTCCAGCGGGACGATCCCGAAGGGTTCGTACCAAGGCGCGCAGACGACCGCGTCGGCCGATCGCAGGAGAGCGGGCATGTCGTCCCGGGACACCAGCCCGGGGAGGGACAACCGGTCACCGACGCCGGCCGCGGTGGCGACCTCGCGCAGCCGCGTGGCCTCCGGGTCCCGGGCGAGGGCGCCGGAGTCGGGGCCGCCCGCGATGACCAGCTCCGTGTCCGGCAAGGCGGAAAGCGCGGCGATCGCGGTGTCGAACCCCTTGCGCGGTACCAGCCTGCCGACACTGACGATCCGATGACGAGCCTTGCGAGGAGCGACTTCGCCGTCCGGGGTGAACTTGGTGAGGTCGACTCCGCAAGGGACGACGGCCGCGCGTGACCGGGGCAGGCCCATCCGCGCGAGCTCGAAGACCTCGTCCGAACAGGTCGCGATCACCTGGTCGGCCCGTTTGGCGAGCATGCCTTCGAGCCGGATCCGCTCCGCCGGACTCGTGTCGTGCTCACCCTGGTAGCGGCGTTTCACCACGCCCAGCGCGTGGAAGGTCTGCGTCACCGGGATGTCGAGGTTCTTCGCGGCGAGCATCGCCGCGATACCGGACATCCAGAAATGCGCGTGGACGACGTCCGGGCGGTCCTTCGTCCAGCGAGACCGCAGGAACCTGCCGAAATCGCCCATGTACGGCAGGAGTTCGTCCTTGGGCAGCTTCTTCGGCGGTCCCGCCGGGACGTGGACGATCCGGTACCCCTGTGGTGCCTCGACGGTGGCGGGAACGCGGCGGTTCTCCCGGCGGGTGTAGACGGTGACGTCGTGTCCCGCTCGGCTCAACGCGGCGGAGAGTTCGGCGACGTGGACATTCTGGCCCCCCGCGTCGGCTCCGCCCAGGGCTGCGAGCGGACTGGCGTGCTCGGAAACCATCGCGATCCTCATCGGACTCCTTCCCTCCGCGCCCGGCGGAGTCAAGCGGTCACCTCGGTCAGAAGGGCGTCCCAACGGTCGAGGAACGCTTCGAGCCCGTAATGGGCGAGCGCGAACTCGCG
Source organism: Amycolatopsis thailandensis (assembly GCF_002234405.1). Classification (GTDB taxonomy): domain Bacteria; phylum Actinomycetota; class Actinomycetes; order Mycobacteriales; family Pseudonocardiaceae; genus Amycolatopsis; species Amycolatopsis thailandensis. Next base: position 6,598 of record NZ_NMQT01000029.1, on the reverse strand, counting down.
GGCGGATTTCCCGGCGAGGACGGCGAAATCGGGTTCGTGGATCAGTTCTCGGTAAGCCTTGGCCAAGGAAAGGACGTCCGTCGAGATCGCACCGGCGTCGGACGGCACCGCGTGCACGGCCTCGGTGGTCGCGAGCGCGACGACGGGCATGCCCAGATGCATCGCTTCGAGCAGCGACAGGCCCAGCGAAGTCCACCGGGCGGTGTGGAGGTAGACCCGGCGCCGGGCCATTTCGGTGTGCAGCTCACGGCTCCGCAGGTCTCCGCCGGAACGCAGGGAGCGGTGACGGCCGTCGAGTTGCTCGCTCCCGATCCCTACACGTCGACAGGGGCGAGTTCGGCGAAAGCGGGAAGCAGGTCCGTTCCCGTGATCCGTCCTCGGCGGACCGGCTCGTTGATCAAGGCCACCCCGTGCGGGAGTTCCCCGGTGTAGCGCTCGCCGGGATCGGGGATCCCGTGCGGTATCACCGTCGTCGGCGCGAGCCCCGAGTCCCACATCAGGTCGTTGAAGTGCGTCACGTGGACCACCGGGATGTCGTCGCGATCGGACAACGGGTGCCGGGTGATGGCCGCGTGCGGGCGAGGCGTGTCGTGTTCGACGAAGACGGCGGGCAGGTCTTTGCCGGGACGACGGCGCAGCCACTGGGCGACCAGTTCCAGCTCCTCCGGCCGCTGGAGCACCACCACGTCGGGGTCGAGGTCCGCGAGCTCGGGGAAAGAGACCTCTTCGGCCGCGGGCCATTCACGACCGCTCAGACCGAGACCCCAAGGCCCGCCATCGGCCGACGAGGGGACGAAGTACCGGTGACCACCTCGCACGAAGGCCTCGGTCCAGGATCCGTGTACATGCCACACGAGAATCCGCAGCGGTGCTTTTTCCTTCATACCAGGAGGTTTCCTGCAAACGCCGGGTTAAACGTCCGCCCGCCTCCCGGTGCGTTCCCTTGACGGCCGCCGAACCAGAACGATGCCCGCTATGAGCGCGGAAAGCGAGGTCAGCGCGTGAAGCACGTTGTCGGCCCAGTTGAAATTGACCGCGTCACCGGCCGACGAGGTCGCCGCCGAGAGCACACCGAACGCGGTCAAGCCCGCGAAGGCCACGAAAACCATCCAGCAGTAGCCATAGATGGCCGCCGGTTTCAGGACCGCCACCACTCCCAGGACACCGATCAGGGTGCGGATGACGTTCAGCATGCCGGTGGCGCTGAAGATCCAGACCGTGTTCTCTCCCGTCTGGTTGGCTTCCGGCAGGAAGAAAAAGCCCAGTACGCCCAATACGAGATGGACCAGGGCGATGACCAGCACCACCGGTCGCAAAAGCCGTCCGGTCCCGTGTTCGTTCATCGGAATGCCTCCGTTCGACGCGGACCGCTCGATCAGCCGGACCGCTTTCCGGTGTTTTCGGCACCGCCGGGTTCGGCGGCCTTCGCCTGCTGAGCGGCCTTGACCTTGTCCGGCAGGAGATGCGCGGCCGCGGCCTGCACCTTGTTCTTGACCGAGCCGGCGACCACCTGGTCGTCGCCCTTCATCAGGGCTTCGAATCCGGCCCGGGCGATGTCGGCGGGATCGTCCTTGGGGCCCGCGCCGATTCTGGTGTCCAGCATCCCGGCCCGCTCGAAGAACTCGGTGTCAGTCGGGCCCGGCAGCAACGCCGTCACCGTGACACCGGAATCCTTCAGCTCGACCCGCAGGCCCTCCGAAAAGGACTGCAGAAACGCTTTCGACGCCGCATAGACGGCGAGGTAGGGGCCCGGGGCGGTAGCGGCGACGGACGAGGTGAACAGCACGCGTCCCGCCTTGCGCTCGGCCATCGGCCCGGTCAGCCGATAGGTCAGGTGGACCGCGGAAGTCACGTTGAGATTCACCGTGCGCAGCTGTGACCGCAGATCGTTGTCCAGCACCGCGCCGCCGACACCGACCCCGGCGTTGACGGCCAGCACGTCGACCGGGCGACCGGTCGCGGCCACGTGTTCGACGAGCTCTTCGACACCCTCGAAGGTGCTGAGGTCGGTCCGGACGGCATCCACGCCGGCTCCGCGAGCCTGAATCTCGCGCGCGGCGGGCAGGAGACTGTCGTCTTCCGCCGCTACCACCAGGTCGTAGCCGTGGTCGGCGAAGACCTTCGCCAGTTCGAATCCGATCCCGCTGGACGCCCCGGTGACGACGGCGAGTGAACGGGCCTCAGTGGACATGCTCCTCCTTCGATCGTTCCCTGCGGCTACCCCCTGTGCGTCCGGCTAACCCTGTCCGGACGACGGGTTTCCGCCGGGGAGCGTCCGGGTACGCGGTCGGGGTGCGGATCGTGATCACCGGTGCCACCGGAAACGTGGGAACAGCCCTGCTCGACGTCCTCGAATCCGACGCCGACGAGCTGATCGGTGTGGCCAGGAGACTGCCTGACACCACCTCCGCGCGGTATCGCGCGGCGAGCTGGTGCGCGCAAGACCTCGGCGAACCCGACGCCGGGACCAAGCTGGCCGTTTTGCTGGAAGGGGCGGACGCGGTCGTCCATCTCGCCTGGGCGATTTCGCCGGAGCGTGGTGATCCTCCGATGTGGCGCTCCAACGACCACGGAACCCGGCATGTACTCGACGCGGTGGTGGCGGCCGGTGTCCCCCGGGTGGTCGTTCTTTCGTCGGTCGCCGCCTACGCCCCCGCTCCGCGCTGGCAGAAGGTGACCGAGAGCTGGCCGTGCAAGGGCATCGAAACCAGCGCGTACAGCCGCGGCAAGGCCGCCCTCGAAACCCTGCTCGACCGGTTCGAGGCGAATCATCCGGAGGTCGGGGTGGCGCGGTTGCGGCCGTGCGCGATCCTCCAGCAGCGGGCGGCGGGGGAGTTCCAGCGCTGGCTGCTCGGCCCGGCCCTGCCCGCCCGGCTGGTCGGCGACCGATGGCTGCCCCTTCCTCTTTGGAAAGATCTACGGGCCCAGGCGGTGCACAGCGCCGATGTCGCCGAAGCCATCCGGCTCGTTCTCGACAGCGGGTTCACCGGAGCGGTCAATCTGGCCGGACCAGGAGTCCTCGACGCCGACGCGCTGGCCGGATTGCTCGGCGGGATCCGTGTCCCGGCGCCCCAGAAGCTCGTCCGCGCGGCCGCGTACGCGGCATGGCGCACAGGTGTCCTGCCTCTGCATCCGGGCTGGCTGGATCTCGCCGACGGCGCGCCTCTCGTGGACACCACGCTCGCCGAAACCGCGCTGGGCTGGCGACCTCGGTACGACGCCGCGAGCGTGGTCGCGGACCTGGTCGCCGGGCTCAGGTCGGGGGCGGGCGAGGCGAGCCTGCCGCTCGCCCCACCACGCGGCGACGGGCTGCTGCCGAGACTCCGCTCACTGACCCGCTTCCGGCCGAGCCATCGGTCCCAGTCCTGACGAACGGGGGAAAAGTGAGTACTGAAGTCCATGACGCCGTCGTCGTCGGCGCCGGGCACAACGGCCTGGTGGCGGCCAACCTCCTGGCGGACGCCGGCTGGTCGGTCCTGGTGCTGGAGCAGGCGGAGAAGCCCGGCGGATCGGTACGGACGGACGAGGTCACCGAACCCGGCTTCCGCAGCGACCTGTGCAGCGCCTTCTTCCCGCTCACCGCGGTTTCGCCGGTCATGCGGGGGCTGGACCTCGAGGACCACGGCCTGCGCTGGCGGCACGCGCCCCAGGTACTCGCCCACGTCCTGCCGGACGACCGGTGCGTGGTGCTGTCCCGCGACCTCGAACGCACGGCGGAATCCGTCCGCGATTTCGCGCCGGGGGACGGCGCGGCGTGGCGAAGCCTGTTCGCCCAATGGCAAGAGATCCGGGAACCCCTGCTGAACGCGCTGTTCACCCCGTTCCCGCCGGTCCGATCCGCGGTGCGGCTGCTGCGCCGCACGGGTACCGCGGACGCGCTGCGCCTGGCCCGGATGCTCACCTTGCCCGCGCGCCGCTTCGGCGAGGAGCGTTTCGCCGGCGAAGGGGCGCGATTGCTGCTGGCGGGGAACGCCGCGCACAGCGACCTTTCCGTGGACAACGCGGGAAGCGCGGTCTTCGGCTGGCTCCTCGCGATGATCGGCCAGGACGAGGGCTTTCCCGTCCCGGTCGGCGGGGCGGGGGAGTTGACCGCCGCGCTGGTACGCCGGCTCGTCGCGCGCGGCGGGCAAGTGAGATGCCGTTGTCCGGTAACGGAAGTCCTCATCGCCGACGGCCGCGCCATGGGGGTGCGCACCGGCGCGGGCGACTTGCTTCGGGCCCGCAAGGCGGTGCTCGCGGACGTACCCGCCCCGACGCTGTACGGCGAGATGGTCGGTCCGGAATGGCTGCCGCCCCGGCTGCTGGACGACCTCGACAGGTTCCAGTGGGACAGCGCCACGGTGAAGGTGGATTGGGCGCTCTCCGGCCCTGTTCCCTGGACGGCGGAAGGCGCTCGTGAGGCGGGCACTATCCACCTCGGCGCCGATCTGGACGGCCTCTCGGCGTTCGGCGGCGACCTGGTCCGGGGGCGGAGCCCGCAGGAGCCGTTCCTGCTGTTCGGCCAGATGACGACGAGCGATCCGGATCGGTCACCGCCGGGCACCGAATCGGCGTGGGCCTACACCCACGTCCCCCGCGGGGTGATGGAGGACCGGACGGCGCTGGACCGGCAGGTCGCGCGGATCGAGAGGACCGTCGAGAAGAACGCGCCGGGGTTCACCGACCTGATCCGGGGCCGGTACGTCCAGGGTCCTCTAGAACTGGCGGGACACAACCCGGGCCTCGTGGGCGGCGCGATCAACGCCGGTACCACGGCCATCCACCAGCAGTTGTTCTTCCGCCCGGTGCCCGGTCTCGGCCGGGCCGACACCCCGGTGGACCGGCTGTTCTTGGCGGGTGCCTCGGCCCATCCCGGTGGAGCGGTCCACGGTGGTCCCGGAGCCAACGCGGCCCGCGCCGCGCTGGCCAGGACGGGCCTGCTCGGCGCGGGCTACGCGGCGGTGATCCGGGCGGCGAACCGGGCGGTCTACGACTGAGCGCTCTTCCGGTTCGCGTACTTCCCGGTCGCCAGGTCCGCGAGCCTGGCGAGAGCCTCCTCGTTGCGCGGCTTGGCGATGAGCGCCTGAACGGCTTCCGGGAGCACCTTGGCGGGCCCGCGCACGATACGTTCGGTCATCCGGATCCGCGTTTCACCCGCACCGTGAGGCGAGAGGGTGAGGCCCACCTCCGCGGCACCGAGTGGCCAGCCCCTCGCTTCCAGCGAAAGGGAAGTGCCGGGCTCCACGGCCTTCACCACGGTCACGTCCTGGATGTGCAGGGGCCACGGCCCGACACTGTGGTGGATGCGGGAGCCGACGGCGGGCCAGTCCTCGTCGACGTCACGGATGTGTGAACTACCCACCACCCATCCCGCGTAGAGCCAGCCATCCGCGAGTACGGCGAACACGGCTTCCGGGGGTACTTCGACGACGCGGCTGACTTCGGGCACGACGTCCTCCTGTTCCGGGCTGGGCGGCGGCGGTGGCCGACCGCTGTCTGCTCAACAAGCCGACCACCGTCCCTCTGATACCCGCGGGGAGTGACGCCACACGCGAAACCGTCACCGGATTCGCCTCCGGTCACACTTCACGGTGATGGTCGACGAGCCAGGCCGCGACCACGTGCAGTTTCAGGTTGGCCGCCTGGGAGGCTTCGACGAGGAGACGGAACGCTTCGGCGGGCCCGATCCCGTGGCGGTGCATCAGGATTCCCTTGGCCGTGCCGATCGCGTCCCGGTGTTCGAGCGCGGTGTGGAGGTTGGCCTCGGTCTGGGCGCCGACGAGGGCGATCGCGGCGTGGGAGGCGAACACGCCGCCTTCCCGCTGGGTCTGATCACTGAACGCGTCGAGGCCGCGTGAGGAGAGGTTCAAGGCGCCGAGCGTGGTTTCGCTGACGAAGAGGCGGTAGCAGAGCATCGAGCGAACACCGGTCTCGGCGGCGGCCGGGGTGAACGCCGGCCAGCGGGCTTCGGTGGTGAGGTCGCCGGTGCGATAGACTTCGTGCTCCGTGATCGCGTCGATGCACGGACCCTGCCCGGTGCGGTACTGCACCTCGTCGAGGGTGACCACCAGCTGATCGGTCGGCGCGACCGTCCGGATCCGCTGCCGCCGGTCGACCAGGGAGATCCCGGCGTATTCGGCTCCGGTCACCTGGTCCACGGCGGCCTTCACGATCGCCGCGAGAGTCGTCTCGACGTCGGGCTCGGCCTGCAGCGTGCGCGCGATCGCGGCGAGCGCACCGCTGACGCTGTTGTCCACGAGACTCTCAGAGCTGGTCATAGCCGCCTCCTCCGTCGCCTTTCACAACGCAAGGTCGTCCCGGGAACGCGGTCGCGCACCGAGCGCCAATGGTGAACTACCTCGCGACACGTCTCTCGTAACTTCGCGGTCCGCGCCTTCTGTGAAGATCCGCCGACCGGCGTACGGCGAGTGTCACGTGGGGTCCAATCCGCAGCTCCGCTTGCACGAAGTCGATATCCGCCCGAGGCGAAGGTGTCGTGCTCGGCCGCTCGCGCGTCTGCCTGGTTCGGGTGCCGCGAAAGCCACGTCGTGAGTGGCGATTCGGGTTATCGAGAGGCTGCCCTAGATGGAACATCCGTTTTGGGCACTTTGCGTGGCTT
>NZ_NMQT01000289.1 GCF_002234405.1 Amycolatopsis thailandensis | reverse complement strand
CTGGGCGCGGTCGCGCTGTTCGGCGAGAAGTACGGCAACGACGTCCGCGTCGTCGACATGGGCGAGTACTCCCGCGAACTCTGCGGTGGCACCCACGTCGACCGCATCGGCCAGCTCGGCCTGGTGAAGCTGGTGGGCGACTCGTCCATCGGTTCCGGCGTGCACCGGGTCGAGGCGCTGGTCGGCACGGACGCGCTCAAGTACGTCCGCAAGGAGCAGCTGCTCGTTTCGCAGCTCGCGAGCACCTTCAAGGTGCCGTCGGAGCAGCTGCCGTCGCGGATCGACGACGTGCTCACCAGGCTGAAGAACGCCGAGAAGGAGATCGAGCAGCTGCGCACCCAGCAGGTGCTCGGTTCGGCGGGCTCGCTCGCGGACAAGGCCGAGGACATCGGCGGGATCGCGGTCGTCGCGGAGAAACTCGGCGAGGGCGTCGATTCGAACGGTCTGCGCGCGCTGGCCCAGGACATCCGCGGCAGGCTCGGTAACCGTCCAGGCATCGTGGCGCTGTTCGCGCCTCAGGGCGAGAAGGTCGCTTTCGTCGTCGCCACCACGAAGGCGGCGCAGGAGAAGGGCATCGCGGCGGGCAAGCTGGTCCCGTCGTTCGCCGAGGCGATCGGCGGCCGTGGCGGCGGCAAGCCGGACATGGCCCAGGGCGGCGGCACCAACCCGGCCGGGGCCGAGCAGGCCATCGCCTCACTGCGCGCGGCGGTCGCCGAAGTTGGCTGACGACGCCCCTCAGCGGCGCCCGGATCGGCCCGGAGAGTCCGATCCGGGGCGCGGCAGGCGGCTCGGGGTGGATGTCGGATCCGTCCGGGTCGGGATCGCGCTCAGCGATCCCGACCCCATCCTCGCGAGCCCGCTCGTTACCCTCACTCGCGACGTGACTGGCGACAAGGACGTCGACCAGCTCGTCGAACTCGTCACGGAACACGACGTGGTCGAAGTCGTCGTCGGGCTGCCGCGGACGCTCAAGGACCGCCACGGTCCGGCGGCCGAAGCGGCGCTGGACTACGCGGAAAAGGTCGCGGCCAGGATCGCTCCGGTGCCGGTGCGGCTGGCCGACGAGCGGTTGACCACGGTGACGGCATCCAGGATGCTGTCGCAGCGTGGGGTGAAGGGACGCAAGCTTCGTGCCGTCGTCGATCAGGCGGCCGCGGTCGAGATCCTGCAGGCGTGGATCGACGCGGTAGCGGCACATCGCGCACGGAAGGGCGACACATGACCGAGCCCCACGGCCGGCCCGAACGCCGTCAGGGCGGTAGACGACGGTTGCGGGAGCCTGAAGAGGCCAGCCCGCCACCGGCCCCGCCCCGTCGCAGGCCCGAACCCCAGCCGACGGGCCGGCGGCACGTCCGGCAGGAACCCCCCGAGGCCCCGCCCGCGCCGCGTGTACGGCGTTCGGCGGAAGAACCGCCGCCTCGCGCCCGCCGGTCCCCCGAAGAGCCTCCGCGTGCGCGCAGGGCCGACGACGAACCGCGGCCCCGCGCGCAGCGTCCGGCCCCGCAGCGGCGGGCCACCGAACCCGCGGCCCCGCCACCACAACAGCCACCACCGCCTCCCGCACCGCAGCGGCGGTCCCCCCAGCCGGGTGACCGGGGTCTTGGCGTACCCGCCTACGCCCAGGACGAGCCTCCCCGTCCCGGCCGCCGCAGGCGCCGCGAGGACGACGGCCCGCTCCCGGACGAGCGGCCGACCGACATCATTCCCCC
>NZ_NMQT01000288.1 GCF_002234405.1 Amycolatopsis thailandensis | reverse complement strand
TCGACGCCGTGCCCGCGGTCCAGCAGCACCGCGATCAGGTCGCGTTCGAGGGCGAACTGGTCCCCGGCCTGCCGCGCGAGCAGCGACGGATGCCGCCGGAGCAACCTCAGCTGCGCCACCCATTCGCGGTCCGGGACGGGGTGCGCCCGGTACAGGTCCTGGCACGCCGCGCGCAGCGCCTGCCACGGCTTCTCGCCGGACGGCCTGCCTTCCACCAGCGACACCAGCAGCCCGGTCCGCTCGCGGTCGGCGTGCAGGATCGCGTCCTCTTTGTTCGCGAAGTAGTTCGAGAACGTCCGCCGGGACACCCCCACCGCGTCGGCGATGTCCTCGACGGTCACGCCGTCGAGACCGTGCTCCATCGCCAGGCGAAGCGCGGCCTCGTGCAGCGATTGCCGCGTCGCCGCCTTCTTGCGGGTGCGGAGCGTGTCGAGGGTGTCCACCAGGACAGCGTAGCGACGGGAATAAAGTTCTCACTGTGCAAGTTTGCACAGTGGGCAATAATTGCCCCGAACGCTTGAAAGGACGCCATGAAGACCGAAGGAACGGCGGAGGCACCGTCCGAGGCGATGGGGCACCGCCAGGTGCTCGAATCGCTGTCCGGACTGCTGCTCGCGCTGCTCGTGGCGATGATCAGT
>NZ_NMQT01000287.1 GCF_002234405.1 Amycolatopsis thailandensis | reverse complement strand
CCAAGGCGGCCGAGCGGGCCGTGAGGTCACCGGCGCGGCGCAGTTTGTGCTGGGTGAACGCCTCGCCGGCGTTGCGCGTCACCGTTTCCGCGAGCGCGCGTTTGTCGCCGCGCTGCGGCACCCGCAGGCTCACCCTCGAACCGCGCAACCCGGAAAGCCAGTCGCCGAGCGCTTCCGCGTCGGCGGGCAGTTCGGGGACGAGCACCTCGCGCGGGACCGGCGATCCGAGTTCGGGATCGTCCGCGCGTTCGGCCTCCTCGCCGTAGAACTGCGTGAGGAAGTGGTCGACGAGGTCCTTGACGTCCATCTCTTCGGCCTTGTCGATCACCCAGCCGCGCTGGCCGCGGACCCGGCCGCCGCGCACGTGGAAGACCTGGACGGCGGCTTCGAGTTCGTCGTGGGCGAAGGCGACGACGTCCGCGTCGGTGCCGTCGCCGAGCACGACCGCCTGCTTCTCCATGGCGCGCCGCAGGGCGCCGAGGTCGTCACGCAGCCGGGCGGCGCGTTCGAACTCCAGCTCTTCGGAAGCGGCCGCCATTTCCTGTTCCAGGCGGCGGATCAGCGCGTCGGTGCGGCCCGCGAGGAAGTCGCAGAAGTCCTCGACGATCGCACGGTGCTCGTCGGCGGAG
>NZ_NMQT01000286.1 GCF_002234405.1 Amycolatopsis thailandensis | reverse complement strand
GCGCGGCGACCGGGTCGCCGAGCACTTCGAACAACCCGGCCAGCAACAGGTTCCCGACCGCGTGCCCGGCGAGCGCGCCGTCACCGCCGAACCGGTGCTGGAACACCTCCGCCCACAGCGTTCCGCCGTCTTCGGCGGCGAACGCGGCGAAGGCCTGCCGCAGGTCGCCCGGCGGCAGCAGCCCGAGTTCCCGGCGCAGCCTGCCGGACGAGCCCCCATCGTCCGCGACGGTGACCACGGCGGTGACCTGCGAGGTCACCCGGCGCAACGCGGTGAGGGTGGCGTGCAGGCCGTGCCCGCCCCCCAGTGCCACCGCTCGCGGCTCGCTACTCGCGGCCAAGGTCGCGGTGCACCACCTTCACGGCCATACCGTCCTCATTGGACAGACGCTGGGCGAGTTCCTCGGAAATGGCGACGCTGCGGTGCTTCCCGCCCGTGCAGCCGACGGCCAGCGTCAGGTACCGCTTGCCCTCACGCTTGTAGCCGGCACCGATCAGGCGCAGCAGCTGGTGGTAGCGGTCGAGGAACTCGTCCGCTCCTTCCTGGCTGAGCACGTAGTTGCGGACCTCGCCCTCGAGGCCGGTGTGGTCGCGCAGTTCCGGGATCCAGAACGGGTTCGGCAGGAACCGGACGTCCATCACCAGGTCGGCGTCCATCGGCAGGCCGTACTTGTACCCGAACGACAGCACGGTGACCCGGGTCTGCGTGCTGGCCTCGGAACCGAAGGCGTCCTCGATCTTGGCGCGCAGGTCGTGCACCGAAAGCGACGACGTGTCGAGCACGAGGTCGGCCTCTTCCCGCAGCGGCTCCAGGAGTGTGCGCTCGGCGGTGATGCCGTCGGCGAGCCTGCCGTCACCCTGCATCGGGTGCCCGCGGCGGACGGCCTCGAACCGGCGCACCAGCACCGCGTCGGTCGCTTGCAGGAACAGCACCCGCGGCTTGTAGCCCCGGGCGTCCAGGTCCTTGATGACCGAGGCCAGGTCGTCGGTGAACGCGCGCGAGCGCACGTCCATCACCACGGCGACCTTGGTGATCGCGCCCCGCGCCTGCGCGCCCAGCTCGACCATGGTGGCGATCAGCTCGGGCGGCAGGTTGTCCACCACGAACCAGCCCAGATCCTCCAGGCATTTCGCGGCGGTACTGCGGCCCGCTCCGGACAGCCCGGAAACGACCGCGAC
>NZ_NMQT01000285.1 GCF_002234405.1 Amycolatopsis thailandensis | reverse complement strand
AAACGGGCTTCGATCGTCGTAGGCGAAATGCCGTAGCAGGGTCGAGAATTTGGTCCATCAAAGACGGTTTTCGCGCCGAAGTATGATGCGCGAGAGTGAATTGCCTCGACAGTGGACGGGCCATGCCGGACACTCGGATCCGCGCGACTCCATGCAGGCAAAACCTTGTCGCGCTCAGTTCCCCGCTCCCATCATTTGGCGAAAAGGAACCCTATGCATGACGATGATGAGCCGGTAGGCCGGGTGCTCGGCAGGCGGCAGGCGTTGATACTGCTCGGCGCCGCCGGCGCGACACTCACTGTCGCCGGATCCGCCACGGCCAGTGCCACCACCCCCACCGCCGGCACGCCCGAAGTCTGCGCGCTGGACTGCGTGGTCAAGCCAGAGCAAATGGAAGGTCCGTATTTCGTCGACGAGCGGCTCAATCGCTCCGATATCCGCAGTGAGCCTGCCACCGGAACGCTGGTTCCCGGTACCGCGCTGGCGATCAATTTCACCGTCCAGCAGATTCGCCAACAGGTG
>NZ_NMQT01000284.1 GCF_002234405.1 Amycolatopsis thailandensis | reverse complement strand
GAAAAGGCCGGTGCTGAACGGGACGCCGGGTTGCCCCGGGCCGCCGGTGAGGAACAGCAGCACTCCTCGGGGCGCGTCCGCGTTGTTCGCGGTGGCGACCTGGAGTTTCAGCGTGCCGCGGGTGCGGCCGCGATGGTCGAGCGGAACGGTCAACGTCGAGCAGGTGAACCGCGCGTCGTGCGCGCAAGGCCGAGGGTTCTCGAGCCGCGGGCCCGCGGCGACGGCGGTGGCCGGTCCGGCGAGTCCGGCCGACAGGGCGACGATCGCGGCGAGGACGAGCGTTTTCGATCGCATGGACCGATTCTGACCAGGTCCGTTCGGTGCCACGCGAGGTTTCACCCAAGTTGCTCCGGTCGGACGACCCTGAGGCGGAACCGGGGAAAAGCCCGGATGGCCAGAGCGCCGGCCGCCCCTAACGTCGTGATCATGATCCGACGGATGCTGCTGACGCTGCTCGCCGGCGCGGCGGTCTTGCTCGTGCCCTGGACGGTCTACCTCGCGCACACGCTGCCCGACCGGTACGACACCGGCCAGTGGCGCACGGCCTGGGTCGGCTTCGACGTCGCGCTTTTGCTGTGTTTCGCGGCCGGGGCGTGGCTCGGGTTGCGCCGCCGCCGGGCGGCCGTTCCGCTGCTGTCCGCCACGGCCGCGATGCTGTGCTGCGACGCGTGGTTCGACGTCATGCTCGGCTGGACGTCGTCGGAGCGGTGGGCCAGTGTCGCGCTCGCCGCCTTCGTCGAGATCCCGGTCGCAGTCCTGCTGGCCCTGGCCGCGAGGCGGCTGCTGAGCACCGCGATGCCGAAGCGGCCGGTGACCCTGCGAGACATCGCGATGCGTGAGGATCCGCGATTTCAGCGGGTGACGCGGGAGCTTCCCGCGGGCCCCGAGGAGATCGCGCGCCGGACGGGCCTCGCGCGCGCCGAGGTCACCGAATGCCTGAAAACACTGGAGGACACCGGGTTCGTCCGGAAGGACCGCAAGGGGGCGTGGATCTCGATCCCGCAAGACCTGCGTGAGCCGAGGCCGGACGACTACGACGG
>NZ_NMQT01000283.1 GCF_002234405.1 Amycolatopsis thailandensis | reverse complement strand
GTGAAGTGACCGTCGGCGAGCCAGCGCAGCAACCGGGCGCCTTCGGCGACCTCGCCCACGGCCAGCCCCGGCGGCTTCTCGTCCAGCTCGTCGGCGAGACGGCGCGCGGTCTCGGCCATCTTGTCGGTGTCCTCGACGACCTCACGCACGTCGCCCAGCACCGACGAGAGCCGGTTGTCCAGCTCGCGGGCGCGATTCGGGTCGGTCACCAGGTCGATCTCGATGTACATCCACGACTCGGCCGCGGAATTCGCCGGCGGATCGGCCGGGTCGGCGTCCGGGTGGACCTCCAGCAGCTCGCCGGTCAGATCGCGGCTCACCACGACGATCGGGTGCACGATGCGCTGGACCTGCACCCCGTCCCGCGCGAACTCGGCCGCGACGGAGTCCACGAGGTACGGCATGTCGTCCGTGACGACCTGGACGACGGTGGCCTCACGGGTCCAGCCGTCTTCGGGGCCTGTCGGGTTCAGCAGCCGCACCGCGGGGCGGCCGGGCATCCGGTCCTTCGCCAGGTGCAGGTGCGAACGGAC
>NZ_NMQT01000282.1 GCF_002234405.1 Amycolatopsis thailandensis | reverse complement strand
GCGACGGCGAGCCCGCGGTGCTCGCGCACGCGAACCGGCAGGACATGCGGGAACTGGCCGTGCTCGACATCGTGGTCAACAACACCGACCGCAAGGGCGGCCACGTGCTGGCCGGTGCCGACGGCCGCGTCTACGGCGTGGACCACGGGATCTGCCTGCACACCGATCCGAAGCTGCGGACGGTGCTCTGGGGCTGGATCGGTGAGCGGCTGACCGAGGCCGAGGTCGGCAAGCTGCGCGGTCTGCGCGAGAAGCTGGACGGCGAACTCGGCGGCGCGCTGGGCGAGCACCTCACCGCCTTCGAGATCCGTGCGCTGGCCGAGCGCACCGAACTGCTGCTGGCCGAGGGGGTCTTCCCGGAGCCCGGCGACGACTGGCGCGCGATCCCTTGGCCCCTGTTCTGAACGTGCTGGACGATCAGGCCCGCGCACGCCTGATCAGGCGCTTCGGCGAAGGCGTCACGACGTGGTGTGACGATCTGCCCGCGTTGGTGGCGCGGTTGTCGGAGCGCTGGGGTCTCACCGTCGTCGACGCGAAACCCGGCAACACCGGGCGCACGCTGATCTGCGTGGGAGACGACGGCGCCATGAAAGTTCTGA
>NZ_NMQT01000281.1 GCF_002234405.1 Amycolatopsis thailandensis | reverse complement strand
CGACGCGACGGATCGCGACTTCGTCCACGTAATCCCACCACGCGCCCGTCACGATCATCTCTTCGTACAGGCCGAGCAGATCGCCGTCCTGCCAGCGGGTGTAGGCGCGGTGTCCGGAAAGGGCGATCGCCGCGTAGCGCTCTTCGCGGAAGCTCGCTTCACGCCACAAGGTCAGCACGGCGGTCGAGAAGCTCACTCGATCAGGTAGTGAATGCTCGGCGTAGACCTGTTTCAGCAGGGCCGCCCGAGGCGGTGACGCCACACCGAGGAACGGCATTTCCGACTTCATGTACGCCTGCATCGAAGGCGCCTTCTCCGGATCGGCCAGCGCGGCCAAACCGTTGCGAACCGCCGAAACCAGGCTTTTCACCTCGTTCACGCGCTCTTCCTTTCCCCAGTGGACGCCGCGAGCGTACGACAGGGGACCGACAAGACTGATATGCCCGGATCGGGGTTCGGATACCGACTAAAGAGGGATGGCGGTCAACGTGTCGGTCAGCGAGATTGAAGCCGGTTCTCGGTAGCTTCGGCCCGACCGGGTCGAACGCGGAC
>NZ_NMQT01000280.1 GCF_002234405.1 Amycolatopsis thailandensis | reverse complement strand
CGGGCGTTCGCCGCGGCTCCCGTCGCCGTGTTCGAGGCGGTGCGAGCCGCTGTCGCGGCGTCCCTGGCCGTGTTGGCCTCGGTACGGGCCGCGTTGGCCGCCTCGCGGGCGATCCCTTCCTGCGGGGTGCCCAGTGCGGCCTGCGCCTGTGCGTCGCGTGCCCAGGAGCGAGCCGCGGTCGATTGCTTCGCCTGCTCCGCCGCGTACGCCTTGTCCCGAGCCTCGCGGGCCTTGCCTTCGTGGAAGCGCGCGGTTTCGTCCGCGTTCCGCGCGATGCCCTCCTGTGCTTGCGCGCGTTCCTTGGCGCCTTGTGCCACACCCTGCTGGCGCTCCGCCTCACCCCGCATCGACCTGGCGAGGGCCGCCTGCTGGTCGGCGCGCTGTCGCGCCTTGGCCGCGTTGACCCGTTCGGCTTCGGCGATCTTCCGCTGCGCGGCCGCTGTCGCCGCCTCGTTCTGCGCGATGATCCGCTGGTCACGGGTCCGGTTGGCCCCGGCGACCGCTTCC